>NZ_JAGGOO010000179.1 GCF_018614415.1 Streptomyces sp. ISL-12
TCTCCGGCGCAGGACACTAGTGGTGCTGCGACTGCGAGCCGCTTGCGTCCGCCGGTTCGGCTGAGCGGTGATGCGCCAGTTGAGGACCTCGGCGGGGCGTTCCGCGCTGTCGAGCTCTCGTTGGGCGCTCACCTCGATCAGGAGACGTCGGGGGTTGTGGCCGACGGTTTCGGCGTGGGCGAGGGACGTGGTCAGGGCGATCCAAGTGGGGTCGGCGAGGATTCGGTCGGCGTGGTCGGGGAGGGCCGCACGAAGGTCCTGTTCGAAGCGGCGGGCGGTTGCGGCTCGTGGTGCGCGGCGGGCCAAGTCCGCCAGGACGGGTCCGGCGGCCTGCTGGTAGCCCGCCTGGAGGTGGCGGAAGGCGTCTTCGGCCGCAGCGGCCTGCTGTTCGTGGCCGCGTTGCTCGTGCCACTTGGCGGCGGCGCGGGCCAGGTGGACGGTGGCGAAGAGCAGGGCGATGGCGAGTCCGCCCGGCTGGTTGGAGGCGTAGGCGAGTTCCTTGGCGGCCTTGCATAGGGCGGTGGCGGCTTGATGGTCGGCGCGGGTGGCGGAGCGACGGGCGCGGTTGAACGCCATCGCCGCCGCTCGTAGTTCCGCCTGCTGTGGACCGGTCGTGGCGCTGGCGATGTTGTACAGGGCATCGCCGAAGGCGGCCAGGTGGCCCTGGGCGGCGGCATCGTCATCGGAGTCGAGGACGGTGCGTGCCGCGTGTATGGCGGTGGTGGTGTGCCGCCATGGGGCGGCGGGGTCCGCGACATGGCGGGGGTGGTCGGCCACCTTCTGATCGGGGAGGCGTTCGCGTAGGCGGTTGATGGAGAGGTCGGGTGCGAGCTTCGAGCCGCCGTACCAGACGGGTTCGCCGGCCGCGTTGGTATCGCCGGGGGCGGCGAGGCTGTAGCCGATGAAGTCGCCGGTCTCGGGGCCGAGGCGGGTCTTGACCTTGATGCCGAGGGACTGCAGCACGGTGAAGTAGTCGGCTTCGGTTTGTACGGCGGCAGCGACCGCGTACGCCTGCTCGCGCAGCCAGTGCCGTGCCGTGACCGTCTGGCGCTGGCGCTCGGCCTTGGCGCGTTCGGCGCCGGTGGGGGTGCGGGGCGCGGTGAGGTCGCCGGACTTCAGGCGGCGCAGGCCGAACTCGGCCTCGATCTTGCGGCATTCGGCTTGGGCCCGCTGTCCGTCGTGGTGGGTGCGCGGGCGGCGGCCGTCGGCGCGGACGGTGGTGGCCATGAGGTGGATGTGGTCGTCGGCGTGGCGAACTGCGATCCACCGGCATGCCTTGTCGTCGTCTTCGGGGGCGATGCCGGTGGCGTGCACGATGCGGCGGGCGACCTCGGCCCACTCGGTGTCGGTGAGGTAGCGGTCGCCGGGCGCGGTGCGGACCGGGCAGTGCCAGACGTGCTGAGGTGGTTTCTTGCCGCCCCGCTCGCGGGTGCGCAGGTCGACGTGGGTGTCGAGGCGCTTGGCGAGCTGGGTGTAGGTGGCCTCGGGGTCGCGGCCGGGGTCGGGGGCGCCGGCCATGTCCCAGGCGGCGACGATGTGCGCGTCGGTGTGTTCGTCGCGGCGGCCGGGGCCGAAGAGGTAGACGATCAGTCCGCGGGTGTCGGAGCCGGTAGAGACGTCAGGAACCATGCGCGGTACCCTCCGCCATGAGCTGGTCGATCAGTCGGTAGCCGCTCTCGGCCGCCTGCTCGACGCGGTCCAGCACCGCCTCGGCACGCTCGGGCACCGTTCCTCGGTGGATGGCTGCGGTGATCTGGTTGAGGTTGCCGCCGATGCGGTTCAGCGCGACCGTGTGCGCCTCGACGGCCTCGATCAGCGGGCGGACTGGGTCGTCCTCCGGGCAGCCGACCAGCCCCGCCTTGCCGAGGGCGACGGCCAGGGCGGCGTCCCCGACGAATCCGGCGAACTTCTGACCGCGCTGGTGAGCGGCGGCGCTGATCACGCGGACCGCGGTCCGCGTGAAGCGGATGGTCTTCTCCTGGTCGCGCTTCTCCACGGTGCGCTTGCGGTTCATCAGTGCGGGCAGGACGGGGGCGTCGAGGTCCCGCCAGGAGGGCTGCTCGGCGGGCGGCTGGATATCGGTCGGCGGCTGAGTGCTCGGGGCGACGGAGTCGGGTGCAGGTGGGCAGCCGGTCTCGGCTACACCCTCCTCCGGCTCGGGCGCCCCCTGGCGCACGGCCTTCTCCCCCGCCACCCCTGGGGCGGGGGTAAGCGCGGACGAAGCCTCGTTAGAGGCTCGTTCGCTCCAGCTTGCTGCTGATCGGCGGGCCAGGCCGAAGAATCCCTTGCGGCGGCGGGTGGGGGCGTTGTCGGTGCTCGTTTCGGGCATGGTGGTGCTCCGGTAGTCGTGTGGGGTGGGGCTTCGTCACGTCCGTTGCATCCGTCCCGTAGCTGGTCAGGACAGGTACGGAGGCGGTCGCAGGTACGGAGTGATCCGTGTCGGCAAGGAACTCCGTCCCCGCGCTGACCTGCGCGGGGACGGATGCGACGGACTGATACGGCGTCGGTGTCAGCGAGTGGGCCTGGGGCCGGCAGGCCCGCCGGGCGGGCCGATGGGCAGCGTCTCGAACGGAGGGGCCGGTGGCTTGCCCTGGGCTCGACGTGCGAGCGCGGCCTCGCCGCCTGCGGGGGCCTGCTGGGCAGGGTCGGGGCAGTAGCGGGCCCAGGCGTCGAGGAACTGGTTACGGGCGTACGCCTTGGCCTGCCTGCCGTTCTCGAAGCGGTGGTTGGCCGGGCTGATGCCGAAGTCGCGCAGCAGGTTGGCCAGGTGGTAGGCGTTCAGGCCCTTCGTCCCGTACTCGGCCCAGGGAGCCTCGGCGTCCTGGACGAGGGAGGCGAGCAGGTCCTGGCTACGCAGAGCCCCCTGGTCGCCCTGCTGCCCGAAGACTCGTCGGATGTCCCAGAGCAACCGGGTCTTCAGCGTCGTCTGCTCGTCCTGAACCACTTCGTTCCTGGTCATCGCCAGGCAGGCGGCACGGGCCTGCGCGGGCCAGTGGCCGCCAGCCAGGTCGGCGACGATCACCAGCGGCTCCCAGGTATCGGCAGCCCGGTCCTCGACCGGCATCGGTGGCACCAGCCGGTGCGCTGCCCCGCGCAGCGGGGTCAGCCACGCGGCCAGCCGGTCACGCAACGCGTTCAGTTCGGGGACGGAGTTCCGGGAGCGGAAGGGAGCGACCTTCTCGCCGGGCTTGCGCTTCTGCATGCGGAGCACGACCGCCCGGTCCATGATCGTGTCCGGCAGGTCGCCGATGCCTGCCAGCGCGGCCATGGCGAAGGTCGGGAACGCGGTGGGCTTGTGTTCCGGGCCGGAGATCCGCCAGGCGGGCCGGTTGCGCTGGTGCCCGGCGTTCAGCAGGCCACGCAGGTCCTCCTTGTCGCCGGCCTTGGGGCCGAAGATGGTGTCGGCCTCGTCCACCAGCAGCGTCGGCGGGTCCTCGCCGATGATCCGGAAGACCACCGCCGGCGAGGTGTTCACGGTCATCATCGGCCGGGACACGGTCTCGTGGAGCACGTCCAGGACACGGGACTTGCCGCAGCCCTTGGTCGGTCCCACCACCGCCAAGCGCGGCGCGTGCTGGAGGGCAGGCTGGATGTGGGAGGCCGCCACCCAGAGGGTGACCGCGGTCAGGGCCTCCTCGCTCGGCAGCACCACGTACCGGCCGATCGCCGCACGTAGGTCATCCAGCAGCGCGGCTCCTTCGTCGGCCGTCTCGCCGCCCGTACCGGCGCGGTCCCCGGTCCCCGATCCGTCGTCGGGGACCACGGTCCCCGCATATGTGTGGGGACCGTGGCTCTCACCATCGGCTCGGAAAGCGCCGTGCTCGCCCGGAATTCGGGGACCGGGCTCGGGGACCGGCGGACCGGAAGTCACTGTCCGGTCCCCGGTGTCCGGTTCGGCGGGACCGGTCCCCAAGGCGCTGACCTGCACAGGTGCCGCGTTGGCGGAGTTTCGGTCCCCGACCGGAACCCCCGTCGAAGCAGGGGACCGTGACTCCGTTCGGTCCCCGTTGCGCCAGGGGATGCCCTGGCCGGGGACCGCAGGGGTGGGCCAGACAACCTCGGATGCGTTCAAGGTGGCGGGGGACGTAGGGTCCTCCATAGACGTTCCTCTCAGGTGAGGGACGGGACGGGCAAGGTCCCGCCCCTCACCGGTTCGTTCGTTCAGGGATGGGCGACGCGCAGGGGAATCTCCGGCCCTCGGCGGTGGCGCGCCGGGGGCCGTTGCTGTGTCTGGGCCTGTCGGTGGCTCACGAGGCCAGGCCCCATTCCTCCTGGCCGTCGATCAGCGTGCGCTCGTAGCGCAGCAGCTCGGCCTCGGGGTACAGCACCCGCTTGCCGACCTTGATGCCGCGTGGCCCCTTCTGGACGTGGCGCCAGTAGCGGACTGTGCTCTCGGCCGTGCGGTAGCGCTCGGCGACCTCGGCGGTGGTCAGATATCGCATGCATTCCCATTCGGCTAGGCAACGATTCGATCTGCATAAAGTTGTACCCCAGGATCGGCGGTTACCCAAATCGGGAAGCCCATGTTTCAATTGGGATAGCGACGGTGATGATGGAGGTTCGATGGCAGGCGACAGGCCCGAGGGCGGCGAGGTGCCGCTGCTCTACAGCGAGGGAAACGTGGCCGCGCGCGTGGCCCTGGAGCGCGAAGTCAGAGGATGGAGCACGACCGAGCTGGCTGAGCGGGTGACCAGAGCCGGCATCAAGATGAACCAGACGGCGGTCTGGCGCATCGAGAACGGCACCCCCCGCCGGCGCATCAACCTCGACGAGGCCCTCGCCTTCTCCCGCGTCTTCGAGCTTCCTCTCGAAGAGCTGATGTCACCGCCCCTGGAGGGGCTCGACATCGACAGTCGACGGCTCGTCCAAGAGGCCGTCGAGGCGTTCTACGAGGCCCGAGACGCGCGCGACCGCCTCCATCACGCCGTGGTCGCCATCGCCGACCACATCAAGGCCCATCCCGACAGCTCGCGGGCGATCCACGAGCAGTGCCTCCGCCTCATGGGCGACGAGCGGGACGCTCGCACCCTCAGCGGCGACATCGAGGACGGCGGCCACTACTGACAACCGACACGAAGGAAAGGCCACTTGGCCAACATCCAGAAGCGCCCCAACGGTAAATGGCGTGCTCGCTACCGCGACCTCGACGGCAAGGAGCACGCCCGCCACTTCGACCGCAAGATCGACGCCCAGCGGTGGATCGACGAGGTCACGGCCAGCCTGGTCACCGGGCAGTACGTCAACCCACGGTCGGCGAAGAAGCCTTTCAAGGAGTACGCGGAGGAATGGCGGGCCATCCAGCCGCACCGGCCTTCCACGGCCAAGGCGGTGGCCCAGCACCTGCGCTGCTACGTCTACCCGGCTTGGGAGAAGCGGGCACTCGGCGCCATCAAGCCCGGTGACGTACAGAGCTGGGTCACCAGCCTCACCACCACGCACGGGCTGGCCGCCAGCACCTCACGGACGGTCTTCAACACGGTCAACGCCGTCTTCCGGGCGGCTGTCCGTGACCGGATGATCCCCCACAACCCGTGCGCCGAGGCGAAACTGCCCTCGGTACCCCGGAAGAAGATCGTGCCCCTGGCCGTCGAGCAGGTGCGGACGCTGTCCGAGGAGATACCCGCCCGGTACAAGGGCCTCGTACTGCTCGGCGCCGCGACCGGGCTCCGCCCCGGCGAACTCTTCGGTCTCCAGCTCCGGCACGTGGACCTGCTGCTCGCGACCGTCTCGGTCGAGCAGCAGATACAGCAGACCGCCAAGCACGGCGTGTACGTCTGCCCGCCCAAGACTGCTCGCTCGCACCGCACGGTCCCGCTCCCCCGCATGGCGGTGGATGCGATAAAGGCCCACCTGCGGGACTTCCCCGTCGATGGGCCCGAGGGCTGGATCTTCACGGCGCCGCAGGGCGGACCCGTGGTCTACACGCACTTCATGGACGGGTCCTGGCGGCCCGCCTGCGCGAAGGCGGGCATAGCGAAGGGCACCGGACCCCACGCCCTCCGGCACCACTACGCCAGCCTGCTGATCAAGCACGGCGAGTCGGTGAAGACCGTCTCCGAGCGCCTCGGCCACACCAATGCGGCCATGACGCTGAACATCTACACCCACCTGTGGCCCGACTCCGAGGAGCGGACCCGGGCCGCCGTCGACAAGGCGTACGCGGACCAGTCCGCCGATGCCCAGCTACAGGTCGACGAAGCGGCGTAACCGCTCCCCCGCGCGCTGACCGAAGTCAGCGCGCTGCGGACTCTGTGCGGACCGCAAAGGCCGCCCAACCCGCTCCGCCGCAGGTCAGACGGCCTTTCGCCAGACGTTTTAGACGTTGAAGCGGAACTCCACCACATCCCCGTCCCGCATCACATAATCCTTCCCCTCCATGCGCGCCTTCCCCTTCGCCCGCGCCTCCGCGACCGACCCCGTCTCCACCAGGTCGTCGAAGGAGATGACCTCCGCCTTGATGAAGCCCTTCTGGAAGTCGGTGTGGATGACGCCGGCTGCCTCGGGGGCGGTGGCGCCCTTCTTGATGGTCCAGGCGCGGGATTCCTTGGGGCCGGCCGTCAGGTAGGTCTGGAGGCCGAGGGTGTCGAAGCCGACGTGGGCGAGGGTGGCGAGGCCGGGTTCCTCCTGGCCGACGGACTGGAGGAGTTCCAGGGCCTCGTCCTCGTCCAGCTCGGCGAGGTCCGCCTCCAGCTTGGCGTTGAGGAAGATCGCCTCGGCGGGGGCGACCAGGGCGCGCTGGTCGTTCTTGAAGTCCTCGTCGGTCAGCTCGTCCTCGTCGACGTTGAAGACGTAGAGGAAGGGCTTGGTGGTGAGGAGGTGCAGGTCATGGAGGAGTTCGGCGCGCTCGGTGTTCTGGACGATGCCGTGGGCGAAGAGGGTGTCGCCCTTCTCCAGGATCTCCTTGGCCTCCTCGACGGCCTTGACCTTGGGAGCGATGTCCTTCTTGATGCGCGACTCCTTTTGGAGGCGCGGCAGGACCTTCTCGATGGTCTGGAGGTCGGCGAGGATCAGCTCGGTGTTGATCGTCTCGATGTCGTCCTTGGGCGAGACCTTGCCGTCGACGTGGACGACGTTCTCGTCCTTGAAGGCGCGGATGACCTGGCAGATCGCGTCGGACTCGCGGATGTTCGCGAGGAACTTGTTGCCCAGGCCCTCGCCCTCGCTGGCGCCCCGCACGATGCCCGCGATGTCGACGAAGTCGACGGTGGCCGGGAGGACCTTATCCGAGGAGAAGATCTCGGCCAGCTTCGTCAGACGGGGGTCGGGGACGCCCACGACGCCGACGTTGGGCTCGATCGTGGCGAACGGGTAGTTGGCCGCCAGCACGTCGTTCTTGGTCAGGGCGTTGAACAGGGTCGACTTGCCGACATTCGGCAGACCGACGATTCCGATCGTGAGCGACACGTTGCGACTTCCCGTACGTGAGGAGGATGCGGTGGGAGCGGGGCGGCCCGGGCGGGGCCGATCCACCAGTCTACGGGGTGTGGGGTACGGATCAGGCGGGCAGTCGAACGCGTGGCCAGGCCCGGCTCTCGGCGTGTCCGATAGCCGATTCCGCACATTAACCGACCTAAGTTGGACCAGTGGAGCAACACAGGACGCGACCTGCGCACAACGGACCGCGAGGCGGCCGGCCGCCGCTGCCCCCGCAGGGCCGGGGAGAGCGGGGCCTGCCGACGGCGCGCGGGGCCGTCGGCGGACCGGTGGACGACCGCGGCGGACCGGTGGACGACCGCGGCGGACCGGTGGACGACCGCGGCGCGGGGGACGTACGGGGCGGGCCGGCGCGGGGTCCCGCGCGGGTGCCGGGGCCGGGGGGCCGGCGGCCCCCCGGGGCCGCCGCGCGCGGACCCGCGCCGGCGCGGCCGCCCTGGCCGGCCGCGCTCCGGGCCGCCCGTCTGCTGCCCGACCCCCGGCTGACCGGGCTGGGCGGCGGTCTGTTCTGCGCGGCGGTGATGCTCGTGTTCGGGTTCGTCGACCTGGTGCTGTTCGGGGCGTCGCGGACGGTGTACGGCGTGCTGTTCCTGCCGGCCTGCGTGCTGACCGCCTGCTGGGTGCGCCAGGTCGATCTGCTGACCGCGCCGATCGTGGTGCCGATCGCCTTCGCCGTGGGGCTGACCACCGTGGCGGACGGCGGTGACGGCTTCACCGGCGCGCTGACCGGGTTCGTGACCGCGCTGGCCACGGAGGCCGGGTGGCTGTACGGCGGGACCCTGATCGCCGGATCGATCGTGATCGTGCGCCGGATCCGGCTGGTGCGGCGCCGGGTCGCCGCCCGGGGCGGCCGCGTACCGGCCGCGGGCTGAGCCACCCCGCCGCGCAGCCGCCACGCCCCCACCCCGCCGAGCCACCCCGCCCCGCCGTCCGGCCGTTCGCGACGGCCTCCCGGCAGCCACCGCCCCGCCGTCCCCGCCGTCCCCGCCGTCCGGCCGTCCTCGACCGCCTCCCGGCAGCCCCCGCGCGGCTCAGCCCGCGGTCGGCTGCCCCTCCGCCGCTCGCATCGCCGCGCCGACGATCCCCGCGTTGTTCTGCAACTCGGCCGGGACGATCTCCGCACGGATGCCGTCGAGGTAGGGCAGGAACTTGTGCGCCTTGCGGCTGACCCCGCCGCCGATGATGAACAGTTCCGGGGAGAACAGCATCTCGACGTGCGCCAGGTACTTCTGCACCCGGTGCCCCCAGTGCTCCCAGGACATGTCGTGGTCCTCCTTGACCTTGCTGGAGGCCCGCTTCTCGGCCTCGTGGCCGTCCAGCTCCAGGTGGCCCAGCTCGGTGTTGGGGACGAGGACGCCGTCGGCGAAGACGGCGCTGCCGATGCCGGTGCCGAAGGTGAGCAGGACGACCGTGCCCGTGCGGCCGCGTCCGGCGCCGAAGTGCATCTCGGCGACGCCCGCCGCGTCCGCGTCGTTGACGACGGTCACCGGCAGGCCGCCCAGGCGGTCGCTGAACAACGCGCGCGCGTCCCGGTCGACCCAGCTCTTGTCGACGTTGGCCGCCGTACGGACGGTGGCGCCCCCGGTGACCACGCCCGGGAAGGTCAGCCCGACCGGGCCGGTCCAGCCGAAGTGCTCGACGACTTCCCGTACCCCGTCGGCCACCCCGTCCGGCGTCGCCGGGTGCGGGGTGAGCACCTTGCAGCGCTCCTGGGCCAGGTCGCCCCTGTCGAGGTCCACAGGGGCGCCCTTGATGCCCGAGCCGCCGATGTCCACGCCGAAGATCTGCATGGCACCACGTTACGGCCTGCGACTGACAGTCACTCCCCCGAGGTACCCGAACCGCCGCGCTCCGCGACCAGCGCCGCCGCCTCCTCGCGCAGGTCCCGGCGCAGTTCCTTGGGGAGGGAGAAGGTGATGGACTCCTCGGCCGCCTTGACGATCTCCACGTCCGCGTAGCCGCGCGCGGAGAGGTACTCCAGTACCTGCTCGACCAGGATCTCCGGGACGGAGGCGCCGGAGGTGACGCCGACCGTGGTCACGCCCTCCAGCCAGGTCTCGTCGATCTCGTCGGCGAAGTCGACCAGGTACGCGTCGCGGGCACCGGCCTGCTTGGCGACCTCGACCAGCCGCTTGGAGTTCGAGGAGTTGCGGGAGCCGACGACGATGACGAGATCGGCCTCGGCGCCCATCTGCTTCACCGCGAGCTGACGGTTCTGCGTGGCGTAGCAGATGTCGTCGCTGGGCGGGGAGATGAGCTGGGGAAACTTCTCCTTCAGCGCGTCGACGGTCTCCATGGTCTCGTCGACGGAGAGCGTGGTCTGGGAGAGCCAGACCACCTTGGACTCGTCCCGGACCTCGACCTTCGCGACGTCGCCGGGGCCGTCGACGAGCTGGATGTGCTCGGGTGCCTCGCCGGAGGTGCCGATGACCTCCTCGTGGCCCTCGTGGCCGATCAGGAGGATGTCGTAGTCGTCCTTGGCGAAGCGGACCGCTTCCTTGTGGACCTTGGTGACCAGGGGGCAGGTCGCGTCGATGGTGGCGAGCCTTCCGCGCTCGGCCTCCTCGTGGACGACCGGGGCCACGCCGTGCGCCGAGAACATGACGATGTTGCCCGGCGGGACCTCCTCCGTGCGCTCGACGAAGACGGCGCCCTTCTTCTCCAGGGTCTGCACGACGTACTTGTTGTGGACGATCTCGTGCCGGACGTAGACGGGAGCGCCGTACTGTTCCAGCGCTTTCTCGACGGCGATCACGGCGCGGTCCACACCCGCGCAGTAGCCACGGGGGGCGGCGAGCAGGACACGGCGGCCAGGCGAAGCAGTCATGCGGTCCATCGTACGGGCGCGTTCGGCGGGTCGGAGATCGCGTGGGGGGCGTATCGGCGGAGAGACTGGCGAGACGGTGTACGAGCAGGGGCGGAGGCGCGATGTCCGAGAGCGGTACGACGGCCCCGGGGGCCGGGGAACGGCGGGAGCTGCGGCGCACGCTGGGCTTCCGCGACCTGGTGGTCTACGGGCTGCTGTTCATCGCGCCGATGGCGCCCGTCGGTGTCTTCGGCACGCTGGACGCCAAGTCGCACGGCGCGGTGGCGCTGGTGTACCTCGTGGCCACGGTCGCGATGGCGTTCACCGCGTTCAGCTACGCGCAGATGGTGCGGGTGGTGCCGCAGGCGGGGTCGGTGTTCGCGTACGCGCGGGCGGGGCTCGGCAAGGGGGCCGGGTTCGTGGCCGGCTGGATGGCGATGCTGGACTACGTCCTCATCCCGGCGGTGGCCTACCTGTTCTCCGGCATCGCGATGAACGAGCTGGTCCCGGAGGTGTCGCGCTGGGTGTGGACGGCGCTGGCCGTCCTCGTCACCACGCTGCTGAACCTGTGGGGGGTGCGGGCGGCGGCCCGGGTGGGGTTCGCGGTGCTGGTGATGGAGATCGTGGTGCTGCTGGTGTTCGTGGTGGCGGCGGTCGTGGTGCTGGTACGGGACGGGGCGGAGCGGGGCTGGCTGTCGCCGCTGTCGGGGGACGGGACGCAGGGGGCGTTCGCGCTGTCGGCGGTGGTCGGGGCGGTGTCGGTGGCGGTGCTGTCGTACCTGGGCTTCGACGCCATCGCGACGTTCGCGGAGGAGGTGACCGGCGGGTCGGCGAAGGTGGCGCGGGCGCTGCTGTTCTGCCTGGCGCTGGCCGGAGTGCTGTTCGTGGCGCAGACGTATCTGGCGGGGCTGCTGGCGCCGATGTCGTCGGCGGAGCTGGCGGCCGGGCCGGGCGGGCAGGGCTCGGCGTTCTACGACACGGTCGACGCGTCGGTGGGGACGTGGCTGCACGATCTGGTGGCGGTGAGCAAGGCGATCGGCGCGGCGTTCGCGGCGCTGGCCGGGCAGGCGGCGGCCGGGCGGCTGCTGTTCGCGATGGGCCGGGACCGGCGGCTGCCGGGGGTGCTGTCCCGCACGTACTCCGGTGTGCCGCGCGTGGCCCTGCTGGTGGCGGCGGTGATCACGCTGGTCGCGGCGGTGTGGGCGGCCCGGCGGGACGACGGCCTCGACCATCTGACGACGGTGGTCAACCTCGGCGCGCTGTCCGCGTTCACGCTGCTGCACGCGAGCGTGGTGGGCTGGTTCGCGGTGCGCCGCCGGGGTGGCCCGGTGAGCTGGTGGCGGCATGTGCTGGTGCCGGTCGTCGGCGCGGCGATCACGGTGGCGGTGATCGTGGAGGCGTCGGGGACGGCGCAGGCGGTGGGGGCGGTCTGGCTGGTGATCGGGCTGGTGGTGCTGGTGGCGCAGCGGAACCGGGTCGGGTGACCGCGGCCGGCGGCTGCGGGTGGTTCGTGGCCGGCGGCGCCCACGCGGCGCAGCCGCGTCTGTCACACAGTCCCGCGCGCCTCGGGGGCCTTCCGCGGCCCCGGCGTGTCAGTGGGTCCCGTTACGCTCGCCGCATGGCTGTGAACACGAGTCCGGAGTCCCCACTGCCCGTGGGTGAGGTGTCGCGGCTCATCGGAAGCTGGATCGACCGGCTCGGCGCGATCTGGGTCGAGGGACAGATCACCCAGTTGTCTCGGCGGCCGGGCGCGGGGGTGGTGTTCCTGACCCTGCGCGATCCCTCGCACGACATCTCGGTGAGCGTCACCTGCTACCGGCAGGTCTTCGACGCGGTCGCCGACGTGATCGGCGAGGGCGCCCGCGTGGTGGTCCGCGCCAAACCCGAGTGGTACGCGCCGCGCGGGCAGCTGTCGCTGCGGGCCGCCGAGATCAAGCCGGTGGGGGTGGGCGAGCTGCTGGCGCGGCTCGAACAGCTCAAGAAGACACTGGCGCGCGAGGGGCTGTTCGCTCCGGAGCGCAAGAAACCGCTGCCGTTCCTGCCGCACCTCGTCGGCCTGGTGTGCGGGCGTGCCTCGGCCGCCGAGCGGGACGTGCTGGAGAACGCCCGGCACCGCTGGCCCGCCGTCCGCTTCGAGGTGCGCAACGTCGCCGTGCAGGGCGTGCACGCGGTGCCGCAGGTCGTCCAGGCCGTGCAGGAGCTGGACGCGATGGACGACGTGGACGTGATCGTCGTGGCGCGCGGCGGCGGCAGCGTGGAGGACCTGCTGCCGTTCTCCGACGAGCAACTGGTACGCGTGGTCGCCGAGTGCCGTACGCCGGTGGTCTCCGCCATCGGGCACGAGCCGGACAACCCGCTCCTGGACCACGTGGCCGACCTGCGCGCCTCCACGCCGACCGACGCCGCCAAGAAGGTGGTGCCGGACGTCGGGGAGGAGTACGAGCGGGTACGGCTGCTGCGGGACCGGGCGCGGCGCTGTGTGGCGGCGTTCGTCGACCGCGAGGAGCGGGGGCTGGCGCACGCGCTGGCCCGGCCGTCGATACAGGACCCGCACCGCATGATCGACGAGCGCGCGGAGCAGGTGACGGCCCTGCTGGAGCGGGGCCGGCGCACCCTGCGCCACCACCTGGACCGCGCCGACTCGGAGCTGACGCACACGCACGCGCGCGTGGTGGCCCTCTCCCCCGCCGCGACCCTCAAGCGGGGGTACGCGGTGCTGCAGCGGGCCGACGGCCAGGCGGTCCGGGACCCCGCCGAGGTGGCGGCCGGCGAGACGCTGCGCGCGCGGGTCTCCGAGGGCGATTTCTCCGTACGCGTCGACGCATAGGGTGAGTGGATGAGCAGCGAGGTGGAACAGACGGCGGCCCGTACCGAGGCGCTCGGCTACGAGCAGGCCCGGGACGAGCTGATCGAGGTCGTACGGCGCCTGGAGGCGGGCGGTACGACGCTGGAGGAGTCCCTGGCCCTGTGGGAGCGGGGCGAGGAGCTGGCGAAGGCCTGCCGCCGCCGGCTGGACGGGGCCCGCGCCCGGCTGGACGCGGCCCTGGCCGAGGAGGCGGGGTCCGAGGACCCGGAGGACGCCGCCTAGGTGTGTTGTTCGGGCGGGTCGGTGACGCGGCTGGCTGGTGGGTGACCGCCGATGCCGGTGTGGGGTCGGTGGTAGTTGTACCGGTCCAGCCAGTCGGGAAACGCGGCTTGGCGTCCGCGGTCTGAGGTGTAGGGCCGCTGGTAGGCCCTGCACCTCGAGCAGGGTGCGGTGGGAGCGTTCGGCCTTTCCGTTTGTCCGCGGCCGCCAGGGCCTCGTCCAGCGGGGGCTGATGCCCAGGTCCTGGCAGCTCTGGCGCCAGGTGTTCTTGGTGTAGGCCCAGGCGTTGTCGGTGAGGACCCGTTCGATCGTGATGCCGCGTGCGGCGAACCAGGCGGCTGCCCGGGTGAGGAAGCCGGCGCAGGTGGCGGCCCTCTCGTCGGGGAGGTCTTCGGTGTGGGCGAGGCGGGTGTGGTCGTCCAGGGCGGTGTGCAGGTACCAGGGCGGTGTGCAGGTAGGCGTATCCGGCGCCGTCGCGGCGGTCCTTGTTCGGCTGCCGGCCGCCCGGCCTAGAACCTTGTGGCCGCCGCCGTCGGGGATGCGGCCGAGTTTCTTGACGTCGATGGGGACCAGTTCCCCGGGCCGGGCTCGCTCGTGGCAACGCCTTCAGCAGCCGCTGGTCGGCCCACGACGTCCGCCTCCTCGACAGCGGCACCAAGCAGATCCGCCACCCCGACGTCGGCCACCTCGATTTCGTCCACGAGGCCGTGAACCTGCCCGACCACCCCGGCTGGAATGTTCGCCTGCACCAGCGCCGCCGGGTCCCCCACCGAAGAACGGATCCGGCTCCTCGGCAGCCTCACCGCCACGCCCTCCGAGACACAGTCCTCAGCAACCGGGAACGGCTCGGACGGCCTGCGGGCCCGCCAGTGACAACAAGCCTGCCCACTTGTCACAGCCGCTCGTTCGGCAGACTCCCTGTCACCCGTACCGAAGATCCTGAGTTCCCGGACACCCCAGCGATGCCGTGCTCAGGGCTGAGCCCTTCCACAGCAAGGCGGAAGAGGCGGCCGGCCTGGGTCTCGGGGTCCTTGTGGTGCTCGGTGGCCAGGGCGATGCCGACGGCGAGGGTCAGCAGGTCGTGAAAGGTGACGTGCGGTGCGACCGCCTTGTCGCGAACGGCCCGCTGGAGCAGGGGAGTTCCGGCCGCTGCGATTCTGTCGCCACAGGAGTGCGGGGAGGGTTCCTCGGCGGGAGGCTCGTAGCTGAGGGTGTTGGCGAATCCGCGGGCTGAGACGGCGTAGAGGACGAGGGCGTGGAGCCACTCCAGGAGGGCAGTGCGGCCGTCCTCGGTCGCACTCAGCCGGTGGGCGCGCTCGCACAGGTCCTCGATGCGCTCCTGGAAAACGGCTTCGAGCAGGGCACGGCGGGTGGGGAAGTGACGGCGCACGGTCGCCGAACCGACGCCTGCGGTGCGGGCGATCCGCTCCTGGGATGCCTCGGCGCCGTGCGCGGCGACCTCGGCTTTGGCGACAGCGAGGATGCGCTGGTAGTTGCGTCGGGCGTCCGAGCGCTGACCGGTCATGATCTCCCCATTGCTAAACGGCGGGCCCCGCCATATCTTACCGGCAGGCAAAGCGGCGGGCCCCGCCGTTTTCTTTCTCCGGTCCGTGAGGAGCAGCAACCATGCCCATCAACAGCGATACCGTCCTGGTCACCGGAGCCACCGGCCAGCAAGGCGGGGCCACGGCCCGCGCCCTCCTGGCCGCCGAGGTGCCCGTACGTGCACTCGTACGCGATCCGCGGTCGAAGTCCGCACGGGCGATCGAGGCGCTGGGCGCCGAGCTGGTGCGGGCGGATCTCTCCGACCGGTCCTCCCTCGGCCCGGCGGTCGAGGGGGTCCGCGCGGTGTTCTCGGTGCAGGCGCCGCCCATGACCGAGACCAGCGTGGACTTCGCGGGCGAGCTCGCCCAGGCCACCAACCTGGTGGACGCGGCGAAGGCTGCGGGAGTACGGCAGTTCGTGCAGTCCTCGACCAGTGGAGTCGGTGAGCACACCCGGGTCGCCGGCTGGGCCGAGGGCCGCTGGGCGGCGATGGCGGACTACTTCCGTACCAAGCAGGCGATCATGGAGGCGGTGCGGGGTGCGGGTTTTGCCCGCTGGACGGTGATCAAGCCCGCCTTCTTCATGGAGAACCTGCCCCTGCTGGCACCCAAGGGGCCGCGCGGCGGACTGCTGACGGTACTGCAGCCGGAGACCGAACTGGCCCTGGTGGCCGTGCGGGACATCGGCACGGCCGCGACGCACGCCCTTCGAGACCCTGACCGGTTCCACCAGGTGGAACTGGAACTGGCCGGTGACCTGCGCACGATGGAGCAGATCGCGCAGACCTTGTCCGCCGCCTGGGGCGTGCCCGTGACCGCACCCTCCATGAGCCTGGAAGAGGCCCTCGACGCGGGCATGCCGACGTGGGGAGCCGGACACGAGTGGAACAACGCGGTCCTCCAGCCCGCCCGGCCCGAGTTCGCCCGGGAGCTGGGCATCCCGGTCACCACCTTCGCCGAGTGGGCGGATGAGCAGCTGACACCCGTGTCCGGCTAGGGGGTGTCCGGCGCTGTGACGCTCGGCAGCGCCCGCCGGGGCGGGGACTGGGGCGAGAGGTTGGAGTGGCCCTGCCCCGGCATCCCCACCGCGATGGTTGCCGAATTCGCCGGGCACCCGTTGGCCGGCCTGCCGTTCTTCACTCCGGAGAGGGTGACGGCCGACCACGATTCGTCTACCGCAACCACTGCCTGACCGAAACCAACGGTGACAGCGAGCATGCCTGCATGACAACCAACGCGCTCCGGCTCATGGGCGGGAAATCAATGGTCACGTATTCGCTCCTCGGCCTCCCCGGCCCACGCCCCGTGCCGGCGACCCCCTCCCCCGCCGCCTACTTTCCGCTGCCCTCGGCCAGCGTGTGCGCGACCAGGGCGTTGGCGTGGCCGTGGCCGAGCCCGTGCTCGGTCTTCAGCCAGGCGACGAGCTCCATGTGCCGGGCCAGGGGGGAGGAGCGGATCAGCTCCTTCCACTCCGCGATCGGACGGCCGTACTTCTTCTCGATCGACGGGAAGTAACTGGCGGGGCCCTTCACGGCGTCGGTGGTCATCTCGGCGTGGTCCCATCTGCTCGGT
This sequence comes from Streptomyces sp. ISL-12, assembly GCF_018614415.1. Classification (GTDB taxonomy): domain Bacteria; phylum Actinomycetota; class Actinomycetes; order Streptomycetales; family Streptomycetaceae; genus Streptomyces. The sequence goes on from NZ_JAGGOO010000179.1 coordinate 16,442, forward strand.
CGGGTGGCGGGGTGTCCGTGGTCATAGTCATGACCCCTGCCGTCGCTGGAACTGTTCGACGAATAGCTGTGATCCACCTCACTGCCACTCCGGTGGGCCATGTGAGGCGGAACACTCGATTCCCGCATTGGTTGAACATTGAACTTCCCTGGCGTACCGTCGTCGGAGTCAACGGATCCGCACTTCGAGGAAGATCACGTATGTCTCTCGTTCTTGACCCCGCCGCCCAGGACCTGCTGTTCCGCGAGGCCCGCACCGCGAACACCTTCACCGACGAGCCGGTGACCGAGGAGCAGGTGCAGGCGATCTACGACCTGGTCAAGTTCGGTCCGACCGCCTTCAACCAGTCCCCGCTGCGGGTCACCCTGGTCCGCTCCCCCGAGGCTCGCGAGCGCCTGGTGCAGCACATGTCCGAGGGCAACGCCGCCAAGACCGCGTCCGCCCCGCTGGTCGCCATCCTGTCCGCGGACAACGAGTTCCACGAGGAACTGCCGACCCTGTTCCCGCACTTCCCGCAGGCCAAGGACGCCTTCTTCTCCGAGCGCGCCGCCCGCGAGAACGCCGCCGCGCTCAACGCCGCCCTCCAGGCCGGGTACTTCATCGTCGGCGTCCGCGCCGCGGGCCTGGCCGCCGGTCCGATGACCGGCTTCGACTTCGAGGGCGTCCGCAAGGAGTTCCTGGACGACGACCACACCCCGCTGATGATCGTCAACATCGGCAAGCCGGGCCCCGACGCCTGGTACCCGCGCTCCCCGCGGCTGGCGTACGACGAGGTCGTCACCACCGTCTGAGCAACCGTCCGAGCAGGAACGGGCGTGGCCCCGGGAACCCGATCGGGTTCCCGGGGCCACGCCCGTTCAGGACATCCTGCCGTTCAGCGTCAGGACATCTTCAGCGCCGCCGCCATCTTCGTCAGCTGGCCGAAGGAGCCGGTGCCGGCCACGACCGTCGTCGCGCCCTTGACGCCCTCCGTGTCCTTCAGCACCAGGGCCTTGTACCGGCCGCCCGTGTAGCGCGTCCAGGACCGCCCGTCGATCTCCTCGGTGACGTCGGTCGCCGTCGCGCCCTGGCTCGCCTCCTCGATGAAGGCGGACACCTTCCCCGTCGACTGCTCGACCTGTACGTACTGGCCGTCCGGGATGTGGAAGCCCAGGTGCCAGGTGTCGGACTCGGTGCCCTGGTAGCGGACCGAGGTCGCCTTCCACTCCTCGGGCAGCCCCACGGGCGCGGCCACCGGGTACGGCGCGGCACGGCGGGCGGTGAGCAGCTCCACCCGGTAGTCGACCCGCTGGAGGTCGGGCTCCTTGTCGTCGTGCGGGACGAAGGCCCACATGACCAGCCCGGCCAGGACGGTCACGCCCAGCGAGTAGATCATGTTCCGCGCGGTCTTCTGCTTGCCGTTTCTACCTGCCACGCCCCCTATCGTCGCAGGTACCCGGGGCGCTCATCCGTGGGGTCCCCTGCTCATTCAGACAGACTGGCGATACAGTCATGGTCATACCCTCATCCGGCCGTCGTCGTACAGAAAGGTGCGTTTCGATGACCGAACATCATCATCTTCCCTCCGAACTGGACGTGCCCGCCGAGGCTCCCGACCGCAACCTCGCGATGGAACTGGTCCGCGTGACCGAGGCGGCGGCGATGGCCGCGGGCCGCTGGGTCGGGCGCGGCGACAAGAACGGCGCCGACGGTGCCGCGGTGCGCGCCATGCGGACCCTCGTCCAGACCGTGTCGATGAACGGCGTCGTCGTCATCGGCGAAGGGGAGAAGGACGAGGCCCCGATGCTCTTCAACGGGGAGCGGGTCGGCGACGGCACCGGCGCCGAGGTCGACATCGCGGTCGACCCGATCGACGGCACCACCCTGACCGCGAACGGCATGACCAACGCGATCGCCGTGCTGGCCGCCGCCGAGCGGGGTTCCATGTTCGACCCGTCGGCCGTCTTCTACATGGACAAGCTGGTCACCGGGCCCGAGGCCGCCGACTTCGTCGACATCAACGCACCGGTCTCCGTGAACATCCGCCGGGTCGCCAAGGCCAAGCGGGTCACGCCCGAGGACGTCACGGTCGTCATCCTGGACCGGCCCCGGCACAAGGGCCTCATCCAGCAGGTCCGGGAGACCGGCGCGCGCATCAAGCTGATCTCCGACGGCGATGTGGCCGGCTCCATCCTGGCGCTGCGCGAGGGCACCGGCATCGACCTGCTGCTCGGCATCGGCGGCACCCCCGAGGGCATCATCTCGGCCTGCGCGGTGAAGTGCCTGGGCGGCACGATCCAGGGCAAGCTGTGGCCGAAGGACGACGCGGAGCGGCAGCGGGCGCTGGACGCGGGGCACGATCTGGACCGGGTGCTGACCACCGAGGACCTCGTCACCGGCGAGAACGTCTTCTTCGTCGCCACCGGCATCACGGACGGCGAGTTGCTGCGGGGGGTCCGGTACCGGTCGGAGACTGCCACGACGGACTCGATCGTGATGCGGTCGAAGTCGGGGACGGTGCGGCGGATCGACTCCGAGCACCGGCTGAGCAAGTTGCGGGCGTACAGCGCGGTCAATTTCGACCAGGCGAAGTGACTCCGCCGGTGGGACGGGGCGCCTAGGAGCACGGGAGTTCTGCCGGGTGGCGCGAGTGCGGGTCGAGTGTGGTTGCTCGCGCCCGCGCGGCGGAGCCGCACGTGTCACAGCCCGCGCCCCAAGGACATCCTCGCCCTCCGCGTGACAAGGGCACCCTCTGTGCGGAGAGGGTGCCCTTCCTCGCGTATCCGGGTCAGCCGGCCGCCGCTATCTGGCCCGTCGTGCGGGCCGCTTTCTTCAGTTCCAGGTCGCGGCGGCGCCTGCGGGCCAGGACCACGCGGCGTTCGGCGGCGGTGAGGCCGCCCCAGACGCCGTAGGGCTCGGGCTGGAGCAAGGCGTGCTCGCGGCACTCGACCATGACGGGACAGCGCGCGCAGACGCGCTTGGCCGCCTCCTCGCGGGAGAGCCGGGCGGCGGTCGGTTCCTTGGAGGGTGCGAAGAACAGGCCCGCCTCGTCGCGGCGGCACACCGCCTCGGTGTGCCAGGGGGCGTCCTGGTCCCGGTCTCGCGTCGGCACCCGCTGGGCCGGAACGGCGGCTACCTGCAGGGACGAAGGCGGCGGTTGCAGCACGGTCTACTCCTGACGACGGCTTCGCGAGCGAGAGACGATGCAGCAAGCCTTACCCGCTGTACGCGCGCCTATGCACTGGGTCCCGAACCGCCGGATCCGCCCCCGGACTTCGCAGGGGCAACGTCAGTGCCCCAGATGCTTGCGCACATGCCGGTCGACCTTGCGCTGCACCCGGTCGAGGATGTCCACCACCCGGCTGCCCCGCTTCGGGCGGGCCTCGACACTGCCCAGCACGGCCCAGCCGTCCACGTGGACCACGGGGGCCTCGGGGTCCGTCGCGTCGGCCGTGTCCACCTCGAAGCTGCCGAGTACGGCGCCGCCCGCGCCGCGCAGCGTCACGTTCTCCGGGACACGGACCTCGACGCTGCCGAAGACCGAGACCGCCTTGACCACCACCTGCTGGTACTCGAAGACCGCCTCGCCGAGGTCTATCTCGACGCTGCCGAAGACGGAGTACGCGTGGATACGGCGGCCCGCCCGCCAGCGGCCCTTGCGGACGGCGGCGCTGAACACCGCGACGACGCGGTCGTCGGGGTCGGCGGGTAGCACGCCGGGCACGGGCGGGCGCGACGGAGCGGCGGCGGACGCGCGCCGCTCGTGGGCGGCGGGCAGGTCCCGTACGAACCCGTCCAGCTCGCCCACGGTCTTGGCGGCCAGCACGCCCTCGACGCGCTCGGCGTGCTCGTCGGCGGTGAGGCGCCCCTCGGCGTGCGCCTCGCGGAGCATGTCGGCGATGCGGTCCCGGTCGGCGTCCGAGGCGCGCAGCTCGGTGACGGGGGTCGGGACGTCCTGCTGCGGGGCGTGCTTCTGAAGGTCCACGGCAGCAGCGTACCGAAACGCGATAGATCGCGACTACCCCTTGCCCGCGTTTACTGAGGACAACCTCACAAGTTCGCCGTTCCCGGCAGGTTCTACGCTGGTGGACGCTGCCAATGGAGGCCAGCGGCCGTCTGTCGAGTGAGGAATGGGCGACATGCCTGAGTTCGTGTACACCGATCTGCTCCCCCAGGGAGAGGACACCACCCCGTACCGGCTGGTGACCTCCGAGGGTGTCTCCACCTTCGAGGCCGACGGGCGTACGTTCCTCAAGGTGGAGCCGGAGGCGCTGCGCAAGCTGGCCGAGGAGGCCATCCACGACATCCAGCACTACCTGCGCCCCGCCCACCTGGCCCAGCTCCGCCGGATCATCGACGACCCCGAGGCGTCGTCCAACGACAAGTTCGTCGCGCTGGACCTGCTGAAGAACGCCAACATCGCGGCGGCGGGCGTGCTGCCCATGTGCCAGGACACCGGCACGGCGATCGTGATGGGCAAGCGCGGGCAGAACGTGCTCACGGCGGGCGGCGACGAGGAGGCCCTGAGCCGGGGCATCTACGACGCCTACAAGAACCTGAACCTGCGCTACTCCCAGATGGCCCCGCTCACCATGTGGGAGGAGAAGAACACCGGCTCCAACCTCCCCGCGCAGATCGAGCTGTACGCGACCGACGGCGGCGCCTACAAGTTCCTGTTCATGGCGAAGGGCGGCGGCTCGGCCAACAAGTCGTTCCTCTACCAGGAGACGAAGGCCGTCCTGAACGAGGCCTCCATGATGAGGTTCCTGGAGGAGAAGATCCGTTCGCTCGGTACGGCCGCCTGCCCGCCGTACCACCTGGCGATCGTCGTCGGCGGTACGTCGGCCGAGTACGCGCTGAAGACCGCGAAGTACGCCTCCGCGCACTACCTGGACGAGATCCCGGCCGAGGGCTCGGAGCTGGGGCACGGCTTCCGGGACAAGGAGCTGGAGGAGAAGGTCTTCGAGCTGACGCAGAAGATCGGGATCGGGGCGCAGTTCGGCGGCAAGTACTTCTGCCACGACGTGCGGGTGGTGCGGCTGCCGCGGCACGGCGCGTCCTGCCCGGTCGCGATCGCCGTCTCCTGCTCCGCCGACCGGCAGGCCGTCGCGAAGATCACCGCCGAGGGCGTCTTCCTGGAGCAGCTGGAGACCGACCCGGCGCGGTTCCTGCCGGAGACGACGGACGAGCAGCTGGAGTCCGACGGTGACGTCGTCGAGATCGACCTCAACCAGCCGATGGACGCGATTCTCGCCGAGCTGACCAAGTACCCGGTCAAGACCCGGCTCTCGCTGACCGGCCCGCTGGTCGTGGCCCGCGACATCGCGCACGCCAAGATCAAGGAGCGGCTGGACGCCGGTGAGGAGATGCCGCAGTACCTGAAGGACCACCCGGTGTACTACGCGGGACCCGCGAAGACGCCGGAGGGGTACGCGTCGGGGTCCTTCGGGCCTACGACCGCCGGGCGCATGGACTCCTACGTCGAGCAGTTCCAGGCGGCGGGCGGCTCCAAGGTGATGCTCGCCAAGGGCAACCGGAGCAAGCAGGTCACCGACGCGTGCGGGGCGCACGGCGGCTTCTACCTCGGGTCGATCGGCGGGCCGGCGGCGCGGCTGGCGCAGGACTGCATCAAGAAGGTCGAGGTCGTCGAGTACGAGGAGCTCGGCATGGAGGCGGTCTGGAAGATCGAGGTCGAGGACTTCCCGGCGTTCATCGTCGTGGACGACAAGGGCAACGACTTCTTCCAGGACCCGGCGCCGCAGCCGACGTTCACGTCGATTCCGGTGCGGGGGCCGGGGCTGGCGTAGAGCCTCGGGGCGGTGGCGGGCTGGTTCTCGCCCCCGCCGCCCCTGCCCGTCCCGTCCCCGGGGGCTCCGCCCCCGGACCCCCGTTCGGCCTGGACGGCCTCGTCCTCAAACGCCGGACGGGCTGGATCTCGGCTCCCTGCCCCGAAAAGCCGGACGGGTTGGCTGTGGGCTTCCGGACTCGGAAAGCCGGACGCGTCGGATTTCGGCTTCCGGACTCGGAAGCCTGACGGGCTGGAATTCGGCCTCCGAACTCGGAAGCCTGACGGGCTGGATTTCGGCCTCCGAACTCGGGAGCCTGACAGGCTGGATATCGGCTTCCGGACTCGGAAGCCTGACGGGCTGGAATTCGGCCTCCGGACTCGGGAACCTGACGGGCCGGATCGCGACTCCGGCCCCGGAAAGCCGGAGCTGCCGGATCGCGGTTCCCCGCCCCGGAAAGCCGTACGGGCGAAAAGCACCCCTGACCCGGAACAACTCCCCGTCGCCGTTCGCTGTACCGGACATGAGCGACTACCGCATCGAGCACGACTCCATGGGCGAGGTCCCCGTCCCCGTCGACGCCAAGTGGCGCGCGCAGACGCAACGGGCCGTCGAGAACTTCCCCGTCTCCGGGCAGCGGATCGAGCGGGCGCACATCGAGGCGCTCGCCCGGATCAAGGGGGCCGCGGCGAAGGTCAACGCCGAGCTGGGGGTGCTGGACGAGGAGATCGCCGGCGCGATCCAGGAGGCGGCCGGTGAGGTCGCCGAGGGGAAGTGGGACGCGCACTTCCCGGTCGACGTCTTCCAGACCGGCTCCGGCACCTCGTCCAACATGAACACCAACGAGGTCCTCGCCACCCTGGCGACCGAGCGGCTCGGGCGGGACGTCCACCCCAACGACCACGTCAACGCCTCCCAGTCGTCCAACGACGTCTTCCCGTCCTCCATCCACATCGCCGCCACCGCCGCCGTCAGCCGGGACCTGATCCCGGCCCTGGAGCACCTGGCGGCGGCGCTGGAGCGCAAGGCGGAGGAGTTCGCCGACGTGGTGAAGTCGGGGCGTACGCATCTGATGGACGCCACGCCGGTCACGCTGGGGCAGGAGTTCGGCGGGTACGCGGCCCAGGTGCGGTACGGCGTCGAGCGGTTGCACGCCTCGCTGCCGCGGCTGGCCGAACTGCCGCTGGGCGGTACGGCGGTCGGGACCGGGATCAACACGCCGCCCGGGTTCTCCGCCGCCGTCATCGCGGAGGTGGCCCGCGTCACCGGGCTGCCGCTGACCGAGGCGCGGAACCACTTCGAGGCGCAGGGCGCCCGGGACGGAATCGTCGAGACCAGCGGGCAGTTGCGGACCATCGCGGTCGGACTGACGAAGATCGCGAACGATCTGCGGTGGATGGCGTCGGGGCCGCGCACCGGGCTCGCGGAGATTTCTCTGCCCGACCTCCAGCCGGGGTCGTCCATCATGCCGGGCAAGGTGAATCCGGTCATCCCGGAGGCGGTGCTGATGGTCGCCGCCCAAGTGGTCGGCAACGACACCACCGTGGCGACGGCGGGCGCGGCCGGCAACTTCGAGCTGAACGTCATGCTGCCGGTCATCGCCAAGAACGTGCTGGAGTCCGTGCGGCTGCTCGCCAACGTCTCGCGGCTGCTGGCCGACCGCACCGTGGACGGGATCGTCGCCCACCGGGACCGGGCCCGCGAGTACGCCGAGTCCTCGCCGTCCGTGGTCACGCCGCTGAACAAGTACATCGGGTACGAGGAGGCCGCCAAGGTCGCCAAGAAGGCGCTGGCCGAGCGGAAGACGATCCGTCAGGTCGTCGTGGAGGGCGGGTACGTGGAGCGCGGCGACCTGACCGAGGAGCAGCTCGACGAGGCGCTGGACGTGCTGCGGATGACCCGGCCCTGACCGATCCCGGGCTGTCCCGACTGGGTCTGCCCGGCCCTGGCCGGCGCACCCGGCCCGCCCGCGCCCCCTCCCGGTGCCCCGGCGTGACGGATGCCGCAGCGCCGGGTGCCCGGGGCACCTAATATCTGTCCATGGCAGACGGTGAGACGGTGAACACGGCGACGGGGACGGACGGACGGGCGGTGTTCTGGACACCCGGCAGCCAGATCCTGTGGCGCTACCGGGAGAACGGCGGCCCCCGCCCGCACATCGCCCGCCCCGTCACCGTCGTACGCGACGACGCCGAGCTACTCGCCGTCTGGCTGGCCCCCGGCACCGAGTGCGTCAAGCCCGTACTGGCCGACGGCACGCCCCTGCACCGGGAACCGCTGTCCACGCGCTACACCAGACCCCGGACCGTGCGGCGCGACCGCTGGTTCGGCACCGGGGTGCTGAAGCTGGCCCGGCCCGGCGAGCCCTGGTCGGTGTGGCTGTTCTGGGAACCGGGCTGGGCGTTCAAGAACTGGTACGTGAACCTGGAGGAGCCGCTGACCCGCTGGGCCGGCGGGGTCGACTCCGAGGACCATTTCCTGGACATCTCCGTCCACCCGGACCGGACGTGGCACTGGCGGGACGAGGACGAGTTCGCGCAGGCCCAGCGGGACGGGCTGATGGACGCGGCCCTCGCCGACCGGGTACGGGAGGCCGGGCGGGCCGCGGTGGAGGTGATCCGCGCCTGGGTGGCGCCGTACTCCGACGGCTGGCAGCACTGGCGGCCGGATCCGGCGTGGCCGGTACCGTCCCTCCCGGCGGACTGGGATCGCACGCCCGCGCACGTGTCCTCGTGAGACCCTTGATACGCCCCCGGGCAACAAACGTAGGATCGTCCTCCGCAAGGGCTCGCGGTGGCAACAGGCGTGGCACACGCAGGGCTTGACCGAACGTCACCGAGGGGCGGCAGGACGTGAGCGAGGGGTACGAGGGCAACGCCGGCACGGATCACGGCAGGCCCGGCAGCGGTTCGGGAACAGCGCCCGACCGCGCGGGAAATCCGTTCCCGGGGCACGTGTTCCGGGTATCGGGACTTCTGCGGGACGAACTGCACGCGCGGCGCGCAGTCGCGGACGGATGGATTCGACACGCGTGACGGAGCACCCGATCTCCTTCGACCGCCCCCAGGCGGGCAACGACCCCACGGACCCCCGCGGGGCGCTGTTGCACACCCCGGCACCACCGCGCGCCCCCGACGCCGCGCTGCCGGCCCAGGGCCCCACCGGGGACACTCCACCGCCCGGGACCGCCGCGGTGGGCGGGGACCCCGTCGACGTCTCCGAGCACGCCCAGCCGGGCACCGAGCAGCCGGCCGGGCCCGACGCGCACCGCCCGCGGCCGGTACCGGTGCCGGAGGGCGTCCCGGCCCCGCCCGGCGGCGTCCCGGCCGAGCAGACCGGGTCGGAGCGGCGCAGCGGGCAGCCGCTGCCGCCGGGACAGCCCACGCCGATGCGGCGGGACGGGGACCGGCTGCGCTTCGTGGGCGCCGCCACCCGGCGGATCGCCCGGGGCATGGACCTGGACGAGATCGTGATGGGGCTGTGCCGGGCGACCGTGCCGACGTTCGCCGACGCGATCCTGGTCTATCTGCGCGAGCCGCTGCCGGTCGGCGACGAGCGGCCCACCGGTCCGCTGGTGCTGCGGCTGCGCCGCACCGACCGCATCCCCGCCGAGCGGGACACCGAGGGCGGGTTCATGCCACCGGTCCAGCCCGAACCGGCCGACCTGGACGCGGTCGGCGCGGAGCTGTGCGAGGTGCGGCCGGGCAGCGCGCTGGCCGAGGTGCTGCGCGGGGTGCGGCCGGTCTTCACGGACGCGCCCGCGGCCCGCGCCGCCCTGCCCGAACTCCTCGGCGACCTCAGCGACCTCCCGCTGCCCGACGGACGGCGTGCCGTCCTGGCGCCGCTGCGCGGCCGGCGCCGGGTGATCGGCGCCGCGCTGTTCCTGCGCCGTCCGGAGCGGGCCGCCTTCGAGGCCGACGACCTGCTGGTGGCCGCGCAGCTCGCCACGCACAGCGCGCTGGGCATCGACAAGGCGGTGCTGTACGGCCGCGAGGCGTACATCGCCGACGAGTTGCAGCGCACGATGCTGCCGGAGAACCTGCCGCGCTGCACCGGCGTCAAGCTGGCCTCCCGCTACCTCCCGGCCGCCGAGACGGCCCGGGTCGGCGGCGACTGGTACGACGCGATCCCGCTGCCCGGCAGCCGGGTCGCGCTGGTCGTCGGGGACGTGATGGGGCACTCCATGACGTCGGCGGCCATCATGGGCCAGCTGCGCACCACCGCGCAGACCCTCGCCGGGCTCGACCTGCCGCCGCAGGAGGTCCTGCACCACCTCGACGAGCAGGCCCAGCGGCTGGGCACCGACCGCATGGCGACCTGCCTGTACGCGGTCTACGACCCGGTCTCGCACCGCATCACCATCGCCAACGCCGGCCATCCCCCGCCCGTCCTGCTGCACCTGGGCGGCCGGGCCGAGGTGCTGCGGGTGCCGCCGGGCGCCCCGATCGGCGTCGGCGGCGTGGACTTCGAGGCCGTCGAGCTGGACGCGCCCGCCGGCGCGACGCTGCTGCTCTACACGGACGGGCTGGTCGAGTCCCGCCTGCGGGACGTGTGGACCGGCATAGAGCAGCTGCGGGAGAAGCTCGCCGCGACCGCCCAGCTGACCGGCCCGGACCATCCGCCGCCCCTGGAAGCCCTGTGCGACGAGGTGCTGGACATGCTCGGGCCGGGCGACCGGGACGACGACATCGCGCTGCTCGCCGCCCGCTTCGACGGGATCGCGCCGAGCGACGTGGCGTACTGGTACCTGGAGCCGGAGGACGCGGCGCCCGGCCGGGCCCGCCGGCTGGCCCGGCACGCGCTGGCCCGCTGGGGCCTGGAGGAGCTGACCGACTCCGTCGAGCTGCTGGTCAGCGAGGTCGTCACCAACGCGGTGCGGTACGCCTCCCGCCCGGTGACCCTGCGGCTGCTCCGCACCGACGTGCTGCGCTGCGAGGTCGGCGACGACGTGCCGCAGCTGCCGCGCCTCAGGCAGGCCCGCGCCACCGACGAGGGCGGGCGCGGGCTGTACCTGGTGAACCGGCTGGCCCGGCGCTGGGGCGCGACCCGGCTGAGCACCGGCAAGGTGGTCTGGTTCGAGCTGAACCACGGCTGAGCGTACGGAAGCGGAAAAGGGGGAGGGCGCCC
>NZ_JAGGOO010000180.1 GCF_018614415.1 Streptomyces sp. ISL-12
TCCAAACGACAGGCCCTAGGGAGCTTCCTCCTCCGCCAGCACCCGCTGGGCGGTGGCGAACGCCGAGTTGGCCGCGGGCACCCCGCAGTACACGGCCGTCTGGAGCAGCACCGCGCCGATCTCGTCCGGGGTCAGCCCGTTGCGCCGCGCCGCCCTGACGTGCATGGCCAGCTCCTCGTAGTGGCCGTGCGCGACCAGCGCGGTCATGGTGATCATGCTGCGCTCACGGCGCGAGAGGGTCTCGTCGGTCCAGATCTCGCCCCAGGCGTAGCGCGAGATGAAGTCCTGGAACCGGGCCGTGAACGGCGTCTGCCGGGACTGCGCCCGGTCCACGTGCGCGTCGCCGAGCACCTCCCGCCGCACCGCCATGCCCCGCCTGGCACCCCCGTCGAGATGCCCGCGCAGCGCGGTCAGCACCGCCTCGGGGCGCTCGGCGGGTGCCAGGTGCGAGGCGCCCGGGATCTCCACCAGCGCCGACCCCGCCACCGCGTCGGCGATCTCCCGCAGGTGGGCGGGGGGCGTCGCCGGGTCGTCGCGCCCGGCGATCAGCAGGGTGGGCACGGTGATCTCCGCCAGCCGGTCCCGGACGTCGAACGCGGCCAGCGCGTCGCAGCAGGCCGCGTACGCCGCCGGATCGGCCTCCCGGTGGTCCCGTACCAGCTCCGGCACGGTGAACCCGGGCGTGAACCACCGCGCGTCCGCGCTCGCCGCGAGGTCCGCCAGCCCTTCCCGGCGGACCCGTTCCGCCCGCTCCTGCCACGGCTTGGCGCCGTTGAAGTGCGCCGACGAGCAGATCACGGCCAGCGAGGTGACCCGCTCGGGGTGGTGCAGGGCCAGGTGCAGCCCGACCGCGCCGCCCAGCGACACCCCCGCGTACGCGAACCGCTCCACGCCGAGCGAGTCGGCGAGCGCCAGCACCAGCGCGGCCAGGTCCCCGACACTCGCCCCGGCGGAGATCAGGTCCGCGGCCGAGCCGCCGTGCCCCGGCAGGTCCCAGCGGATCACCCGGCGGGTGATGGACAGCTCGGGCGCCACCTGGTCCCACAGGGCGTACGAGGTGCCGAGCGAGGGCCCGAGCAGCAGCGGGGGAGCGGTGGCGGGGCCTTCCGTACGGTGATTCAGCAGGGTCAACGTCGCTCCAGTGCGCGGTCGGTGAGGGCAGCGGCGCTGCCGGTGTAACGGGCGGGGTCGGTCAGGGCGGCGAGGTCGATGTCCTTCAACTCCGGTACTTCCGCCAGGAGTTCACTCAGGCTTCGGCCTTCGGCGTAGGTGCGCCTGGCCACTTCGGTGAGCAGGGCCTTCGCCCGGGACCGGCCCAGTACCGGAGCCAGTTCGGCGGAGAGCCGCTCGGAGACGATCAGCCCGTGGGTCAGGTCGAGGTGGGCGCGCATGGCCGCCGGGTCCACCCGCAGCCCCTCGGTGAGTTCGGCGGCGTCCCGGGCGGCGCCGCCGGTCAGCCGGAGCAGGTCGCGCAACGGCTCCCACTCGGCGTGCCAGGCGCCGGCGGGCCGCTCGTCCTCGGCGGCGAGGGAGCCGTACAGCACCGCCGCGAGCTGCGGCGCGCGCCGGGCCGCCGCCGCGATCAGCGTGGCGCGCACCGGGTTGGCCTTGTGCGGCATCGCGGAGGACCCGCCGCCGCTGCCCTCGGCCACCTCGCCGGTCTCGGTCCGGCCGAGGACCAGCACGTCCGCGGCGAGCTTGCCCAGCGCCCCGGCGGCCGTCGCCAGGCACCCGGCGAGGTCGGCGACCGGCGTACGCAGCGTGTGCCACGGCAACGCGGGCTCTGCCAGGCCCAGTTCACGGGCGTACGCGCCCGGCAGCGCCAGCGGGTCCCCGGCGCCGTACGCGGCGAAGGCCGCCAGCGTCCCGGCGGCACCGCCGAGCTGGACGGGCAGCGTCTCACGCACGGCCGTGATCCGGTCCCGCGCGTCCAGCACCAGCGACCGCCACCCGGCCGCCTTCAGCCCGAACGTCGTCGGCACGGCGTGCTGGGTGAGCGTCCGCCCCGGCAGCGGGGTGTCCCGGTGCTCGGCGGCGAGCCGCGCCAGCGCCCGTTCGGTGCGGGCGAGGTCGGTCAGGACCAGGTGCAGGGCGCGGGCGGCGACCAGCATCACCGCCGTGTCCAGGATGTCCTGGCTGGTGGCGCCCCGGTGCACGTACGGGCCGTACTCCTGGCCGACCGCCTTCGTCAGGTCCGCGACCAGGGGGATGACCGGGTTGCCGCCGCCGCGGGCCCGCTCCGCGATCGACGCCAGGTCGAAACGCGCACGGTCCGCGGCGTCCGTCACCGCCGTCGCCGCCCCGTCCGGGGCGAGGCCCAGCGCGGCCTGGGCGCGGGTCAGGGCGGCCTCGGCGTCGAGCAGCGCCCGCAGGTACGCCCGGTCGCCCGTCGCGTCGGCGGCCGGGGAGCCCGCCCACCCGGGGGCGAGCAGGCCGGTGTCGGTGTCGGTGTCGGCAGAGGTCACTTGTACTCCAGGAAGACCGTCTCGCCCTCGCCCTGAAGGCGGATGTCGAAACGGTACGTGCCCGGCCGCTCCTCGGCCGCGACCAGCGTGCCGCGACGGTCCTCGGGCACCCGGGACAGCAGCGGGTCGGCGGCGAGCACGGCCTCGTCACCCGGCAGGTAGATCCGCGTGAACAGGTGCACCAGCAGACCCCGCGCGAAGACGCACACGCTCAGGTACGGCGCGTTCTCCCCGCGCGCCCCCGGCCGCAGCGTCCGCGCGTACCAGTGCCCGTCGGCGTCGGTCTGGATGCGGCCCCAGCCGGTGAACTCCACGCCGTTGCGGCCGAGATACGTTCCCGTCGCCGGATCCCGGCGCATCGAGCCGTCCGCCGTCGGGACGTTGCCGTCCGGGTCCGGGCCCCACACCTCCACGAGCGCGTCCGGCAGCGGCTCGCCCGCACCGTCCAGCACGTACCCGTGCACGGTGACGGTGTCCGGGTGCCCGACGGGGGCGATGTCCTCGCCGCCGCGGAACGGCAGCGAGTACCCGTAGAACGGGCCGACGGTGTGCGACGGCGTGGGCAGCACGTTCTCGGGGCTGCTGGTGTCGATCTTCGTCATGGCAGGTCAGCGCCCTTCTTCGATCCAGGTGGCACGCGGGCCGTCGAGCACGATGTCCCAGTGGTAGCCGAGCGAGAACTCCGGCACGGACAGGCTGTGGTCGTACGTCGCGATCAGCCGCTGGCGGGCCGCGTCGTCCGTGACGGACTGCAGGATCGGGTCGTACGGGAACAGCGGGTCGTTCGGGAAGTACATCTGCGTCACCAGCCGCTGGGTGAACGCCGACCCGAAGAGCGAGAAGTGGATGTGCGCCGGGCGCCAGGCGTTGACGTGGTTGCGCCACGGGTACGGGCCGGGCTGGATGGTGGTGAAGCGGTAGAAGCCGTCGTCGTCGGTGATCGTGCGGCCGGTGCCGGTGAAGTTCGGGTCGAGCGGCGCGTCGTGCTGCTCGCGCTGGTGGGCGTAGCGGCCGGCCGAGTTGGCCTGCCAGATCTCGACGAGCTGGCCGCGGACCGGGCGCCCGTCACGGTCCAGCAGCCGGCCCGAGACGGTGATGCGCTCGCCGACCGGCTCACCCGGGTGCTGGATGGTGAGGTCGTTGTCGATGGCGGTCAGGTCGCGCTCGCCGAAGGCCGGGGAGGACAGCTCCACCAGCTCCGGGTCCTTGGTGACGTCGATGGCGATCGGCGGCTGTTTCGGGTGGCGCAGCAGCGAGGACCGGTACGGGGCGTAGTCGCGGCGCGGGTGGTGCTCGACCGGTCCGCCGCCGGCGAGCCGCTTCTCGTACGCGGCGCGCTCGGCGGCCATCTCCGCGTCTATGTCGTGCTGGGTGAGAGTGATGGAAGGCGAAGTCATGGAAGACCGTCCCTGTCAGGCGCCCGAGCCAGGAATTAGTCAGGGCACTGAGTATTTCGTCGAGGTTTCCCACACGCTGCCATCGGTCGGGAAAGTCGTCAAGACCCAGTTCACAGGCTGTTTGTGTGACGTACTCGGAGATCGGTGAGGGGGTATCGTTCAGTGCACCGACGAATACGACCACGGGAGCGCACATGGCCGCGGTGGACCTGACCACCCATCCCGGGCATCTGGCCCGGCGGCTCCAGCAGGCGCACTACCTGCTGTGGAACGCGATGGTCTCCGAGGAGATCACCTCGCCGCAGTTCGCGGTCCTCAACGCGCTGGTCGCGGAGCCGGGCCTGGACCAGCGCACGGTGGGGGAGCGGGTGGGGCTCGACCGGTCCACCATCGCCGAGGTGATCAGCCGGCTGAGCCGCCGCGGGCTGATCGACAAGGTGCGCGACCCGCAGGACGGCCGCCGCGCCCTGCTCCGCCCCACGGACGAGGGGACGCGCACCCACCGCAGGCTCACCGTGCGCACGGCCCGGATGAACCAGGTGTTCCTGGCCCCGCTGACCGGGGAGGAGCAGGAGCTGTTCTTCCGGCTGATCCAGCGGGTCGCGGACGCCGCCGAAGGGCTGCGCAACCCGGGCGAGCCCCTGGCGGCCCCGCACTGAACCGGCCGGCCGGGAACCCTCTGGCCGTGGACCGCCCGCTCAGGACGCCCGCGCGAACACCACCCACACCTGCCCCTCGGCGAACCGCGCCGGCGAGCCGTCCGCGGTGGTGAACGCCGTACCGTCCGTGGCCGAGCCCCGCCGCCAGGCGGCGCTGTGGGTCCGCCCGTCGCGCAGTACGTCGGCCCGGCCGGAGCCGACCGTCTCCACGTACGGCGAGTGGTTGCCCCGGGAGTCGTGCAGCTTGGACTCCCGTACCTTCACGTACTGCACGACGACCGTCGCGGGCGCCAGCCGCTTGCCGCCGGACGTGACGGCCGGGGCGCCGTCCATGTCGATCAGCCAGCGGTCGCGCTCCTTCGACCAGGTGAACGTGAAGCGCGCCGCCGGGTAGCGCACCGTGCGCGCGCTCTCGGTCCGGCCGCCCGAGGGTGCGGCGCCGTACCGGAACCCGGTGGTCAGGGCCGTCGCGCCCGGTGCCGGGGACACCAGGCGGCCGGGGCGCAGATAGAGGTTGTGCGGGGCCGGCCGGCCGATGTCGCGGACCCAGGCGCCGGGCGTCCTGCTGGGCTGCTCCGCCCGAACCGGCGCGCTGTCGATGCGGGGCAGCAGTTTGCGCTGGGCGCCGGAGAAGGCGAGCGTCGGCCGGTCGAACTGGCGTAGCAGCTCCAGATCGGACTCGCGGGCGCTGCGCACGGGGCCGACGGTCGACGGCAGCTTCGTCGCGTACAGGGCCATCAGCCGGCTCAGCCCGCCCTCGACCGGCTCCACGTAGACGACGTCCGCCGCCTCCAGTCCCGTGTGGGGGCGGGCGGCGCGCACGTTGTCGATCTTCACGGCCAGCGGCAAGGCCGCTTTCACCGCCTGCGGCGAGGCCGACTTCACGGCCGGCGGGGAGGGCGTCTTCACGGCCGGCGGGGAGGACGTGGCGGCCTCGGCGCTCCGTGACGGTTGCAGCGCGGATCCGCGTCCGTCGTCGTCCGGTGTCGGCCCCGGCCCCGCCGCGCAGCCCGCCGCCAGCAGCGCCGCCGCCACCGCCGCGGTCAGCGTGGCCCGCGGCGCGCCGCCCCGTGCCCGCGCTCCGCGCTGCCATGTCCCTCGTCGTCTGCCTCGTCGCACCCCGACCACCCGTCCGCCCTCCTACGTCACTGATTGTGCGCCTCTTGACGCCTTTGTTGCCATACCCGACTTCTTATGACAATGCGCTTTCAATCGGCTGATCGGACCAGCGTGGCGGTTCGGAAGAGGGGCCCCGGGTACCCGGGCGCCACCGTACGAGTGAGCAGTCGGGTGACGGAGGGAGCGCGGGACGATGAAGGCAGTGACCTGGCAGGGCAAGCGGGACGTGCGCGTGGAGGAGGTGCCGGACCCGAAGATCCAGGAACCCACGGACGCGGTCATCCGCGTCACCTCCACCGGGCTGTGCGGCTCCGACCTGCACCTCTACGAAGTGCTCACCCCGTTCATGACCCCGGGCGACATCCTCGGACACGAGCCGATGGGCATCGTCGAGGAGGTCGGCCCCGAGGTGCCGGACCTGAAGCCGGGCGACCGGGTCGTGGTGCCGTTCCAGATCGCCTGCGGCCACTGCTACATGTGCGACACCGGCCTGCCCACCCAGTGCGAGACCACCCAGGTCACCGGCGAGGGCATGGGTGCCGCCCTGTTCGGCTACACCCGCCTGTACGGCGCGGTGCCCGGCGGTCAGGCCGAGTACCTGCGGGTCCCGCAGGCCCAGTACGGGCCGATCAAGGTGCCCCAGGGCCCGCCGGACGACCGTTTCGTCTACCTCTCGGACGTGCTGCCCACCGCCTGGCAGGCCGTCGCCTACGCCGGCGTCCCCCAGGGCGGCACCGTCGCCGTGCTCGGCCTCGGCCCCATCGGCGACATGGCCTGCCGGGTCGCGCAGGTCAAGGGCGCGGGGCGGGTGTTCGGCGTGGACCTCGTCCCCGAGCGGCTGCGCCGGGCGCGCGAGCGGGGCGTGGAGACGTACGACCTGCGCTCCTTCGACAGCGAGAAGGAACTCGTCGCCGCCATCCGGGACGAGACCGGCGGGCGCGGCCCGGACGCCGTGATCGACGCCGTGGGCACGGAGGCGCACGGCAGCGCGATCGCCAAGCTGGTGCAGCAGGGCGCCGCGATCATGCCCCGCAAGATCGGCGGCCCCATGGCGGAACGCCTCAGCGTCGACCGCCTCGCCGCCCTCTACACCGCCATCGACCTGGTGCGCCGCGGCGGCACCCTCTCGCTGGTCGGCGTCTACGGCGGCATGGCCGACCCGATGCCGATGCTCACCCTGTTCGACAAGCAGATCCAGATGCGGATGGGGCAGGCCAACGTACGCCGCTGGAGCGACGACATCCTCACCTACCTCACCGACGAGGACCCGCTCGGCGTCCAGGACTTCGCCACCCACCGGGTGCCGCTCGCCGACGCCCCGCACGCCTACGAGATGTTCCAGAAGAAGCGGGACGGCGCGGTCAAGGTGCTGATGCGGCCCTGATCAGGGGGCCGGCGGGGCGAGGATCTCCGCCAGGTCGAAGCGGACCGGCTCCTGGAGCTGGGCGAAGGTGCAACTGTCCGGGGTGCGGTCCGGCCGCCAGCGGCGGAAGCGCGCGGTGTGCCGGAACCGCGCCCCGTTCTCCATGTGGTCGTACGCCACCTCGGCCACCCGCTCCGGCCTGAGCGGCACCCAGGACAGGTCCTTCTTGCCCGACCAGCGGCTCGGCGCCCCCGGCAGCCGCGCCGACTCGTGCGCGGCCTCGTCCGCCCAGGCCGCCCACGGATGCCCGGACACGTCCGCCATCCGCAGCGGCTCCAGTTCCGCCACCAGGTCCGCCCGCCGCTTCATGGTGAACGCCGCGCACACGCCGACGTGCTGGAGGGCGCCCCGGTCGTCGTACAGGCCGAGCAGCAGCGAGCCGACCACCGGACCGCTCTTGTGGAAGCGGTAACCGGCGACCACCACGTCCGCCGTCCGCTCGTGCTTGACCTTGAACATCGCCCGCTCGTCCGGCCGGTAGAGCAGATCGAGCGGCTTGGCCACCACCCCGTCCAGACCCGCCCCCTCGTACTGCTCGAACCAGCGCCGCGCCACCTCGATGTCCGTCGTCGCCGGCGCCACGTGCACGGGCGCGGTGACCTGGGCCAGCGCCCGCAGCAGCAGCGCCCGGCGGTCGGACAGTCCCACGTCCAGCAGCGACTCGCCGTCCAGCGCCAGCAGGTCGAAGGCGACCAGGGACGCCGGGGTCCGCTCGGCCAGCGTCCGCACCCGGGAGTCCGCCGGGTGGATGCGCTCGGTCAGCGCGTCGAAGTCCAGCCGCCCCTGACGGGCGATGACGATCTCCCCGTCCACCACGCACCGCTCGGGCAACCGCTCCCGCACCGCTGTCACCAGCTCCGGGAAGTACCTGGTCAGCGGCTTGCCCGTGCGGCTGCCGAACTCCACCTCGGCCCCGTCCCGGAAGACGATCGCCCGGAACCCGTCCCACTTGGCCTCGTACTGCATACCCGGCGGGATCGCCGCCACGGACTTGGCGAGCATCGGCTTCACGGGCGGCATCACGGGCAGGTCCATGCACCGATTCTCACCGGGAACGACCGCCGTCGCCTGATGTGCGAGGCATGCCCGATGCGCCTACCGTGGCTCGCATGGGTGAAGCGGTGGAGCTGGAGACGGGCGGCCGGACCGTACGGCTGACCAGCCCGGACAAGATCTTCTTCCCGGAGCGCGGCTACACAAAGCTGGACCTGGCCCGCTACTACCAGGCCGTCGCCCCCGGCATCCTGCGCGCCCTGCGCCGCCGCCCCACCACCCTGGAGCGCTACCCGGACGGCGTCACCGGCGAGTGGTTCTACCAGAAACGCGCGCCCAAGGGCATGCCCGGCTGGATCCCCACCGCCCACATCACCTTCCCCAGCGGACGCAGCGCCGACGAGATGTGCCCCACCGAGGAGGCCGCGGTGGTGTGGGCCGCCCAGTACGGCACCCTCACCTTCCACCCCTGGCCGGTACGGGCCGACGACGTCGACCACCCCGACGAACTCCGCATCGACCTCGACCCCCAGCCCGGCACCGACTACGACGACGCGGTCCGCGCCGCCCACGAACTACGGGCCGTACTGGACGAGTTCGGCGGCCTGCGCGGCTGGCCCAAGACCTCCGGCGGCCGGGGCCTGCACGTCTTCGTGCCGATCGAGCCCCGCTGGACGTTCACCCAGGTACGCCGCGCCGCCATCGCCGTCGGCCGGGAACTGGAGCGCCGGATGCCCGAACAGGTCACCATCAAGTGGTGGAAGGAGGAGCGCGGGAAGCGCATCTTCGTCGACTACAACCAGACCGCCCGCGACCGCACCATCGCCTCCGCCTACTCGGTGCGCCCCCGCCCGCACGCCCCCGTCTCCGCGCCCCTGCGCTGGGAGGAGGTCGGCGTCGCCCACCCCGCCGACTTCGACCTCACGACCATGCCCGCGCGCTTCGCCGAACTCGGCGACGTGCACGCGGACATGGACGGTCACGCCCACTCCCTCGACGCCCTGCTGGAGCTGGCGGCGAAGGACGAGCGTGACCACAACCTCGGCGATCTGCCGTACCCGCCCGAGTATCCGAAGATGCCGGGCGAACCCCGACGGGTACAGCCGAGCCGCGCGAAGAAACACTCGTGAATCCGTGGCCTGCAGAATGCGTGACCTGCAGAGTCCGTGACCTAGAGATCCATGATCCGCACGTCCCGGTAGGACACCACGTCCGTCGTGCCGTGCACCTGGAGCCCGATGTACCCGGCGGCGTACCGCCGCCCGTCGGTGCCCGGGTCGTCCGAGCGCGGGGGCTCGAACTCCTGGCCGCCGGTGTTGTCGAACTCGTTGATCAGCACGCCGTTGCGGTAGACCGAGTAGTGCTGGTCGACCACCCGGATCTCGTAGTCGTTCCAGGTGCCCTTCTGTGTCACCCCGGCCCCGGCGAGACCCACCCGGTCGAAGCCGTAGACCGAGCCGGTCTTGTACATGTCGCCGCTGGGGCTGTCGAACACCTGGATCTCATGGCCGAACTTGATCGCGGCCCACTCCGGACGTGACTCCTCCGGGTGGTCGTGGACCCACGGGAAGCGCACGAACACACCGGAGTTGGCGTTGCCCGTGCCCGGCGCGTCGTCCCGCCACTGGAGCTTCAGCGAGAAGTCGCCGTAGGTGCGCTCGGGGAACCACAGCATGCCCAGGCCGGACTCGGTGGTGCCGGAGGTGATCGACCCGTCCCCGTTGGCCGCGAACGAACCGCCGCCCACCTGCTCCCACTTGGCCAGCGACTCCGCGGTGCCGTCCATGATCGTGCGGTAGCCCTCGGTCTGGCCGGGCGTGCCGATACCGGACTCCCGGGCGGCGGCGCGCACGGCCTTCAGCTCCCGCTGGTCGATGACGCCCTCGGCCAGCAGCCGCGCCGTCACCTCGCGCACATGCTTGAGGAACAGGGCGTGGGACGTCCACTCCCGCTCGTCCTCGATCAGCTCGTTGATCCGGCACCGGTTGTTCGTCACCCGGTTGGGCACCCCCGAGTCGACGGTGCCGACGATCACCGTGAGCCGTTCGTCGTACTCCGGGCAGGGCGGCGCCGGCACCCCGCCGCCGGTGACGACGGTGAAGCTCACGCTCAGCGGCTGGGAGACGTTGCCCGCCTTGTCGCTCGCGCGGTACGCCACGGTGTGGGTACCGGCGCGGTCGACGAGCACGGGCGCGGTGTACGCCAGGTAGGGTCCGCCGTCGAGGGAGTACTCGATCCCCGCGACGCCCGAGCCGCCCGCGTCGGTGGCGCTGACCGTCACCTTCGCGCCGCCGACGTACGCCCCGCCCGCGTTGCGCGTGCCCTCCACGGTCGCACCGGTCACCGGCGCGGTGGTGTCCTGCGGCGAAGCGGCGACGACCGTGAACTGCACGCTCTTCTCCGCCGCCGCGTTGCCCGCCTTGTCGGTGGCCCGGTAGCGGACGGTGTGGGTGCCGACCTGGTGCACCATCACCGGCATGGTGTACGGCTGCCAGGCGCCGTCACCGACCGCGTACTCGATGGTGTTGACGCCGGAACCGGTGTCGGAGGCGCTGACGGTCACCGTCGCCATGTCGAGGTACGCCCCGTCCGCGTTCCGTTCGCCGTCGACCGTCGCCGAGGTGTCCGGCGGCGTGGTGTCGTCGGTCCCCGGGGCGACGACCGTGAACGTCACGCTCTTCTCGGCCGCCGCGTTGCCCGCCTTGTCGAAGGCGCGGTAGCGGACCGTGTGGTCACCGACCTCGTCGATCACCACCGCCGTGGTGTACGGCTGCCAGGCGCCGTCCGCGCCGATCGCGTACTCGACCCGGTCGACGCCCGAGCCACCCGCGTCGGTGGCGCCGATCGCCACGCTCGCCGCACCGACGTACTGCCCCTCGGCGTTCTGCGTCCCCTGCACGTCCGCGCTGGTCTCGGGCGCCGTGGTGTCCTCGCCGCCGCCCTCGGTGACCACCAGGACGCCCCTCATCTCCGTGTGGCCCTGGACGGTGCAGTGGTAGAGGTAGCGGCCGGGGGAGAGGGTGACCTCGGCGGTGTGCCGGCCGCCCTGCGCGTCGAACGGGGAGGCCAGGATGTTCAGTTGCACATCGTTGTTGTACTCGGGGTCGCTGGTGATGAACGTCAGCGTGTGCGGCATGCCGGTGGTGTTGCCGGTCGCCTCGCTGTTCTCGAAGACGATCGTCGCCGGGCCCGCCACCGCCGTCTCGGGTGCGGAGGTGTACTTGGTGATGTCGTCCCCGGCGGTCCAGGTGAGGACCTGCTGCGCGGCGGGCGCGGCGGCGGCCGGCTCGTCCTCCCCGACGGCCGCGGTCTGGAGCCCCAGCACCATCAGCAGACCGGCCAGCAGGG
The DNA here is from genome assembly GCF_018614415.1 of Streptomyces sp. ISL-12. Taxonomy (GTDB): domain Bacteria; phylum Actinomycetota; class Actinomycetes; order Streptomycetales; family Streptomycetaceae; genus Streptomyces. The sequence continues at coordinate 11,405 of NZ_JAGGOO010000180.1, forward strand.
CCGCCCACACTCTTCGTCGCCGTATCACTGCGTCCCCCTCGCCAGCTGTCCCGCGGCCGGCGTCGGCCCGCCGCCCGTGTAGGTGACCCGCCACAGGGCCGACTTGGCGTCCGAGGTGAAGAAGCCGCGGCCGTAGTCGAGGACGTACAGCGCGCCGTCCGGACCGAACTTCCAGTCCATCAGGTTCTTGATGCCGTCCGCGCCGACCGGGACGATCTTCTTCAGTGACTCGGAGTGCACCGGCAGACCGCCGTCCCCTTGTGTCTTCGGGTCCATCAGCACCGCGTTGCGCGGCTGCCCGGCGTCGTAGAAGTCGCCGACGAACCACTTGCCGTCCCAGTAGGCGGGCCACTTGGTGGCGCTGTCGCTCGTGGCGTCGTAGCGGTAGACCGGTCCGGTCATCGCCGCCTGGCTGCCGCCGGTGAGCCACGGGAGCAGGTAGGTGCTCTCGTCCTGCTCGTAGGACGGGACGCCGTTCTCGTCGCGCGGGAAGTCCGGGCCGCCGCCCTGCGGCGAGTACCAGATGTTGTTGCCGGTCACCGGCGGCAGGTTGACCAGGCCGTCGTTGTTCGGCGACTCGTTCTTCGGGTGGTCGCAGTCGTACCAGCCCAGCGGCTGCGACGGGTCCGGCAGGTTCCGGTCCCGGTAGGGCTGCTTGTTGCCCATGCAGTACGGCCAGCCCCGGTTGCTCGCCTCGGTGATCGCCGCGAAGGTGTCGTACTTCGCCGGTCCCCAGGTCGGGGACGGGCTGGAGGCGTCCGGGCCGACCCAGCCCGCGTACAGGGTGTCGGTCGACTTGTCGACGGAGATGCGGGACGGGTTGCGCACGCCCATCACATAGATCTCGCCGCGCGTCTTGCCGCCGCCCTCGGCGGTCTCCTCGCCGGTGAAGAGGTTGCCCTCGGGGAGGGTGTACGTCCCGTCCGGTTCGGGGTGGATGCGCAGGATCTTGCCGTTGAGGTTGTTGGTGTTGCCGGCGGTGCGGCGGGCGTCGGCGAAGGAGACGCCCTTGAAGTTCGGCTCCGGGTTGTTGCCCGAGTAACCGCCGCTGAAGCCGCTGGAGTTGTTGTCGCCGGTGGCGATGTACAGGTTGCCCTTCGAGTCCCAGGCCATGCCGCCGCCCGCGTGGCAGCAGCTGTGGATCTGCACCGGCCAGTGCAGCAGCACCTTCTCGCTGTCCAGGTCCAGCTTGTTCGTGGCCTGGTCGAGGGTGAAGCGGGAGACGCGCCGCTCGGCCATGTGCGTCTCGCGGTCGATCTCCGAGTGGGGGGTGTAGTGCAGGTACACCCAGCCGTTGTCCTCGAAGCCGGGGTCGAGTTCGATGCCGAGCAGGCCCTCCTCGACCTTGACCAGTTCCTCGCCGCCGCCCTTGTTGCCGAAGACGGTCAGCTCACCGGCGAGGGTGACCTTCTTCGTCTCCGGGTCGTAGACGTGGATCTCGCCCGTGCCCTTGCCGATGTCCGGGTCGTTCCAGTCGGTGACCACCGGCCGGGAGGCGTCCGCGCCGCCCCGGCCGATGTAGAAGACCCGGCCGTCGGGCGCGGTGACCAGGCCGTGCGGCTCGCCGATCTGGTCGTTCCGGCCGGGCTGGTTGGGCTGGGTCAGCCGCTCCGCCTTGTAGTTGCCGGTGATGGCGGCCTTGCAGTCGGCCCGGACCAGCCGGGTCGTCCACAGCAGGGCGCCGCGCAGATGGGTGCGGAAGTCGGTCTCGTCGAAGGAGGAGGCCGTGCCGCCCATGCCGGTGTAGAAGGACCGTCCGCCGTCGTAGTCGCGGCACCAGCTCACCGGGTGGTCCCAGCCGTTGGCGTTCGCCCCCGGCGTGTACGTCGACTCGCGCACCCGCGCCACGGTGTGCACCTCGCCGGACGGGTTCTCGGCCCAGTTCAGCCACTTGTCGGGACGCTTCCACCGCACCGGCAGGTCCTTGGTGGCCGGGTGCAGCCGGTCGCCGACCTCCACGGTGGCCCGCTGGACGGCCGGCGCGGCCCCGGCGGCGGGACGGGCGCCGATCAGACCGGTGAACCAGTCCGAGTACGGTTCCGCGCGCGCCGCGTCATGGACGCCGAGGAAGCCGCCGCCGGCCTCCATGTACGCCTCCAGACCCGCCTCCTGCTCCGGGTCCAGCACGTCGCCGCCGCCGGTCAGGAACACCACCGCGTTGAAGCGGCCGAGCCGTTTCTCGTTGGTGAACACCGACGCGTCGCCCGTGGCCGTGACCGCGAAGCGCTGCTCCGTGGGCCCGGTCAGGCCGATCCGCTCGATCGCCGCGATACCGGCGTTGACGACCGGCGACTCCTCGCCGGCCGCGGCCGACCCGTAGAAGACCAGCACCCGGACATCGGCACTGCCCGGCGGCGACTTGATCGACATCGTTGTCAGGGGCGGTTCCGGCGCGGGGAACGCACCGGCCGCCGGGGCCGACAGCAGCCCCGCGGTCAGGAACCCGGCGGTCAGCGCCGCCGCCCGGACCCGTCTTGTCTTTCCCGTGGCGCTCAATCCTCGTAAGTGCATGGGCCTGTGTGGTGTCGAGAACCGCACGTGGTCACCCGCCCCTCCTCGGTCGCGGCAACAGCGCCAAGGAAGCTAGACCTCTTTGCCCGACTCGCCAATAGGTATGACCGGGATACGCAGAACTTTGTCCTGAGTGTGGATAAACGACGGAGTGGCCGGTACCGTCGCACAGGTTCATCACAGCTACGTCCCGTCAATCCCGTGACCAGATGGGGGAGTTCGGCATGGACATCGGCATGGACAGACGCGGCTTCAACCGGCGGGTGCTGCTGGGCGGCGCGGCCGTCGCGACCTCGCTGTCCGTGGCGGCGTCGGAGTCGTCCGGCGCCCCCGTGGCCGCCGCCGCGGTGAGGACGGCTCCGGCCGGGGGAGCGGTCCGGCACCTCAAGCTGTACGCGGAACGGCTGTCCGGCGGGCAGCTGGGATACGGCCTGGAGAAGGGGAAGGCGACGGTCCCCGGGCCGCTGATCGAGCTGAACGAGGGCGACACGCTCCACGTCGAGTTCGAGAACACCATGGACATCCCGGTCAGCCTGCACGTCCACGGCCTGGACTACGAGATCACCAGCGACGGCACCACGATGAACAAGAGCGACGTCCCGCCCGGCGGCACCCGCACCTACACCTGGCGCACCCACAAGCCCGGCCGACGGGCCGACGGCACCTGGCGGCCCGGCAGCGCCGGCTACTGGCACTACCACGACCACGTCGTCGGCACCGAGCACGGCACCGGCGGCATCCGGGGCGGCCTGTACGGGCCGGTGATCGTCCGCCGCGTGGGCGACATCCTGCCGGACGCCACGCACACCATCGTCTTCAACGACATGCTCATCAACAACCGGCCCGCGCACACCGGACCCGACTTCGAGGCCACCGTCGGCGACCGGGTCGAGTTCGTGATGATCACGCACGGCGAGTACTACCACACCTTCCACATGCACGGTCACCGCTGGGCGGACAACCGCACCGGCCTGCTCGCCGGCCCCGACGACCCCAGCCGGGTCATCGACAACAAGATCACTGGCCCGGCCGACTCCTTCGGCTTCCAGGTGATCGCCGGGGAGGGCGTGGGCGCCGGGGCGTGGATGTACCACTGCCATGTGCAGAGCCACTCCGACATGGGCATGGTGGGGCTGTTCCTGGTGAAGAAGGCGGACGGGACGATCCCCGGGTACGACCCGCACGAGCACGGTGCGCACGGGGCGGGCGAGGCCGAGGGCGCGGACGGGGCGGATGCGAAGGCGGTGCCCGAGGGAACGGCGGAGCGGTCGTCGAAGGAGACACCGGAGGAGACACCGGAGGAGGCCTCGGAGCACCACCACTGACGGTGTCCCCCCGGTGGCCCGCGGCTATCCTGATCCGCAGCCGCCGGGGAGGAGCCCACGTGACCGACATCGCGCCGCGTCCCACGCTGGAGGCGGTGGCCGCGCGGGCCGGAGTCTCGCGGGCCACCGTGTCACGGGTGGTGAACGGGGCGGCGGGGGTCCGCGAGGCGCTCGCCGCACGGGTGAGGCGCGCGGTCGAGGAACTCGGCTACGTACCCAACCAGGCCGCCCGTTCCCTGGTGACCCGGCGGCACGACGCCGTCGCCGTGGTCGTCGCCGAACCGGAGGCACGGGTCTTCGCCGACCCCTTCTTCGCCCTCCAGTTGCGGGGCATCGGCAAGGAGCTGACCGCCCACGACAACCAGCTCGTCCTGCTGCTCACCGAGGGCCGCGAGGACCACGCCCGGGTCGGCCGCTACCTCGCGGGCGGACACGTCGACGGCGCGCTGGTCTTCTCCCTGCACCTCGACGACCCGCTGCCGGGCCTGATCCAGCGCGCCGGGGTGCCGACCGTCTTCGGCGGACGCCCCGGCTGGAGCGACGGCCGCGGCGACGTGGTGTACGTCGACAGCGACAACCGCGGTGGCGCCCGGGACGCCGTGCGTCACCTCGCGGCCCTCGGCCGCACCCGGATCGCGCACATCACCGGCCCGCTGGACCAGACCTCGGCCGCCGACCGGCTCGCCGGCTACCGCGACGTCATGGCCGACGCCGATCCCGCGCTGGTCGTCCGGGGCGACTTCACCCCGGGCGGCGGTGAACACGCGATGCGCGGACTGCTCGCCCGGTGCCCGGACCTGGACGCCGTGTTCGCGGCCAACGACCTGATGGCGGCGGGCGCCCTGCGGGTGCTGCGCGCGCACGGGCGGCGCGTCCCCGAGGACGTGGCCGTGGTCGGCTTCGACGACATGCTGTCGGTCGCCGAGCAGACCGAGCCCGCGCTGACCACGGTCCGTCAGGACATCGAGGAGATGGGCCGCCTGATGGCCCGGCTCCTGCTGTGCGGCCTGGACGGTGAGGCCGGAGCCCCGGCCCCGGGACCGCCCGGGTCCGCACCGTCCGGCGTGATCCTGCCGACCACCCTGATCCGCCGGACCTCGGCCTGACCCCGGCGGGGTTCGGCTTGGTCCGCCGGGCCTCGGCCTGGTCCGCCGCCCCTCGGCCTGGGCTCGCCGGGACGTGACCGCGGAGCGGCATCTGTGGGCGGCAGCAGGCAACCGGTGCCGGCACCGGAGCGTGACGGCCTCCCGGCCCGCCTGCCTGCTGATCCGCCGGGGTACGGCTTGGTCCGCCGGGGCTCGGCCTGGTCCGCTGCCCCTCGGCCTGGCCCGCCGGGGCGTGACCGCCGAGCGGCATCCGTGGGCGGACGCAGGCAACCGGTGCCGGCACCGGAGCGTGACGGCCGCTCCGGCCCGCATCCCGCGACGCTCCGGGTCAGTCCGCCCCGGCGGCGCCCGGCGCCGGTCTGAGCACCGCGAACCGGGCCCCGTACGGATCGGCCAGCCGCGCCAGACGGCCCGCGCCCCCGACGTCCGTGGCGGGCAGCCGGACCTCGCCGCCCAGCTCCCGGGCCCGGGCGACCACCTCGTCCGTGTCGGCCACCGCGATGTACGGCAGCCAGTGCGCCTCCGTCTCCACCGGATCGTCGGCGAGCGGGACCACGCCCCCGAACATGCCCTCCTCGACCGCCCCCGGCGGATTGACGCAGGTGTAGGCGCCACCGGGAAAGGTCAGGGCGGAGGTCTCCAGACCGAGCACCGCGTGGTAGTGCGCCGCGGCCGCCGCGATGTCCGGGGTGTACAGCTCGGCCCAGCACAGCGCGCCCGTATCGCCCACCAGGTCCAGCCCCTTGCGCCGGCCCGGCTGCCAGACGCCGTACGGCGCCCCCGCCCGGTCGGCGAGGACGGCCGTGACGCCCTCCTCCAGGGCGGGCGTCGGCGGCACCAGCACCCGGCCGCGCGCCCGCTCGGCGGACCGGGCGGCGGCCTCGGCGTCCGCGGTCCGGAAGTACACCGTCCAGGACGGCGGGCCCTGCTGCGGGGCGATCCCCAGACAGCCGGCCACCGTGGCGCCGTCCCGCTCGAAGTAGCCGTGGTCCCCGGTGGGCGCCGGACGCAGCCGCCAGCCGAAGAGACCGCCGTAGAAGGCGGCGGCGCCGGCGACGTCGGGAGTGGCGACGTCGATCCAGTTCGGAGCGCCGGTGACGTATCGGTCGGTGAGCATCTTCGCCCTCCTCGGAAGGGTCCCGTGGCCTGCTCCGCCGAGTCTCGCACCGCCCACTGACAATCGCCGCCGCCGTCCCGCGCGCCGCCGTGCCTCCCAGGGCCGTACGGGTGATCATCGGGGGGCCGGCGGCCGGCGATCCTGGCGTTGATCCCGCGTTGATCGAACGTTTTGCGCCGCCCGGCACGCTGCTGCCCATGCTCAACGACACCATCACGGCGCCCGATCTCGCCTGGCAGCAGGAGGCGTTGTGCGCGCAGACCGGGGCGGACTTCTTCTTCCCCGAGCCCGGCAGCTCCGTACGCGAGGCGAAGCGGATCTGCGGCCTGTGCCCGACCCGCTCGGCCTGTCTGGAGTTCGCCCTCAGCAACGACGAGCGCTTCGGCGTCTGGGGCGGCCTCTCGGAGAAGGAACGGCTGGCCCTGCGGCGCGCCGCGCCCTGACGGGAGCGTTCCGGGCGACTCGCCGTCCTCGCCGCGTCGGCCGACGCTTCCGAGGGTTCCGGTACGGACGCCGACGGGCGCCGCGACCGGCCCGGACGACGGCGCGCGCGTCCAGTACCTCTCGGCCACCTGAACCGGAACGCCCGTCACCAGCCGCGGCCCCGCCCGGTCGCCGGCCCGGGCGCCGCCCACGGGGACCTGGGCGCCGCCCACGGGGACCTGGGCGCCGCCCAGGGGGACCCGGCCGCCCGGCCTCTGCGGCGGACCGCCTCGCCGGACCGTGCGGGAGGAGGGCACCGAAGGCACCGGACGGCCCGTCCCCGTCGCCCAGGTGGCCGACCGGGGTCAGCCGGCCGCGCGGGCCGCCATCCGCGCCTTGCGCGCCGCCAGCTTCTCGTCGAACTTGGACGCCTCGGAATCCAGCCCGCCCATGTACAGGCCCAGTTCCTCCTGCGCCTTCATGCCCTCCGGGCCCAGCCCGTCGATCTCCATGACCTTCAGGAAGCGCAGCACGGGCTGGAGCACGTCGTCGTGGTGGATGCGCAGGTTGTAGACCTCGCCGATCGCCATCTGCGCCGCCGCCCGCTCGAACCCCGGCATGCCGTGTCCGGGCATCCGGAAGTTGACCACGACGTCCCGTACCGCCTGCATCGTCAGGTCGGGCGCCAGCTCGAACGCCGCCTTCAGCAGGTTCCGGTAGAAGACCATGTGCAGGTTCTCGTCGGTGGCGATGCGGGCCAGCATCCGGTCGCAGACCGGGTCGCCGGACTGGTGGCCGGTGTTGCGGTGCGAGATGCGGGTGGCCAGTTCCTGGAAGGCGACGTAGGCGACCGAGTGCAGCATCGAGTGCCGGTTGTCCGACTCGAAACCCTCGCTCATGTGGGCCATCCGAAACTCTTCCAGCTTGTCCGGGTCGACCGCGCGCGAGGCGAGCAGGTAGTCCCGCATCACGATGCCGTGCCGGCCCTCCTCCGCCGTCCAGCGGTGCACCCAGGTGCCCCAGGCGCCGTCGCGGCCGAAGAGGGAGGCGATCTCGTGGTGGTAGCTGGGGAGGTTGTCCTCGGTGAGCAGGTTCACCACCAGCGCGATCCGGCCGATCTCGGTGACCTTGGACTGCCCCTTCTCCCAGGCCTCGCCGTCCTCGAACAGGCCGGGGAAGTTACGGCCGTCGCTCCACGGCACGTACTCGTGCGGCATCCAGTCCTTGGCGACCTGCAGATGCCGGTTCAGCTCTGTCTCGACCACTTCTTCCAGCGCGTACAGCAGCCGGGCGTCGGTCCAGGCGGAGGGGCTGCCGAGATGGGGGGAAGTGAGCGTCACGAAAACTCCAGGGGGACGGGTGACTGTTCGACGGGTCCGGCGAGCGGTGCCGGAACCTACGGCATCGTAGGCTACGACACCGTAGGTTACGTGACCGTAGGTTAAGTGCGGTGTAAAGGCCCTGCTCAGGTACCTCACGCACAGGAGGAAAAAACCCGGGGACGGAGCCCGGGCGCGCGCCGCCGGCCGGCCGGTCCGCGGCGCCGCACCCCGTCCCCGGAACCCCGGTCAGGCGGTCTCCGCCACCTCTTCCGCCGTCGTCTCCCTCAGTTCTCCCTCCTCCAGCAGCAGCCAGCGCGTGATGCCGAGCGACTCCAGGAAGGGCAGGTCGTGGCTGGCCACGATCAGCGCTCCCTCGTACGACTCCAGGGCCGTGGTGAGCTGCCGGACGCTCGCCATGTCCAGGTTGTTGGTCGGCTCGTCCAGCATCAGCAGCTGCGGCGCGGGCTCCGCCAGCATCAGCGCGGCCAGCGCCGCCCGGAACCGCTCGCCGCCGGAGAGGGTGCCCGCCCGCTGGTCGGCGCGGGCGCCCCGGAACAGGAAGCGGGCCAGCCGCGCCCGGATCCGGTTGCCGGTGGCGTCCGGCGCGAACCGGGCCACGTTCTCGGCGACGGACAGCTCGTCGTCGAGCACGTCGAGCCGTTGCGGCAGGAACCGCAGCGGCACATGCGCCGTCGCCTCGCCCGCGACCGGGGCCAACTCCCCGGCGATGGTGCGCAGCAGCGTGGTCTTGCCGGCGCCGTTGCGTCCGACCAGCGCGATCCGCTCGGGCCCGTGCAGGTCGACCCCGCCCGTCACCCGGGCGCCGTAGCGCAGTTCCAGCTCGCGCAGGGTGAGTACCGTACGGCCCGGCGGGACGGCCGTGTACGGCAGGTCGACGCGGATCTCGTCGTCGTCCCGTACGGCCTCCGCCGCGTCGTCGAGCCGTTCCCGGGCCTCCGCGAGCTTCTCCTCGTGCATGATGCGGTGCTTGCCCGCGGACTCCTGCGCCGCGCGCTTGCGCGCCCCCATGACGATCTTGGGTTCGCGTTTCTGCTCGTACATCTTCTGGCCGTACCGCTTGCGGCGGGCCAGTTTGACCTGGGCGTCGGCCAGTTCGCGCTTCTGCTTGCGCAGGTCCGACTCGGCGACCCGCACCATGCGCTCGGCCGCCTCCTGCTCGACGGCGAGGGCCTCCTCGTAGGCGGAGTAGTTGCCGCCGTACCAGACGATCTCGCCGCCGCCCGGGTCGCCGCGCCCGGCGGTACCGGTCCGGCGCAGGTCGGCGATCTGGTCGACCAGGTCGAGGAGTTCGCGGTCGTGGCTGACCACGACCAGCACCCCGGACCAGGAGGCGACGGCGGCGTACAGCCGTCTGCGGGCGTACAGGTCGAGGTTGTTGGTCGGCTCGTCCAGCAGCAGGACGTCGGGCCGGCGCAGCAGCAGCGCGGCGAGCCGCAGCAGCACCGACTCGCCACCGGAGACCTCGCCGACGGTGCGGTCGAGGTCCACGTGGCCGAGGCCGAGTTCGCCGAGGGCGGCGCGGGCGCGCTCCTCGACGTCCCAGTCGTCGCCGAGGGCCTCGAAGTGCTCCTCGGCCGCGTCGCCCGCCTCGATGGCGTGCAGCGCGGCCCGCCGCGCGGCGATGCCGAGCACCTCGTCCACGCGCAGCGCGGTGTCGAGGGTGACGTTCTGCGGGAGGTAGCCGACCTCGCCGGCGACCCGGACGGTGCCGCCGGTGGGGGTGAGCCGTCCGGCGACGAGTTTCAGCAGGGTCGACTTGCCCGCCCCGTTGACGCCGACGAGTCCGGTGCGTCCGGGGCCGAAGGCGACGTCGAGGTCCTGGAAGACGGGGGTGCCGTCCGGCCAGGCGAAGGAGAGGGCCGTACAGCTGATGGAAATATGCATGAGGTGTGCCTCCGCGGTTGCGTGGTGCGGTCAGGGGCAAACGCGTATCGAGACACCGCGGGACGGAGACCGTCGTCGACCGGCCGGGCCGGGGGACCGGGCCGGGGGAGAGGAGGACCCTGGAGGTGGGAGGAGCCCTGCTCGTCGGGGACGGCTCGAACACCGAGGTCGCACGCGGCGCACACACCTGAGCGGTGTGACGCGGTGTCTCAGGACCTCAGACGAGCAACGTCCTACTCCGATCGACGACAACAAGACCCGCACACCGTAAGAACAGGCCGGGTGGGGTGTCAACCGGATTCCCGCCGAGGTCGCACCGCCCGCCCCGAAGGAGACACCCGTGCCCCACGGCTCGCTCTCGCTGCCCGCCCGTCTGTGCCTGCTGGCGGGGGACGGCGCGCCACCGCACCGCCTGGTGCGGGCCGGTGCCCTCGCCGAACTCGTCCGGCGTGGCCTGCTCGTCGACGACGACGGCATCGCCACCCCCGTCGACCTGGACTCCCGCACCGGGGACCCCGTCCTGGACGGGCTCCTCGACCTCGTCCGCGAGTCCCTGCCGCACGACTGGCGGACCTGGGTGCGGCTGCGCGCCCGGATCACCTACGACGCCGTACGGGAGCAACTGGTCGCCGAGCGGTGCCTGCGCGCCGAGAAGCGGCGGGTGCTCGGCGTCTTCCCGTCCGTGTCGTACGCCCTGGCCAGCCCCGCCCTCGTGGACGCGCTCCGGGAGCGGACCCGGCACGTCCTGCGCGGCCCGGTGCCGGTCGCCGCGGTCCCGGTCCAGGACGCGGCCGTCGCCGTGCTGGCCGCCGCGGCGCGGGTCCGCGGGGTGGGCCGGCCCGCGGACGGCGCCCGGGGCGAGGCGCTGGCCGCCCGGGGCGCGGGGGCGCCCGGTGTCCCGTGGATCATGCGGGAGCTGTGCGCGGCGGTGGGCGCGGCCACCGCCGGGGCCCCGGTGACGGCGGCCGGCTGAGCCCGCCCCCGCCGCGAGCCCGTCAGCGGGTGCCGCGCATCAGCTCCGCCAGGTCGTGGTCCAGGTCGAGCTGGAGGTGCTCCAGACCGAGGGGCACCAGCTCGCTCGTCGCCGCCAGGAAGCGGCGCAGTTCACCCGAGCGGACGTGGACCACGGCGGTGCCCTCGGGGGCGTGGAACTCCAGGACGGTGCGGTCGTAGCCGTACGGCCGCACCCGGACGTCGCCGTGGCCCTCGGGCTCCCGCATGCCCGCCAGGAGCAGCTCACGGGAGAAGGTCCAGCAGACGTCCACACCCTCCAGCGTGGCCGGGGCGGGGAAGGTCATGCGGACGGCGAACGGGTCTCGACGGTCGTAGCGGAGCTTCGCGGGGATGCTCGGCATACGGGGCGCGGCGGCGACGAGGCGCGCCTCGACGGGCTGCTCGATGACGATGGACAACGCCTTGCTCCCTCGGGACGGCGGGACGGACGGGCGGACTCGTGGATGGGGCGGGCATTGAATGAGACGACGGAACGCGCCGCTCCGTGCACTGGAAGAGAGTGACCTCTGTCACCGCCTTCATTCACAGGAGCGATGACGAGTGACGCGGCTCTCCTCCTGTGACCGAACGGCACCGCCCTCACCCGCCGTTGACCCCGTCTGCCGTACCGAGCCGGTGGACGCCGCGCGGGGTGGCGGGTTTGTCCGTAACGTGAGTATCCGTTCGCTGAAGTGAAAGGACGTGACCGGACATGCCACGCGGATCGAGCCCCAAACGGGAGCGGCAGTACGAGCACATCAAGGAGAGCGCCGAGAAGCGCGGCGCCGGCGAAGGCCGGGCCAAGGAGATGGCGTCCCGGACGGTGAACAAGGAGCGCGCCCGCTCCGGCGAGTCGAAGACCGCGAGCCGTACGTCGGCCAAGGGCACCTCCTCGGGCAAGGACGCGTCCTCGGGCAAGCGCGGCGGGCAGCGGTCCGGGCAGGGCTCCCAGGAGCCCACCTACGACCAGCTGTACCAGGAGGCCAAGCGCCGCGACGTGCACGGACGTTCGAACATGAACAAGGGTGAACTGCGGCGCGCGCTGGGCAAGTGACCCGGCGGTCCGGTGCGTGGCGGGTGCCCCGCCCCTCGTAGGCTCGGGGTCACCATGACGACCGTACCGATTCCCGAGGGCTGGCCCGCGACCGAGGAGCAGGCCCGCGCGGTCCAGGAGCGGCTGCGCGCCCGCCTGGTGCTCGACGAACCCGGCCCGCCGCCCGGCACGGGCCGGGTCGCCGGGGTCGACGTGGCCTACGACGACGCCCGCGACCTCGTCGCCGCGGCGGCCGTCGTCCTGGACGCGGCGACCCTCACCGTCGTCGCCGAGGCCACGGCCGTCGGGCGGATCTCCTTCCCGTACGTGCCCGGCCTGCTCGCCTTCCGCGAACTCCCCGCCGTCCTCGCCGCGCTCGACGCCCTGCCCGGCCGGCCCGGCCTGGTGGTCTGCGACGGCTACGGCCTCGCCCACCCGCGCCGCTTCGGCCTCGCCTGCCACCTGGGCGTCCTCACCGGCCTGCCCACGATCGGCGTCGCCAAGAACCCGTTCGCCTTCACCCACGACGGTCCCGACGCGCTGCGCGGCAGCACGTCCCCGCTGCTCGCGGACGGCGAGGAGGTCGGCCGCGCCCTGCGCACCCGGGACGGCGTGAAACCGGTCTACGTCTCCGTCGGACACCGCGTCGGCCTGGACAACGCCTGTGCGCACACGCTGGCCCTCACCCCCGCCTACCGCCTCCCGGAGACCACCCGCAGGGCGGACGCCCTGTGCCGGCGGGCACTGCGGGAGGCCGGCTGCCCGGTCTGAGCGCGGGTGGGTACCTGAGTATCCGTACGGATGTGCCGGCCGGGGAGCCCGGGCAGGCTGGGTCGCATGACGAACCCGCAGCGAGCCCAGAAGTCCCTTGCCCGGCCCGGCCGGTACGTCGAGCGATCCGATGGCCGACGCGATGGCCGATCCGTCGGCCGAGACGTCGGCCGATTCGACGACCGGCCCGTCGGGCGGCCCGTCGGGCGGTCGGTGAAGGCGGGGATGGCGCTCGCGGTGGTATCGGGGCTGGCCTGGACGAGCGGGATGGTGTGGACCATCGGCGGGTGGGTCCTGTGACGGACGGGTCCTGTGACGGGGCCTTGTGCGCACGGGTCCTACGGCTCTCCTGACGAACGGCCCTCGTGGCGCATGTCCCTCGTGCGCGGCGTCCGGCGCCCCGCGTCACCCGGTCAGCGCTCCGCCGCCCCGCCGAACCACGGCCCGCCCCCCGGGCAGCCGGCCCCGCCGCCGTAGCCGCGCCCCGTCGGTCGCGCTGCGCGCGCCGCTGTCGGTGGCCGGGGCTAGCGTGGGAGGCGTGGACGGGCGAAGCTTGGCCAAGCGCTTGCTCACATCCGGCGCGCAGGGCCCTTGTGCGGGCCGGAACCCGTTCCTAGCATCGATGGTGTTACACCGTTGCTGTCACAGAGTGGGGACCCGATGACCACGGCGACGACGCCCCCGCACGGTCCGCTCACCGGCGTGCGCGTGGTCGAGCTGGCCGGGATCGGCCCCGGCCCGTTCGCCGGGATGCTCCTGGCCGACCTCGGCGCCGACGTCGTACAGGTCGACCGCCCGGGCGGCCCCGGACTCGCGATCGACCCGGCGTACGACGTGACCCGGCGCAACAAGCGGTCGGTCGTCGTCGACCTGAAGGACCCCGAGGGCCCCGCCCGTGTCCTCGCCCTCGCCGCCCGTGCCGACGTGCTGATCGAGGGGTACCGCCCCGGTGTGGCCGAGCGCCTCGGGGTCGGCCCGGAGCCCTGCCACGCCCGCAACCCGCGCCTGGTCTACGGCCGGATGACCGGCTGGGGCCAGGACGGTCCCCTCGCCCGGCGGGCCGGCCACGACATCGGGTACATCGCCCTCACCGGAGCCCTCGGCCTGACCGGCGCGACGGACGCCCCGCCGGCCGCCCCCGCCAACCTGCTCGGCGACTACGCGGGCGGCGCCCTCTACCTGGTGGTGGGTGTCCTGGCCGCCCTGCACCACGCCCGCGCCACCGGCACCGGGCAGGTCGTGGACGCGGCCATCGTGGACGGCGCCGCCCACCTGACCGCGATGATCCACGGCATGCTCGCCGCCGGCACCTGGCAGGACCGGCGCGGCGCCAACCTCCTCGACGGCGGCTGCCCCTTCTACGGCACGTACGAGACGTCCGACGGCCGGTACATGGCGGTCGGCGCCCTGGAACAGCGGTTCTACGACGAGTTCATGACGCTCCTCGGCATCCCCGAGCGGGCGCCGGCCCGCGACGACCTCGCCCGCTGGGACGAACTGCGCGCGGCGATCGCCGCCCGCTTCCGCACCCGTACCCAGGGCGAGTGGACGGCCGTCTTCGCGGACTCCGACGCCTGCGTGGCCCCGGTGCTCTCCCTGCGCGAGGCCCCGCACCACCCGCACCTCGCCGCCCGCGCCACCTTCACCGACCACGGCGGCCTCACCCAGCCGGCCCCGGCGCCCCGCTTCTCCGCGACCCCCGCCGCCGTCCGCACCGGCCCCGCCCGGCCGGGCGCCGACACCGAGGCCGTGGCCCGCGACTGGGACCTGCCCGGACCGCGCCCCGAGCCCCCTCACCGCCCTCACCGAAAGGCCGACCAGTGACCACCGAAGCGTATGTGTACGACGCGATCCGCACCCCGCGCGGGCGCGGCAAGGCAGGCGGCGCCCTGCACGGCACCAAGCCCGTCGACCTGGTCGTCGGACTCATCCACGAGATCCGCTCCCGCTTCCCCGGCCTCGACCCGGCCGCCGTCGACGACATCGTGCTCGGCGTGGTCGGCCCGGTCGGTGACCAGGGCTCCGACATCGCGCGGATCGCCGCCGTCGCCGCCGGGCTGCCGGACACGGTGGCCGGCGTGCAGGAGAACCGCTTCTGTGCCTCGGGTCTGGAGGCCGTCAACATGGCCGCCGCCAAGGTGCGTTCGGGCTGGGAGGACCTGGTCCTGGCGGGCGGCGTCGAGTCGATGTCCCGGGTGCCGATGGCCTCGGACGGCGGCGCCTGGTTCAACGACCCGATGACCAACCTCGCCACCGACTTCGTGCCGCAGGGCATCGGCGCCGACCTGATCGCCACCGTCGAGGGCTTCTCCCGGCGGGACGTCGACGAGTACGCGGCGCTCTCCCAGGAGCGCGCGGCCACGGCGTGGAAGGAGGGCCGCTTCGAGCGGTCCGTCGTGCCGGTGCGGGACCGCAGCGGCCTGACCGTCCTCGACCACGACGAGCACCTGCGGCCCGGTACCACCGCCGACTCCCTCGCGAAGCTCAAGCCGTCCTTCGCGGACATCGGCGAACTGGGCGGTTTCGACGCCGTCGCCCTGCAGAAGTACCACTGGGTGGAGAAGATCGACCACGTCCACCACGCGGGCAACTCCTCCGGCATCGTGGACGGCGCCTCCCTGGTCGCCATCGGCTCCCGGGAGGTCGGCGACCGCTACGGGCTCACCCCGCGCGCGCGGATCGTCTCCGCCGCCGTCTCCGGCTCCGAACCCACGATCATGCTCACCGGGCCCGCCCCCGCCACCCGCAAGGCGCTCGCCAAGGCCGGGCTGACCATCGACGACATCGACCTGGTCGAGATCAACGAGGCGTTCGCGGCGGTCGTGCTGCGATTCGTGAAGGACATGGGCCTGTCCCTGGACAAGGTCAACGTCAACGGCGGCGCGATCGCGCTCGGCCACCCGCTGGGCGCCACCGGCGCGATCATCCTCGGCACCCTCGTCGACGAACTGGAGCGCCAGGACAAGCGGTACGGCCTGGCCACCCTGTGCGTGGGCGGCGGCATGGGCATCGCCACCGTCGTCGAACGCGTCTGACCCCTTCCCGACGGAGCAACGACGCGTCAACGGCGCAGCCACGACGTATCAACGGCGCATCCACGACGCGTCAACGGCGCAGCCACGACGCACCAACGGCGCATCAACGACGGATCACCAGGAGCACCCCCGCATGAGCACCGAATCCACCATCCGCTGGGAACAGGACCGCACCGGCGTCGTCACCCTCGTCCTGGACGACCCGAACCAGTCCGCGAACACCATGAACCAGGCGTTCCGCGCCTCCCTCGCCACGGTCGCCGACCGCTTGGAGGCCGAGAAGGACACCGTCCGCGGCGTCATCATCACCTCCGCGAAGAAGACCTTCTTCGCCGGCGGCGACCTGCGCGACCTGATCCGGGTCACCCCGGACAACGCCCAGGAGTCGTTCGAGGCGGGCCTCGCCATCAAGCGGGACCTGCGGCGCATCGAGACCCTCGGCAAGCCCGTCGTCGCCGCCATCAACGGCGCCGCCCTCGGTGGCGGCTACGAGATCGCCCTCGCCTGCCACCACCGCGTCGCACTCGACGCCCCCGGCTCCAAGATCGGCCTGCCCGAGGTCACCCTCGGCCTGCTCCCGGGAGGCGGCGGCGTCGTCCGTACCGTCCGTCTCCTCGGCATCACCGACGCGCTGCTGAAGGTGCTGCTCCAGGGCACCCAGTACGACCCGCGCCGCGCGGCGGACAACGGCCTGGTCCACGAGGTCGCCGACACCCCGGACGACCTGCTCGCCAAGGCCCGCGCCTTCATCGACGCCCACCCGGAGTCAGCCCAGCCCTGGGACAGGCCCGGCTACCGCATCCCGGGCGGCACCCCCAGCAACCCCAAGTTCGCCGCCAACCTGCCCGCCTTCCCGGCCAACCTGCGCAAGCAGACGAACGGCGCCCCCTACCCGGCGCCGCGCGCCATCATGGCCGCCGCCGTCGAGGGCGCCCAGGTCGACTTCGAGACCGCCCAGGTCATCGAGGCCCGCTACTTCGTGGAGCTGGCCGCCGGGCAGACCTCGAAGAACATGATCCAGGCGTTCTTCTTCGACCTCCAGGCCGTCAACTCCGGCGCCAACCGCCCGCGCGGCATCGAGCCCCGCCAGGTCCGCAAGGCCGCCGTGCTCGGCGCCGGGATGATGGGCGCGGGCATCGCCTACGCGTGCGCCCGCGCGGGCATCGAGGTCGTCCTGAAGGACGTGTCCCTGGAAGCAGCCCTCAAGGGCAAGGGCTACTCCGAGAAACTGTGCGCCAAGGCGGTCGCCAAGGGCCGCACCAGCCAGGAGAGGGCCGACGCGCTGCTGGCCCGCATCACCCCCACCGCCGAGGCCGCCGACCTCGCCGGCTGCGACGCGGTGATCGAGGCGGTCTTCGAGGACACGTCACTGAAGCACAAGGTCTTCCAGGAGATCGAGAACGTCGTCGCGCCGGACGCCCTGCTCTGCTCCAACACCTCCACGCTCCCCATCACCGCCCTCGCCGAGGGCGTCGAGCGCCAGGCCGACTTCATCGGGCTGCACTTCTTCTCGCCCGTCGACAAGATGCCGCTGGTGGAGATCATCAAGGGCGAGCGGACCGGGGACGAGGCCCTGGCCCGCGCCTTCGACCTGGTCCGGCAGATCAAGAAGACGCCCATCGTCGTCAACGACAGCCGCGGCTTCTTCACCTCCCGGGTGATCGGCCACTTCATCAACGAGGGCGTCGCCATGGTCGGCGAGGGCATCGAGCCCGCCTCCGTCGAGCAGGCCGCCGCCCAGGCCGGCTACCCGGCCAAGGTGCTCTCCCTGATGGACGAGCTGACGCTCACCCTGCCCCGCAAGATCCGGCAGGAGACGAAGCGGGCCGTGGAGGAGGCCGGCGGCACCTGGACGCCGCACCCCGCCGAGGCGGTCGTCGACCGGATGGTGGACGAGTTCGGCCGGACCGGCCGCAGCGGCGGCGCCGGCTTCTACGAGTACGGCGAGGACGGCAGGCGCGGCAGGCTGTGGCCGGGCCTGCGGGAGCACTTCACCAGGCCCGGGTACGAGATCCCCTTCCGGGACATGCGGGAACGCATGCTCTTCTCCGAGGCGCTGGACACCGTCCGGCTCCTGGAGGAAGGCGTGCTGACCTCCGTCGCCGACGCCAACATCGGCTCGATCTTCGGCATCGGCTTCCCCGGCTGGACCGGCGGCGTCCTCCAGTACATCAACGGCTACGACGGAGGTCTGCCCGGCTTCGTGGCCCGCGCCCGTGAGCTGGCCGACCGCTACGGCGACCGCTTCACGCCGCCCGTGCTGCTGGTGGAAAAGGCGGAGAAGGGCGAGGTCTTCACCGACGAGCACTGAAAGACGAGCACTGAAAGACGAGCACTGAAACACGACCCCGACCACGATCAGGAACCACGGTCCGGTCGGCCGGCGCGGTGCCCCGCCGGCCGACCTGCCGCCCCGCCGGCCGGTCCGCTGCCCGTGCGGCGCGCCCCCTACGCCTCACCGCCCGGGAAAGACCCGTCGGCCTCACCGCCCGGGGAGCCCCGGTCGAGCCACACGCCCAGCTCCTCCTTCAGTGACCGCTGGAAAGCCGTCAGCAGCGCCTGCACCACCAGGGGCTGCATGTCCGCGGAGAGCGACCGCACGTCCCGCGCGTCCCGCCGTGCCGTCTCCCCGCGCAGCAGCTCCGACAGCTCACGGGCCGCCTGCCGGGAGTGGCCGAGGAGCACCTCGCGCGCGGCGAGGAGGGACTCCTGCGACAGCGGCATGTCCAGCAGGCGCACTCCGAGGCGGAGCAGCGCGAGGTCGACGTGATAGCCGTCACCGCCGGCGGACCGGATCACGCCCATCGCCGCCAGCCGCTCGATGGCGTCGTCCGCCAGCGTCCGCCCGGCCCGCCGCACCAGCTCCTCCCGGCTGACCGTCTCCACCGCGTCCGGCGCCCAGGCGGACACCACCGCCCGGTGGACGGCCAGGTCCCGGGCGCTCACGTCCGGCGGCAGCCGCTCCAGATAGCGTTCGATGGCCGCCAGCGTCATGCCCTGGCGCTGCAGTTCCTCGATCAGCTCCAGCCGTTCCAGGTGCTCCCGGCCGTAGCGCCCCACCCGCCGGGGACCGAGCACCGGTGGTGGCAGCAGGCCCCGGGTGCCGTAGAACCGGACCGTGCGCACCGTGACCCCCGCCCGCGCGGCCAGCTCGTCGACCGTGAGGACCGGCTCCCCGTCCGCCTCGTCGCCTCCGGTACGTTCCCGCGGCTCTTCGGTGTCGGTCGTCATGTGCAGCAGTATCGCTGTCTCACCACTACTGTGAAACCTCCCGCGGGCCCCGTCCGGAGGTGTGGACACCCGGAGCGGATCATGTGAGAAGTCACGCGCTGTGACAAGAGCCACCGCATGAGACCCCGGTGACGTGGGAAAGTGCTGTTTTGGCCTGTACCCCGACGAGGGCGTGCGGGCCGTGTCACGTACGGACGTCCCGGGCGCACCACACCCGGGCGCACCAGAGAGTGGAACCACCCGTGAGCAAGGACGCCGTGGACACGGCACAGGTCGCTGACGATCCCCAGGTGGCCCAGGCGCCCGCGGACGCGGGCGACGCCGGCTACAGCAAGGACCTCAAGGCCCGCCACATCAACATGATCGCCATCGGCGGCGCGATCGGCACCGGCCTCTTCCTCGGCGCCGGCGGGCGCCTGCACGATGCCGGACCGGCACTCGCCGTGGCCTACCTGGTCTGCGGAGTCTTCGCCTTCTTCGTCGTGCGGGCCCTCGGGGAGCTGGTGCTGCACCGGCCCTCGTCCGGTTCGTTCGTGTCGTACGCGCGTGAGTTCCTCGGCGAGAAGGGCGCCTACGTCGCCGGCTGGATGTACTTCCTGAACTGGTCGACGACCGGGATCGCCGACATCACGGCGATCGCCCTGTACACGCACTACTGGAGCGCGTTCACCAGCATCCCGCAGTGGGTGCTCGCGCTGATCGCCCTCGCGGTGGTGCTGGCCGTGAACCTGATCTCGGTGAAGATCTTCGGCGAGATGGAGTTCTGGTTCGCGATCGTCAAGGTCGCCACCCTCGTCGCCTTCATGCTGATCGGCATCTTCCTGCTGGCCACCCAGCACGAGGTGGGCGGCTACACCCCGGGCACCGCAGTCATCACCAACCACGGCGGTTTCCTCCCGCACGGCGTGATGCCGGTGATCCTGGTCATGCAGGGCGTGATCTTCGCGTACGCCGCCCTGGAACTGGTCGGTGTCGCCGCCGGCGAGACCGCCGAGCCGCACAAGGTCGTCCCGCGCGCGGTGAACTCGATCATGTGGCGGGTCGCCCTGTTCTACGTCGGTTCCGTCGTCCTGCTGGCCCTGCTGCTGCCCGGCTCGCTCTACTCGGGTGCCGAGAGCCCCTTCGTGACCGTGCTGTCCAAGGTCGGCGTCCCGGCCGCGGGCGACGTGATGAACCTGGTCGTCCTCACCGCCGCGATGTCGTCGCTGAACTCCGGCCTGTACTCCACCGGCCGCATCCTGCGCTCCATGGCGATGTCCGGCTCCGCGCCGAAGTTCACCGGCGTGATGAGCCGCACCCAGGTGCCCTACGGCGGCATCCTGCTGACCTGCGGGGTCTGCGTGCTCGGCGTCGGCCTGAACTACCTGGTGCCGTCCCAGGCCTTCGAGATCGTGCTGAACGTGGCCTCCCTGGGCATCATCAGCACCTGGGTGATCATCATGCTCTGCCACCTGGTCTTCGTCCGGCGGGCGAAGGAAGGCCGGGTCACCCGGCCGCACTTCCGGCTGCCCGGCAGCCCCGTCACGGAGATCGCCACGATCGTCTTCCTGCTGGCGTGTCTGGGGATGATGTGGAACGACGAGGAGGTCGGCCGCAGGACCCTCCTCCTCGTCCCCGTCATCGCGGTGATGCTGGTGGCCGGCTGGTTCGGTGTCCGCCGCCGGGTCGGCGAGACCGCGAAGCAGTCACAGCAGTAGTCACAGCAGTGCGGCAGTCGCGGTAGTGGCGCGGCCGTGAGCCGCCGCCCGGCTCACGGGTCACGCCGCGCCGACTCCCCGAGGCGACGCGCGAGGTCCTCGACCAGGCCGCGCAGCGCGTCCGGGCGTTCGACGACGAACGGCAGGTCCAGACCGGCCAGCACGCCGGGCAGCCAGTCCAGCCGCTCCACGCGCAGCTCCGCCCGGCACCAGCGCTCGGCCGCCGGATCCGCGCCGTCATCGAGCGGCAGTTCCGTCACCACCGCCACACCGGGCGGCAGCCGGGTGTGGATCCGCTCCGCCGGGCCCTGGATCCGCAGGGACACCTCGTGCCGGTACGGCGCCGTGGCGAACCCGGTGAGCAGGCGCCGCGCGGGACCGGGCAGCCCGGCGGGCGGCGTGAACGATCCGGGCAGCACCCGCGCACCGCTCATCCGGTCCAGCCGGAACGTCCGCTCCTCGCCGGTCGCGGGCTCCGTGGCCGTCACGTACAGCTTCCCCGAGTGGACGACCAGCCCGTGCGGATGCAGCGTGCGCTCGCTGCTCCGCCCGGCACCGGAGGTGTAGCGGACCGCGACCGGCCGGTGGTGGCCGACCGCGTCGGCGACCGAGAGCAGCACCGTGGCGTCCAGGGCCGCCGCCTCGCCGGCCGGTGCGGTGAAGGCGAGGGAGCCGAGCAGCGAGTCGAGCCGCAGCCGCGTCCGCTCCGGCAGCACGCGCCGGATCTTGGCCGCCGCCGTCTCGCTCGCCGCGGCCGTGGCCGTGGCCAGGCCGGTCCGCCGGCCCGCGACCAGCCCGAGCAGTACGGCGAGCGCCTCCTCCTCGGTCAGCATCAGCGGCGGCATCCGGTACCCGGGGGCGAGCCGGTAGCCGCCGTAGCGGCCCCGCACCGACTCCACCGGCACGTCTAGGTCGAGGAGGTGGCCGACGTAGCGCCGCACGGTGCGCTCGTCGACCTCCAGCCGGCCGGCGAGTTCGCCGACGGTACGGACGCCGCCCGACTGCAGCAGTTCCAGCAGGGCGAGCACACGGGCGAGCGGGCGGGGCATGCCGGAAAGTCTCTCTCATATACCGGGCGGGTTCCGCCCGGTATCCCTCCTAGCGTGGGGCGCGGAAACACCGCACGACCAGAACATCCAGGAGAGGGACCCCCATGAACTTCGTCTCCGTCCGCGTCATCACGGACGACGTCGCCCGCCTCGTCGCCTTCTACGAGAAGGCCACCGGCACCACCGCCGACTGGGCGAACGACGACTTCGCGGAAGTGCGCACCGCCTCCGGCACCCTCGCGATCGGCAGCACCCGCACGGTCCCGCTGTTCGCCCCCGGCTCCGCCGACCCGGCCGCCAACCGCAGCGTGATCCTCGAATTCCTCGTCGACGACGTGGACGCCGTGTACCAGAACCTCGCCGGCACCGTGGAGGACTTCGTCAACGAGCCGACCACGATGCCCTGGGGCAACCGCGCGCTGCTGTTCCGCGACCCCGACGGCAACCTGGTCAACTTCTTCACCCCCGTCACCCCGGCCGCCGAGGAGCGGTTCGGCCGCTGACCCCGGCCCGGCACGGCACGGCCCGCCGAGCGGATGAGAGCCACGTCAAGTGTGGTGGCCCCGGACTCGGGGAACATCCCTTTCCCCATCCGCTCGGCGAAAGGTGCCGCTTGTGACGCATGACCAACACGGCCACGATCCGCACCAGGACCCGCCCCACGACAAGGACCTCCATCCGAAGGGCTCGCTGCCGGGGTCGGAAGCGGGTTTGCCCGGCCAGGACAGGCCCCGTACCGACCGGGTCGTGTTCGGTGTCACGGCGGTCCTGACCCTCGCCTTCGTGGTGTGGGGCGCCGTCGCCACCGACTCGCTGGAGGACGCCTCCAGCGCGATGCTCGGCGGGCTGATGCACAACGGCGGCTGGGCGTTCGTGCTGGCGGCCTCGGGCTTCGTCGTCTTCGCCCTCTGGCTCGCGATCAGCCGCTACGGGCGCATCCACCTCGGCGTCGAGGGCGAGGGACCCGAGTTCCGCACGGTGTCCTGGGTCGCGATGATGTTCAGCGCCGGCATGGGCATCGGCCTGATGTTCTACGGCGTCAGCGAACCGCTCTCGCACTACACGACGTCCCCGCCGGGCACCGACCCGGCCGACTCCGGCGAACGCATGGAGACGGCCATGGCGACCACCCTCTTCCACTGGACGCTCCATCCGTGGGCGATCTACGCGGTGGTCGGGCTCGGCATCGCGTACAGCACCTTCCGCAGGCGCCGGCGGCAGACCATCAGCGCCGTGTTCACCCCGCTCATCGGCGAGAAGAACGCCAACGGCGGCCTGGGCCGGGTCATCGACGTCCTCGCGATCGTCGCGACCGTCTTCGGCTCCGCGGCCTCGCTGGGGCTCGGCGCGCTGCAGATCGGCTCCGGTGTGCGGGAGCTGGACTGGCTGGACGAGGTGAGCACGGCGCTGCTGGTCACCATCATCGCGGTGCTGACGGTGGCGTTCGTGGCGTCCGCCGTCTCGGGTGTGGAGAAGGGCATCCAGTGGCTGTCCAACATCAACATGGTGCTGGCGCTGATCCTCGCCCTGTTCGTGTTCGTCGCGGGCCCCACCGTGATAGTGCTGGACCTGCTGCCCACCTCGGTCTTCTCCTACCTCGGCGACCTGCCCGAACTCGCCGCCCGCACCGAGGCCTCCGGCGGCGAGGGCGTCGCCGACTGGCTGGCGAGCTGGACCGTCTTCTACTGGGCGTGGTGGATCTCCTGGACGCCGTTCGTCGGCATGTTCATCGCCCGGATCAGCCGGGGCCGGACGATCCGGCAGTTCGTCGGCGGCGTCATCCTCGTGCCCAGCACGGTCAGCCTGGTCTGGTTCGCGATCTTCGGCGGTTCGTCGATGAGGCTCCAGGAACAGGGCCGGCTGGGGGAGGAGACCACGCCCGAGGGCCAGCTCTTCGCCGTGCTCCAGGAGTACCCCGTCGCCACGGTCACCAGCCTGCTGGTGATGGTCCTGGTCGGCATCTTCTTCGTCTCGGGCGCCGACGCGGCGTCGGTCGTGATGGGCACCCTGTCGCAGCGGGGCGCGCTCGAACCGAGCCGCCTGGTGGTCATCTTCTGGGGCGTGGTCACGGGGGCCGTGGCCGCGATCATGCTCCTGGTGGGCAGCGGACAGGGCGACGCGCTGACCGGCCTGCAGAACCTCACGATCCTCGCGGCGGCCCCGTTCGTCATCGTGATGATCTTCATGTGCGTGGCCCTCATGCGCGATCTGCGCCGGGACCCGCTCATCGTGCGCGGTGAGATGGGCTCGGAGGCCGTGGAGATGGCCGTCGTCGAGGGCCACCGCAGGTACGACGGCGACTTCGAGATCAGGGTGGGCCCGGGCCGCGGCCCGGAGACCGAGGGCGACCCCATCGGCCGGCACCACTGACACCGGGCGGCCCCGGCGGCCCTGGGCGCCTGCGCCGACGGCACGCCGGGCCGCGGCCGTACGCCGGTACCGCGCCGCCTGCCGTTCCGGGCCCGCGACGACAGGCGGGTGGCCGCCCGCGGGTACGGCCACGCCGGCCCGGCGGCACCACCGCTGTCCGGTGCCGGGGGTCCGCCTGTCCTGTGTTCCGGCCGTCGCTGTCCGGTGCCGGGGTCCGCCTGTCCTGTGTT
>NZ_JAGGOO010000181.1 GCF_018614415.1 Streptomyces sp. ISL-12
GGGGGACCCCCATCGCGTCGACTCCCTCCTCCGCCTTGCAGCTGCACGCACCAGACCCCGCTCACCGGCATGGACAAGTCCCGCCGGTGTCCTGCGTCCTGATCCAAATGACAGGCCCTAGGCGCGACTACGCACGGCTGCGCACGAAGCGGCGCCCGCGCACCCGTCACACCGCCCGCCGGAGGCACGGAGGCGCGCGGCGGGCACGGCGGCACCGCCCCGTCCGGTGCCCGGCCCTCCGCTCACCCACTACACCTCCGTGGCCGTCCCCCCCCCGGTCACCCACAACCTCGCCGGGCCGACCGTGAGCACCCCGTCGCCGAGCGGCGTGCACCGCACCCCGCCCCCGCCGCGCAGCGCGCGCTGGGCGCCGGGGCCGATGGTGACGTCCATCCAGGCGCAGGGCCGGGCCGGACGGTTGACGGCGAACGGTACGGGCCCCGTACCGCAGTCCACGGTGACGGTGGCGCCGACGAGGGAGTCGATGTCGACGCCTTCGAGCAGGACGTTGCGGCGGGTGTGGCGCAGGTCGACGGACGGGGCGATCTCCCTGGGCAGGCGTTCCACGGACATGATCGTCACCGAGGCGTCGCGGTGGGCGGGACGCCCGTAGTAGCGGTCCCCGACCAGCCCCAGACCGCGCCGCACCTCCACCCGCTCCACGCGCTCGTCGGACGGGCCGGGCGACGGCCCGTCCGCGGGGCGCCCGGCCAGCCGGTGCGCGGGTGACACCAGCAGCTGCCGTACCTCCACCTCGATCACCTCGATCACAGGCTCACCCTGAGGCCGCCCGGGTCCGGAGCCCGGACGCGGTCCCAAGGGCAGGTCCCGGCCGCTCGGGGGGAAGGGGGGAAGATGGGTCCGCGAGCGAATGTCCGATTCGATCGCCCGATTCGATGCGGAGGAGTGGGCGCATGCAGCATGCCCGAGCCGGTCAGCCGGCCGGACCCGAGGACCTGATCGACGTAGCCCGGCTGGTGACGGCGTACTACGCCCTGCACCCCGACCCGGCCGAGCCGGGACAGCGCGTGGCGTTCGGTACGTCCGGACACCGAGGATCGTCCCTCAACGCGGCGTTCAACGAGGACCACATCGCCGCGACCAGCCAGGCCATCTGCGAATACCGCGCGGAACAGGGCACCACCGGCCCGCTCTTCCTCGGCGCCGACACCCACGCCCTGTCCGAGCCGGCCCGGGTGACCGCCCTGGAGGTGTTCGCGGCCAACGACGTCACCGTGCTGATCGACGAGGCGGACGGTTACACCCCCACCCCGGCGGTCTCGCACGCGATCCTCACCCACAACCGGGGCCGCACCTCCCGCCTCGCCGACGGCGTGGTGGTGACCCCGTCGCACAACCCGCCCGCCGACGGCGGCTTCAAGTACAACCCGCCCAGCGGCGGCCCCGCCGGCTCGGAGGCGACCTCCTGGATCCAGGACCGCGCCAACGAGATCATCGCGGCCGGCCTGAAGGACGTACGCCGCCTGCCGTACGCCAAGGCGCTCGCCGCGCCCGGCACCGGCCGCTACGACTTCCTGGGCACCTACGTCGCCGACCTGCCGGCCGTCCTCGACCTGGACGCGATCCGGTCCGCCGGCGTGCGTATCGGCGCCGACCCGCTGGGCGGGGCGTCGGTCGCCTACTGGGGCCGGATCGCCGAACAGCACCGCCTGGACCTGACCGTGGTCAATCCGCTGATGGACCCGACCTGGCGGTTCATGACGCTGGACTGGGACGGGAAGATCCGGATGGACTGTTCGTCGCCGCACGCGATGGCCTCGCTGATCGCGGGGCGCGACCGGTTCGACATCGCCACCGGCAACGACGCCGACGCCGACCGGCACGGCATCGTCACCCCGGACGCCGGCCTGATGAACCCCAACCACTACCTCGCCACCGCCATCTCCTACCTCTACGCCCACCGCGCCGAGTGGCCCGCCGCCGCGGGCGTCGGCAAGACGCTGGTCTCCTCCGGCATGATCGACCGGGTCGCCGCCGACCTCGGCCGGCGCCTGGTCGAGGTCCCGGTCGGCTTCAAGTGGTTCGTGGACGGACTGGTCGACGGCTCGCTCGGCTTCGGCGGCGAGGAGTCGGCGGGGGCGTCGTTCCTGCGGCACGACGGTTCGGTGTGGACCACCGACAAGGACGGGATCATCCTGGCGCTGCTCGCCTCCGAGATCACCGCGGTCACCGGAAAGACGCCGTCCGAGCACTACGCGGCGCTCACCGAGCGGTTCGGCGAGCCCGCCTACGCCCGGATCGACGCCCCGGCGAGCCGTGAGGAGAAGGCCCGGCTGGCCAAGCTGTCCCCGGCTCAGGTCACGGCGGACACCCTGGCCGGGGAGCCGGTGACGTCCGTGCTCACCGAGGCGCCCGGCAACGGCGCGTCCATCGGCGGTATCAAGGTGACCACCGAGAACGCCTGGTTCGCGGCCCGTCCGTCCGGCACCGAGGACGTCTACAAGGTCTACGCCGAGTCCTTCCGCGGCCCGGACCACCTGAAGCAGGTCCAGGACGAGGCCAAGGACGTGGTCCTCGCCGCCCTGGGCGGCTGACGCCGCGCCGGCAGCGCCGCCGACCCCGTGACGGTCGGCGGCGCTTTTTCAATCCCGTTCATTGAACGTTTCAATCGGCCTCGTCGATCTTCTTCTGTGAGAAGTATTGACCTCTCCTGTGCCTCAACTTAGCGTCTCCGGCGACAAACTTAAACGTTTCAAACGTTGCGCTGTCCGTTCGAAGGAGCACGGCACGTTGTCCGCACACCGCGCGTTCCCCAGACCGTCCCGCCGCGGCGTCATCGCCGCGTCCGCCGCCTCCGCCGCCGCGGCGGTCACCGCTCTGCCGACCACCTCCGCCGCCGCGGCCCCCGCCCCCTCCCTCGCCCGGGTGTCCGACACCGCGGCCCAGACCCCCGACACCCCGGCCGAACCCGCGAAAGAGGGCCCGGCCCTCGCCCCCTTCGCCCTGTCCGAGGTCCGCCTCCTCGACAGTCCGTTCCTCGCCAACATGCGCCGCACCTGCGCGTACCTGCTCTTCGTCGACCTCGACCGGCTGCTGCACACTTTCCGCCGCAACGTCGGCCTGCCGTCCTCGGCGGAGCCCTGCGGCGGATGGGAGGCCCCCGACGTCCAACTGCGCGGCCACACCACCGGCCACCTCCTCAGCGCCCTCGCCCAGGCCCACGCGGGCACCGGCGACCCCGCCTACGGCGACAAGGGCCGCGCCCTGGTGTCCGCGCTGGCGGCCTGTCAGCAGGCCGGGCCGGCGGCCGGTTTCCGCCGGGGCTACCTCTCCGCCTTCCCGGAGTCGGTCTTCGACCAGCTGGAAGCCGGCGGCAAACCCTGGGCGCCGTACTACACCCTGCACAAGATCATGGCCGGACTGCTCGACCAGTACCGGCTGAGCCGGAACAAGCAGGCGTTGGCGGTGCTGCTGGAGATGGCCGCCTGGGCGGACGCGCGCACCGCGCCGCTCTCGCGCGAGCGGATGCAGACCGTGCTGAAGGTCGAGTTCGGCGGCATGAACGACGTGCTCACCCGGCTGTACCTGGAGACCGGTGACCCCGCCCACCTGCGCACCGCCCGGCGGTTCGACCACGAGGAGCTGTACGCGCCGCTGGCGGCGGGGCGCGACGAACTGGCCGGCCGGCACGCCAACACCGAGATCGCCAAGATCGTCGGTACGGTGCCGGGCTACGAGGCCACGGGGGAGCAGCGCTACCTCACCATCGCCGACACCTTCTGGACCACCGTCGTCCGCCACCACTCGTACGCCATCGGCGGCAACTCGGACAAGGAACTCTTCGGCCCGCCCGGCGAGATCGTCTCCCGGCTCTCCGAGGTCACCTGCGAGAACTGCAACAGCTACAACATGCTGAAGCTCGGCCGGGAGCTGTTCCTGCACCGCCCGGAGCGCGCGGAGTACATGGACCACTACGAGTGGACGCTGTACAACCAGATGCTCGGCGAACAGGACCCCGACTCCGCGCACGGCTTCGTCACCTACTACACCGGACTGTGGGCCGGTTCGCGGCGTGAGCCCAAGGGCGGACTCGGCGCCGCCCCGGCAAGTTACAGCGGCGACTACGACAACTTCTCCTGCGACCACGGCACGGGCCTGGAGACCCACACCAAGTTCGCCGACTCCGTCTACTTCCGCTCCCGCGCCGGGCATCCGCGGGCGCTGTACGTGAACCTGTTCGTCCCGTCCGAGGTGCGCTGGGCGGAGACGGGCGTGACGGTACGGCAGGAGACCGCATACCCGACGGCCGGGCGTACCCGGCTGACCGTCACCGCCGGAGGGGCCCGCTTCGCGCTGCGCCTGCGGATACCCGGGTGGGTCGCCGACACCGGCGGCACCCCCGTGCTGAAGGTCAACGGCCGTCAGGTCACGCCACGGCCGCGCCCGGGCACGTACGCCTCACTGGACCGCCACTGGCGCACCGGGGACACCGTCGACCTGATCCTGCCGCGCGAGCCCGTCTGGACCCCGGCCCCCGACAATCCGCAGGTGACATCGTTGTCCTACGGTCCGCTGGTCCTGGCGGGGGAGTACGGCGACGAGGCCCTGGCCACCCTGCCCACGATCCGCCCGCACACCCTGCGCTCCGCCGGGGACCGGCCCACCGAGTTCACCGCCGTCGCCGACGGCCGCACGGTGACGCTGCGGCCGTTCCACGAGGTGCACCACCAGCGCTACAACGTCTACTGGGCGGTGACCCCGCGCCAGGGCCGCGCACGGGACGTCGTCCGCTACCCGCTGGACGAGGGCACCGGCACCACGGCCGCCGACGCCACCGGCGCGTTCGGGGACGCGGTCCTGGCAGGCGGTGCCGGCTGGACCCGGGACGCCCAGGCGACCGCCGTCGAGCTGGACGGCACGGACGGCCATGTCGCCCTCCCCGCCGGTCTGCTGAGCGGCCTGAACGAGCTGACCGTCAGCGTGCGCGTCCGCGTCGACCGCCTCGCCGCCTCGGCCCGCGTCTTCGACCTCGGCTACCACAAGGAGACGTACCTCTTCCTCGCGGCCACCACGGGCGCCGGGCGGGCCCGCGCCGCGCTGCGTATCGCCGGCATGGAGGGGGAGGACTTCATCGACGCCACCGGACCGCTGCCGGTGGGCCGCTGGACGCACGTGGCGCTGACGCTCGGCGGCGGCACCGGCGTGCTGTACCTCGACGGTGCCGAGGCCGGCCGCAACCCCGCCATGGTCTCCGGACCGCTGCTGCTCGGCGCGACGGCCCGCAACTATCTCGGCCGCTCCCAGAACACCACGCATCCGTACCTGCACGGTGCCGTGCGCGACTTCCGCCTCCACAACCGCGCCCTGTCCGCCGCCGACGTGGCCCGCCTGGCCGCCGGCTGAACACCGCGCCCACCCGGCACTTCCGACTCCTGATTTCCGACTTCTGACTTCCGACTTCTGACTTCCGAGGGACACCCATGCCCGGACTTCCCCTGTCCAGACGCCACTTCGTCGCGGCGGCCGGCGCCACCGGCACCGCCCTCGCCACCGGCACCGTACTCACCACCGCCCCGCCCGCCCTCGCCGCTCCCGCCCCGGCCGCCGCCCCCGCGGCCTTCTCCGCCCGCCACTTCGCGGACCCGCCGAAAGACAGCCGCCCCACCGTCTACTGGTACTGGAACGGCCCCGTCACCCCGGAACTCGCCGACCGGCAGCTGGCCGACCTGCGCGCCAAGGGCATGTACGAGGTCATCCTCTTCTCCTTCGACAACGACGCTATGCGACCGGCCTTCTTCACGGAGGGCTGGTTCGACATCGTCGGGCACGTACTGAAGACCGCCGAGCGGACCGGCATGCGGGTGTGGCTGTTCAACGACGACCACTTCCCCAGCGGCCGGGCCGGCGAGTACATCGTCAAGGGCGGCACGGTCGGGTCACGGACCTACGCACCCCGCCCCGACCTCCGCCTGAAGGCACTGTGGCGGTCCACCACCGTCGTCGAGGGCCCGGCCCGCGTCGACCTGCGCCGCTCCACCGGCCTCGGCGTCCAGGCGGGCGCCCTCGTCGCCGACGCGGCGGTCCTCGGCGGCGCCACCGCCCTGCGCGGCAGCGCCGGCTGGACCGACTACACCGTCACCGGCAACGCCAAGGCCGACCACACCGCCGCCGGCCTGGTCGTCCGCGCCACCGCCGACGGCCAGGACGGCTACGCGGTCACCTTCGACCAGACCGGCGTCACCACCGTGCTCCGTCTCAGCCGCGACGCCGACCCGGTCGAACTGCTGCGCAGCACCCGCACCGACGGCTTCAACAAGACCAAGTTCCACACGGTGGCCGTCACGGTCACCGGCGGCCGGATAGCAGTCACCCTCGACGGCAAGGACAAGGGCACCGTCACCGACGACCGGTACGCCACCGGCGGGGCGGGTGTGCGGGCGGTGGGCGACGAACGCGGCCTGTGGGACAGCCTCACCGTCACCGCCCCGGACGGCACGGCGCTGTACACCTCCGCCTTCGACGAGCCCGCCGCGGCCGGGGACTTCCCCGACCGCGAGGCCCTCCCCGTGCCGGCCGTCGCCGCCGCGGCCCGGCCCGCCGGCGGCACCGACGTCACCGACCTCACCGAGCGGGCCGGCGGCACCTGGCAGGTCCCCGCCGGCCGCTGGCAGATCGACCTGTTCGGCGGCACGCCCCTCATCGACGACAGCCAGGGCTACAGCCGCTCCTACGTCGACCTCCTGGACGACGAGCCGGTGGAACTGTTCCTCGACATCGTCCCCGGTGAGTACCACCGCCGCTTCGAGCGCTGGTTCGGCACCGTCATCCCCGGTTTCTGGGACGACGAGCCGTTCTTCGCGTCCGCCGAGGCCCACTTCAAGCGGCTGCCCTGGTCGCCCACCCTGGACAGGGCGCTGCGCGACGTGGGCGTCGCCCCCGGTGTGGCCTACGCCGCCGCCTTCGACGACCTCGGCCGCCCCGGCCGCATCGCCCGGGGCCGCTACTGGCAGGCCGTCTCCAACCGCTTCGCCCAGTACTTCGAGAAGCAGGCCCGCTGGTACGAGAAGCGCGGCGTCGCCCTCATCACCAACCCGCTCTACGACGAGACGTCCCCGGCCAAACGCATCCCCACCACCGGTGACCTGCACAAGGTCAACCAGTGGGCGCACGTCCCCGGCGGTGACATCATCACCGCCGAGTACGTCGCCGGGGAGCAGACCATGCTGCCCCGCAACCCCGTCTCCGTCGCCCACCAGATGGGCCGCGAGCGGGCGTTGATGGAGATGTTCGGCAACATGGGCTGGCAGGTCACCCCGGGCTTCGTGCACGCCACCGTCGGCGCGCAGGCCGCGCGCGGCGTCAACCTGACCGTGCTGCACGCCCTGTGGACCGACGAGAAGGTCGTCTACTTCCCGCCGCCGTTCGGGCCCCGCGCCCCCTGGTGGTGGGGCATGAAGCCCCTCGCCGAGTGGATCGGCCGGGTCATGGAGGCCGGCCGCGGCACCTCCGCCGCGCGCACCGCCCTGCTGCAGCCGCAGCGCGCCGCCGAACAGTTCACCGGCACCGGCCGGCAGGGCGAGGCCGACGGCGCGATCACCGACGCCGCCTACGCCCTGGAGCGCGCCCAGGTCGACTTCGACCTGCTGCACGAGGGCGCCCTCACCGGCGACCCGGACCTGCTCGCCCACGCCAGGGTGCGCGGCGGCCGGCTCACCGTCGGCGAGGCGCGCTACGACCTCGTCGTCCTCCCCCTGACGCCCACCCTGGACGCGGCCGGTGTCCGCGCACTCGGCTCCTTCGTCCGCGCGGGCGGCACCGTCGTCGCCGTCGGCACGCTGCCCGCCGACGACGCCGACGGCAACGACCGCTCGCTGGCCCGCGCCCTGTCCGACCTGTTCGGGGACGCCGTACCCGGCAGCCGCACGCTGGGCGCCGGACGGACGGTGCGCGTCACCGACGTCTCCGCACTGGGCGCCGCCGCCCGGCACGCCGGAGCGGCCGCCGCCGTACTCGACCCGCCGCGCGACGCGATACGGGTCCTGCGCGTCACCCGGGGCGAGGACACCGCGTTCCTGCTGAACAACGAGAGCGGCGCCGACATCGGGACCACCGCCACCCTCCCCGCCACCGGCGCCCCCGAGCTGTGGGACCCGGCGACCGGCGACACCGCCCCGGCCCCGGTGTACCGCACCTCCAAGCGCGGCCTGCACCTGCCGCTGACCTTCGAGCCGTACCAGACGCGGATCGTCGTCGTCCGCCACGCCCGGCGCCCGGAACCGCACCTGACCACCGCCCCGCTGCCCGTCGTCGCCGTGGAGCGGTCGGGGCGCACCCTGCGGGCCACCGTCGAGGCCGCCGCCCCCGGCACCCACCGGCTCACCGGCACCGACGGCGGCCACACCTACCAGGGCACCGTCCGCGTCACCGACCCGCTCGAACCGCTCCCCGTCACCGGCGAC
Source organism: Streptomyces sp. ISL-12 (assembly GCF_018614415.1). Classification (GTDB taxonomy): domain Bacteria; phylum Actinomycetota; class Actinomycetes; order Streptomycetales; family Streptomycetaceae; genus Streptomyces. The sequence goes on from NZ_JAGGOO010000181.1 coordinate 8,421, forward strand.
TGGACCCGCACCCTGGAACAGGACGGCGCCGGCCCGGTCACCGGCCCGCTCGGCAGCTGGACCGGCACCGACCCCCTCTTCTCCGGCAGCGGCACCTACGCCACCACCGTCGACGTCGACCGCGTCCGCCTCGACGGCCGCCGTGTCCTGCTCGACCTCGGAGACGTGCGCGACATCGCCGCCGTCACCGTCAACGGCACCGCGCTCCCGCCCCTGCTGTGGGCGCCGTTCGTCACCGACGTCACCGGGCTGCTCGTCCCCGGCGCCAACCGGCTGGAGGTCAGGGTCGCCAACACCCTCTCCAACGAGCGCAACAAACCCCTGCCGTCCGGCCTGCTCGGCCCGGTGACCCTCCGCTTCCACCGCCGGACCACCGTCCACCTCACCCGCGTCTGATCCGTGCCGCACGCCGAGAGGAACCCCATGCCCGGACCCCGCCCCGCGCTCGCCGTGACCGCCGCCGCGACCGCCCTCGTCACCGTGCTGGCCGGCGCGACCGCCGCAGGCGCCGCGACCGGTGCCGCCATCAGCCCCGTCCACCCGCGCGCCCAGTACCTCCAGCAGGCCCTCGGCATCGACGACACCACCCCCGACCTCAGCTGGGAGACCACCGCCCGCGTCCCGGGCGTCCTCCAGTCCGCCTACCGCGTCCAGGCCGCCACCTCCCCGCAGCGCCTGCGCAGCGGCCGGCCCGACCTGTGGGACTCCGGCAAGGTACGCTCGGCGGTGCCCGGGACGACGTACGCCGGCAAGGAGCTGGGCTCCCGCACCCGTGTCTACTGGCGGGTCAAGCTCTGGTCGCAGCGCGGCAACGCCCCCTCCGGCTGGAGCGACACCGCCGTCTTCGAGACCGGCCTCACACGGCAGTCGGACTGGAACGCCGACTGGATCACCCACCCCGACTGGCGGCTCAGCGAGCGCGGCGTCACCCCGGTCGTCGTCAAGGTGCCCCGCACCACGGCCCGTTACGTCCGTCTGGACGTCACCGAGCTCGGCCTGCCCCTCGCCGAGAACTTCCCCGACAAGACCTGGCGCCTGCAACTCGGCGAGATCGACGTCCGGGACACCATCACCTCCGCCACCGGCCTCGCCAAGGGCGCCACCGTCACCGCCTCCGAGACCAACACGATCCGCAAGACCTGGGAACCGGCCCTCGCCGTCGACGGACTGCCCAACAGCGCCCTGCAGACCGCCGCCGGCTACTCCAGCGCCGCCCACACCGGCCCCGACGTCTCCGCCGCGCCCGTCACCCTCACCCTCGACCTGAAGTCCGCGAAGACCTTCGACGAGGTGGCGCTCTACCCCCGTGCCGACGTCCTCACCGACGACGGCCGCGTCCCGCACTTCCCCGTCGACTACACGGTGTCGGGCGGCGACGACGCGACCGGCGCCTTCACCGAACTCGCCCGCGTCACCGGCCAGAAGCCGCCCGAGCCGTACCTGCCCTCCGGACTCCCCCTCCTCACCGACGACTTCGCCCTCCCCAAGAAGGTCCGCAGCGCCCGCCTCTACATCGCGGGCCTCGGCATCTACGACGCCACCGTCAACGGCGAGCCGGTCGGCGACGCCGTTCTCGAACCCGCCAACACCACCTACGGCAAACGCGTCCAGTACGCCACCTACGACGTGACCGACCGGCTGAGGAAGGGCGCCAACACCCTCGGCGTCGCCCTCGGCAACGGCATGTCCAACGTGGTCAGCACCGCCGACCGCTACCGCAAGCTGTACGGCAACCTCAGCGACCCCAAGCTGATCGCCCGCCTGGAGGTCACCCTCGCCGACGGCTCCACCCGCACCGTCACCAGCGGCGACGACTGGCGCACCGCGCTCGGCCCCACCACCTCCTCCCACTGGTACGGCGGCGAGGACTACGACGCCCGCCGGGAGATCCCGCACTGGGACGAGCCCGGCGGCGACCGCCGGACGTGGGAGCACGCCGTCTCCGCCGGCGCCCCCGGCTCCGCCGCCCAGCCCGCCGAACTCAGCGCCCGCGAGACCGAACCGATCCGCGTCGTGGAGACCCTCACCGGCAAGGAGGTCGAGGGCGCCGACGGCAGCCGCGTCTTCGACCTCGGCCGCAACATCGCCGGCTGGCCCGAGATCACCGTGACCGCCCCCGAGGGCACCACCGTCCGCGCGTACCCGGCGGAGTCACTCAAGAACGGCCACGCCTTCCAGTCCATCAGCAACGTCGGCGCCCCCCTGTGGGACAGCTACACCACCGGCGGCGGCCGGGACGAGACCTGGCACCCCAGCTTCAGCTACCACGGCTTCCGCTACCTGGAGCTGAAGGGCGTCCCCGAGGACGCGGAGATCACCGTACGCGGCAAGGTGCTGCGCACCGACAACGCCTCCGCCGGGACCTTCGACAGCTCGGACCCGCTCATCGACGGCATCCACTCGCTGATCCGCGGGGCGATCCAGGGCAACATGATGAGCGTCCTCACCGACTGCCCCAGCCGCGAGAAACTGGGCTGGCTGGAACAGAACCAGCTCGTCTTCCCGGCCCTCGCCGGCAACTACGACATGCGCTCCTACCTGCGCAAGATCGTCCGTGACATGGCCGACGCGCAGACCGCGGAGGGCCTGGTCCCGAGCACCGTCCCGGAGTACACCAGCCTCCCCGGCGCCTACCGCAACGACTCCAACTGGGGCGGCGCCTTCGTCCTCGCCCCCTGGCAGCTGTACACCACCTACGGCGACAGGGAGACGCTGGAGACGTACTACCCGCGGATGAAGGAGTACGCGGCCTTCCTGGAGACCCAGGTGGCCGACGGCATCCTCGACTACGGTCTCGGAGACTGGTTCACGCCCGACCGGACCTTCCCGCGCGCGGTGGCCGGCACCTACGGCTACTGGCGGGTCACCGACGCCCTGAGCAAGATCTCGTCGGTGCTCGGCGACGAGGACGCGGCCACCGCGTACCGGGCGAAGGCCGACGCCAGTGCCGAGGCGCTCGCCGCCAAGTACTACGACACCGCCACCGGCACCTTCGGCGGCGGGGGCCAGGGCGCCGAGGCGCTGGCGCTGGACATGGGCGCCTATCCGGCGGGGGAGCGGGAGCGGCTGCTGGGCCACTTCACCGGGGCGATAGAGGACGCCGGACACCACCTGCTGCTGGGGGAGATCTCCCTGCCCAGCGCGTTCCGCGTGCTGTCGGGTGCCGGGCGCGACGACATCGTGCACAAGATCGCCACCCAGACCACCAGCCCCAGCTACGGCTACCAGGTGCTGGCCGGCAACACCACGCTCGGCGAGTCCTGGGACGGCGGCCCCGGCCAGTCGCAGAACCACTTCATGCTCGGCGCGATCGACTCCTGGTTCACCACCCGGGTCGCCGGCCTCGACCAGACCGCGGACTCCGTCGGCTACTCCGAGCTGCTGATCGACCCGGCCGTGGAGGGCGACCTGACCTCGGCGTCCGGCTCCTACCGGACGCCGTACGGCACCGCCCGCACCTCCTGGGAGCGGCAGGACGGGCACTTCCGGCTGAGCGTCGACGTCCCGGCGGGCAGCACGGCCGAGGTCCACGTCCCGACGGACGGCACCCGGCCCGTCACCCCGAAGGGTGCGCGGCCGCTGCGGGCCGGGGGCGCGGAGGCGGTGTACGAGGTCGGCTCCGGGCACTGGACCTTCCGCTCCGCCATCTGACGGAGCCGTTAGGGAAGAGGGGTGTGCCCGGGCGCGCGGTGGGCACCCGCATCCCGCGGGAAGGTGCAGGGGTGTGGCGGCGCGGCAAGGGACGGCCGCGCCGCCACCTGCGCGCCGCACCCCTCAGGTGGCGTAGGCGACGACCTTGCCGGGGTTGAACAGGTGGTGCGGGTCGAACGCGTCCTTGACGGCCCGGTTCAGGGCCAGCACCTCCGGGCCCAGTTCGGCGCTCAGTCCCTCCCGCTTGAGCAGCCCCACACCGTGTTCGCCGGTGACCGTGCCGCCCAGTTCCAGGGCCTGCGCGATGATCTCGTGGAAGGCGGCCTGGGCACGCGCCCGGGCCGCCTCGTCACCGGGCGGGGTGATCAGCAGGGGGTGCAGATTGCCGTCGCCGGCGTGGGCGATGTTGGCGATCAGCGTGTCGTGCCGCTCGCCGATGGCGTGGACGCGGCCCAGCATCTCGGGCACCGCGGCCTTGGGCACGCAGATGTCCTCGGTGAGCACCGGCCCGAGCCGCTCCAGCGCCGGATAGGCCAGCCGCCGGGCGTCGAACAGGGCGTCCGCCTCGGTCTGGTCGGTGGAACGGACCGCGTAGGTCGCCCCGCCCTCCTCGAAGCAGCGCCGCATCTCCTCGGCCTCCCGCTCACCGGCCGGGCCCGGGGCGTCGGTACGGCCCAGCAGCACCACCTCGGCCTCCGTGGACAGCCCCATGTGCTTCCAGGCGTCGACCGCCGCCAGGCAGTGCCGGTCGACCAGCTCCAGGGCGGACGGGGTCAGTCCCGCGGCGGCCACGGCGGCGACGGCCCGCCCGGCGTCCACGATCGAGGAGAAGTAACCGGCGACGGTGTGCTCGGGCTCCCGTCGCGGACGCAGCCGCACGGTCACCTCGGTGATCACCCCGAGGGTGCCCTCGGACCCCACCATCAGGCTCGTCAGGTCGTACCCGGCGACGCCCTTGGCGGTGCGGCGGCCGACCCGGACCAGGTCGCCGCCGGCCGTGACGAACTGGAGACCGAGCACGTAGTCACGGGTCACTCCGTACTTCACACAGCACAGGCCGCCCGCGTTGGTGGCGACGTTGCCGCCGATGGTCGACCAGGGCGCGCTGGCCGGGTCCGGCGGGTACCACAGGCCCTGCTCGGCGCAGGCCGCGCGCAGGGTCTCGTTGACGACGCCGGGCTCGACCACGGCGAGCCGCTCGACCGGGTCGAGTTCCTTGATGGCGGTCATCGCCTCGGTGGTCAGCACCACACACCCGTCCACCGCGTTGGCGCCGCCCGACAGGCCGGTGCCCGCGCCGCGGGTCACCACCGGCACGCCGTGGTCCCGGCAGATCCGGACCGCCCGCTGGACCTCCTCGGCAGTGTGCGGGCGGACCACGGCCAGTGGCTTGCCGTGCGGTGCCCATTCGGCCTCGTCGTGCGCGTACCGGGCGGTGGCGTCCGGGTCGGTCAGGACCCGTCCGGCGGGCAGTTCGCGCAGCAGTCGGCCGGCGGCCGGGTCCTCGGGGATCGTTTCGTTGTGCATGGGTTCACGCTAGAGAAGCGCCGGTGGCCGCGGAAGTGCGGGGCCTCCTGAGCCGGGTCAGTGCCGGTTCCGGACAGGACGCCGCGCCACCGGGTGTCCGCTGCGCGCGTTGGTGGTCCAAGGCCAGGACGCCCCGCTCCCCGCGGGGAGATGCAGGTGCGAGCCCTGCCCGACGCTCCGACGACGGTCATCGGTCCACCGCGACCGTCAGCCCGCGGATCTCGTACCCGCCGATCGCGTCCCGGAAGGCGACCCGCGGCGGCGTGGCCATCCGGATGCCGTCGACAGCGGTCAGACGGCTGAGGAAGACGTCCGTCTCCAGCACCGCGATGTGCGCGCCCGGACAGCGGTGCGGTCCGTCGCCGAAGGACAGCCCCGCCCGCCCCGGGCCGAAGTCCCCTGCCCGGTCCGGCCGCACGAGCAGCGGATCGGTGCCCACCGCGCACGGGTCGGTGTTGGTGTCGTCCAGGAACAGTTCCACGTACTCCCCGGCCTGTACGGTGGCGGCCGGTCCGTGCGGTGTGCGCAGGTCGAGGGCGCGGGTGGCGCGGCGGCGCAGCCGTGCCACCACCGGTTCCAGCCGCAGCAGTTCCTCCAGGACGGTCAGGCGCCCGGCCTCGTCCGCCGCGCGGTAGCGGTCCATCAGGGCGTCGTCGGTGAACAGGTGCCAGGCGGCCAGGCAGATGAACTCCCGGGTGGTGACCATCCCGGCCGCCGCGAAGGTCAGGCACTCGCCGAGGATCTCCGCGTCCGAGCAGCCCTCGTCGATCAGATGGGAGATCAGGTCGTCGTGCCGGCGGCGTCGGTGGGCGCGGATGGCGGGGCGGACGTCGGCGAGGTGGACGCGCAGCCAGTTGACGTTCTGCCGCACCAGCCAGTAGAGGCCGTGCGGGCTGGTCAGGCCGGGCTGCCCGAACTCCGCGGGGAAGAACCGCTCCAGCCTCCGGCGCATCCCGGGCCGTCCGTACCGCAGCCCGATCACCTCGCCGACCACCCCGATGGCCAGCTCGAACGCGAGGTCGCCCAGCGGGGCCTCACCCGCCGCGCGGACCTTGGCCACCTGCTCCTCGGCGATCCGCACCATCAGGTCCCGGTAGTGCTCGTCCACCCGGCGCGGGGTGAAGAACCGCGCGGTCTGCCGGCGGTGCTCGCGGTGCTCGGGACCGTCCCGGTAGAGCACGGGCCGGCGCACGCGCGGCGGCAGCTTCTCCACCGTCTCGATGCCGAGACCGGCCTGCACGGTGCCCGGACCGCGCAGCAGCGTCCGCGCCACCTCGTAGTCGTGCACCTGCCACGTGCCGTCGGCCGCCCGGCTGACCGGACACCCCGGCCGCTCCCGTCCCCGGTCGACCTTCCGCGCGGACCGTCCCGCGGTCTCCTCACCGTCGCCCACCGGCACCTCCTCGTGCCTCGTCGCCTGCCCCCAGCATCCGGCACGGCCGGGCGGGACCACCAGACCCTGTCACGACCGTTGCCCCCGGCCACTACCGGAACTACGTGGCCGTACCGATAGCGAGGACTTCGCCATCGTGGTCGCCCGCATGGCGGACACATGGCGGACACGGAGGACACCTGCTCCGCCTTCTTCGTCGACCTGGGCAGCCCCGGCTGCCGCGTCACCGACGGCGCCTCGCCCAGGTCGGGCGAGCACATCGAGAGAGACATCGTCCTGGAGGACTGCCGGGTCCCGGCCGCCGCCCTGCTCGGCGAGAGGCCCCTGGCGCAACTTCTGCCTGACCGGCACCGCCGAACTGCGCGACGGCGTCCGGGGCGGGGCCGGCCGGGGTGCCCCCGACCTCGTCGCCGCGCTGACCGCCGAGCAGGTCTTCCAGTCGATGGCCGTACGGCTGCACGGCCCCCGCGCCGCCGAGGCCGGCCGGCTGCTGCGCTGGGAGATCACCCGGCCGTCCGCCACGGAGGCGGGGATCTGGACGCTGCTGCTGTCCAACGGCGCGCTCACTTCCCTGCCCGGCGACGCGCCCCGCGGCGAGGCCCCGGACGTCACCCTGCGCCTGGGGCGTCCCGTGCTGGACGAGGTGGTCGGCCGCCGGACCACCTTCGCCGACGCGATCGGGGCGGGGCGGATCGCCGTGACGGGCGACGTGGGCGCGCTGGTCAGGTTCGGCGGGCTCCCGGAGCGGCCCGATCCGCGGTTCGCGATCGTGACCCCGTGACCGCGCCCGGTCCGGCAGGTCAGCGCAGCAGCAGATGGGCCAGGGCGACGGAGCCCCAGATCAGGATCACGGCACGCAGGACGCCGGGACGCAGCCGGTGCCCCACCCCCGCGCCGAACCGCCCGCCGAACGCGGAGCCCAGCGCGACCAGCCCGACCGCCGTCCAGTCGAACTCGGCGACGAAGAGGAAGAACAGCGCGGCGACGGTATTGACGCCGGCCACCAGCACGTTCTTGAAGGCGTTGAGACGCTGCAGCCGCTCATCGAGGCACAGGCCCATCAGCGACAGGTAGAGGGTGCCCTGCGCGGCGGAGAAGTAGCCGCCGTAGACGCTGGTCAGCGCCAGACCGCCGTACAGCGCGGGCCCGCCGTCGCGGCGGGCGGCACCACCGTCCCGGGCGCGCCCCCGCACCCACTTCCCGGTCAGCGGCTGCAACGCGACCAGCAGCAGCGCCAGCCCCACCAGGACCGGCACGATCGCGTCGAACGCCGACGACGGCAGGGCCAGCAGCAGCGTGGCGCCGACCAGACCGCCCGGCAGGGCGGCGGCCAGCAGCGGTACGACGCGTCCGCGCTGCCCGGTCAGCTCGCGGCGGTAGCCGACGCAGGCGCCGACCGAACCGGGGACCAGCCCCAGTGCGTTGGAGACGGTGGCGGTGACCGGCGGCAGCCCGACGGCGAGCAGGGCGGGGAAGGTGACGAGCGTGCCGGAGCCGACGACGGCGTTCAGGGCGCCCGCCAGCACCCCGGAGACGAGTACGGCGGCCATCTCGACCGGCGTCATACGGCGGCTGCGGTGTCGTCCGGGACCATGTACATGGCGGGTACATTATCCGGCCGGTGTTTCGGCGCCGGCCGAACTGTCCAGGAATCCGTAGTCCCCTAGGCCCACAGCTCCCGGCTGTCGCACACGCGCGCCCCCATGTTGCGCTCCATCATGCGCAGGGCGGCGTCCGCGAGGTCCTGGTGGATGTGGGCGACGGCGTCGCGGGGGACGACGACGTCCAGGTGGCGGATGTGCGCGTCGAGGGCGGAGTAGAGGACGCACTGCTCGGTGACCTGGCCGCACAGGACCAGCTCCCCGATGCCGAGTTGCTGCACCAGGTAGGTCAGCGGGGTCTCGAAGAAGATCGAGTGCCGGGCCTTGACCACGAAGAGGGACGCCTCGTCGGGGCGCAGTGGTTCCACGAGGTCGGCGTGCGGTCCGGCGAGGGCCTTGTCGAGGAGTTCGCCGTGGTGCGACCGCCACTCGCCGAAATTGTCATTGACGTAGATCACGGGTGCGTCCGCGGCCCGGGCCCGCCGGAGCAGACCGGTCACGACGGGCACCACCGACGCGGCCGAGGGGATCAGCTGCTCGGCGTCCTTGTGGTCATAGGTGTTGATCATGTCGATGACGACCAGCGCTGTCTTGCTCATACGCATCAGGGTTCCCCCGAGTCGGCGTTCCAGCGACCCGGCCGGCGTACGCCCGCAGAGCGTCGTCCCGCACTCGGCGGTCACATCGTGTAACAGTCCGTCCATGATGTTGTCACGAAACGATGAGATGACACACGGTCCCGTCGCCCTGCGCGGTGTCCGGTGCGTTCTGGTCACGCTGACGACGGCCGCCGCGCTGGCCGCCCCGACGGCCGCCGCGACGGCCGTGACCGGATCCCTCGGCTCCCGCGGCACCGACTGGGACGCCATCGCGGCGTGCGAGTCCAGCGGCGACTGGAAGGCCAACACCGGCAACGGCCACTACGGCGGGCTCCAGTTCAAGCAGTCCAGCTGGGCGGCGGCCGGCGGGCTCAAGTACGCGCCCCGCGCCGACCTCGCCAGCCGGTCCGAGCAGATCGCCGTGGCCGAGCGGCTGGCCGACATCCAGGGGAAGTCCGCCTGGGCCTGCTCCTGGGCCGGATAGGAGTCCCGGGGGCGGGGTGTCGTCCGCCATTGAGGTGGTTTCCGGTGTCCTTCGGCGTGACGGGATGCCGCCGGTGATACCGAAAATCACATGAGTTCTGTGCGACGTCTTCTCTCCCCCCGTACGGCGGCCGCGTTCTGTGCCCTGGGAACGTCCGCCCTGTTGCTGACCGCCTGCGCCGGCGCGGAAACGACGCGTGCCGACGTGGCCGCCGCGGCCCCGACCAGCCCGTCCGCCGGCACCGGCAGCCCCGGTGTCACGACCTCGCCGTCGGTTTCCCCGACCGGCACCGCCACCTCGTCCCTCACCGAGGACCAGGCCGAACGCAAGGCGCTGGTGCCTCAGGTCGAGGTGGCCTGGGACCAGGCGGCCGACACCGCCGTCAAGGAGGTCTCCGGCGGCAAGCTCACCGAGATCGAACTGGACAGCGCCTCGGGCGAGAGCCCGTCGGCCACCTCCGCCTCGCCCGGTGCGACGGCCAGCCCCGCCCCCGCCCCTTCGAAGGGCGCGCCGGTCTGGGTCGCCAAGGTGGCCGCGTCCGACGGCACCGTTCGCGAGGTCGACATCGACGCCGTCACCGGCAAGGTGTTCCACTCCGAGGCCGACGCCGACCAGAGCGCGGACGACAAGAGCGAGATCGCCGACCGGCTGAGCCAGGCCGACCAGACCGCGGAGCAGGCCGCGAAGGCGGCCACCGACAAGACCGACGGCACCGTCACCGCCGTCAAGCTCGACGAGAACGACGACCAGAAGCTGATCTGGTCCGTGGACGTCGTCACCACCGACAACTGGAACAAGACGACCTACGAGGTCGACGCGAGCAACGGGGAGATCCTGCGCGAGCACGTCGACCGCGACTGAACACCGGTCCGCCGGTCCGACGGCCCGTCCGCCCCGCGATCAGCGGGGCGGACGGGCCTGTCGGTTCACCGCGCCGCCCCGCCCTGACCGCCCGTCGGGGCGGGGGAGCCGAGGACGCGTGCGACGTACCGCGCCAGTTGCGCGCGCAGTTCCTCGCGGGGAGCCCCCCCGTCCGCCAGGTGTTCCACGAGGTCCGCGCGGACGGCGGCGAGCAGCGCGTGGGCGGCGAAACCGTCGTCGTCGAAGCCGGGCACCCGGTCCAGCACGGTCTTCAGCAGGCTGTGCCAGTACCCGTAGTGCTCCGCCCGGTAGGGGCTGTCACTGCCGTCGCCCTCCAGGGCCAGGGCGAGATGGCGGTGGTCGAGCTTGAAGCACAGCAGCGCGTCCAGCAGGGCGGGGACGCGCAGCCGCGGGTCGGTGGCGGGGCCCAGCGGCGGCGGGCCCTCCTCGACGGCCCGCGCGACGGGTTCGAGCCGTGCCGCGTACAGGGCGCGGATCAGCCCCGTCCGGTCGCCGTAGGCGCGGAAGAGAGTGCCCTTGCCGACCCCGGCCGCCGCCGCGACGTCGGCCATGGTGACGTCCTCCGGGCGGGTACAGCGGGCGAACAGCTCGTCGGCGGCGGCCAGGACGGCGGCACGGTTGCGTTCCGCGTCCTTGCGGGGTTTGCGCTCTGCCACGCGGCTCCTCCTTGAAAAGCGGACCGTCGGTCCGTATATTCAAAGCGGACCTCGGGTCCGCATTCTTATCCTAGGGGACGGAGCAGAGCACACCCATGTCAGCATCCACGTCAGCACCCATGTCACCCGCCGACCTCTACCGGCACAGCCTGCGGCTGCTGCTGGACAAGGACATCGCCGGCTGGACCGGCCTGTGGGCCGAGGACGGCGTCATGGAGTTCCCGTTCGCGCCCGAGGGCTGGCCCCGGCGGCTGGAGGGCAAGGCGGCCGTCGCCGGCTACATGCGCCACTACCCCGACCACATCGACCTGCACGACTTCCCCGACGTGCGCGTCCACCGGACCGCCGAACCGGACACGATCGTGGTCGAGATGCGCGGGGTGGGCCGCCTGGTGCGGACCGGTGCCCCGTTCGAGATGACGTACATCGCCGTCGTGACGGTCCGCGACGGGCGGATCGTCATGTACCGCGACTACTGGAACCCGCTCGCCGTCCAGGAGCAGCCGGGCATGGACTTCGCCGGGGCCGCCCGATGAACGCCACCGGAACCACGCTCGTCATCGGAGCCACCGGCACCACCGGAGGCCGCGTCGTCGCACGGCTCGTCGCCGGCGGGCACCGGGTGCGAGCCGCGAGCCGCCGCGCCGCCCCGGTGCCGGGCGCGGACCCGGTCCGCTTCGACTGGTACGACGCCGCCACCCACGACGCGGCGGTCACGGGCACCGACCGGGTCTACCTCGTGCCGCCCGTGGGCGACCCGGACCCGGCCGCGGTCATGCTGCCGTTCCTGGAACGGGCCCGCGCCGCCGGTGTGTGCCGCGCGGTGCTCCTCAGTTCCTCGGCCGTCGAGGCGGGCGGTCCCGCGGTGGGGGAGGTGCACCGGGCGCTGCCCGGGCTGATCGAACAGTGGGCGGTGCTGCGGCCCTCCTGGTTCATGCAGAACTTCACCGGAGACCACGCCCACGCCGCCAGCATCCGGGCCGACGGCACCATCCTGACCGCCACCGGATCGGGCCGCGTCGGTTTCGTCGACGCCGACGACATCGCCGCCGTGGCCGTCCACGCCCTGACCGACGAGCGCGTCCCCGGCTCCGACCTGGTGCTCACCGGCCCGCGGGCGCTCAGCCACGACGAGGTCGCCGCCGTCCTCACCGAGGTCACCGGGCGCCCCGTGACCCACCGTCGGCTGACCTACGAGGAGCAGCGGGAGCGCCTCGCACCGCTCACCACACCGGAGTTCGCGGCGCTGCTGGCCGGCATGGACCGGGCGATCGCCGAGGGTGCCGAGGACCGCGTCACGGACACCGTCCGCCGCGTCACCGGCCGGGCTCCGCGCGACCTGCGGACGGTCGTGGAACGGGAGCTGGCCCTGGCGGCGGGGTGACGCGCGGGGGCGGGCGTGCGGGGGTGACGCGCAGTGGTGCGCGTGCGTGGGTGACGCGCGGGCGGGACGCCGCTCAGTGGGGCGACAGGCGGCGGCGGATGTCGTCGAAGTGGCGGTGCACGGCCCGCTCCGCGGCCTCCGCGTCGCCCGCCCGGACGGCGTCGACGATCCGGGCGTGCATCCGGGCCAGTTCCACCCCGTCGGCGGCGGTGCCCAGGCCCTGGGCACGCACCTGGTGGAAGGCGCTCCAGAACGCGTCGAGGAGCTCGCTGAGCAGCTCGTTGCCGAGGCAGCGGTGCAGGACGCGGTGGAAGGCGCGGTCGGTGCGGGCCGCGATCTCCCCGGCGTCGCGCACCTCCGTGTGCATCGTCGCCACCAGCGCGTCCAGCTCGGCCAGATCCGCCTCGGGCACCCGGCCCGCGAGCCGGTACATGAGCCCGGCCTCCAGGGCCTCGCGCAGCTGCAGCAGTTCGAGGAGGCTGCCCCGGCCGCGCCGGTGCCCCACCACCGTGCGGAACGCCAGCGCCTCGATCAGCGGGTCCAGTGACATGGGCCCGACATAGGTGCCGAAGCCGCGCCGGATCTCGACGATGTGCATCGCCTGGAGGGACTTCAGCGCCTCGCGCAGGGAGTTGCGGCTGATCCCGAACCGTTCCATCAGCTCGGGCTCGGTGGGCAGCGGATCGCCCGGGCCGAGGCCCCGCTCCACGATCAGCTCCTTGATCTTCTCCTCGGCGCTGGCGGCGACCGACGGCATCCGCCGCCCCCTCTCCACGCTTGACATCGCTGCTGGGCCGTGTCTGACTCTACAGGACGTAGGACGTCCTACGTCCCCTTCGCGGGGATATGTACGACCTGGAGCACCCATGCCTCTTCCCGCGCCCCTGCGAGGCGTCATCCCCCCGGTCCTCACCCCGCTGACCCCGACGGGGGAGGTGGACACCGCCTCGCTGCGCCGGCTCATCGGTCACCTGATCGGGGCCGGGGTCCACGGCGTGTTCCTGCTCGGTTCCAGCGGTGAGGCCGCATACCTCACCGACGCCCAGCGGCGTACCGTCCTGGAGACGGGCGTGGACGCCGTGGCGGGACGTGTCCCCGTGCTGGCCGGGGTCATCGAGACGACCACGCCCCGGGTGCTGGAGCGGGCCGCCGACGCCGTCCGGGCGGGCGCCGACGCGCTGGTCGCCACGGCCCCCTTCTACGCCCGCACCCACCCCGCCGAGATCGCCGGCCACTACCGGCGCGTCCGCGCCGCCGCCGGCCGGCCGCTGTTCGCCTACGACATCCCGGTCGCCGTCCACACCAAGCTGCCCCGCGAGGTGGTGCTCGGCCTCGCCGCCGACGGCACCCTCGCCGGGCTCAAGGACTCCAGCGGCGACGAGGGCTCCCTGCGCCGGCTGCTGCTCGACCCGCGCCGCCGTACGTCCGGCTTCTCCGTGCTCACCGGCTCGGAACTCACCGCGGACGGCGCCCTGCTGGCGGGCGCGGACGGTGTCGTGCCGGGCCTCGGCAACGTGGACGCCCGCGGCTTCGTACGCCTCCACGAGGCCGCCACCGCCGGGGACTGGGACCGTGCCAGGGCCGAACAGGACCGGCTGGCCGCCCTGTTCGCGCTCACCGAGGCGGGTGACCCGGCCCGGATGGGCGCCGGTTCCTCCGCGCTCGGCGGCTTCAAGGCCGCGGCGCACCTGCTCGGCCTCATCGACTGCCCCGCCACCGCCGCGCCGCAGGTCCCGCTCGACGAGCCGGCCGTGGACCGCGTCCGCGCCTGCCTCGTCGCCGCCGGTCTCCTGTGACGCCGACCCCGCATCGGAGCCGCCATGAAGTCCGCGCGCACCCCCGCCGCTTCCGCTCCCTGGTACCGGGAGATCACCCGGCAGAAGTGGAAGTCCTTCTTCGCCGCCTGGATCGGATACCTCCTGGACGGCTTCGACTTCATCCTGATCACCCTGGTCCTGACCGAGATCGCCGACGACTTCGGCCTGAGTGCCGTGGAGTCCGCGAGCCTGGTCTCCGGCGCCTTCATCACCCGCTGGCTCGGCGGCGCGCTGCTCGGTGCCCTCGGTGACCGGTTCGGCCGCAAGAGCGCCATGGTGGCCAGCATCCTGCTGTACTCCGTCGGCACCTTCGCGTGCGGCTTCGCGTGGGACTACACCAGTCTGTTCACCGCCCGGCTGCTGATCGGCATGGGCATGGCGGGGGAGTACAGCGCCAGCGCCACCTACGTCCTGGAGAGCTGGCCGGCCCGGCTGCGCAACCGGGCCTCGGGCTTCCTGATCTCCGGCTTCTCGCTGGGCGGTGTCCTGGCCGCCGAGGTCTACGAGCACGTGGTGCCCGTCCACGGCTGGCGCTGGCTGTTCTACATCGGCCTGCTGCCCGTGGCCGTCGCCCTGTGGGTGCGCCGGGCCCTGCCCGAGGCCGACGACTGGGAGGAGCGGGTGGGGGCCGCCGCCGAGCGGCCGAACCCCTTCCGGCCGCTGTTCGCCGGGCGGCGCCGGGCCGCGGTCAACACCGTCCTGGTGGCCGTCGCCACGGGGTCGCTCTTCGCGGTGTTCACCCCGGTCGGAGCGGGCCTGGTGCCCGTGCTGTCGGTCGTCGCCGCGGGCTGTCTGACCGCGTTCGCCGTGCAACTGGGCGGACGGAAGCGGTGGCTGCTGTTCGTCGCGCTGTGCGCCACCGTGTTCTGCGCGTTCCTCTACAGCTGGCCGGTGCAGGCCCTGCTGCCCACCTACCTCAAGACCGAACTCGGCTTCACCCCGCAACAGGTCAGCGACGCGCTCTACTTCGCCGGGTTCGGCACCATGGCCGGCTGTATCGCGGCCGGCTTCCTCGGCGACCGGTTCGGCACCCGCAGGACGTACGGCTGGACCCTGCTGGCCGGGACGGCGTTCGTGTTCCCCGTCTTCGCGGTCCGGGACAGCCCGGTCGTCCTGGGACTGCTGCTCTTCCTGATGCTCGCCTGTATGCAGGGCATCTCCGGGCTGCTGCCCAAGTACATCGCCGGGCACTTCCCGACCGAGACGAGGGCCGCGTCCCTGGGGTTCACCTACAACGTGGGCGCGCTGGGCGGCGCGGTGGCCCCGGTGCTGGGCGCCCGGCTCGCATCCGGGATGCCCCTGGGCCAGGCGCTCGCGGTGCTCACCTTCGGACTGACCCTGGTGGTGATCGTGCTGATCGGCTTCGACGTCCCCGGCCGGCTCAACCGGCTGATCGACCCCGAAGCCGTACCGGACCACCTCGTCACCGAGGCGGGCCCGCGGCGGGGGGAGGAGGGGACCCGGACCGGCGTGCGGCAGTGACGGTCTCCGGACCGGAGTCCCCGGCGGGAAGCGCGCCCGCACCGCTCCGCCACGGACGGGGCCCGACCGCGTGTGTACCGCCAACGGCCCCCGGGCGTGCCCGGAGCGGTGCGGGCGTCAGCCGTCAGTCGTCCGAGTCGCCCTGCCTGCCCGACTTCGTCCCGCCCGAGTGCCGCACCAGCTCGCCCGCCGCCAGGGTCACCGAGGCCACCGCCCGCGCCCACCGCGGACCGCCCCGCGCGGCCCACACGACACAGGCGCAGCCCGCGACGACGAGTACGAGTATTCCCGACAGAACCAGTACGGCCACGGCCGTCCCCCTTGCCTCGATGTGATCACCGCCATCCTGCCAGGCGGCGGGTCACCGAGGACGGGCGTCCTGTTGACCGGGGCGCGGGGCCGACCTATCGTCGCGAACCAATGCTCGCCGAGCCGGTGGGGTGGTCACCTTGTCAGATACGACGCCGCGGTCCGTCCGCACCCCTCGCGAGGTGCTGGCCGACTACCACCAGGCCATGCGGGACAAGTCGCCGGACGACCTGGCCGGTCTGTACGCCGTCGACGCGGTGCACGAGTTCCCCTTCACCAGCCCCGGCTTCCCGCCGCGTCTCGAGGGCCGGGAAGCGGTGCGCGAGGGCTACCGGGCGGCCTGGGGCGCCAGCCCGGTACGCGTGCAGGAGATCACGGACGTCACCGTCCACGAGACCGTCACCCCGGGCGTGATCGTCGCGGAACACGTCGTGGTGGTCTCACCGCCCTCCGGCGGCGCCGCCTTCACCGTGCCGGGCCTGCTGGTCCTGCGCGTCAAGGACGGACTCCTCACCCATGTCCGGGACTACATGGACGGGCTGGGCGTGGTACAGCTCCGGGGACAGACGCCCGCCTGACGGACGCGCGCGGACCGGTCACGGCAGCGGCGTGCCGCCCGTCGCGTTCACGATCTCGGCGGTGATGTACGACGCTTCCGGCGAGGCCAGGAAGACGTACGCGGGAGCCATCTCGGCCGGCTGGGCCGGCCTGCCGATGGGGGCCTGCTTGCCGAACTCGGCGGTGTCCGGCAGCGTCGCGGGGATCAGCGGGGTCCACACCGGTCCGGGGGCGACGGCGTTGACCCGCACACCGCGGTCGATCACCATCTGGGCCAGCCCCTGGGTGAAGGTGACGATGGCCCCCTTCGTCATCGCGTAGTCGAGCAGATGAGGACTGGGCTTGTACGCCTGCACGGACGCGGAGTTGATGATGCTGCCGCCCGCGGGGATGTGCGGCAGCGCGAACTTCGACAGCCAGAACATGCCGTAGAGGTTGGTGCGCATCACCCGGTCGAACTGCTCCGTCGGGATCGTCTCGATGCCCTCGGGCCGCGCCATCTGGTACGCCGCGTTGTTCACCAGGATGTCGATGCGGCCGAACGCGTCGACGGCACGGTCCACGAGGGACCGGCACTCGGCCTCCTCACGGATGTCGCAGGAGACGGGGACCGCGCGGCGCCCGGCGTCCTCGACCCACCGGGCGGTCTCCGCGGCGTCGTCCTTCTCCTCGTCCAGGTGGGTGAAGAGCACGTCGGCTCCCTCGCGGGCGAAGGCCAGTGCCACCGCCCGGCCGATCCCCGAGTCCCCTCCGGTGATCACGGCCTTGCGGCCGTCGAGCCGCCCGCTGCCCCGGTAGGACTCCTCACCGTGGTCCGGTGGCGGGTCCATGGGCCCGGTCCAGCCGGGATGGGGCTGGTCCTGGGCCGGGAACTCGGGCTGCGGATGCCGGTGGGCGGGGTGCTGCGGCTGGTTCACGGTACGGCTCCTTCCTCGTGGAGGGGCCCGGGTTCCCGCGCCGGACCAGGGGAAACGAGCCGGTCTGGAGGGACGGGCGGCGCCGCTGCGGCGTCGTGACCGCCATGTGACCGGCCGCGCCTTGCCGTACCAGGAGTAACAAGATCATCATTCGAGGTGAGAGCCTCAGGCAACTTCCGAGGCCGTTACCCCCTTGCCGCGGCCCCCGAGGTCCCGTCGCGTGTGGTCCGCGGTGTCTCCCCTTCCCCCAGGAGTCCCGCATGCAGTCTTTAAGCCAGCCTCTTGAGCAGGCGCGCGAGGAATACGAGTCTCATCAGCGCACCTGCCGCCAGTGCCGCGCGGACGCGGCGCCCTGTCCCGCGGCCAAACACCTCAGACGCGTCTACAACAACCTGGCCCGGGCGGCGCGCCCCCGCCCGTCCGGCCGCGCGGCCTCCTGACCGGCGAGTGAGGGGGTTCGTCTCCGCACGGGGGTGACCGGGGGCGGCCTGGGGCTGATGGTTCCGGACTTTTCTGGGTAGACGGCTGCCGTAGCGGTCAGAGCTCAGGAAGCGGGCGGATCGGATGAACAAAGCTGCCCAGGACGAGGCTGCCCAGAACGACGACCGGCTCCAGGACGGGCTGGTCTGGATGTCGGCGGCGTACGAGGGTGTGCCGGGCGACATCGCGCGGGCGCGGGAGATGGCACGTGCCTTCCTGGCCCGGCTGGAGGAGGACCACGGGTACCGGGTGCCCGACCGCGCCGCGCAAGCGGTGCAGCTGGTGG
This sequence comes from Streptomyces sp. ISL-12, assembly GCF_018614415.1. Classification (GTDB taxonomy): domain Bacteria; phylum Actinomycetota; class Actinomycetes; order Streptomycetales; family Streptomycetaceae; genus Streptomyces. Next base: position 26,447 of record NZ_JAGGOO010000181.1, read on the forward strand.
TCAGCGAACTGCTGACGAACGCCTGCAAGCACACGTCCGGTCCGGCCCTGGTCGGCCTCGAACTGGTCGGCGGCCTGGTGGAGATCACGGTCCGCGACAGCGACCCGGGCCTGCCGGTGGCACGGTCCGCCGACCCGGCCCGGGTCGGCCAGCACGGACTGGAGATCGTCATGGCCGTCTCCCAGGACTTCGGGGTGTACCGGGAACCGGTGGGCAAGAGGACGACGGCCACGGTGCGGCTCACCGACGAACCGCGCGGCGGCGTCGAGCGGATGCCGCGCGCCGAGGGCGACGGGGGCGGTGAGCGGTGACCGGCGTGCCGGCCGGGAAGAACCGGCGTCCCTGGAGGCGGTCGTCCGCGGCCGGCCACGCGGCACCTCCGACGCCCTTCAGGGCGTGGGAATGCCGGCCGGCCGCGCCGGCCGGCCGAAGCGGACCGGTACGCCGGGGGAGTACAGCACACTCACCGGCGGCCCCTGGGGTGCCGGCAGGCCGCCCGTGGCCAGCAGGTTCTCCTCGCACCTGAGCAACTCGGCCCGGTACAGGGGCCAGCGGGGGTGAACGCTGGGCAGATACGCCGCCCCGCGGAAGAACGCGTTGTGCATGCCCCAGCGGGCGGTGAGGAAGTGCTCCAACTCCGTGGGCTCCTCGACGCGTTCGCCCTTCCGTACGGCGATACGGCTGAACGCGCCGCGCGGCCCCGGCCAGCGGCGCGCGCTGCTGTACGTGACGACGTCGCCGGCGGTGCGGACCCGCATCCGGGACCACAGGTACGGCAGCCGGAAGCCGGCCCGGCCCATCACCACGGGCAGCAGCCGCGCGGCGTCCATCGACCGGAAGACGACCCCGCGCCGGCCGTGGGCGTCGACCGAGTACAGCCGTACGTTCGTCTCCGGGAACGAACCCAGGTACGGCACGCCGGGCAGCCCGAGCCAGCCGACCCGGTGCATACGGAAGGCGACGAGACCGGCGTAGGTGACCCCGTCGTGGGTGTCGGGAACCGTCCCGTGCGGCAGCAGCGGCGCCACCAGCTCCGGCTCGACGGCCCAGTGCAGAAAACAGAGGTCGAGCCACTGCTGGGTGAGCAGTGGGAGAGGGACGCTGACGGGGGCGTCGGGAGTGATGGCGGCGGGCTTGTGCACGCTTCCAGCATGGCAGAGCGGCCGGTACCCGGACCGGGACGAGGCTTAGCGCCAGGTGTACGTGGAAACGACTACTCCCGAGCAGCCGTCGCAGGGGGGAGTGCCGTCATGAGGTAC
>NZ_JAGGOO010000182.1 GCF_018614415.1 Streptomyces sp. ISL-12
CTCCGGGCGCTTCCCTTCGGTGTTTCCAACACTATCAGGCTTTTCCAGTCCCTCTGACCACCCTCTGACGGGCGTGCAGATGCGGATCCGAATAGAGGATCTGACGAGTTGGGGTCTGCCACCTGAGGACGCTTGCTCACGTTCCTCAACCTCGGGCAGGAGTAACGACTCTACATCGGCCCGCCGAACGGGCGCAAATCGATGGCGGCTAAGGTCTAGACCTCCCACCGGTCGCTCATGCGGAACCGGTACTTCCTATGTCATACCCTGCTGCACAACGTGCCGTCCGGGACAGACAGTGACGGCCCATCTCCATCCCCACTCCTGGAGGCTCCCCATGACCACCGTGACGTCCCCGATGGCAGGACGCGCCATCGGACTGGCCGCCGTGCCGGATCCGGTCTTCTCCGGGGCCATGGTCGGCCCGGGCACCGCGATCGACCCCGTACGTGAGCCGTCGGAGGCGGTCGCGCCCGTGGACGGGGTGATCGTGTCCCTGCACCCGCACGCCTTCGTCGTGGTGGACGAGACCGGGCACGGCGTGCTGACTCATCTCGGTATCGACACCGTGCAGCTCAACGGGGAGGGCTTCGAACTGCTGGTGAACAAGGGCGACACCGTCACGCGTGGACAGGCGATCGTGCGCTGGAGCCCGGCCGCCGTCGAAGCGGCCGGCAAGTCCCCGGTGTGCCCGGTGGTGGCGCTGGAGGCCACGGCCGAGTCCCTCTCCCAGCTCCGTGAGGACGGCGAAGTCAGGATCGGGGAGGACCTCTTCGTCTGGCAGTGACCTTTGTATGACGGCTGGTAGGACAGACACCGCGGCGGCTGGGGCCGCCGCGCTATCGGAGACGGGTGAGATGGAGACAACGCTGCGAGGCGTCGGCGTCAGTCACGGCGTGGCGATCGGCCAGGTCCGGCACATGGGCACGGCGGTGCTGGAGCCGCCCGCCAAACAGATCCCGGCCGAGGACGCCGAGCGCGAGCAGGGGCGGGCCCGCAAGGCCGTGGAAGCGGTGGCGGCCGATCTGATGGCGCGCGGCAATCTGGCGGGGGGCGAAGCCCAGGCCGTGCTCGAGGCGCAGGCCATGATGGCCCAGGATCCCGAGCTGATGGCGGATGTGGAGCGCCGGATCGCCGTCGGCAGCACGGCCGAGCGCGCGGTGTACGACGCCTTCGCGGCGTACCGGGCGCTGCTGGCCGCTGCCGGTGAGTACCTCGCCGGGCGGGTGGCCGACCTCGATGACGTGCGGAATCGTATCGTCGCCCGGCTGCTCGGGGTGCCGATGCCGGGGGTGCCGGACAGCGACGAGCCGTACGTTCTCATCGCGCGGGACCTGGCTCCGGCCGACACAGCACTGCTGGACCCAGCTCTCGTCCTCGGTTTCGTCACCGAGGAAGGGGGGCCGACCAGCCACAGCGCGATTCTGGCGCGTGCGCTGGGGGTGCCGGCCGTGGTGGCGCTGCCGGGCGCCGGCGAGCTGGCCGAGGGCACGGTGATCGCCGTGGACGGCAGCAGCGGCGAGATCTTCGTCGAGCCGAGTGCGCAGGAGCGGGCGCGGCTGGAGGCGCAGGCGGCCGAGCGCAAGGCCGCGCTGGCCGCCTCGTCCGGCCCCGGGGCCACCTCCGACGGACACAAGGTGCCGCTGCTGGCCAACATCGGCGGGCCGGCGGACGTGGCCGCCGCGGTCGAGGCAGGGGCGGAGGGGGTCGGTCTGTTCCGGACCGAGTTCCTCTTCCTTGACGACAGTGAGAGCGCGCCGAGCGAGGAGAAGCAGGTCTCGGCGTACCGGCAGGTGCTGGAGGCGTTCCCCGAGGGCCGGGTCGTCGTGCGGGTGCTGGACGCGGGCGCGGACAAGCCGCTGGCCTTCCTCACCCCGGCCGACGAGCCGAACCCGGCGCTGGGCGTGCGGGGGCTGCGGACGCTGCTCGACCACCCGGACGTGCTGCGTACGCAGCTGACGGCGCTGGCGAAGGCGGCCGAGGGGCTGCCCGTCCACCTGGAGGTCATGGCGCCGATGGTGGCCGACCGTGCCGACGCCAAGGCGTTCGCGGACGCGTGCCGGGCGGCCGGGCTGCGGGCGAAGTTCGGCGCGATGGTGGAGATTCCGTCCGCCGCGCTGCGGGCCCGGTCGGTGCTGCAGGAGGTCGAGTTCCTGTCGCTGGGGACGAACGACCTCGCGCAGTACACCTTCGCCGCCGACCGACAGGTCGGTGCGGTGTCCCGGCTCCAGGACCCGTGGCAGCCCGCGCTGCTCGACCTGGTGGCGCTGTCCGCCGAGGCGGCGAAGGCCGAGAGCAAGAGCTGCGGGGTGTGCGGGGAGGCCGCGTCCGATCCGCTGCTGGCGTGTGTGCTGACCGGTCTGGGGGTCACCTCGCTCTCCATGGGGGCGGCTTCGATTCCGTATGTGCGGGCGATGCTGGCGAAGTTCACGCTCGCCCAGTGCGAGCGTGCCGCTGCCGCGGCCCGCGCCGCGGACAGCGCCGAGGAGGCGCGTGAGGCCGCGCAGGCGGTGCTGTCCGGCGAGTAGGGGACGGACAGGCAGGTGTTCCGTGGGGCGCTCCACCGGTGGTGGGGCGCCCCACCTGTGTTCAGTGGTGGTGTCCCGGGGCCGGGTCCTCGTCGCCGAGGTCCGGTGGGTCGCAGTAGTCGACGTTGGACTCCGGGGAGATGAGGTCGCCGGACTCGGCGTCGGTGCAGTAGGCGTCGAAGACCTCCGCCGCGGTGAGCGGGGTGAGGCCGTAGCCGCGCAGGCGCCAGCCGTAGATGCGGTCCGGGGTGGCGGGTGCGCTGGTGCGGATGACGAGGCCGCCGGGGCAGTGGGTGGCCAGGCCCAGGGCGAGGACGCTGGTGAACTCCAGGAGTTCGGCCTCGTCGAGGTGCGGGGTGCCGTCATCGTCGTCGTCCGCGTGGAGGACGGAGAGGAGGGTCTCCGGGGTCGTCGAGACGCTGCAGACGAGGTGGCGCCGGCCCGCGGGGGCGGTGGTGATCACGCGGGTGATGAGGGCGCGGGCCCGGTCGTAGGCGGCTCGGCCGAGGTCCTGGCCGCAGGAGGCGCAGGAGCCGAGGCGGGCCAGGAGGGTGGCGGCGTACTCCCAGGTGGCCTGCCGGACGGCTTCGTCGATGAGGGTGGGGACGACGTCGGTGAGGGGCTGGCCCTCGTAGGGGACGGTGAGGCCGGTGGCGGCGAGTTCGGCGGTGAAGCGGGTACGGCTGGAGGAGGCGTCGGGGTCGAGGCCCGCTTCCGCGCAGTAGGCGGCGTACTCCTCCGGGTCGAAGAGGGCGATCGTGGTGTGGGCGCCCTGGGCGGCCCGGGTGCGCAGGACCGCCTCGACGTGCCGTAGGTAGGTGGGATGGTCGTCGAAGGTGAAGGTGCGGTAGCGCCGCATGACGCCGAAGTCGTGCTCGTCGGTGAGCAGGCCGATGGTGCCGGCGATCTCACGGCGCAGGACGCGCCGGGCGGTCCGGTCGGTGTACGTCATGTCTCCCCCAGTACGCGGTCGGTGCACGTCGATCAATGCTCACTCACAGTAACCGCGGGCACTGACAGTGGGGGTCACGGGCGCTTGCGGGACCGGGCCAGCTCCTCGTAGAAGCGGAGGAGGTCGAGGTTGTCGACGGAGCCGGGGTTGACGGCCTTGTCCAGGGGGGTTCCTTGCAGGAGGCGTTTGACCGGGACCTCGATGCGTTTGCCGGTGAGGGTGTGGGGGATGCCGGGGACCTCGATGACCTCGTCGGGGACGTGGCGGGGGGAGAGGTGGGCGCGGATGGTCTGCTTGATGCGGGTGAGGAGCGCTTCGTCGAGGGTGGCTTCCGGGGCCAGATGGACGAAGAGCGGCATCCAGTAGCCGCCGTCGGGCAGTTCGACGCCGATGACGAGGGACTCGCGGATCTCGGGGAGGCGTTCGACGGCCTCGTAGATGTCGGCCGAGCCCATCCGGACGCCCTGCCGGTTGAGGGTGGAGTCGGAGCGGCCGTGGATGACGACGGAGCCCCGTGAGGTGAGGGTGATCCAGTCACCGTGCCGCCAGACGCCGGGGTAGGTGTCGAAGTAGCTGTCGTGGTAGCGGCTGCCGTCGGGGTCGTTCCAGAAGCGGATGGGCATCGACGGCATGGGGGCGGTGACGACGAGTTCGCCGACCTCGTCGGTGAGGGGGTTGCCGTCGGGGTCCCAGGACTGGAGGTCGGTGCCGAGGCTGGGTGCCTGGAGTTCGCCGATGTACACGGGGAGGGTGGGGACGGCGCCGGCGAAGCAGGAGCAGACGTCGGTGCCGCCGCTGACGGAGGCGATCCACAGGTCTTCACCGACCTCGTCGTGGAGCCAGCGGAAGCCGTCGGGCGGGAGGGGGGAGCCGGTGGTGGCGACGCACTGGACGGCGGAGAGGTCGTGGTCGCGGGCGGGATGGACGCCGGCTTTGCGGCAGGCCATGACGTAGGCGGCGGAGGTGCCGAAGAGGGTGGCGCCGGTGCGTTCGGCGACGCCCCACTGGGCGCCGGTGTCCGGGAAGCCGGGGCTGCCGTCGTAGAGGACGATCGTGGTGCCGGTGAGGAGGCCGGAGACGAGGAAGTTCCACATCATCCAGCCGGTCGACGTGTACCAGAAGAAGCGGTCCTCGGGGCCCAGGTCGCAGTGGAGGCCGAGCTGTTTGAGGTGCTCGACGAGGATGCCGCCCTGGGACTGGACGATGGCCTTGGGCAGGCCGGTGGTGCCGGAGGAGTACAGGACCCACAGGGGGTGGTCGAAGGGCACCTGTTCGAAGACGGGGTCGGTGTCGGCGGAGGTGAGGGCCGTCCAGTCGAGCGCGCCTTCGGGGGCGGGTGTGCCGAGGAGCGGGATGTGGACCGTCGCGCGCAGGGTGGGCAGTTCGCGGCGGAGTTCCGTGACGACGTCCCGGCGGTCGTGTTCCTTGCCGCCGTAGCGGTAGCCGTCGACGGTGAACAGGACGACGGGTTCGACCTGCTGGAAGCGGTCCAGGACGCTGCGGGCGCCGAAGTCGGGGGCGCAGGAGGTCCAGACGGCGCCGACGGCGGCGGAGGCGAGGAGGGCGACGACGGCCTGCGGGATGTTGGGCAGGTAGCCGCTGACGCGGTCGCCCGGGCGGACTCCGAGGGCGCGGAGTTCGGCGGCCAGGGAGCCGACCTGGCGGCGCAGGTCCGCCCAGGTGACCGGGTGGGGGTCGTGGGTCTCGTCGACGTACAGGAGGGCGGGTTCGTCCGGGCGGTCGGCCGCCGCGCGCAGGGCGTGTTCGGCGTAGTTCAGCTTCGCGCCGGGGAACCACTGGGCGCCGGGCATCGCGCGGTCGCCCAGCACGCGCGCGTAGGGGGCCGAAAACCGTACGTCGAACCACTCGGTGACGGCTTCCCAGAAGGTTTCCGGCTCGTCGACGGACCAGCGGTGCAAGGCCGGGTAACCGCCGCCGGCGGGGGCGCCGTGATGGTCTGCGGCCCAGCGCTGGAACGTGGTGATCCGGGCCCGGGCGACGCGTTGCGCGTCGGGCTGCCAGAGGGGCTGTGGCTGGGGGTTCTCGGTGGTCATGGGGGCGGCTCCCGGGCTGTGCGGCGGCTGACAGGGACGATGCCATGTGATCGACTTCTGCACCAGAGTGTGCTCCGCGCGGTCCGTGTCGTGAAGATGTGGGCCCGGCACGGGTGAACGGAAGTTGAACGGTGCCCGTGTGCGGGGCGGTCGGTGACAGGGTGAGCAGCATGGACGGTCGTGACCTGGTGCGTTCGGTGAAGTTGGTCGGTTCGGTGGGGACGGGTCAGGGGTTGCGGACCGTGCGGGCGGCGTGGCGAAGGCGGCGTTCCGACGCGGTGGGGCTGAAGCCGCGGGGGGCGGAGCGCGCGCGGGTGCCCGGGCTGCTGCGGGAGGTGGAGCCGGGTACCGGGGGCGGTGTCATCCGGTTCGACCGCTCGGAGCTGCGGATCCTGGTGGCGGTGAACGGGGCGGTCTTCTGGGGTTGGGACGGGGCCGGTCCGGAGCCCTCGTACGCGTTGGCCGGGCGGTGTCCCGAGCCCGATCCGCGGGCGGCGCTGGAGCCGGACAAGGACGGTGGCTGGCGGGTGGTGGCCGAGCGGGCCACGGTCGCCGTGTCGCGGCACGGCGCGATCGAGGTGCGGACGCCGGGTGGGGTCACGCTGCGGCGGGATCTGCCGCCCCGGTGGTGGGAGCCGGCCGGTGGCGGCCGGGCGCGGTGGATGCAGCGCGCGGAGGTGGCCGCCGACGCGCGGTTCTTCGGGCTCGGGGGGCGGGCGTCGGGTCCTCGGCTGCGGGACGGGCGGTACCGGCTGTGGAACACCGGGCCGGGGAGGGCCCTCGGCCCGAAGGACGATCCGCTGTCCCTGACGATGCCGGTGCAGCTGGTGGTGGCCGACGCGGGGACGCACCTGGTGTTCTACGACAGTTCGTGGGACGGCACGGTGGTGCTGCGGGAGGGCGAGGAGGGTGCCGGGTCGGGTCACGACCGGCCGGGCACCAGCGTGCTGCGGATGGACGGGGGGCCGCTGCGCTGCTGGGTGTCGGTGGGGACGCCCGCGCGGGTGCTGCTGGCCTGGGCGGCGCTGACCGGGGCGCCCGCGCTGCCGCCCGCGTGGGCGCTCGGTCATCACCACGCGCGGTCGGGGTCCGGGGGTGAGCGGGAGGTGCGGCGGGTCGTCGCCGGGTACCGGGAGCACGGGCTGCCGTTGGACGCCGTACACCTGGGATTCGGTCACCACGACGGTCACCGGGTGTTCAGCGTCGACCAGGAGCGGTTCCCGAAGCTGCCGCAGCTCGCCGAGGAGTTGCGGCAGGAGGGGATCCGGCTGGTGTCGGTCGTCGGTCCGGCGGTGGCGGCCGAGCCCGGCGATCCGGTGTACGACGGTGGCGTGGGCGAGGACGCGTTCGTGCGGGACGCCGGGGGCCAGGTCGTGCGCGAGGTGGCGGGGCCGGGGGACGCGGTGTTCCCGGACTTCACGCACGCGCGCGTACGCGCGTGGTGGGGCGGTCGGTACGAGGAGCGGCTGGGGCAGGGCTTCGCCGGGTTCTGGCACGACATGAACGAGCCGACGTCGTTCGCCGCCTTCGGTGAGCCGACGCTGCCGCGGTCGGCCCGGCACTGGCTGGAGGGGCGGGGCGGTGACCACCGGGAGGCGCACAACGTGTACGCGCTGTGCATGGCCCGGGCCGGTTACGAAGGGCTGCGCAAGCTGGTGCCCGAGCAGCGGCCGTTCGTCCTCTCACGCTCGGGCTGGGCCGGTGTGCAGCGCTACGGCGGCGCCTGGTCGGGGGAGGTGGCCACGGGCTGGCCGGGGCTGCGGGCGTCGCTGGCGCTGGTTCTGGGGCTGGGGCTGTGCGGGGTGCCGTACTCCGGGCCGGACATCGGGGGCCGCGACGGGAGTCCGTCGCCTGAGCTGTATCTGCGGTGGTTGCAGCTGGGGGCGTATCTGCCGCTGCTCCGGACGCACGCGGGTGAGCGAGCGGGGCGCCGGGAGCCCTGGGAGTTCGGGAACGAGGTGCTGGAGCACGCGCGCGTGGCGCTCGTCGAGCGGCGGCGGCTGCTGCCGTACCTCATGACGCTGGCGCATCTGGCGCGGCGTACCGGGGCGCCCTATGTGCGGCCGCTGTGGTGGTCGTCGCCGGAGGACCGGGCGCTGCGGGACTGCGAGGACGCGTTTCTGCTCGGAGACTGTCTGCTGGTGGCTCCGGTGCTCGATCCCGGGGCGGACCGGCGCGCGGTGCGGCTGCCGCGGGGGCGGTGGTACGACACGGTGACGGAGCGGGCGTACGAGGGGCCGGGGCAGGTGCTGGTCGACGCCCCGTTGGAGCGGATTCCGGTGTTCGCGCGCGCGGGTGCGGTGATTCCGGTGCGCGGCGGTGACGGCGGGCTGGAGCTGGAGGTGTGGGCGCCGGGCCGGGGGCGGACCGGGGGCGGGCTGGTCGTGCCGGACATGGGCGATGGCTGGGCGGAGCCCGAGATCGAGCGGTACGCCGCGCGGTGGCGGGGGCAGCGGGTGGTCGTCGTGCGGGAGGGTGAGGGGGGCTCGGGTGAGGGTGGCTCGGGTGAGGCGCCCGCGCCGTATCCGGTGCGGGTTCGGGGGCTTGGGGCGGGGCGGGTGCGGGTGTAGGGGTTGTTGGGTTCAGGTTCGGGGGACGTCAGGCTTAGGTCTGGGGTGGCGGGCCGGGGGGGGGGCGGCGGGACAGGTG
>NZ_JAGGOO010000183.1 GCF_018614415.1 Streptomyces sp. ISL-12
GCTGCTCTTGAACCACGCCAGGTCGGAGGTGTCCCAGGCGGAGGCCTTGCGGATCATGTTTCTCCCAGCAGTTGCTCGATGAGGGCCAGAGTCTCTCCGGGCGGAAGCGCCTGCGCCCGGATGGTGCCATACCGAAGTTCGAGGATGCGTAGTTGCCTCGGATCAGAGGTTGGACGGCCGTTGAACGCTCCGTCAGAACGCCCGACCGCTGTCCCGTCCTCGAACTTCAGCAGCTCGATTCTGCCGCTCATGCCAGGGTGGGCCACGCTGTCCATCGGCATGACCTGAAGCGCGACGTTGTTCAACCGTCCCACTTCCAGCAAGCGTTCGTGCCGTTTCCGCACCATTGTGCCCCCAACCCTGCGGCGAAGCGTCGCTTCCTCCAGCACAAAACCGAGGGATGGTGCCGGGGAGCGATCGAAGACCGACAGCCGAGCCATGCGCGCGGTGACCAAGCGGTCCACCTCCTCGGGCGGGTAAGGAGGCTGGCGCACCTCGAACAGAGCGCGCGCGTACTCGGGCGTTTGCAACAGACCGGCGATGCTGCTGCACTCGTACACCCCGATCTCCACCGCCCGCGCCTCCATCTGCGCCAGATCCCGCACCTTCTTCGGATACCGGACCTTCTTCACGTCCTGCTTCATCGCCGAGAGATGGCCGCCCGCGTTCAGGATCTTGTCCGCCATGTCCAGGTACTCAGGCCGGGGGATCCGCTTCCCGCTCTCGATCTTGTAGATCAGATCCTCCCCGTATCCGACCGCCGCCGCGAACTCGGCGGCCCGCATCCCCGCGGCCTCTCTCCACAGCCTCAACTGGCGCCCTACGGTGGCCACGACGGCGAGTGCCCAGTCGTCGTCCGGGTCGACCTCCCACCCTGGCTCGTCCGTCTCCTCGTTCTCGCCACCGAGCCGTACCGCCTCGCCGTTCACCGACATGCGCGCACCTCCGTAGTGCCGTCCCGAACCGCCGTGTCTCGCCTGGACCAACTGCTCTGACAGTCCGGACAGCACCGGACAAGCCCCGGACAGTGACCCTACGCAACACTGTGATTACTCATCACGGTAAGTCGCGTCAGCCACGCTGGGTGACGTGAATCAGGAAATCGCCCAGGCAGAACGCCAAGTCCCCGACGCTGACCAGCACTTCAGCGTGTTGCTGTCCTCCACGCCGCGTGGTGCCCGCCTCGCCCGGTTGCTCACCGTCGGCCAACTCCGCGACTGGGGTATCCCGTGCGAGGCGGCGCACCACGTGGTGGCGGAGCTGGCGGTCAACGCGGCGACACATGGCCGGCTCCCCGGCCGCAGCTTCCGCCTCACGCTCCTGGTGACCGGCCGCACGCTGCGCATCGAGGTCACCGACACGCGTGGCGACCGGCGGCCTGTGCCCCGCGAGCCTGACCCCGGAGCCGAATCGGGGAGGGGGCTGCTGCTCGTGGAGGCGCCGGCCGATCGCTGGGGAGTCACTCCCGGGCTCTGTCCGCGCAAGATCGTCTGGGCCGAGCTGGACCTCGCCGCGCCGGAACTCGGTTCCACGGGATCCGGTGGGAGCGGATGACTGAGGGACCAAGAACCCCGAGGCAAAGCACCCCGCCAAGCCCCGGCCCTGCCGCCCGCCCACCGCCTCACGGCCCAGCCGCCGCCTCCGCCGCCGTTCCGGGCTCCCGCGGGGCCGCCACCCGTGATGCACGAGATGAGCGACTGCGACGGCTGCGACCGCGGCTTCCGCGCGGCTGACGAAGGGCGACACCTCCGTTCTCGACGGCGAGGGGTGACATTGGGCCGGGCAGCACGCCGTACGGCCCCGGTGCCCTCGTAGGGTGGAGCCCATGACGGAACTGCCCTCCCGGCGTCTGCTGCTGGTGCACGCGCACCCGGACGACGAGTCGATCAACAACGGCGTCACCATGGCCAAGTACGCGGCCGAGGGCGCCCACGTGACGTTGGTGACCTGCACGCTCGGGGAGCGGGGTGAGGTCATCCCGCCCGAGCTGGCGCACCTGAGCGGGGCCGCCCTCGGGCAGCACCGGCTCGGTGAGCTGAGGGCCGCGATGGGCGCGCTCGGCGTGACGGACTTCCGGCTGCTCGGCGGGCCGGGCCGGTTCGCGGACTCCGGGATGATGGGACTGCCCGACAACGACGACCCCGGCTGTTTCTGGCAGGCGGACGTCGACGAGGCCGCCGCGCTGCTGGTCGAGGTCATCCGGGAGGTACGGCCCCAGGTCCTCGTCACCTACGACCCCGACGGCGGCTACGGGCACCCCGACCACATCCAGGCCCACCGCGTCGCCATGCGCGCCGCCGAACTGGCCGCCGAGGCCGGCCACGGCATCGCCAGGATCTACTGGAACCGCGTCCCGCGCCCGGCCGCCGAGGACGCCTTCGCGCGGCTCGGGGAGGAACTGCCCGGCCTCCCCTTCGACAAGGCCGCCGGCATCGACGACGTACCGGGCGTCGTCGGGGACGAGCGGATCGGCGTCGAGATCATCGCCGACGGAACCCCGTACGCCGCCGCCAAGGCCGCGGCCATGCGGGCGCACGCCACGCAGATCGACGTCGCCGAACCGTACTTCGCGCTCTCCAACGCGCTGGCCCAGCCGCTCTTCACCACCGAGTACTACGAGCCGGTGGGCGCCTCCGTGCCGGACGGGCGCGCGACCGACCTGTTCGCGGGGACCGAGGAGGCGTCGTGAGCGACCGGAACACGCGGACCGGGCACACCTCCCTGCTCGCCCAGCCGCTGCGCCCGCCGTCCTTCGGGACCGCCGCCCTCTACCTGGGGCTTCTCGTGCTCGGTGCGCTGACCGGGGCGGCCGGGGCGCTGGTGCAGCCCGCGTGGTTCCCGGGCGGGCTGCTGCTCGCCCTCGTCGCCGAGGCCGGGCTCTGCGTGGGCGCCGCCCGTGCCGTGGGCCGCCGGGGCGGGGCCGTCGCGCCCGCCGTCGGCTGGGCGGTCTCGGTCATGTTCCTCACCGCCAGCAGACCGGAGGGCGACTTCGTCTTCGCCGCCGGGAGCGGCTCGTACCTCTTCCTGCTCGGGGGCATCGCCGTGGCTGTGATCTGTGCCACCCTCGCCCCTGTGCGGCAACCGGACGGCGGCGCCGTCCGACTTGGCAAGTGACGTACTACTTCGCCGCCGCGCGCGGGTGCGGGTCCGGTGTGGGTTTCCCCGGCGGTCTCGGGATGCGCGTGAACAGCGGCCAGTATGGTGGTGCGCGCCGCCGAGCCGCCCGCTGTGAAGGTGCGCCGGGCGGTGGAGCCAACCGGGAGAACCTGCCTTGAGTCGTGAAACTGACACTCCGTCCTCCGGACCCCAGGGGCGCGGCTCGGCCGCGTATCCGTCGGGCACGCCGCCCTACGGGACGCCGACGGGGCCCGACGCCGGTGCGGACGCGGGACGTTCGGCCTCGCGGCCGGACGAGCGCAAGACCGAGACGACGCTGACCACCCGGATCCGGATCAACATCCCCGGGTCGCGGCCGATCCCGCCTGTGGTGATGCGCAAGCCGGTCGGTGGCGCCGAGGACGGCGCGGGCGAGCCGGAGTCCGAGGCTCCGGTGCTGGACGCGCCCACGCAGACCGTCGAGGCCCCCGCCGCGCCCGCCCGGCCCGGCGGGCCTTCCGGGTCTTCCGGGCCTTCCGGTCCGGTCGGGCTCGGCGGTACTGCCGGGGCTGCTGGGGCTACGGGTTCGGCCGGGTCCGGTGGGCCAGGCGGGTCCGGCGGGTCGGGTCGGGAGAAGCCGACCAGTGACTGGTTCGCGCCCCGCAAGTCCCCGGCGGCCAAGGGCGGTCAGGGCGGCGGGGGCGGCAAGAACGCGGGCCCGACCGGGGGTTCGGGCACGGGCGCCGCGGCTCCGGGCGCCGGGGCCGGACGGCCCGGTGGCGTGGTCGGTTCCATGAATGCGCCGGGCGGCTCCCGGTCGTCCTCCACGGGCGGCGCCGGGGCGACCGGGGGACCCGTCGCGCCCGGACACGGCGGCGGTACCGGTTCCTTCGACGTGACCGAGGCGCTGGCCGCCGGCCCCCTGGGCGACGGCTCCCGCCCGGGCGCCGGGCCGGAGCCGCGCCGCGACGACCTGCCGTTCTTCTCCGAGCCCGGTTCCGGTGACCGGGTTTCCGGTGGCTCCGACGCGTCGCGCGGCCCCGCGGGCCCGACGGGCGGTCCGGTGACCGGCGACGGCCTCCTGACGTCACCGACGGGCCCGGCCGGACCGGGTGGACCGGCCGGACGGAGTGGCCCGGGCGGGCCGGACGGTTTCGGCGGCCCGGGCTCCCACGGCGTACCCGGCGGTCCCACCGGCCTCGGTGGCCCCGCCGGTCCCGGCACCCCCGCCGGCCTGGGCGGTCCCACCGGTCCCGGCACCCCCGCCGGCCTGGGCGGTCCCACCGGCCCCGGCACCCCCGCCGGCCTGGGCGGTCCCACCGGCCCCGGCACCCCCGCCGGCCTCGGCGGTCCCACCGGCCCCGGCACCCCCGGCGGCCTCCGCGCTCCCGGCGCACCGGGTGGCGGCCCCCGGCCGACGGTCGCGGGCGGCATCATGGGCGGCCTGGGCGCGACGACCGGCCCGAACACCTCCGCGGCCCCGGACGCCGGCACGACCCCCGACCTCCTCGGCACCCGCACCGCCCCCGGCACTCCCACCGCCCCCGGCGCCGGACTGAGCGACGACACGGCGATCCTCACCCCGCAGACCCCGGCCCCCGAACCCCCGGGCGGCGTCCCCTTCGGCAACCGGGACAACGTCTCCGGCAACACCGTCACCAGCGGCATCCCGGTCGTGCCCGGCGACAGCTCCGTACCGTTCCAGGGCGGTGCTCCCGTCGGCGGACCGTCGGCGCAGACGCCCCCGGCGCGTCCGGAGCCCGCCGCTGCGGCAGCACCGGCCGCCGCCGCGAAGCCGGCGCCGGCCAAGAAGAAGGGCCGCAGGAAGCTCCCCCTGCTCGTCGGCGCCGTGATCGTCGTCGGCGGTCTCGTCTACGGCGCCGGACTGCTGATGAACCACTCCGACGTCCCCAAGGGCACCACCGTGCTCGGCGTCGACATCGGCGACAGCACCCGGGACGACGCCGTCGAGAAGCTCGACGCCACCTTCGAGAAGCGGGTGAACAAGGAGCTGAAGCTCACCGTCGACGGCGAGACCGTCTCGCTCAAGCCGGACCAGGCGGGGCTCCAGTTCGACACGCAGGCCACGGTCGACATCGCCGCGCAGAGCGACTACAACCCGGTCACCGTGATCGCCGCGCTCTTCGGCAACCACCGCGTCGTCAACCCCGTGATGCCGGTCGACGAGGAGAAGCTCCAGGCCGCGCTGGAAGACGCGGCCGGCGGATCCGGCTCCATGACCGAGGGCACGATCGAGTTCAAGTCCGGCAAGGCCGTGGCCGTGTACCCGAAGGCGGGCCAGGGCATCGACGCGGAGAAGTCGGCCGACGCGGTCACGGAGGCGTACCGCACCCAGGTGGAGACCGGTTCCTCCTCCGCCGTGAAGGTCGCCACCACCGCCAAGCAGCCCGAGGTCACCAAGGCCGAGGTCGACCGGGAGATGAAGGAGTTCGCCGAGCCGGCCATGTCGGCCAACGTGGTCGTGCAGACCGACGCGGCGCACACCATCGAGATGAGCCCGCAGAACTCGCTGTGGAAGTTCCTCCGGGTCACGGCCGTCAACGGCAAGCTGGTCGACAAGCCCGACCTGGACGCGCTCGAAGAGCTCTACGGCCAGACCTTCGACGGCGTCCTCATCGCCCGCGCCAACGGCGAGAAGACCGAGGTCACCCCCGAGGACGTCTACGGCGCCCTGCGCCAGGCCCTGCTGAGCAAGACCGACCGCGTCGCGGTGATCGACACCAACCCGAGCTGAGCGCCCCGTGAGGGGCGCGGGGAACTGCGCGAGCAACCACGGACAACCCGCGCCCGCAGCACCCCGTGCCCCCTACGGCGATCAGCCGCGCCCTCAGTTCAGCAGCGCCCGGGCAGCCGCAGCCTCGCCCCGCACCCGCTCCCCGGCGGCCGGGTCCACCGCCCCCACGATCTCCGCGTAGGCATCCAGCTCCGCGGCCCCCGCCAGGAAATCCCCCCGCCTCACCAGCAGCCGCGCCCGCTCGTACCGCAGCCGCGCGGGATGCGACGGCAGCAGCAGCGACAGCTCCACCGCCCACAGCGCCACATCCGACCGCTCGGGCCGCGCCGCCGCCCACGCCCGGACGTTGTTCAGGATGCGCAGTACGACGTCCAGCGGGTCGGCCGGAACCAGCATCGACGGCCGCAACGGCGCCCCCGTCGCCCCGGCCACCAGCAGCTCCGCGTCCGTCCCGGACAGCACCCGCCCCCCGTCGAACGGATCGGCCAGCACCAGCTCCGCCCCCGCCCCGAACCCGACCACGAAGTGCCCCGGCAGCGCCACCCCGTACACCGGCGCCCCCGCCCGCCGCGCCACCTCGATCCACACCACCGACAGCAGGATCGGCAGCCCGCGCCGCCGCTCCAGCACCCGGTGCAGCAGCGACGACTCCAGCCGCCGGTAGTCCGCGGCCGAGCCGCCGAACCCGTGGCCCTCGCCGAGCAGCTCGCGCAGCGCCACCGCCCAGGCGTGCGGCCCGCCGGGCCGGAACGGGAGCTGTCCGGCCAGCCGGTCCAGTTCCGACTGCGCGGCGTCGATGCCCGCCTCGTCCAGGGCCCCGTCCGCCACCGCGCCCACCAGCAGGCACAGCGTGGCCAGGTCGGGCCGGTCGGACCGGGCCTCCTCGGCGAACCGGCGCCGCAGTCCGGCGGCGCGCTCCGGGGACGGGGGAGTGGGGGAACACATGGCTGAGTGGTGCCCTCTCGCAGCGATCGGTTACCGGTCCGGGTCCGCCGGCGGTCCGCTCACGCGCCGCCCGGCGCCCGGTAGTGGTGGTAGGCGTGGTGCGCGGCGAAGCCGAGCCCGGTGTACAGCGCCCGGGCCACGGCGTTGTCCGTCTCGACCTGGAGCCAGGCCGCCGACGCGCCCTCCGCCAGCGCCCGCCGGGCCAGCGCGGCCATCACCTCGCGGGCCAGCCCCCGGCGCCGTAGCGCGGGGTCCACCTCGACCGCCGCGAACCCGGCCCAGCGCCCGTCCACGACACACCGCCCGATCGCGGCCGGCGGCTCGCCCGCCCCGGCACCGGGCACGGTCGCGAACCACACCGACGGACCGGCGCCCAACACCTCCAAGGCGACCCCGCTCACACCTTTGCGCTGGTACCGCGCCAGCCACGCCTCGTCCGCCGTCCGGGAGAGCGTGACCCCCGCGCCCTCGGCCCGGTCGGCGACCGGCGCCAGGTTCCCGGTCCACAGCTCGGCGCTGACCTCCCGCGTCCAGCCCCGCCGCGCCAGCTCCGCGCACAGCGCCTCCTGCGTGCCCTCGGCCCCGGTGGCGGTCTGGAGGTACGCGGGCAGACCGCGATCGCCGTACCAGCGCCGTACGGCGGTCAGCGCGTCGTCGAGCGGGAGTCCCGGATCCCCCAGCGGGAGCACGGAGTTGGCCCGCCGGGTGAACCCGGACGCGGCCCGCAGCTCCCACTCGCCGAGCCGCTCGCTCTCCACCGGCCGCCAGCCCCGGGAGGCGACCCGCGCCAGCTCCTCGTAGGAGGCGGCGGGGCCCCGGCGACGGGCCGGAGCGGAAGGCACCACTTTGCCCGCGACCAGCGAGGATTCACCGATCCGGACGGTCTCGCCGGTCTTGCGTGTGATCAGCAGCACACCATCGTCCCAGGATGTGAGAACGCCGACCGTGTCCGTGAACCTCCCACCCGGCGCGTCGTCTTCCGTCCACCGCCGCACCGAGACGCGTTTTCCCACGTCAGCGGTGGTGATACGGACCTTCAGACGCCCAGCGCCAGAGATTTCCACGGGTCGGTTCACCCCTCCTGTTCGGATCATGCCCAAGAACGGAGATACTAGAGGCGGGCATCGACGACGCCGCGCTCCCGCGCGCCAGGCGGCGGAGCCTGAGGAGGCCCGCCAGCGCCCGTATCGAGGAGGAACGACAGCGTGACCTACGTCATCGCGCAGCCTTGTGTCGACGTCAAGGACAAGGCGTGTATCGAGGAGTGCCCGGTCGACTGCATCTACGAGGGCCAGCGGTCCTTGTACATCCACCCGGACGAATGCGTCGACTGTGGTGCCTGTGAGCCGGTCTGCCCGGTCGAGGCGATCTTCTACGAGGACGACACTCCCGAGGAGTGGAAGGACTACTACAAGGCGAACGTCGAGTTCTTCGACGAGCTCGGCTCGCCCGGCGGCGCCAGCAAGCTGGGTCTGATCGAGCGCGACCACCCCTTCGTCGCCGCGCTGCCGCCGCAGAACCAGTAGCGGCGGCCCGCACACCCGCGCCGCCTCGGTCCCGTACGGCCTGATCGCCCCCGATCGGTGCCGGACGGGACCGAGGCGTTTGCCGTACGACGAAAGTGAGCCAGTAACCGTGTCCGCAGTCTCCGACCGCCCGCCCGTCGCCCGCCGCCACCCTTCCAAGGAGTCGCTGCGCGACCGCCTTCCCACCTTCCCCTGGGACAAGCTGGAGCCGTACAAGAGGACGGCCGCCGCGCACCCGGACGGCATCGTCGACCTGTCCGTCGGCACCCCGGTCGACCCGGTCCCCGAGCTGATCCAGAAGGCCCTGATCGACGCGGCCGACTCCCCGGGCTACCCGACCGTCTGGGGCACCCCGGCACTGCGCGACGCGCTCACCGGCTGGGTCGGGCGCCGGCTCGGCGCCCGGGACGTCACGCACCGCCACGTCCTGCCGATCGTCGGCTCCAAGGAACTCGTCGCCTGGCTCCCCACCCAGCTGGGCCTCGGCCCCGGCGACACGGTGGCCTTCCCGCGCCTGGCCTACCCGACGTACGAGGTCGGCGCCCGCCTGGCCCGCGCCGAGTACGTCGCCTACGACGATCCGACCGAGCTGGACCCGGCGGGCCTGAAGCTGCTGTGGCTCAACTCCCCGTCCAACCCGACGGGGAAGGTCCTCTCCAAGGCCGACCTGACCCGGATCGTCGCCTGGGCCCGCGAGCACGGCGTGCTGGTCGTCTCCGACGAGTGCTACCTGGAGCTGGGCTGGGAGGCCGACCCGGTCTCGGTCCTGCACCCGGACGTCAACGGCGGTTCGTACGACGGTCTGGTGGCCGTGCACTCGCTGTCCAAGCGGTCCAACCTGGCCGGCTACCGGGCCGCCTTCCTGGCCGGTGACCCGGCCGTCCTCGGCCCGCTCCTGGAGATCCGCAAGCACGGCGGCATGATGACGTCCGCGCCGACCCAGGCGGCCGTGGTGGCCGCCCTCGGCGACGACGAGCACGTCCGCGTCCAGCGCGAGCGGTACGCGGCCCGCCGCACCGCCCTGCGCACGGCCCTGCTCGGCCACGGCTTCCGCATCGAGCACAGCGAGGCCAGCCTCTACCTGTGGGCCACGCGCGACGAGTCCTGCTGGGACACCGTCTCCCACCTGGCGGAGCGGGGCATCCTGGTCGCCCCGGGCGACTTCTACGGCCCGGCGGGCGACCGTTTCGTACGCGTCGCCCTGACGGCGACCGACGAGCGCGTCCGCGCGGCGGTGGAACGGCTGTCCTGACGGCCCCGGCCGGCAACGACGACGGAGGGGCCCGGGGGAGTGTTCCCCCGGGCCCCTCCGTCACGGAGCGAAGCGGATGTCAGCCGCCCAGCGGCAGGCCCTTGCCGACGGAGGGGGCGGGCAGGGTGCGGGCGGTCTCGCCGACGAGGTCACCGGTGGAGCCCGCCGTGTCCCCGGCGGCCTTCTGCGCGGCCGGCGTGGCCTTCTTGACGACCGAGCCACCGGTCTTGCCCGCGGCCGGCACGGCCTTCTTCACGGCCTTGCCGCCGGACTCACCCGCGGTCTTGGTGACCTTCTGGGCCGCGGAGTCCACGGTGTTGCCCACGTTCGCCCCGTCCAGGGCGCTCAGCCCGCTGAGGTTCGGGGCGGCGGGCAGCTCCGGGGCAGCGCTGGCGGAGCCGGCCGCACCGACCCCGGCAGCCGCTCCCGCAGCGACGAGCAGCGCGGCACGGGCGATCCGGCGGGTCAGGGGGAGGGACATGATGCTCCTTCGACGGAATGTCAACGGTGGTGAGGTCCTCTCGGACGCAGTGACTACCGCTCGAAGGCCGGGAAGGTTGCGGCGGCACAATGTAAAGAGTTGGTAATGTGTCGCATTATCGAGTGCGGAGGAAAACGGGCAAAAGAGCCCGGTCGGAAAGTCTGCTCAATCCCTTACGGCCCTGTGTTCCCAAGGGTTTCGGCGCCTCGGCCGGCGACCGGGAGGGAATGCGCGCGTCCCGCTGCCGGGGCACCGCCCGAATGATCCGCCCGGGTGAGGACTCGCACGGGAGGCCGGTTCTACTGGGCGGTCACGATCCGGACCGACCCGGTGCTCCGTTCCGCGCCCCGGGTCCCGGCCGCCTCCAGCGCCTGCCACCGGCCGACGGTGTTCCCGGCGATCCCCGCACGCCACTCGCGCCCCGCGTACACGACCCGTTCGATGTGCAGCGCCGAGGCGTTGGCCACCGCCCAGTGCGCCAGCTGCCAGCCGCGCCGCCGGACGCTCCGCACGGCGTCCGGACCCGCCCCGGCGGCCACCGGCAGCGTCACGGTCCGCCCGTCGGAACCGCCCGCCACCGCCGCCCGCCCCGCGGTCTCCGCATGCCGCACGGAACGGGCGGACGTCGCGGACCGGGGCACCGGCGAGGCGTCCGCCGCGCCGTCCGGCCGCAGCACCGCGCGCCCGAAGTCCCGCACGAGCGCCGCCCGTACCGCCTGCGGACCGCCGGCGCGGGCGGCGCCCGGGCGTCCCGCGCAGGTCAGCGTGGCCGCGGACCGCCCGGTCAGGGCGGCGGCGAGCAACGCGGCGTCCGGCTCGTGCTTGGCGTACGCCTCGGGGAAGCCGCTGCGCTGCACCCGCTGGGCGGCGACGGTCAGCGGCAGCCGCGTATAGCCGGGCACGTCGACCAGATGGTCGTAGAACTTCCCCGCCGCGTACGTCGGGTCCATGATCCGGGCCGGGGTGCCCCAGCCCTGCGAGGGCCGCTGCTGGAACAGGCCGAGGGAGTCCCGGTCGCCGTGGCGGACGTTGTGCAGCGCCGACTCCTGGAGCGCGGTCGCCAGGGCGATGGTCACTGCCCTTTCGGGCAGCCCGCGCGCGGTGCCGACGGCCGTGACGGTCGCCGCGTTCACCGCCTGCTCCGGCGTGAACTCGTACTCCTCGTCGTCGTCCGCCGCGGAGACGACGGTGCAGCCGGTCGCGCCGGTGCCCGCGGTGAGGTACTGCACCACGAGGTATCCGGCGAGCGCGGTCAGCACCATCAGGGCCGCCCCGAAACGGAAGAGACGGCCGCGGCGCTTGCTGGTGAGGGGCGGCTGTGACACGGGGTACAAGGTACTGGAGGGCATGATCGATGCCCGTTCAGGCACGAGGAGTGTCCCGAAGGGCAGCGGGTTAGGGTCGACGTCATGGCCGACACCCCGCTTGACCTTTCGCTGAACGCCGCCGAGCTGACCGCCCGGCTGGTCGACTTCCCCTCCGTCAGCGGCTCCGAGAAGCCGCTCGCCGACGCGATCGAGGACGCCCTGCGCGCCCTGCCGCACCTGACGGTCGACCGGCACGGCAACAACGTCGTCGCCCGCACGGACCTCGGGCGCGGGGAGCGGGTGATCCTCGCCGGGCACATCGACACGGTGCCGATCGCCGACAACGTCCCCTCGCGGCTGGACGAGGACGGGGTGCTGTGGGGCTGCGGGACCTGCGACATGAAGGCGGGCGTCGCGGTACAGCTGCGCATCGCCGCCACGGTGCCGGCGCCCAACCGCGACCTGACCTTCGTCTTCTACGACAACGAGGAGGTCGCCGCCGACCTCAACGGGCTGGGGCGCGTGGCCGAGGCGCACCCCGAATGGCTGGCGGGCGACTTCGCGGTGCTGCTCGAACCCTCCGACGGGCAGGTCGAGGGCGGCTGCCAGGGCACGCTGCGGGTGCTGCTGAAGACCGCGGGCGAGCGCGCGCACTCCGCGCGGAGCTGGATGGGCTCCAACGCCATCCACGCCGCCGCCCCGATCCTGGCCCGGCTGGCCGCCTACGAGCCCCGGTACCCGGTGATCGACGGCCTGGAGTACCGGGAGGGTCTCAACGCGGTCCGGATCTCCGGGGGAGTGGCCGGCAACGTGATCCCCGACGAGTGCGTGGTCACCGTCAACTTCCGCTACGCCCCCGACCGTTCGCCCGAGGAGGCCCTCGCCCACGTCCGTGAGGTCTTCGCGGACTGCGGGGTGACGGAGTTCGTCGTCGACGACCACAGCGGCGCAGCCCTGCCCGGCCTCTCCCACCCGGCCGCCGCCGCCTTCATCGAGGCGGTGGGCGGCACCCCGCAGCCGAAGTACGGCTGGACGGACGTCTCCCGCTTCTCCGCGCTCGGCGTCCCCGCGGTCAACTACGGCCCCGGCAACCCGCACCTGGCCCACAAGCGCGACGAGCGCGTCGAGGTGGCGAAGATCCTGGCGGGTGAGGAACGCCTGCGCGGATGGCTCACCGCCTGATCACGGGCGTGGTTTGATCCGCTGCACGGCGGACATGCTGAGGTACCCCGGACGTAACCCGCGTGGATCTACGCTGAGGTGGAACGACGGCACGACGCAAGGGAGCTCCGCATGCCCACCGGCAACCCAGAAGGCAAGAAGCAGCCGCCGGACGAGCAGCGCACGGGGCCGGTCCTGCGCAGGCGGGACCAGGTCAAGCCGAGCACCACGGACCAGCGGCTGCTGGACGAGCGGGCGCCCAGCGACTGGGTGCACACCGACCCGTGGCGGGTGCTGCGCATCCAGTCGGAGTTCATCGAGGGCTTCGGCACGCTCGCTGAACTGCCGCCCGCCATCAGCGTCTTCGGCTCCGCCCGGACGCCCGCGGACTCACCGGAGTACGAGGCCGGCGTCCGCCTGGGCCGCGGCCTGGTGGAGGCCGGCTTCGCGGTGATCACCGGCGGCGGTCCCGGCGCCATGGAGGCGGCCAACAAGGGCGCCTCCGAGGCGGGCGGCACCTCGGTCGGCCTCGGCATCGAGCTGCCCTTCGAGCAGGGCCTGAACCCGTACGTCGACATCGGCCTCAACTTCCGCTACTTCTTCGTGCGGAAGATGATGTTCGTCAAGTACGCGCAGGGCTTCGTGGTCCTGCCCGGCGGCCTCGGCACCCTCGACGAACTCTTCGAGGCCCTCACCCTGGTCCAGACCCAGAAGGTGACCCGCTTCCCCATCGTCCTGTTCGGCACGGAGTACTGGGGCGGCCTGGTCGACTGGCTGAAGAACACCCTGATCGCCCAGGGCAAGGCGGCCGAGGCCGACCTGCTGCTGTTCCACCTGACGGACGACGTGGACGAGGCGGTCGCGCTGGTCTCCAAGGAGGCCGGGCGCTAGACGCCCGCTAGGCGAGGCCCCGGCGGGCCACCGCGGGGGGACGGTGGCCGGCGATGGACGCCACCATGTCCAGTACCTGCCGGGTCTCCGCCACCTCGTGCACCCGGTACACCTGCGCGCCCAGCCAGGCGGAGACCGCCGTCGTCGCCAGGGTGCCGATGAGCCGCTCCTTGACCGGCCGGTCCAGGGTCTCGCCGACGAAGTCCTTGTTGGACAGGGAGACCAGCACCGGCCAACCGGTCGCCGCCATCTCGCCGAGCCGCCGGGTCGCCTCCAGGCTGTGCCGGGTGTTCTTGCCGAAGTCGTGACCGGGGTCGATCAGCACCGACTCCCGGGGCACGCCCAGCGCCACCGCCCGCTCGGCCAGTCCCAGCGTCACCTCCAGGATGTCGGCCATGACGTCGTCGTACGTCACCCGGTGCGGGCGGGTGCGCGGCTCGGCGCCCCCGGCGTGCGTGCAGACCAGGCCGGTGCCGTAGCGGGCCGCGACCTCGGCGAGCTTCGGGTCCACGCCGCCCCACGCGTCGTTCAGCAGGTCCGCGCCCGCCTCGCAGACGGCCTCGCCGACCTCGTGCCGCCAGGTGTCGACGCTGATCACGACGTCCGGGAAGCGCCGCCGCACCTCCGCGACGAACCCGACCGTGCGCCGCGCCTCCTCCTCGGCGCTCACCTCGTCGCCGGGACCGGCCTTCACCCCGCCGACGTCGATGATCGCGGCCCCCTCGGCAACGGCCCGCTCCACGCGCGCCAGCGCCGGCTCGTCGTGGAAGGTGGCGCCCCGGTCGTAGAAGGAGTCGGGGGTCCGGTTCACGATCGCCATGATCACCGGCTCGTGCGCCTCGAATACGCGCCTGCCCAGCCTGAGCATCCCCTGTGTCTCCTTCTCCGGAAGTCTTCCTGTGTCCTGTGTACGGTCCGGTCGCGGACCGCCTGCGGCCCCGGCTGTCAGACTCGCATGGCACGATCGACCTGACACACCCGACTCCGATCCGTACCTACTCTGCTCGATCATCCAGAGCATCCAGAGCATCCAGAGCACTCAGATCATTCAGAGCACTCAGATCATCGACCGTGGGGGCCCCAGCGGTGGTTATGTTCCTTTTCCTCGTCATCGCGCTCGCCGTCGTGGTCGCCGCGGTGACCCTCGCCGTGGTCGGCGGCGGTGAGAGCGGCCCGCTGCCCGACGCCGCGCCCGAGCGGCTGGTCGACGCGCTGCCCGCCGGGCGGCCGGTGCACCGCGCCGACGTGGACGACCTGCGCTTCCCGCTCACCCTCCGCGGCTACCGCATGGCCGACGTCGACGAAGCCCTCGGCCGGCTCGGCGCGGAGCTGGCCGAGCGGGACGCCCGCATCGCCGACCTGGAGGCGGCCCTCGCGGGCGCCCGGTCCGGGGACCACCGCGTCTCCGTGGAGAAGCGGGCCGAGGAGGAGGGCAGTTGAGCGCCGCCGCCGTCGGCCCGGACGGCGCTCCGCGCTGCCCCTGGGCGCTGTCCACCGCCGACTACGTCACGTACCACGACGAGGAGTGGGGCCGCCCGGTCCACGGCGACGACGCGCTGTTCGAGCGGCTCAGCCTGGAGGCGTTCCAGTCCGGCCTGTCCTGGATCACCATCCTGCGCCGCCGGCCCGGCTTCCGCGCCGCCTTCGCCGAGTTCAAGATCGACGCGGTGGCGGAGTTCACCGACGAGGACCGCGAGCGGCTGCTCGCCGATCCCGGGATCATCCGCAACCGCGCCAAGATCGACGCGACCCTCGCCAACGCGCGGGAGCTGGCCGGCTGGGCCCCGGGCGAGCTGGACGAGCTGATCTGGTCCCACGCCCCCGACCCGGCGGGCCGGCCGGTCCCCAGGACCCTGGCCGACGTCCCGCCGGTCACCCCCGAGTCGACCGCCCTGGCCAAGGCGCTGAAGAAGCGGGGCCTGCGCTTCGTCGGCCCGACGACCGCGTACGCCCTCATGCAGGCGTGCGGACTGGTCGACGACCACCTCGCGGACTGCGTGGCCCGGCGCGCCTGAGGCAGGCGCTACCGGCCCAGGTACGTCGGCTTCTCCTTGTTCACGAACGCCCGCACCGCGATGCCGTGGTCCTCGGAGGAGCCTGCCCGCGACTGGAGCTCGTCCTCCTTCTCCAGGGTCTCGGCGAGGGAGTGCGTCAGCCCGTACGCCATCGACTCCTTCAGCGCCGCGTACGCCACCGTCGGCCCCTCGGCCAGCGCGCGGGCGGTCTTCTCCGCCTCGGCGCGCAGCTCGCCGGCCGGGACCAGGCGGTTGGCGATGCCCAGCTCGTACGCCTCCTGGGCGGTGACGGTGCGCGGGAAGAGCAGCAGGTCGGCGGCGCGGCCGGGGCCGATCACCCGGGGCAGCGTCCAGGAGACCCCGGAGTCGGCGGTGAGCGCCACGCCCGCGAAGGAGGTGGTGAACGCCGCCGTGTCCGCGACGATCCGGTAGTCCGCCGCGAGCGCGAAGCCGAGGCCCGCCCCGGCCGCCACCCCGTTCACCGCGGCGACCACCGGCTTGGGCGCCCCGGCCAGCGCCCGCACGATCGGGTTGTAGTGCTCCCGCACCGTGCTCATGGTCTGCCCCGAGCCGGTCTCGCGGTCGGCGGCCAGCAGCCCGATGTGCTCCTTGAGGTCCTGGCCCACACAGAACGCCCGGTCACCGGCGGCGGTGAGCAGCACCGCCCGTACGGCGCCGTCGTCCGCGGCGGCGCGCGCCGCGTCCCGCAGGGCGGCCTTGGTCTCGATGTTCAGCGCGTTCATCGCCTCGGGGCGGTTCAGCGTGATCGTCGCGAGTCCGTCGCTCACCTCGTAGAGCACGGTGTCGGCCATGGGTGTGTCCCCTCCGCGTCGTCCGGTCCTGCCCGGTCCTGTCTGGTCCTGTCTGGTCTTGCCTGGCCCTGCCTGTCCTGTCCGAGGGACAGCATGACGGAGATCACCGGGATCGGACCGTGGCGGCGGTGTGACCTCCGTCAAAGAATTGCGGTTCGTCTTCGTTCGGTGGAAGTGCGGGCGGGCGCGCAGTATCGCAGTCCCATCCCCGAATTGAGTGGTTTTGCTCGCGTGCGTTGCCCAAGCGATGCCGACCGATGTTGGTCATCGGGTCCTGCGATGCGGGATAATGGCTTGGAAGCAATGTGTTCGATGCCGGTGTCGCGTGTCCCGTGTTGGGGCTGCGCGTGCCCTCGTGGGCCGTCGGCCTGGACGATGAACTGGTATCAGGAAGGGGAACGAGCATGGCGGCCATGAAGCCGCGGACGGGCGATGGCCCGCTCGAGGTGACCAAGGAGGGGCGGGGCATCGTCATGCGCGTTCCGCTCGAAGGCGGCGGTCGGCTCGTCGTCGAGCTGACCCCCGACGAGGCCGACGCACTGGGCGATGCCCTCAAGAAGGTCGTCGGCTGACGCGCAAGCGACCATACATGTCCAGTCGCCCCGGTACCGCACGCGGTACCGGGGCGACTGTCATGACGGACCTGCGGGGGTGTCCTTACCGCTTCACCGCGCACAGCAGGCCCTCGCCCACCGGCAGCAGCGACGGCACCAGCTCCTGGCTCTCCCGCACCGTGCGCAGCAGCTCGCGCAGCCGCAGCACCTCGGTGGGCTGCGGCCCCGAGTCGACCGTCCGGCCGTTCGCGAAGACGCCCTCGAACACCACCAGGCCGCCCGGCCGCAGCAGACGCAACGATTCAGCGAGGTAGTCGCAGTACTCCAGCCGGTCGCCGTCGCAGAAGACGAGGTCGTAGCCGGCGTCCGCGAGGCGGGGCAGGACGTCCAGGGCCCGGCCCGGGATGAAGCGCGCCCGGTTGCTGGCGAATCCCGAGGCGCGGAAGGCCTGCCGGGCGAACTGCTGGTGCTCCGGCTCGGGGTCGACCGTGGTGAGCACGCCGTCCGGCCGCATGCCGTGCAGCAGGTGGATACCGGAGACACCGCAGCCGGTGCCGATCTCCGCGACCGCCTTCGCGTCCACGGCGGCGGCGAGCAACCGCAGCGCGGAGCCCGTGCCGGGCGTCACCGAGCGCAGGCCCGCCTCGTGGGCCCGGTCACGGGCCCAGAGCAGTGCGTCGTCCTCGGCGACATAGGCGTCGGCGAACGCCCAGCTCGTCTGCCGGTTGCCGGTAATGACCCTCTCCTGTCCCCGTTGAAGCCTCGGCGTGACTGTATCCGTTGGCGCCGGGAACCCGCAGATGGGACCGGTCGTTTGAAGGGGCGGGGACGAGAAGACCGAGCGAGCGGGGCCGCGACGGGGGCAAGGAATGGACCAGGGGACGGACCGGGACACCGAGCAAGTGCTGACGCAGCCGTACGAGCCGTGTCAGCCCGAATCAAATTCTCGTAAAACCGCTTATCCGGAGCTAACGGGCGAGGTGGCTATGGTAGGGGCTCCACTGGACACCACCAGAGCCGACAGGGGAGGTGCGGCCGCGCCCGGGGACCGTCGGGGAGCGCTGTGGCGCTTCCTCGGATCGGCGGGCAGGCCGAAATCCGTGAACGACACCGCTGCTGACCACAGCCATGCCGCCGGCACCGCCGGCCAGGACCGGACCGCGACCTTCTCCACCGACGCGGACGGGCAGGCGTGGACTCCGCCCACCTGGGAGGAGATCGTCAGCACGCACAGCGGCCGGGTCTACCGGCTCGCCTACCGCCTGACGGGCAACCAGCACGACGCCGAGGACCTCACCCAGGAGGTCTTCGTCCGCGTCTTCCGCTCCCTGTCGACCTACACGCCGGGCACCTTCGAGGGCTGGCTGCACCGCATCACGACCAACCTCTTCCTGGACATGGTCCGCCGCAAGCAGCGCATCCGCTTCGACGCCCTCGGCGAGGACGCCGCCGAGCGGCTGCCCAGCCGGGAGCCCACCCCGCAGCAGGTCTTCAACGACGCGCACTTCGACGCCGACGTCCAGCAGGCGCTGGACACCCTCGCGCCCGAGTTCCGCGCCGCCGTCGTCCTGTGCGACATCGAGGGACTGTCCTACGAGGAGATCGCCGCGACGCTCGGCGTCAAGCTCGGCACGGTCCGCTCCCGTATCCACCGGGGCCGCTCCCAGCTGCGCAAGGCCCTCGCGCACCGCTCGCCTCAGGCGCGTGCCGAGCGCCGCTCCTTCATGGCCCGCGTTCCCGCACTGGGAGGAGGGGGCGCGAGCGCGTGAGCGGTTCACGGCCGAAATCCGAGGGACACCTCGCAGAGCAGCATCTGGGAGACCGACTCTCCGCCCTGGTGGACGGCGAGCTCGGTCATGACGCGCGGGAGCGCGTGCTGGCGCATGTTGCGACCTGCGCCAAGTGCAAGGCGGAAGTGGACGCGCAGCGCCGGTTGAAGAACGTCTTCGCCGAGGCCTCCGGCCCTGCCCCCTCCGAGAGCCTCCTGGCACGCCTTCAGGGGCTCCCCGGCGGTGACGGCTCGTCGCCGGGCGGCGACGCGCTGTCCGGGTTCTCCGACCTGGCCGGCGGGTTCGGTGCCACCGGGGCGTTCGGGGTCGAGCGGGGCGGAGGCTTCGCGTTCGGTTACGCGCCCTCCCGGTCGCACGCCTCGTCGGTGCTGGCGCCCTCCGGGCCGGGGCGCGGTTTCCGCATCCACGACGTCGGACGGCACGAGTCCGACCGGGCGGCCTCGCGCGGGCTGAGATTCGCGTTCGCCGCCGCCGGAGCGGTGTCACTGGCCGCGGTCGCCCTCGGCGGCGTCACGGCCGGTTTCCCCGACAGCACCACGGAGGCGCGCGGCGGCTCCGGAACCGGCAGCAATGTGACCCCGGCCCGCACTCAGGGCGCGGGATCGTCGACGACCTCCGAGACCCAGCGGCGTCGCCTGATCGCGCCGCTGCTCGGCCAGGTCGCGGGCCAGGGATCGCCCGGTGACGCCCCGGTGGCGTCCACCACGGTCTCCGCGCCGCTGCTGCCCGGTCTGCCGGCGCCCTCGGCAGGGCCCGACGACCAGACCGGTCATCCCCTGACCACGCCCGTCATGGCCGGCGCCGTCGCGATGTCCCCGCTGATACGTCCCTTCGAGGCCGTTGTGCCGGTCGCGCTGTCCGCCTGGCCGACGACGCCCGAGGTCAAGGCGCCCGGTCTGCTCAGCGCGCCCGTCCCCGATCCGTACGCGTCCCCGTCCACCGCTCCGTCGGCCTCTCCGGCCGCGTCCTCCTTTCCTTCCGCCCCCTGACCGGCCGCTGCGCGCCGGCGACCGGGTTTGATTGAATCCGGGGTGGCGCGCAGTCGACGGGCCGTGCGGCGGCCAGCTGTGGGGAGAACATGAACGAGGGCAAGCCCGACGGCGGCTTCGAGCCGGCCCGGCCTCGGGAGCCGGAGGGGGACCAGGGCGGTGACGGCCCTGGGGCGGTGCCTGCGACCGCGGCGGCCGACCGTCCCGGGCCTGTCGTCCCCCCCCCCCCCCGCCCCACCCCCCCCCCCCCCCCCCCCCCCCCCCCCCTTCCTCTTTTCACAACCCCCCGCCCCCCGGAACCCAGAGGGGATCCCGTGCCCGCTT
>NZ_JAGGOO010000184.1 GCF_018614415.1 Streptomyces sp. ISL-12
TACCGAGCGCTATTTAAATAGTATGTGCGTCTTATGCGCCTTGATAGTAAAAAAAAGTCAAAAAACAGAGAATGTTCAGGATGTTATTTCAGAATGGGATTTAGTAAATTGAAAATACCCAGGGTGTGTGAGCAGTGTTCTAAACCCTTTGAAGCAAAAACGGTTATGACTCGTTTTTGCTCTATATCTTGTAATAATAAAGCATTAAAAGAAAGGAAAAAACTTGAAAAAGAAAAAGTAGAAAAAGACACTCTTTTACAAAAATATAAGAATAAGATTGCAGAAGTTCAGAATAGAGAATTTATTTCAGTTGCTGAAGCTACTGTTATGTTTGGACTTTCAAAAGATACAGTGCACAGATATATAAAACGAGGGATTATTACTGGAGTTAATCTAGGCTCAAGATTAACTCGCGTGAAACGATCAGATTTGGAAGATTTATTTTCAGCAATTGAAATGCCGGAAGAAAAAGAAATAATAATTGAGAAACCCAATTTTGAAGTTGGTAATTGTTATACAATTTCCGAGATAAGTGCAAAATACCGTGCGGATCCGGGAACCGTAAACAATGTAATTAGAAGAAACAAAATTCCGACAAAACAAGTTGGAAGTTTCGTGTATGTTCCTAAAAATTTAATTGATAAAATTTTTGACGGAAAATGAAAGAGTTATTAAAAACCAAAGTTACCGTACGATTGCGAAAAGCCGAATTCCGAAAAGAATGGTTTATCTATTTGGAAAGTTATCCTGTGATGATTCCAGGTAAAGATAAAGTTCAAAGAATCAGGGAGTATTTGAATCGAAGTGTTACCACCGTAGATTTTGACAAGAAACGACCTGCGAGGACAACCCAAGAATCTGTTTCATTTAAACCTAAGAGAGATGACAACGGAATTATCGTGTGCAAAAGCGAAAATGATCGGGAAACAATGTTCTATGCAGATTCTATTCGTAAATTACGTCAGAGAGAATATGATAATATTGAACTTTACAGCGAACTTGACAAAATTCAAGTAGAACAAAAGGAAAAATCTCAAGAGAATTTTGTGAGATATTTTGATTTGCTGGTTAACAAAAGGCATAAAAACAATTCCGAATCTATTCAAGTAAATTGGTATCGGTCAATAGAATTTCTCAAAGATTTCGGAGGTGAAAAAATTATGTTTTCTCAGATCAACACAAAATTCTGTGAAAACTTTAAATCATATTTGTTGACTGCGAAAAGTGGTAGCAATAAGGAAGAGATTATTTCTCAAAATACGGCTTCAACTTATTTTTCTGTTTTCAAAGCTGCATTAAAACAAGCTTTTATTGATGGATATTTTACGACTGACATTTCTGCTAAAATAAAAGCTATTCCGCACGAGGAATCAAGACGAGAATATTTAACACTTGATGAACTTAATACTTTAGTTGAAACGCCGTGCGAACTTGAAGTTCTTAAACGAGCAGCACTTTTTTCTGCTTTAACAGGTCTACGACATTCCGATATTCAGAAACTAACGTGGAACGAAATAAGTATTGAAAACGATCAGGCAAAAATAAATTTTACTCAAAAAAAGACAAAAGGTGTAGAATATATGCCGATGTCTAAACAAGCATTACAACTTTGTGGTGAAGTAGGTCTTCCAAATGATTTGATTTTTAAAAATTTGACTAATCCGGCTTGGATTTCCCGACCACTCAAGAAGTGGATTGAAAGTGCTGGAATTACTAAAAAAATAACCTTTCATAATTTTAGACACACTTTTGCAACGCTTCAACTTTCGAGTGGAACTGATATTTACACAGTAAGTAAAATGCTTGGTCATACGAACGTAAAAACTACGCAGGTTTATGCAAAGGTTGTTGATGAAAAGAAAAATAAAGCTTCTACAGCTATTCAATTAAAAAACTTATAAAATGCACTTGAAATATTTCGAATATATTGTTATCTACCTTTCCGTTCTATTAGTATGTGTAATAGGGGGAGCGTTAGCAAGAATTTCTTTTCTTGGAAAAGGTGGTGACGAATATACCGCAAATATTGTATTTTGGTCAATCACAGCATTAAGTATATTATTTTATGCACTTATAATTTTATTTCTCGATGGGATAATTGTTTTATTCAGAAAGATTTTCCCTAAAAAGGGCAGTTCCGAGAATTCAACTGTAGATATTATGCCATCTGAAAATCTTGAGAATATAAGAGAAGAACAACAAAAAATAATTAATGAAAATATACCAACGTATTTGGTCGAAAATTCAGAGGAAAATATTGTGAATCAAACTACTGAATCCGTAAATCTAGAATCTATAAGAAAAACTCAACTCCAGAAAAAGCAACAGAGTGAAAGTGAAAAACTACAAATCGCTTTGGATTATACTCGGAATCAATTTGCATTATATGTGACAGATGAAGGTCTTGATGCACTTTGTAATGCCGTAAGTTTATATTCGAAAAAAGAAGAGATTCCTAACGATATTTCCGTCCACACCAAAGAATTAACTAATCTAGACCTTTATCATTTCGGTTGGAATATTTGGAATTATTTTAGACCAATAAAACAGGAAGAAATTTCAAAATTATTAAAAACTGTATTTGTTTCGCTTGATGATATTGATTTAGATAGTATCAAGTCACATTTGAAAGATGAACCTCAAAAAGGTAATATCAAAATTCAAGAAGACTTGACAGAGTACCAAAAAACATAAAAAATCACAAAATGAAGTGTATGTTTAGTGATTCCTCTGTGATTGCGTGTTTATAGCGATCACAGAGGAATCACTTTTTTTCTTTGCACCATAACAATCAAAAACAATAGTTATGGATAGCAATGATATTTCATTTGAAAATCTGCCAAGAGCAGTTGCGCATCTGGTTAGCGAAATAGCCGAAATTAAATTTCTGGTAGAAAGGAAAGAGCCTCCGATAATTCCCGTAAAAAGAATTCCGATTGATATTGCAGAAGCTTGCCAAATTATAGGTAAGGCAAAACCTACTGTTTATACTCTAGTGCGGAAAAGATTGATTCCTTGTTACAAAAATGGCAAGAAACTATACTTTTTTGAAGATGAATTATTGGATTGGATTTCTAAAGGAAAGAAGAAAACCTTACAAGAAATCCAATCTGAAGCGGAAGCCAATTTTAGAAAAAATTCAAGAAAGGCAAATGTAGATTCTAACCAAAATCTTCAAAGATGAGCCAAAAAAATCCCTATATCCGAGTTGGTATAACTTACTATAAAGTAATAGAAAAGCCATTAATTTCGGGCGATAAAACTTCTGTTTTGGTTCGCTGGAATCGAGAAACAATTGTGAACGATCACGGAAAAATGTATGTTTCAAGTGTGCCAAAATTTGACGGTTTCTGTTGCATTCCGGAGCATTTAAATTATCAACAAATCGTTCAGGGTTTCTATAATATTTACAATGAAATCCCATTTCATCCTTCATCTGAAACGGAAGATTTGAAATCTAAAATTCCATTTTCCTTAAATTTTGTAGCGCACATTTTCGGAGAACAACTGGAAATGGGTTTGGATTATCTCAAAATTCTCCTGCAATTTCCAACACAAATTCTACCTATTCTATGTTTGGTATCCAAAGAACGAGCTACCGGAAAATCAACATTTATCAAATGGTTGAGGGAGATTTTCGGATTGAATATGACTTATATTAAAGGAGATTCATTCGGAAGTCAATTCAACAGCGATTGGGCAGCAATGTTGTTGGTGGCAATCGATGAAGTTTTTTTCGATAAGAAAGAAATCACTGAAAGATTGAAATATCTATCAACAACTAATAAAGATAAACTCGAAGCCAAAGGTAAAGACAGAGAAGAAATCGATTTTTTCGCCAAGTTTATTCTTTGTTCCAATAACGAAGAGAATTTTATTCAAATCGATGAAAACGAAATCCGATTTTGGATTCTGAAAATCAATCCGATCAAAACCGAAAACACTGAGTTTTTGAATAATCTCATTTCCGAAATCCCCTATTTTCTTCGGTTTTTAATTGAAAGACCATTTTCAACGGAAAAGAAAACAAGAATGTGGTTTTCTGCCGATGAGATCAGAACAAAAGCACTTCGAAAATTAGTTTTTAAGAACAACAATAAACTCGAGTCTAAGATTATAGAATTGCTTTATGAGTTTTTTGAAAGCAACAATGATGAAGAAATTAATGTCGTTCCGCAAGACTTGCTGAATATGATGAATAGGATGTTTCGCCCAACTTACTGGACAAGAAATGATATCCGAAATCTTTTAAAGGAAACTTGGAAATTAAATCCACAAAATAATGGTTTGACTTACATCAGATACGACCTTGATTTTGCAGGAATATTTTACCAAAACAATTCAGTTGGTCGCTATTTCACCATAAAAAAGGATTTTATTCTTAATAAACGTGTTGAAATGTTGAATTGATTGATAATGAATAGAAAATCAAGCACTTTAAACTCAACAAAATCCTCAACAAACTTTTAAACTTCACTTTTTGTTGAATGTTTGTTGAGGGTCAAACCTCTAGTTTGTTGAATTGTTGAGCATTTGTTTAGGTGTTAAAGATGATTAAATCAATAAGTTACCAGATTCTCTCAACAATTCAACAAAAAATATCTCACTCAAAACACGGAAAATTTACAGCTATGAATTGCAAACAATTTAATACAATCCGGTTGGAAGAAGTCCTCCTTTCTCTCGGACACCTTCCAACGAAACAAAATGAAAAAGAAGCTTGGTATCTCAACCCTTTTGCCAACGAATCCCAAGCCTCTTTTAAAATCAATAAAAGTCTTAACAATTGGTACTTATTTTCAGAAGGAATCGGTGGAAACAATACTGACTTTATGAAAAAATATATAAACGCTTCGGTCAATGAAGTTTTGGTTTGGGCAGAAAATCAGAATTTTTCTTCTTTTCAAAATCAAAAAATTCCTGATCAGAAGTTAGAAAACCTGAGCAAAAATTATGAGATACTTGACGTGAAAAAAATCCAGCATCCTGCACTTTTGGAATATTTAAGAGAAAGAAAAGTTGAAAATCAAACTCAGTTCTTACACGAAATCCATTACCGGATGAAAGATAAAAACTATTTCGGAATTGGTTTCAAGAACGATTCTAGCGGTTATGAAATTCGTAATAAATACTCCAAAATTTGCTTGGGTAAAAAAGACATTTCGACAATTAAAAACGATTCAAATTCATTAAGAGTTTTTGAGGGTTTTTTCGATTTTCTTTCCTTTAAAAATGTAGAGAATTTTTTAGAAAAAGAACCTCTCGATTATCTCATTTTGAATTCCGTTTCGATGATTCACAATATTAAAAGTTCACTAGGAAATTATGAAAATATTGAGCTTTATTTTGACAATGACGAAGCCGGAAACAGAGCTATTGAAATGATTAAAAACGAAAATGAAATAGCAGAAGATTGTCGGGTTTTGTACTCAGATTTCAAAGACTTGAATGATTGGTTGATCCATAAAAATCCATCAAATGATAGACAAATGAAACAAAGGCGAAGGTGAGTAAAATAAATACAGGTAAAATATGGTGGGGTGTTAGTGCAAAAAGTACCCAAAGTTTACAATAAGCGTGTCCGCTGATTGTAAAATTGGGATTTTTGATTTCTTCCTATCGTCAGAAATGTTTTTAAATACACTAAAATTAATACAATGGAAAAAGACTTTTTACAAGAATTTATACACCAAGCCACCAAAGAAAATGAAGCTAAGATTGCTCAGGAAAAGAGAAAAAAATATTTTCAGGAACTAGGTCGTAAAGGAGGTTTGAAGACCAAGGAGAATAAAAAACTGGACAAGGTTATTTCAATACGAATGACCAATTCCGAATATGAAACTCTCATTCAAAAACAAGAAAAATATCCGCTAAAATTGTCTACTTACATTCGGAATATTTTGTTCGAAAAAGAACTCAAGATTAATGAATTTCAAACCGATGAAGTCTTACTTCAATATGGAACTCACTTCAAAAAAATCACCAATCTTTTGCGAAATCGGGAATGGAATGTTTTTGAAAATAAGAAAGAAATTTTAATGAGAATTGAAAATCTAATCGAATTAATTCATCAATATTTATATTCAAAAACTCGGAAAAATGAATAATTCCGCAACCACAAGAACCATTACAAAAATTGCTTTGGAATACAATGGCAATGATAAAGGAACAGCAGAAATGGTGGCTTCGAATTATCTTCTAAGCGATACTTCTGAAGATCAGTTTAACGAAATGAAAACAGTAGCTGTGCGAAATCCTAAAGTGAAAAAATGGGCATTGACAGGCTACATTTCTCAACCGGACGAAATTGGCAGAAAATTGAAAGATGAAGAACTCGCGGAAATTGCCACCAAAGCTTTAGGAAAAATTGGAGTTACAAACAAAAATCAGTACCGATTGGATATTCACAACAGTACAAAACATAAGCATATTCATTTTGTTGTCAATAGGATTGATATTTCGGGAAAGTGCACTGTGAAAGCACACGATATCGGAAAGAGATTTGGGGAAGCTGTCAGAGAAGTTTGCAAAGAGAAAGGATTATTGACCGATGTTGAAATTGGAATTCAGAAAAAAGCTGAGATGCTGAAAAACTTGACCGAGGCTATTAGGTCAGAAGATAATTTTGATGACTTGATGTTAGAAATGAAGAAAAAAGGTTTTGAAGTTCAATTGTCTTCAAATGTCAAGGACGGAATTTCGGGAATGCGGATTGTGATGGAAAAGGACAAAAATCATCAAACAGAAAAACTTTATAAAGCGGGTTACAAATTATCTGAGGTCTCAAATCAGTTGAGAATCTCTGAAATAAAATCTCTGTTTGAAGTTAAAACTGCGGTTAAGGAAGCACAAAAAAACGCTGACAACTTAAAGGAGTTTAGGGAAAATCTCCAACAAAAGGGATTTTCTGTAAAGATTCAATATATCGAAGAATTTAAAGCCAATCGAAAAAATGATATTCAGGATATATGGATCGATAAAGATGATAGCAATCGACATAAAAACGGATTGTTCTTCCGGAAAAATATAGGGTTCTCTCTGTCAACAATAGATTCTGATCTTGGTGATGCGCTAAAATCATTGAATCAAAATAGTGTAGTAAGTGATGCAAGTAATCATCTAAAATCAGAAACAAATGAAAGCTTAATAGAAATTGCAGGCGGATTATTAGGTGACTTCCTTAATCCAACCTATGTTTCTAAGGACGAAGATGAACTCTGGAAAAAGAAGCGAAAATTAAAACGATAATAAAAATTTAAAAAATAAATATGGAAAATAAAAATAAAGAATCTAAAAGTAACGGAATGGAGCTTTTAGAAAATGTGATCAAATCAAACAATGAAAATATTGAACAAAATATCAAACTTCAGTTTGCCATTGAAGACCATACGACCCTGTTGAACGAGGTACAGATCAGTTTGGAAGAAGGACAGTCGTTCAATAATGAAACGGTAGCCTTTTTTAAATTAGAGCAAACCTATAGAGCTGAATTCCTTGCCAGTATTCCTAATCAGATAGAGATGGTTCTTTCAAAAGAAGCTAAAGATTATTTGGAAGGTTTTGGAAAGGATATAAAATGGAAGAAGAAATTTATTTGGAGCGGAATTGGAGTTTTTGTCTTTGCGATTTTAGTTTTCATCGCCTCCATCAATTTCGCTACCAAATGGTACAAAGAAAGCATCAAAGCAAAAAGTGAACTACGCCAAGATATTTTAAATGAAATTGCTGGTGAAGGAAAAAAAATCTATGACGAAAATGAGGTGAAAATGTTACAGGAAAACACTAAAGTAATGCAACTTTGGATTAAAAATAATCCTAAGAAAGCAGGAGATTTTTTGAGGTTTAAGGATGGGTTTGAGGCGAGTAAGCAAAATAAATAAGGAAACTAAACTAAGCCAATTATTAGAACAGATCAAACTCTCCAGAAAGCAAAGAAAACTACCTACTGTTCAGATTGCAGAAAGAATAAGAATTTTACGTTCAATATTATATTTAGGTGAGAAAGAGATTCTTGCGTTTCATCAAAATTTTCAAGTGATTTTTCTGAATTATCGATTTTGTAGCCACTGGCTACAAAATTGGAAAGTTAATTATATTCTCAATATTAATGGAAAATTACTCAGGATAGTATAAATTTTAAATTCCGACCATTTCAAAAAATTTAGATAATGTAATATTTTTTGCTTCGCAGATTCTCATAATAGTTATTAGACTTATGTGATAATTTTCATCATCTTTTATTCTGCGAACCGTCTTTTCATCAATATTATATTCGGTAGCAAAGAGGCTGTTGTTGTTGATAGGAATAACCCAGTTATCCCTTATATATTCAACAATCTTCCTATTTGCAACTTTCATATTCACAAATAAAAGAGATAGCCTCTAAATTAATTCGGACTCAAATCCGAATTAATGAATTTTTTATTATATTTGGAAAAAAAGCCTTTATGGTTTTCCTTTTTATATTGTAGTTGATTTTCCTTAATTTAGCGAAACCACAGATATTCATATGAAATTAATACTCTTTATTCTTTTTACAACTATAAATTTTACGTTTGGGCAATTACCAAATTTCCCAACCATACAACAAACTAATAGTCCAAGTTCCCTGGGTGATTATTCGAGTCA
Source organism: Streptomyces sp. ISL-12 (assembly GCF_018614415.1). Lineage (GTDB taxonomy): Bacteria > Actinomycetota > Actinomycetes > Streptomycetales > Streptomycetaceae > Streptomyces. The sequence continues at coordinate 8,629 of NZ_JAGGOO010000184.1, forward strand.
AACCTTTACCAGTACAAAATCAAATATTCCAAGTGTTCCTCAAAACTATATCAATGGTAGTTTATCCAAACAAGATGAACGAAATAGAAGAATGGTTATGGAAGATTTCAAACGTGCAGAAGCCGAAGAAAAGGAAAGAAATCGTCAACAAGCAGAATTGAACAAGGATGCAGAAGAAATGAAATTCCGTGAATGGGTTACGAATGGACGAAATATGTCTTACGATCTGCCTACATTATCCGGAAAAGCGGGAACACAATCCTATTACGATGCTTTTGATAAACTTTCCGGAATGGATGCTGAAAATTATTCTTTGACCGATGCTAATTTTACTGTTGAGAACGCTTTTTATGGTAATAAGCAGAATTCATCACAATTGAAATCCAGCGTAGAGAAAACTGCAAAACAATTGTTGCAGAAAATGAGAGAACGGAAACAGGATACCGAAAGTAATGTTTCTAAAAATCTGATGATTTTTGAGTATTTCTCTAAGGATATGAAATTAGGTGGAACAACTCACAAAGCTTTTGAATACGATTTTAAAGACTACTTAGGAGAAAAGGACTGGAGCAAAATGTTTGTTTCCAAACTTTTGAAAACGGGATCAGGGCAGTGCCATTCTATGCCACAATATTATTTGATGCTTGCGGAAGCTATGGGAACTGAAGCTTATTTAGCATTAGCTCCTAACCATTCCTACATCCGATTTATAGATGATGAAGGAAAGTTGCGGAATATAGAGT
>NZ_JAGGOO010000185.1 GCF_018614415.1 Streptomyces sp. ISL-12
CCCCCGAACCCCCCACCGCCGCCGCCACCGGCCTGCACATCAGTGACGGCCGCCTCCTCGAAGGCAACGGCAACGACTTCGTGATGCGCGGCGTCAACCACGCCCACACCTGGTACCCCGGCGAGACCCAGTCCCTCGCCGACATCAAGGCACTCGGCGCCAACACCGTCCGCGTCGTCCTCTCCGACGGCCACCGCTGGTCGCGCAACACCCCCGAGGACGTCGCCGCCGTCATCGCGAACTGCAAGGCCAACCGCCTGATCTGCGTCCTCGAAGTGCACGACACCACCGGCTACGGCGAGGACGCCGCCGCCGGCACGCTCGATCACGCCGCCGACTACTGGATCAGCCTCAAGGACGTCCTGGCCGGCCAGGAGGACTACGTCATCGTCAACATCGGCAACGAGCCCTGGGGCAACACCGACCCGGAGGGCTGGACCGCTCCCACCACGGCCGCGATCCAGAAGCTCCGCGCCGCCGGCTTCGAGCACACCATCATGATCGACGCCCCCAACTGGGGCCAGGACTGGCAGCAGGTCATGCGGACCAACGCCCAGACCGTCTACGACGCCGACCCCACCGGCAACCTGCTCTTCTCCATCCACATGTACAGCGTCTTCGACACGGCGCAGGAGATCACCGACTACCTCAACGCCTTCGTCACCGCCGGACTGCCCCTCGTCATCGGCGAGTTCGGCGGCCCCGCCGACGCCTACGGCGACCCCGACGAGGACACCATGATGGCCACCGCCGAGCAGCTCGACCTCGGCTACCTCGCCTGGTCCTGGAGCGGCAACACCGACCCGATCCTCGACCTCGTGCTCGACTTCGACCCGGCGCGGATGACGTCCTGGGGCGAGCGCATCTTCCACGGCGTGAACGGCATCGCCGCCACGGCCGAGGAAGCCACGGTCTTCGGCGGCACCGCCCCCGACACCCAGGCTCCGACCGCCCCCGGCACCCCTGTGGCGTCCGCCGTCTCCGCCACCTCCGTCACCCTCACCTGGCCCGCCGCCACGGACAACACCGGCGTCACCGGCTACGAGGTGGTCCGCGTCAACGGCTCGACGGAGACGACGGTCGCGTCCTCCACGACCACCTCGGTCACCGTGCCGTCCCTGACCGCCGACACGGCGTACACCTTCGCCGTCTACGCCAAGGACGCGGCCGGCAACCGGTCCGCCCGCTCCGCCACGGCCACCGTCACCACCGACGAGGACACCGGCACCCCGGGCGCCGCCTGCTCCGTCGGCTACCGCGTGGTGGGCGAGTGGCCCGGCGGCTTCCAGGGCGAGATCACCGTCCGCAACACCGGAACGGCGGCGGTGAGCGGCTGGACCCTGGGCTTCACCTTCCCGTCCGGCCAGACCATCACCAACATGTGGGGCGGCACGCCGACGCAGAACGGCTCCTCGGTGACGGTCGCCGCCGCGTCGTACACGGCGGCGATCCCGGCGGCCGGTTCGGTCACGGTGGGCTTCACCGGCACGAAGCTCACGACGAACACCGCGCCGACGGACTTCACCCTCAACGGGACGAGCTGCTCCGCGGGTTGAACGGCCCGGTGAACGCGGCCCACGCGTTCAGGGACACGGCCAGCGGCTGCCTGGCCGTGTCCTTGGAGTCGCGGACGAGGACGGTCCCTGGAGACACCGCGACCTCGACACAGTTACCGCCGCCGCCTCCGCTGTAGCTGCTCTTGAACCAGGCAAGTCCGGTAGTGCTCATAGCGCTCCTCGCATCTGCTTCAGCAGGCTTGCGGTGGCTTGATGACTCAGAGCCTGCGAGCGCATCTTGCCATAGCGCTGGAGCATGGCGCTTACGGCTTTCACGTCAGTGACAAGCATGCTGTAGTCATGGGCTTCGACGTACCCCGCCCACCGATGTTCCGCCGTCTCGGCAAGGCAGAGAGGCCCTTCGAAGCCCGTGTGGTCTTCTTGCCGCAGGGGCATGACCTGGATCTCCACGTTGCGGAGCCGGCCGAAGCCCAGCAGTGCGTCAAGCAGCACACGGGTGACGTCGATGCCACCGAAGTGGCGCTCCAGCAGTGCTTGTTCAAGGACGAAGCTGAACGTGCTGTTCGGCCGTTCCGTCAGGAGGCGCTGCCGTTCCAGCCGAGCCGTGACTTGCCGCTCGAACTGCTCCTCGGACAGTGGGGGCAGGCGCCGGTCGAAGAGCGCGCGAATGTACGGTTCGGGCTGAAGCAGACCCGGAATCACAGCGCACTCATACGCATACAACGACACCGCCTCCTCCTCGATCCCAGCCCACTGCTGGAACCAGGAAGCCAGCCCCGCCGTCCGTGTCAGGCTCCGTGCCGCGGCCTTCAGCACCTTCGCGGCGACCGCGCCCAGTACCTTCTCCGACCGGTCCAGGAGATCCCTCGGAGGGAACCGCTTCCCCTGCTCGATCTTGGCGATGTACGCGACCGAATACTGCATCAGCGGCGCGAACTGCTCCTGAGTGAGACGGGCTTCCTCCCGCAGAGCCTTCAGCACCGCGCCGAACGTCTTCAGACTGTCCGACAGTTCCGGCTCGCAGCCGTTGTCCGTCGCCATTGCCGCCGCCTTCCACTGTGCCGGGCACTCATGGTCACGTACAGCGACTGATCCGGTCCAGCGAGTCAGCCCATACAGTGCGATCTGTATCGGCCGCCGCTACAAAGCGTGCGCAGACGACGGCCACGACGACACCAACGGCGACCAGTGCTGGGGCACCGAGAACGCCACCATCTCGGTCGTGGGCGGCGCCACCGGTGAGCTGGTCAAGGACGAGAAGACCGGCGAATGGCACCTGATCTCCGACGACTTCACCAAGATCGAGCAGCTCACCGGCGCGGACAACGGTGACAACAACGGCGAGTACTGGAAGGTCACCAACACCGACGGCACCCAGTACTTCTTCGGCCTCGACCGCCTGGACGGCTGGGCGGCCGGCGACGAGGAGACCAACTCCACCTGGACCGCCCCCGTCTACGGCGACGACGCCGGCGAACCCTGCTACAAGGACACCCTCGCCGATGCCTACTGCACCCAGGCATGGCGCTGGAACCTGGACGCCGTCATCGACCGGCACGGCAACCAGATGTCGTTCTACTACGGCACCGAGACCAACCACTACACCCAGGGCCTGAAGACCGACGAGAACGGCAAGGCGTACATCCGCGGCGGCTGGCTCAAGCGGATCGACTACGGTCAGCGGTCCGGCAAGGTCTACGACACCGAGCCCGCCGCCCGGGTCACCTTCACCACCTCCGAGCGGTGCATCGGCGACCTCACCGACTGCGAGAGCGGCGACCTGACCGACGCCACCGCCGCCGACTGGCCGGACGTGCCGTGGGACCGCAACTGCAAGGCGGACAGCAAGTGCCCCGGCCAGAACTCACCGACGTTCTGGACCCGCAAGCAGCTCGACAAGATCACCACACAGATCCGGACCGGCGAGACTGCCTACGAGGACGTCGACTCCTGGACGCTCGGCCACATCTTCACCGACAACGGTGACGGCTCGAAGTCCCTGTGGCTCAACCAGATCGACCACAAGGGTCTGACCGGTACCGACGTCTCGGTCCCGTCCGTGAAGCTCTACGGCCTCCAGCTCGCCAACCGCGTAGACGAGCCCGACGACAACATCCAGCCCTTCGTCCGCTTTCGCCTGACCGCCGTGGAGAGCGAGTCCGGCGGTGTCCTGTCGGTGAACTACGCCGACACCCAGTGCAGCGCGGGTGATCTGCCGACCGCGGGCAAGTCCACGGTCCGCTGCTATCCGGTGAAGTGGAACCCACCGGGCGAGGAGGACCCGATCACCGACTGGTTCCACAAGTACGTCGTCTCCTCGGTCACCGAACAGGACCTGGTCGGCGGCAACCCCGACCAGATCACCTCGTACACGTACCTCGGCGACGCCGGCTGGCGGAAGGCCAAGAAGGACGGCCTGACCGACACCGACTACCTCACCTGGAACGACTGGCGCGGCTACCAGCGAGTCCGGGTCGAGTCGTCGGACGGCACCAACAGCGCGTCCAACACCCGTACCGAGCATCTCTACTACCAGGGCCTGGACGGTGACACCACGGCCGACGGCTCCACCCGCTCCTCGACGATCACCGACACCGAGGGCACCAGCTACTCCGACGACGACTGGGAGTCCGGCTTCGAACTGGAGTCGCTCACCTACAAAGGTGACGACATCATCGAGAAGTCGGTCAACACGCTCTGGACCAAGTCCACCGCGACCCGTACCGAGGACTGGGGCACCCGTACCGCCCGCTACGTCCGCACCGCGCGCACCGACTCCTACGAGTCCCTCGCCGTCGGCGGCTGGCGCCACTCCGCCTCTACCAACAGCTACGACGACACCACTGGCCGCCTGACCCGCACCGCGGACTACGGCGAACTCGACGTAGCCGACAACCAGTGCACCACCACCCAGTACGCGGACAACCCCGACCGGCACATCTACGCCCTCACCGCCCGTGTCGAGGTCCTCGCCGTCGACTGCGCCACCACCCCCGACCGGTCCAAGGACGTCATCACCGACGACGTCACCCTCTACGACGGCACCACCACCGTGGGCGCCGTCCCCACCAAGGGCGACCCCACCACCGTCAAGCGGCTGGCGTCCCACGACGGCACCACCGCCACCTACCAGACCGTCACCAAGGCCACTTACGACGACTACGGCCGCCCCTTGACGGTGACGGACGCCGCCGGCCAGACCACCAACCACCAAGTACACCGACACCTACGGCCTGGCCACCAAGAAGGAGGACACCAACCCCCTCGGCTGGCAGACCAGCAGCGAGTACGCACCTCAGTGGGGTGTGACCACCGCCCAGACCGACGCCAACGGCAGGCGCACCGACCTTGCCTACGATGCCCTCGGCCGCCTCACCGCCGTCTGGATGCCGGACCGGCCCAAGGCCGCCGGCACCACCCCGTCGATCAAGTACAGCTACGGCATCCGAGCCGACGGACCGTCCTGGGTGCACACGGAGAAGCTGGAGAAGAGCGGCACCACCTACGGCAGCGAGTACCAGCTCTACGACGGACTCCTGCGCCCCCGCCAGATCCAGACCGAGGGCCCCGACGGCGGCCGGCTCGTCGCCGACACGTACTACGACGGCTCCGGCCGCACGGTGAAGACCAACGACACCTACTACACCGCCGGCGCCCCCGACACCGTCCTCTTCGACCCGAAGAACGCGGATGTCGACGCCCAGACGGTGACCGAGTACGACGGTGCGAGCCGTATCACCGCCACTGTCTTCAAGGTCGGCGGCATCGAGGAGAGCCGCACCACTTACACCTATGGCGGCGACCGTGTCCACGTCGACCCGCCCGACGGCCAGACCCCCACCACCACCATCACAGACGTACGCGACCGGACGGTCGAGCTGCGCCAGTACAAGGCGAACGCACCACGCCCGTCCGGCACAGCCGAGGACTACGTCTCCACCCGCTACACCTACACCCTCTCGGGAGACCTGAAGCAGGTCACCGACCAGGCCGGCAACGACTGGACCTACACCTACGACCAGCGCGGCCGACAGACCTCCGCCACCGACCCCGACGCGGGAACGACGACCACCGCCTACGACGACCTGGACCGCGTCACCTCGGTCACCGACTCCCGCGGCAACACCACCACCACGACCTACGACGCCATCGGCCGCACCACCGGCACCTGGCAGGGCCCCGCCGACACCGGCACTCGGCTGTCGCTCACCAAGTACGACACCGTGGCCAAGGGTGAGGTGTACGGCCAGTACACCTACCGCAACGGCGCCGTCCACAGCTCGGTGCTGTACCCGGTGCTGGACGAGATGTACCGGCCCACCCTCACGCGGTACACGGTCGCGAAGACGGCCGAGCCCGAACTCGGCGGCACTTACGAGTTCGGCACGCAGTACGCCATGGACGGCACCGTCACCTCCCAGAGCTACCCCGCCGCGGGCGGCCTGGACGGCGAGAGCGTCTCGTACCAGTACGACGATCTCCAGCGCCCCGTCAGCATGAACACCTCGCTGAACACCACGGGAAGCTACGTCACCGACGCCCAGTACTCGCCCACCAGCAATCTCGAAGGCGTCGAGCTGTGGAGCGGCAAGGACGCCGACACCAGGACCTGGCTGGACTTCCGCTACGAACGCGGCACCGAGCGCCTGCTCCGCCAGAGCGTCCGCGTCGAGGACGCCGCGTCGCCCGCCCTGGACACCAGCTACGGCTACGACGACGCGGGCAACGTCCGCTCCCTCGTCGACCAGCCGGCCGGCGGCCCGTCCGACGCCCAGTGCCTCAGCTACGACGCCCTCGGCCGGATGACCGAGGCGTGGACCTCAGCATCCAGCCCGGACGGCGCCTCGGGCACCGGCACCCAGGACGCGGCCTGCGCCACGGCACCGACGGCATCGAACGTCGGAGGCGTCTCCCCGTACTGGAACTCCTACACCTACGACGTCACCGGCAACCGCACCGGCCTGACCCGCCACGCCACTGGCACGACACCGACCTCGACCGTCGCCTACACCTACGGCGAGGGCGACGCGGGCCCGCACCAGCTCACCAAGGCGGTCACCGAGACCGCCGCCACGGACTCCACCCCGGCCGTCACCTCCCAGGACACGTACGTCTACGACGAGACCGGCAACACCACCACCCGCGTCCTGAACGGCGACAACCAGACCCTGATCTGGGACAAGCAGGGCGACCTCGCTCAGGTCGAGGAGGCGGACGGCAGTGACACGAACTACGTCTACGACTCCTCCGGCGCCCGACTGCTACGCGAGACACCCGCCGAGAAGGTGCTCTACCTCCCCGGCATGGAACTGCGCCTGGAGAAGTCGAGCAAGGCGGTGACGGGCAGCCGCTACTACTCCTTCGGCGGCCAGACCGTCGCCGAGCGCACCGCCGACGGCGTCACCTACCTCGCCGTCGACAGCCAGGGCACGGCCCAGCTCGCCATCGCCTCCGCCGACGGCGCCACGCAGCGCCGCCGCCTGGACTCCTTCGGCGTGGCCCGCGACCAGACCTCGGCGGACGTCTCGTCCTGGACCAACGACAAGGGCTTCGTCGGCGGCACCAACGACGAGACGACGGGCCTGGTCCACCTGGGAGCCCGCGAGTACGACGCGTCCCTCGGGCGGTTCATCTCCCTCGACCCGGTGATGAACCTGGCCAACCCGCAGCAGATCAACGGCTACACGTACGGCAACAACAACCCGGCCACCTACGCCGACCCGTCCGGACAGTGCGCCGACATCGACTGCCCGACCCGCCCCTGCCCGCTGTGCCAGAACACGACGCCCGGCACCGAACCCGGTCCGCCCCGGTTGTCACCGAACGCGGAAGCGGCCGGCTACACCCTCGACCAGGCTCTCGCCCAGGACTCAGCCCCTGCGGTCAAGAAGAAGTACGAGAGCGCGGCCCACGACTTCGCCCAAGCCCAGGCCGATGCCGCCAAACGCAGAGCGGTGGCCGCGGCGAAGGAACTCGCCCAGATCGTCGCCGACGAGTTGGGCATCACCGACGCCCTGGACTGCTTCACCACCGGCTCCCTCGGCGCCTGCGGCGCGACCGCCGTCAACGTGATCACCAGCATGGTCGGCGGCGTCGTAGGCAAGCTCGCGGTGAAGTACGGCGCGAGGCTCAAGTTCAAACAGGCGGCGGCACTCGGCAAGCGGCTGTGGGACCTGGGCGACAAGCTGATCAGCGCCATCAAGGACTGGTGGAAGAACAGCAGGCTGGCGAGCAGGCTGGGCAAGTCGTGCAACAGTTTCACCCCTGGCACCCGGGTCCTGATGGCCGACGGCTCCACCAAGGCCATCGAGGACGTGGACATCGGCGACAAAGTCCGCGCCACCGACCCGGAGACCGGCGAGACCACGGTCCGGACGGTCACCGCCGAGATCAAGGGCAAGGGCCTCAAGCACCTCGTCCGCATCACGGTCGACACCGACGGAGCCAAGGGCGACAAGACCGCCTCGATCACCGCGACGGACGGCCACCCGTTCTGGGTCCCGGAACTCGACGCCTGGGTCGACGCGACCGACCTGAGCCCGGGTGAGTGGCTGCGCACGAGCACCGGCACCTACGTCCAGGTGACCGCGGTCGACCGCTGGACGGCCCAGACGGCCACGGTCCACAACCTGACCGTCGGTGATGTCCACACGTACTATGTGCTGGCGGGGGCCACTCCGGTCCTAGTTCACAATTCGAATGGCCTGTGTGGAACCGCAGCGCTGGAAAACGGAGACTGGCAGCACATCGTCGACCGTCACCGGCCCGGAGGTGCACTGGTGGACGACGCAGCCGGAATCTTCACCGGTAAGGCGAAGCATGTTCGTCAGCGAATAGCCGACACTATTAACCGGGGAACGCCTCGGCCGAATACTCCAGATCCTGTTACAGGTGCTGCGCGGCCCGGTCAGATCTACGAGTGGGACTTCGGCGTCCCTGTAGGAAGAGCGGGCCCTGCGAATGGCGGCGGAGAGCTAACCGGTGTCCGTGTAATTGTGAACGACGGCAAAGTCGTGACGGCATTTCCGTACTAGGCGAGCAGCGGCAAGCGAGGAAAATGTGATCCATCTATCCTTCTCTCTCCCGGAGCCGGGTTCGCCCTGGCTTAAGACCTGGGACAGTGTCAAGCAGGGCGATCCGGCTGCCATCACTGAAATGGACCTCCGTTATAAGCACTTCGGAGTGAATTTCGAACTGACGGTTGGCGATGTCGAGATCGTCTCAAAGAAGAGATTCGTAACTCTCGTCGATCTGGCCTTGTCTCTCTCTGATGTGGTGAATCGAATCTCGTCAGGCGAAGATGCCGCATTCGGTTTCACTGAAAGTGAAGAGGTTATCCATCTACGCCGAGACGGCGATCTCGTTGTGGTGAGTTCGTCGATGCACCCCGCGCAGGCATCCGTGGGGCGTCAAGAGCTCGTAGGTGAAATTTTTCGCTTCCTGCGGGCGGCGCATTACCGACTGGTTGCAGAGATTCCTGAGTTGTCTGCGAATCCAGTTATTCGGCGGTTTTCTTCGAAGTAGGGCGGTTGCCGCGGGCAGGGAATAGAGAAGGAGATGCAGGGGCCCCGCTGGAGTATTTCAGCGGGGCCCCTGTGCCGTTCGACGGCAACGCTGACGCTGAGGTTGAAAGGGTGGGGTGACAGCGGGCGTTGGCGGTGCTACATACTCGGCATGAGGTACGCGGATGGCGGCGGTCTGACCGCTGCGGGGCGGGCGAAGCGTGAAGCGGTGCGCTTCGAGGCTGCGGGGATGTTCGAGCAGGGGGTACGGCCGCCGGAGGTGGCCCGCAGGTTACGGGTGTCACGGAAGTCGGCATACACCTGGTACGCCGCCTGGCGCGAGAGCGGCACGCTCCTTGGAACGTGAGTCTTTTCCAGGACCGGCTCGAACTGGGTGCAGTCCGCCCGCTGTCCGCCGGTGACCACCAGGGGCGGCGGGCGGCAGTGGCCGTCCGCGCTCAGGTGGAGCTTGTTGGTGGACCCGCCCCGCGAGCGCCCAGGCCCTCACCTCCAGCACCGCCTCCACCGGGCGGGCGACCAGGCTCTGCCATGGCGTCTCGCCCTGGTGTTCCACCTCTTCGGCCCCCTTTGACGCGGGTACCCCTCTCTGTCGGCCTTGGGTGAGACGGCGTCCCGTTTCGCCGGGTTGGCCTGAGAGGGCACGCCAGGAGAACCACCCCTCATGACCAGCACCACCCCCGCCGGGTCCGATCCGGCTCCCCGGCCGAAGCGTCGCACCTTCAGTCCGGAGTACAAGCTGCGGATCGTGGCCGAGTACGACGCCGTGCCCAAGAACGAGAAAGGCGCCGTCCTGCGCCGCGAGCGGCTGTACCACTCGCACGTCAAGGAATGGCGGGCCGCGCGGGATGCCGGGGCCTTGGAGAAGCTGGTCGACAGGCGCACCAGCCCGGCCAGGCCGAAGAAGCCGGCCGCCGCCCCCGACCACCCGAGATACCCCAGCAGGCGTGGATAAACGACCCGGCCAGCGCAGGGAACCCGCACCACAAACCTCATAGCGTCACGACCGTCTCACTGGACTTGAAATCTTCCGGGCCGGTTGTCAGTGGGTCGGGTGACAATCCCGTTCATGACAGATCACTCGTCGGCCGTGCGTACGGCCTGGAGCCGTATCGACACCTGGCTCGCGGCCCACGCGCCCCGGACCTTCGCCGAACTGTCCCCGCCCGCGGACTCCGCCGACGTCGAGCGGGCGCAGCGGGAGATGGGGTTGTGCTTCCCGCAGGACCTGCTGGACTCCCTCGCCTGCCACGACGGTGCGGAGGGCTGGACGTCGCTGCCGGAGAAGCCGCCGCTGTCCGTGGCCGGGATCGTGGAGTTCCGGCGCCGGGCAATGGCGTTGCTGGAGCGGTCCGAACGGCAGGGCCACCCGGTGGACGGGGACGGACCGGACTGGCATCCGCTGTGGGTGCCGTGGGCGGAGAGCGACGGCGACGCCCACGTCGTCGACCTGCGCCCCGGTGGGACATACGGCCAGGTCGGCACCGTCCACCACGACGAAGGCGGACTCCAGGACACCTGGTCCTCGCTCGGCGCCTACCTGACCGAGGTCGCCGACGTGCTGGAGCACGGCGGCACGGTGGGCCTCGCCGCTCCTTACCTGACCCAGGACGGCGGTCTGTGCTGGGAGCTGCCGCGACACGTCCGCCCCGAGGACGGGCTGACGCCCGCACCACGTGCCCGGACCGGCCGCACGGAGGCTCCCCGATGACGGGCGAAGCACCGCTCTCCGCCCAGGCACGGCTGATCGGGGCGGTGGCGACGGAGCTGGCGGCGGCGGTGCCGGGCGAGTGGGAGCGCGTCGACTTCGAGGTGTCCGTGGTGGACCGGTACACGGCCGTCCGGTGCCGGGCGGTGCGCGACGGAGGGACGGTCACGCGGATCACGCCCGCGCCCCGCCCACCGGCCGGCTCGCTCGCAGAACTGCGCGCCGCCCTGCACACCCCCGCAGCCGGCACCTGGTTCACGATGAGGCTCACGGTCACCGCGGACGGCCGCGCTGTCACGGACTTCTCCTACGACGACGAACCCGGCTTCCGGGTCCCGCCGGGACCGGAGGCGTACGCGCGCGATCTGGCCCGGTTCCCGCGCGACACCGACAAGCAGCCCTCGTGGCTGCGGGAACGGCTCACCGACGCGGCGCTCACCCCGCGGCAGCGGCGGCTCGCCGGCCTCGGCCGTGCGCTCCTGCGGCGGGCCGCAGGCGGGGACGTGCCGTTCGCCGTCACCGCGCTGCCCGAGGACGACGCGGTGGTGGTCGCCCGCCGCGTGCGTGGCGGCGGGAGCGTGTACGTCGCCGCGGACGAGACCGTGCTGTTCGCCGGCTCGGCCGCGTCACCGCACGAGGCGATCGAGGTCTTCCGCTCCGGGCGCCGTACGCCCCTGGAGCACTTTCGTCCGGCCGGGACGGCGACGGTCCCCGGGCCCGTGCCCCGGCCCCCGTACACCGTGCCGGACCGGCTGACCGAGACACTGGCGACGGAGCTGGCCGCGGCCCAGCCGGGGGAGTGGGACCGCATCCGGTTCACCGCGTCCGTGGTGGACGGCCGCATACAGACCCACTGCCTGGCCGAGCACGGTGGAACACCCGTGCCGCCGGCCGTGGCGACGACGGCGGCGTTCGAGGAAGCCCTGGCCGAACTGCGCGCCGCCATGTACACCCCCGGCTCCGGGACCTGGTTCACCGTGCGGCTCACCTTCACCCCCGGCGACCTCGCCGAGGCCGCCTTCGACCATGACGACGAGCCGCTCTTCCTGCCTCCTGTCGCCCCGGAGGCGTACGAGCGGGATCTGGCGCGGTTCCCCCGCGAGCCCGGCAAGCAGCCGGCGTGGCTGCGGGTACGGCTCTCCTGGGCCGCGCTGACACCGCGGCAGCGGCAGCTCGCCGAACGAGGCCGGCGGTTCCTGGAGGGACCGCCCGCGTTCGGTGACTCACGCCCCCTGTTCCCCGTCACCGTACTGCCCGGGGAGGACGCCGTCGTCGTCACCTCGTCGTGGACCGGCGAGAAGGCGTACGTCACAGCCGACGAGACGGTCCGGGCCCTCCCGGAGCGCCCGTGAACAGGGTCCGGCCGTGCGCGGTGCGTCCACACGCCGACGCGGCCGGCGACATCGACTGGCTGGTCCAGGTCGACTCCACCACCGTCCGCGCGCACCAGTAAGCCGCCACCGGCCGGAAAGGGGCCGTACCGGCAGGACGAACCAGACGATCACGCCCTCGGCCGATCCCGAGGCGGACTGCCTCGTCGACGCGCTCGCCGTCGAGGGAGGAACGCGTGACCGGCCCGGCCTCGGCAAGACGGTGTGGGCCTCGCGGACGGGTGCCCACGCCGGTGCCGTCATGGAGTTGCGCCCCGGCGGCGTCATCGCCGTCGTCGCGGACGGGCAGGACGTCCGGCGGACCGACGGCTGACCCCGCACCCCGTCCCGGCACCGCTTCCTGATGAGCACTGCCGGGAACCGGCAGTGCGCCGGCGGGCCGGGGCGGGCACCATGGGCCGCGGGGAGCGCCACGGCAGGCCCCGGTGCCGGGTGCCGGCCAAGGCCCGGCACCGGGACCGCGTAAAGTGCGATTCCGCCACCCGCCGCACCGCGGGAGCGCCCCCCATCGCCAGACCCGAGGAACCGAGCCGTGAACCCCGCCCCCACCCCGCCCGTGACCGTCGTCGGCATCGGGGCCGACGGCTGGAGCGGCATCCCGGACGCCTCCCGGGCGGCCCTGCGCGCGGCGGAGGTCGTCCTCGGCGGTCCCCGCCAGCTCGATCTCCTGCCCCCCGAGTGCGCCGGGGAACGGATCGCCTGGCCCTCCCCGCTGCGGCCCGCCGTGCCCGGACTGCTCGCCGCCCACGCAGGGCGCCGGGTCGCCGTGCTGGCCAGCGGTGACCCCATGTTCTACGGCATCGGCCGCGCCCTCACCGAAGTACTGGGCGCCGGTGCCGTGCACGTCCTGCCGCACCCGTCGTCCGTCTCCTACGCCGCCGCCCGGCTCGGCTGGCCGCTGGAGGACGTCGAGGTCGTCACCCTCGTCGGACGCCCCGCCGACCGGCTCGCCGCCGCCCTCCACCATGGCCGCCGGCTGCTCGTGCTCAGCGCCGACGCCGCCACGCCCGCCACTGTCGCAGCCCTGCTGCGCGACCGGGGGTTCGGGCCGAGCCGGATGCGGGTGCTGGAGCGGCTCGGCGCACCCGAGGAACACACCAGTGAGCCGTCCACCGCCGACGACTGGACGCGACCGCCCGGCGACCCCCTCAACCTCGTCGCCGTCGAGTGCCGCCGCGCCGCCGACGCCCCGCGCCTCGGCGCCGTACCGGGCCTGCCGGACGACGCCTACGAGCACGACGGCCAGCTCACCAAGCGGCATGTGCGGGCCGCCACCCTCGGTGTGCTCGCCCCCGCCCCCGGCGAGCTGCTGTGGGACATCGGTGGCGGCTCCGGGTCCGTCGCCATCGAGTGGATGCGCGTCCACCCGTCCTGCCGGGCCGTCACCGTCGAACGCGACCCCGAGCGGGTCCGGCGCATCAGCCGCAACGCCGAGCGGCTCGGTGTGCCGGGGCTGAAGGTGGTGACCGGCCCGGCCCCCGATGTTCTCGGCGAACTCCCCTCCCCGGACGCCGTCTTCGTCGGCGGCGGGCTCACCGCGCCCGGTCTGCTGGACGCCTGCTGGGAGGCCCTGCCCGTCGGCGGGCGGCTGGTCGCCAACACCGTCACCCTGGAGTCGGAGGCGCTGCTCGCCGACGCCCGGCGCCGGTACGGCGGTGAGCTGATCCGGCTCGCCGTCGCGCACGCCACTGCCGTGGGCGGCTTCACCGGGTGGCGGCAGGCGATGCCGGTGACGCAGTGGGCGGTACGGAAGGACTGACGTGCACGTCCTCGTCCTCGGCGGCACCGCCGAAGCCCGGAGCCTCGCCGAGTCGCTCACGGCCCGGCCGCACACGCGCGTGACCACCTCCCTCGCCGGACGGGTCGCCGCGCCCCGCACACCCCCCGGTGAGCTGCGCGTCGGGGGGTTCGGCGGGGCCGAGGGGCTGGCCGGCTGGCTGCGCGCGCACGCCGTGGACGCGGTCGTCGACGCCACCCATCCCTTCGCCGACACCATCAGCCGCAACGCGGAACAGGCCGCCGCCGCCACCGGCGTACCGCTGCTCGTCCTGCGCAGGCCCGGCTGGCAACCGGTCGCGGGGGACGACTGGCACGAGGCCGGGTCCTTGCCGGAGGCCGCCGCGCTGCTGCCCTCCCTCGGGCGCCGGGTCTTCCTCACCACCGGGCGGATGGGGCTCGCCGCGTTCGCGGGCGGCCCGGACGACCTGTGGTTCCTCGTACGGTCCGTCGAACCTCCCGAGCCTCCGTACCCGCCGCGCATGGACGTGCTGCTCGACCGGGGGCCGTTCACCCTCGACGGGGAGCGGCACATCCTGGCCCGGCACCGGATCGACGTGCTCGTCACCAAGGACAGCGGGGGAGCGGCCACCGCGCCGAAGCTGACGGCCGCCCGGGAGGCGGGCGTACCGGTGGTGGTCGTGCGGAGGCCGCCGGTGGCGGAGGGGGTGCCCGTGGTCGCCGATCCGGAGGCCGCCCTCCGGTGGGTCACCGGATAGGGCTCACTCCGCCTCGCTCGCCAGCGCGTTGACCGCCGCCGCGGCCATCGCGCTGCCCCCGCGCCGGCCCCGCACCACGAGGTACTCCAGGCCGAACGGGTTGGCCGCCAGGGCGTCCTTCGACTCGGCCGCCCCGACGAAGCCGACCGGTACGCCGATGACGGCGGCGGGGCGCGGGGCACCGTCCCGGATCATCTCCAGGAGCCGGAACAGCGCGGTCGGCGCGTTGCCCACCGCCACCACCGCGCCGTCCAGCCGCTCCCGCCACAGCTCCAGCGCGGCGGCGCTGCGGGTCGTGCCGAGCCGGGCGGCCAGGTCGGGGACGCTGGGGTCGGAGAGGGTGCAGAGCACCTCGTTGCCGGCGGGCAGCCGGGAGCGCGTGATGCCGCTCGCGACCATCCGCACGTCGCAGAGGACCGGCGCCCCGGCGCGCAGCGCCGCGCGGGCGCTCTGCGCGACACCGGGCGAGTACGCGACGTCCTCGACGAGGTCGACCATGCCGCAGGCGTGGATCATCCGGACCGCCACCCGGCTCACCTCGGCCGGCAGCCTCCCGAGGTCGGCCTCCGCGCGGATGGTGGCGAAGGACTGCCGGTAGATCTCGGCGCCGTCCTGCTCATAGTCGTACGTCGTCACTCCGGGAGCATATCCACCGTCATGCGCGCTCCCCGAAGGCGTCCAGGATCTCCTCCGCCGCCCGCGTCGCCGTCAGCTCGCCCTCCCGGACCCGCCGCTCCAGCTCGGGCGCGAGACGGCGGACCGCCGGGTCGGCGTGCAGGCGGCCCAGGAGTTCGTCGCGGACCATCGTCCACGTCCAGTCGACCTGCTGCTCGCGGCGCCGGGCGGCGAGGCGGCCCGTGGAGTCCAGAAGCGTACGGTGCTGCTCCAGGCGGTCCCAGACGGCGTCCAGGCCCGTCGACTCCCGGGCGCTGCAGTGCAGGACCGGCGGGGTCCAGAACGCGTCCTTGCCGTGCATCAGGCGCAGGGCGCCCGCCAGTTCGCGGGCGGCGGCCCGCGCGTCGCGTTCGTGCGGGCCGTCCGCCTTGTTGACGGCGATCACGTCGGCCAGCTCCAGGACGCCCTTCTTGATGCCCTGCAACTGGTCGCCGGTGCGGGCCAGGGTCAGCAACAAGAACGTGTCGACCATGTTGGCGACCGCCGTCTCCGACTGGCCCACGCCCACCGTCTCCACCAGCACCACGTCGTACCCCGCCGCCTCCATCACCACGATCGACTCGCGCGTCGCCTTCGCCACCCCGCCGAGCGTGCCCGCCGTGGGGGAGGGGCGGACGAACGCGGCCGGGTCGACGGCGAGGCGCTCCATCCGCGTCTTGTCGCCGAGGATGGAGCCGCCGGTCCGGGTGGAGGAGGGGTCGACGGCGAGGACGGCCACCCGGTGGCCGAGCCCGGTCAGCATCGTGCCGAAGGCGTCGATGAACGTCGACTTGCCGACCCCCGGCACCCCGCTGACCCCGATCCGCCGGGCCCGGCCGCTGTGCGGGAGCAGTTCGGTCAGCACCTCCTGGGCCAGCGCGCGGTGTTGCGGGCGCGTCGACTCCACGAGGGTGATCGCGCGGGCGATGACCGCACGCTTGCCGTCCAGGACGCCCTTGACGTAACCGTCGACATCGAGCATCACAGCTCGCCGTGACCGAGGTCGGCCGCCAGCCGGGCCACCAGGTCGTACGCGGCGTCGGGAATGACCGTGCCCGGCGGGAAGACCGCCGCCGCGCCCATCTCCTTCAGCGTGGGCACGTCCTGCGGCGGGATCACCCCGCCCACCACGATCATGATGTCCTCCCGGCCCTCCTCGACGAGCCGCTCGCGCAGCGCCGGGACGAGCGTGAGGTGTCCGGCGGCCAGCGACGACACCCCGACGATGTGCACATCCGCCTCGACGGCCTGCCGGGCCACCTCGGCCGGGGTCTGGAACAGCGGGCCGACGTCCACGTCGAAACCGAGGTCGGCGAAGGCGGTGGCGATGACCTTCTGGCCCCGGTCGTGGCCGTCCTGGCCCATCTTGGCGACCAGTATGCGCGGCCGGCGGCCCTCGGCCTCGGCGAAGGCGTCCACCAGGGCCCGGGTGCGGTCCACGTTCGGCGCCTCTCCTGCCTCGTTGCGGTACACCCCCGAGATCGTACGGATCTGGCCCGAGTGCCGCCCGTAGACCTTCTCCAGGGCGTCCGAGATCTCACCCACCGTGGCCTTGGCCCGGGCCGCGTCCACCGCCAGCTCCAGCAGGTTGCCGTCGCCCCCGGCGGCCCGGGTCAGGGCGTCCAGCGCGGCCCGGCAGGCGGCCTCGTCCCGCTCCTCGCGCAGCCGCCGCAGCTTGGCCAGCTGCCGTTCCCGCACCGAGGAGTTGTCGACCTTGAGGACCTCGATCTTCTCGTCGGTCTCCACCCGGTACTTGTTGACGCCGATCACCGGCTGCCGCCCCGAGTCGATCCGGGCCTGCGTCCGCGCCGCCGCCTCCTCGATGCGCAGCTTGGGGATGCCCGCGTCGATGGCCCGCGCCATGCCGCCCGCCGCCTCGACCTCCTCGATGTGCTGCCAGGCGCGGCGCGCGAGGTCGTACGTCAGCCGCTCCACGTACGCGCTGCCGCCCCACGGGTCGATCACCCGCGTCGTGCCCGACTCCTGCTGGATGAGCAGCTGGGTGTTGCGGGCGATGCGGGCGGAGAAGTCGGTGGGCAGCGCCAGTGCCTCGTCCAAGGCGTTGGTGTGCAGCGACTGGGTGTGGCCCTGGGTGGCGGCCATCGCCTCCACGCACGTACGCGTGACGTTGTTGAACACGTCCTGGGCGGTGAGGGACCAGCCGGAGGTCTGGGAGTGGGTGCGCAGGGAGAGCGATTTGGTGTTCTTCGGGTCGAACTGCTTCACCAGCTTCGCCCACAGCAGGCGGGCCGCGCGCAGCTTGGCGATCTCCATGAAGAAGTTCATGCCGATCGCCCAGAAGAAGGAGAGGCGCGGCGCGAAGGCGTCCACGTCCAGGCCGGCTTCGCGGCCCGCGCGGATGTACTCCACGCCGTCCGCGAGGGTGTACGCCAGCTCCAGGTCGGCCGTCGCGCCCGCCTCCTGGATGTGGTAGCCGGAGATGGAGATCGAGTTGTAGCGGGGCATCCGCCGCGAGGTGTAGGCGAAGATGTCGGAGATGATCCGCATCGACGGTTTCGGCGGATAGATGTAGGTGTTGCGGACCATGAACTCCTTGAGGATGTCGTTCTGGATGGTCCCGGCGAGCTTCTCGGGCGGCACGCCCTGCTCCTCCGCCGCCACGATGTACAGCGCCAGTACGGGGAGCACCGCGCCGTTCATCGTCATCGACACCGTCATCCGGTCCAGCGGGATGCCGTCGAAGAGCTGCCGCATGTCCAGGATCGAGTCGATCGCCACGCCCGCCATGCCGACGTCACCGGTCACCCGCGGGTGGTCGCTGTCGTAGCCCCGGTGGGTCGGGAGGTCGAAGGCGACCGACAGGCCCTTCTGGCCGGCGGCGAGGTTGCGGCGGTAGAACGCGTTGGACTCCTCGGCCGTGGAGAAACCCGCGTACTGGCGGATCGTCCAGGGCTGGTTCACGTACATCGTCGGGTACGGGCCGCGCAGGTACGGGGCGATGCCCGGGTAGGTGTCCAGGAAGTCCAGGCCCTCCAGGTCCTGCCCGGTGTACAGCGGCTTGACCGCGATGCCCTCGGGGGTCTCCCAGCGCAGGTCGTCACCGCCGGCGGCGTTCTTCACCGCCGTGCGCCACTCGTCGGGTCCGGCATCGGCGGACGGGGTGCCCAGCTCGATCCCGGAGAAGTCGGGGACGGTCATCGGGACACTCCCATACGGTCGAGCGTGGCGGTCAGCACGGCCACGGCGTCACAGCCGGCGAAGACGTACGTGTCGATGCCGTCGTACGGCCCCGGGCGGCCCGCGAGGAACAGGTGCCCGGCACCCGCCGCCCGCAACCGCTCGGCGGCACCGTCGGCCTGCTCCTCGTACACCGCGTCACTGGAGCACAGGCACGCCTCCCGCGCCCCGCTCTCCTCGAAGGTGCCCTCGGTGACGGTCTCGATGCCGCCCGCCTGGAACAGGTTGGCGGCGAAGGAGAGGCGGGCGGTGTGCGCGGCGGCCGGGCCCAGCGCGGCGAGGTAGATCCGGGGCCGGACGCCGGTCGCGGCGAGGTGGGCGTCGGAACGGGCCCGCAGCGCCTCGAACGCCTCGTCCCGCCGCACCCGGGGCAGCCCCCCGGACGGCGGCTCGGGCGCGGGATCGCGGACCACCGGCTGCTCGGCGAGGTGCGGGAACTCGCTCACCCCCGTGACCGGCTCCCGCCGCGTGGCGAGCCGCGCGCTCCGCGCCGCCCAGGTCGCGGCCAGCCGGTCCCCGACCAGGCCCGAGCGCAGGGCCGCCGCCTGACCGCCGGCGCGCTCGATCTCCTGGAAGAACTCCCAGGCCGCGTGGGCCAGTTCGTCCGTCAGCCGCTCCACGTACCAGGAGCCGCCCGCCGGGTCGGTCACCTGGGACAGGTGGGACTCCTCGATGAGGATGGTGGAGGTGTTGCGGGCGATACGGCGGGCGAACGCGTCCGGCAGCCCCAGCGCGTCGTCGAACGGCAGCACGGTCACGGCGTCGGCGCCGCCCACCCCGGCGGCCAGCGCGGCGACGGTGGTGCGCAGCATGTTCACCCACGGGTCGCGGCGGGTCATCATCACCGACGAGGTCACCGCGTGCTGGAGCTGCCCGCCCGCCCGGGGCGCCCCGCAGACCTCGGCCACCCGCGCCCACAGCCGCCGCGCGGCCCGCAGCTTGGCGATCGTCAGGAACTGGTCGGCGGTCGCCGCGTACCGGAACTCCAGCTGTCCGAGGGCCTGTTCGGCGTCCAGTCCGGCCGCGCCCGTCAGCTCGCGCAGGTACGCCACCCCGGTCGCCAGCGAGCAGCCCAGCTCCTGCGCCGCCGACCCGCCGGCCTCGTGGTACGGCAGCGCGTCCACGGTCAGCGCCCGCAGCCCCGGGTACCGCTCGGCGTACCCGGGCACGTCAGCGAAGGCGAAGTCGTACGGCCGGCCCGTGCGGGCCTCGTGGCCCAGCGGGTCGGCGCCCAGGCTGCCGCGCACCGCCTCCGGGGCGGTGCCCCGCTCCTCGTACAGCGCGAGCAGCCGCCGTACGGCCTCCCCGGTTCCGGCGCCGGCGTCCAGGACGACCGGAGCCAGGTCCAGGTGGACGCCGTCGAGGGCGGTGGCGAGGGCCCCTGCCGGGAGGCCGGCCAGCCACAGGGAGGTGACGCCGTTCTCCAGGTCGGCCAGGACCGCGGCCCGGTCGGCGACCGTGTGCCGCTGGCGCACGTCCCAGCCGCCCGCCGTGTGTCCCTCCGCGCGGCCACCGCGCACGAAGGGCGCGAAGCCGGGCAGCCCGGGATCGGGCGCGGCGTCCCGGGCGGTGTAGAGGGGCCGGACACGGAGTCCGTCTTCCAGCTCGGTGGACAGTTTCCGCTCCGCCTCGGTGTCCGAGACCTCCTTGCCGGACTTGCGCAGGACACCCGCCACGAGGTGCTGCCACTGCTCATGTGTCGCGTCAGGGAACTCGGTCGCCAGCGGGAGCCTGTCGTCAGGCAGGACCGTCATGGTCGGGATGCTAGGGCAGAAGGGTGTTCGGGCAGCAGAGGGCACGTGGTGACCTTGTTCTCTTCGGTCGTGTGACGTGGGACGCTCGCCCGTTCGACGCAGCGGGTGTGATGCGCGTCACGCCGGTCCTTTTGAGTGGGGTGCCGGGACAATGTCCGTACGCTCCCGTGAGGCGTGGGACACGGATGTGGGGATGAGGGCGCCATGACGGCTGGGGGGTGCTCGCGGGCGGGACGTGCCGCGGTGTTCGCGGCCGTCTGCGTCGTGCTGGCCGCGCTCGGGCACGTCCTGATGTCCGGTGCCACGGTGCCCTGGTGGGCGATGGCCGGCGGTGCGGTGGTCACCGGCGGCGCGGCGTGGCGGCTCGCGGGCCGGGAACGCGGGCCCGTGGCGGTCGTCGCCTTCACGGTGGCGGCCCAGGCGGCGCTGCACAGCTCTTTCACGCTCACTCAGGCGGCGGTGCCGGGCATGCCGGCGGTGCCTGGGATGCCCGCGACGCATGCGATGTCCTCCATGGGCTCGATGGGCTCGATGGGCTCGATGGGACCGATGGGCTCGATGGGCTCGATGGGCTCGATGGGCTCGATGGGCTCGATGGGCTCGATGGGACCGATGGGCTCGATGGGGCCGATGGGCTCGATGGGACCGATGGGCTCGATGGGCGCCGGCCACGCGCACGTCATGGAGCACGGCGGCACGGTGGCCGGGACGTCCTCGGTCGGCATGCTCGCCGCCCACCTGTTGGCCGCCCTGCTCAGCGGGCTCTGGCTCGCGCGTGGGGAACGCGCCGTCTTCCGGGTCCTGCGCGCCGTAGCGGGCTGGCTCCGCGCGCCGCTGCGCCCGCTGCTGCGGGCCCCCGAGCCGCCGGAGCGTCCGCGGGTCCGCGCGCGCCGGGGCGGTTCCGGGCGTGCGCCGCGCCGCCTCCCGCTCACGTACGCGATCACGTCCCGGGGTCCGCCCGCAGGGGTCGCTGTCGCCTGACGACAGCCGGCTTCCCGAGGCCGCCGCGGACCGGCATGACCGTCCGCCGTCCGCCGCCTCGGGCACCGGCCGCGCACCGCCGTGCCCGGCCGCCCCCTTTCACCCATGCACCGGCACGGGCCGCCGTGCCCGTCGCACGCGCTGCTGCCCGACGCCGGTCGCGGACCCCGAAGGACACACAGGTGACCACTGCCGCCCTGCCGTACCCACAACCGGAAACGCCGGGAGAACCCGAAACCTTGGGAGAGGAGTCGATAACCGCCTGGGCGCTGGCCGCCCGCACCGGGGACGCCGACGCGGTCGAGCGCCTCGTCCGTGCCCTGCACCGCGACGTCCGCCGCTACGTGACGTTCCTCGGCGCCGATCCGCAGAGCGCCGACGACCTGGCCCAGGACACGTTCCTGCGGGCCCTCGGCAGCCTGCACCGGTTCGAGGGCCGTTGCTCGGCCCGCACCTGGCTGCTGTCGATCGCGCGCCGCGCGGTGGCCGACAGCATCCGCCGTACGTCCAGCCGGCCCCGGCTGTCGGACACCGAGGACTGGGAGGCGGCCGTCGAACGCGCCCAGTCGCGGGACCTGCCCGGCTTCGACGAGGGTGTCGCCCTCGCCGCACTGCTGGACGCGCTCCCCGCCGACCGCAGGGAGGCGTTCGTCCTGACCCAACTGCTGGGACTGCCCTACGCGCAGGCCGCCGCCGTCAGCGACTGCCCGGTCGGCACGGTCCGCTCCCGCGTGGCCCGCGCCCGCACCGCGCTGCTCCGGTCCCTGACAGAGGCCGAGGACGAGGGCCAGGGGTCGCTGCCGGCCGTCATGACGGCGGCCTGAGCCACCCGGGCGGTAAGGCACCCTCGCGTACGGCGGGTTCGGGGGGTCCGGCATGCTCATAGGGCCCTCCGGTTCGGTCGCGGATCGTGTCGCTGTTGGGCCGAACGGGTGACTTGGCGTAAGAATTGGCTGGTGCAGGCATTGAAGGCGAGTCGGAGCGGTCGGATCGGGGGGAGCCGGTGAACAGTCACGACGTCACCGATGAACAGTGGGAGGGGCTCGCCCAGGTCGTTCCGTTGCGCGGACGCGACGCGTGGCCGTCCTCGGTGGGGCATCGCGCGCTGCCCGAGGCGGAGACCGAGGCCCGGCGCCGATTCGTGGTGATGCGGGTCAATGTGTTCGCGGACGCCCGCGAGGTCGCCGAGACGCTGATGTCGGGCATCCCGGTGCTGCTCGACCTGACCGGCGCGGAGACGGACGTGGCCAAGCGCGTCCTGGACTTCAGCACGGGCGTCGTCTTCGGCCTGGCGAGCGGGATGCACCGCGTCGACCGCAATGTGTTTCTGCTCACACCTGCGGGCACGGAGGTCACGGGGTTGATGCAGGGGGCCGGGATTCCCGGGATGTGACGGCGGGGTGAGGGCACGGCGGCCGGCCCGCGAGGGTGACAGCGGCCCGTGCCGTGACGGGGCGGTCCCCCGATCGTGGGACCGCCCCGAGGGCGGAACGGTTCGCCGGGCGAGCCGGGTCCTACGGTCCGGGCATGACCGCGCCCCCGTCCTCGGCCGCCCCCGCCCCGCCGTCCCCGGCGCTCACCGGTGAGCTGCGCCCCCGCGTCACCGAACTGCGGCTGTCCGCGTTCGCCGGGCACCGGCGCCGGACGGTCCGGTTCGGGCCGCTCACCCTCCTCGCCGGTCCCAGCGGCAGCGGCAAGACCGGTGCGCTGCGCGCCTACGAGGCACTGGCCCGGCTCGGCGGCGGCGCCGAGGCCGGCGCGGTCTTCCCCGACCCGGCCGGGTGCGTGCCCGACGAGGCCCGCCCCGACGCCCAGCGCCGCCGGGGCTTCCGCATCGGCTGCACCGCCGACGGCCCCGCCGGTCCGGTCCGGCTGGACATCGCCGTACAGGCCGAGCCCGAACTGCGCGTCGTCGGCGAACGGCTGACGGCCGACGGCCTCGTACTCCTCCAGACGGCCCTGCGCGATCCGGGGCGCCGTACCGTGCAGGCGGCCTGGTACACGGGCGGGGGCGCGCCGATGACCCGCGCCCCGCTGCCGGACGACCGGCTCGGCACCGCGCTGCTGCCGCTGCGGGTGGCCGGCCGGACCGACGGGCAGCGCCGGGTGCTCGCCGCCGCCGAGCAGATGGTGGTCGCCCTGCGCTCCGTCTTCGCCTGCGACCCCCGGCCCGCCCGGATGCGGGCCCCGGTGCCGGTCGGCTCCGGCCGGCTGCTCGGCGGCTGCGACAACCTCGCCGACGTGCTGTGGCGCACCCGCGGCGAGTGCGGGCGACGGCACGCGCGGTGGGTCGCGGCGGTGCGGGCGGGCTGCGCCGGTCCGGTCGCGGACGTCCTGGCCGAGCCCGGCCGCGACGGCACGGTCCGCGCGGTGCTCGACCGGGGCGACGGGAGCCGCACCGGCCTGGCCCGGCTCGGCTACGGCGAACTGCGCTACCTCGCCCTCGCCCTGGTCCTGCTCACCGGCCCCGGGGTCCTGGCGGTCGACCCGGCCGGCGAGGTGCCGTCCGCCCTCCAGACGCTCACCGTGCTGGCCGACGGGTTCGACCGGGGCCTGGATCCGCGCCAGCGCCGCGAACTGCTGGAACTGGCCGCCGCGATGTGCGCGCGGGGGCACATCCGACTGGTGGGCGCGGTCTCCGACGCCTCCTGGGCGGCCGGGACGGAGGGCGTCACGGTGGTACACCTGGAGCCGTGACCGATGAAGATCCCCTGGACGTGCCGGCACTCCAGCGCCGCCTGGCCGAGTTCGCCGCCGCGCGGAACTGGCAGCCGTACCACACCCCGAAGAACCTCGTCGCCGCGCTGAGCGTGGAGGCGTCCGAACTCGTCGAGATCTTCCAGTGGCTGACGCCCGAGCAGTCGGCCCGGGTGATGGCCGAACCCGGCACCGCGCACCGGGTGCGGGACGAGATCGCCGACGTACTGGCCTATCTGCTCCAGCTCTGCGAGGTGCTCGGCGTCGACCCGCTGGCCGCCCTCTCGGCGAAGATCGGCCGCAACGAACTGCGCTTCCCGGTGCCCGGCTCCGACCTGACGGAACCGCCAACTCCATAATCACGTACAGTAGTTGTTTTCCTGCCCGAAACCGAATTGTTGTCCAGAGATTTCCGTCTTCCTCTGGCTTTTTTGGCCCCCTTGCCCTCACTCTGGGTAGTGAACAACGGAGTTCGGGCGGACGCGCCGCGAGCGCGTCGGGACAGACGGGGACGGCCCATGGACGCGGTGCGGCTCATCGTGACGAGCAGACGTGCCCTGACCGCCGGCGGCGACGTGCCGCACATGCTGGCGGAGGTGTGGCAGGCGCAGGCCCTGGCCCAGGCCATCGGCAGCCGGCTGGCGGTCGTCGGACCGCCGGCCCTGCGCGGCGAGGCCCGGGGCCTCACCGAGCTGGCCGGACGCGGCTGCGGCGTCCTCGGCGATCCCGACCTGCCCCCCGGTGAGCTGCGCGCCGCCCAGCTCACCGAACTGGGCGACGCCCGCCAGACCCTGATGCGCCTGGGCACCCTGCTCGCGGAGACCGGCATCGCCCTCGTCGCCCTGGCCTGCGCGGCGGACGACGAGGGCATGTACTGGCAGTGCGTGGAGGCCATCGACGCGGCCGACGAGTCCCGCGACCGGGTCCTGCAGATGCTGGGCAGGCTCGCGGAGGACGACGGGATGCCGGAGCGCGAGGCGGGGTAGCGGTCACGGGCACCCGGCGCGACGGCCCCCTCAGGGGCCCCGGCACGCAGGGCGGGGGAGGGGACCCGGAGGCGGCCGAGCGTGCAGGATGGAGACATGGATCTCCGCATCTTCACCGAGCCCCAGCAGGGGGCCACCTATGACACCTTGCTCACCGTCGCCAAGGCCACCGAGGACCTCGGCTTCGACGCCTTCTTCCGCAGCGACCACTATCTGAAGATGGGCTCCGTGGACGGCCTCCCCGGCCCCACCGACGCCTGGATCACCCTGGCCGGCCTCGCCCGCGAGACCAAGCGCATCCGCCTCGGCACGCTGATGACCGCCGGCACCTTCCGACTGCCCGGCGTGCTCGCCATCCAGGTCGCGCAGGTCGACCAGATGTCCGGCGGACGCGTCGAACTCGGCCTGGGCGCGGGCTGGTTCGAGGAGGAGCACAAGGCGTACGGCATCCCCTTCCCGAAGGAGAAGTTCGGCCGCCTGGAGGAGCAGCTCGCCATCGTCACCGGCCTGTGGGCCACCGAGGCCGGCAAGACCTTCGACTTCCACGGCACGTTCTACGACCTCACCGACTCGCCCGCGCTGCCCAAGCCCGCGCAGGCCAAGGTCCCCGTCCTCATCGGCGGCCACGGCGCCACCCGCACCCCGCGGCTGGCCGCCCAGTACGCGGACGAGTTCAACATCCCGTTCGCCTCGGTCGAGGACACCGAGCGGCAGTTCGCGCGGGTCCGGGCCGCCGCCGAGGAGGCCGGCCGCGGCGCCGACGCGCTGACCTACTCCAACGCACTCGTCGTCTGTGTCGGCAAGGACGACGCCGAGGTCGCCCGCCGGGCCGCCGCCATCGGCCGCGAGGTGGACGACCTCAAGGCCAACGGCCTGGCCGGCTCCCCGGCCGAGGTCGTCGACAAGATCGGCCGCTACGCCGAGGCCGGCGCCCAGCGCGTCTACCTCCAGCTCCTCGACCTGCACGACCTGGACCACCTGGAGCTGATCTCCGCCCAGGTCCAGTCCCAGCTGGCGTAGCCGTCCGGCGCCGGTGCCCGCCCGCCCTCCGAGCGGGCACCGGCGTCGGAAAACCAGTGGTCACGCGCATCGCCGCCCGGAAGACTCGGACGCATGTTCCTGACCATCACCACCACCGGCACGTCCGCGCGCCCCGCCACCGATCTCGGCTTCCTGCTGCACAAGCATCCCGAGAAGGCGCAGGCGTTCTCCACCTCCTTCGGCACGGCCCACGTGGTGTACCCCGAGGCGGACGAACAGCGCTGCACGGCCGCGCTGCTGCTGGAGGTGGACGCGGTGGCGATGGTCCGGCGCGGCAAGGGCAAGGGCCGGGGCGGCGCCCCCGACGCGGCACTCGCGCAGTACGTCAACGACCGCCCGTACGCGGCCTCCTCGCTCCTCGCCGTCGCGCTGAGCAACGTCTTCTCCAGCGCCCTGCGCGGCATCGGCAAGGCCCGCCCCGAGCGTGCGGCCGAGCCGCTGCCGCTGCGGGTGGAGATACCGGCGCTGCCCGCCCGCGGCGGCCCCGGCCTGGTACGGCGCCTCTTCGAGCCGCTGGGCTGGACGGTGACCGTCGAGGCGGTGCCGCTGGACACCGAGTTCCCGGAGTGGGGCGACTCGCGGTACGTACGGCTGACGCTGGTCGCGGAGTCGCTCACCCTCTCCGCGGCCCTGCGCCACCTCTACGTCCTCCTGCCGGTGCTCGACGACGCCAAGCACTACTGGGTCGCCCCGGACGAGGTGGACAAGCTGCTGCGGGCCGGCGAGGGCTGGCTGTCCGGCCACCCGGAGCAGAAGCTGATCGTCGGCCGCTACCTGTCCCGCCGCTGGTCCCTGACCCGGGAGGCGATGGACCGGCTGGAGCTGATCCGGCTGGCCGAGACCGACGACAGCGAGGTCGAGGAGATCGACAACGCGGTCGCGGCGGAGGCCGAGCAGGAGGAGCGGCCGGCCCCGCTCGCCGTCCGGCGCCGCGAGGCGATCCTCACCGCCCTGCGCGAGCACGCCGCCGCCCGCGTCCTCGACCTCGGCTGCGGGGAGGGCCACCTGGTGCGCGAGCTGCTCAAGGAGCCGCGGTTCACCGAGATCGCCGGCGTGGACGTGTCGGTGCGGGCCCTGAACATCGCCGCCCGGCGGCTGAGGCTGGACCGCATGGGCGAGCGCCAGGCCGCCCGCGTCACCCTCTTCCAGGGCTCCCTCGCCTACACCGACAAGCGTCTCAAGGGCTACGACGCGGCCGTCCTCAGCGAGGTGATCGAGCACGTCGACCTGGATCGGCTGTCCGCCCTGGAGTACGCCGTGTTCGGCGCCGCCCGCCCCCGCACGGTCGTCGTGACCACGCCGAACGCCGAGTACAACGTGCGCTGGGAGACCCTCCCGGCCGACCACGTCCGCCACCGCGACCACCGCTTCGAGTGGACCCGCGCCGAGTTCCGCGCCTGGGCGCAGAGAGCCGCCGAACGGCACGGTTACGGCGTGGAGTTCCGCCCCGTAGGACCCGACGACCCCGAGGTGGGCCCGCCCACCCAGCTGGCTGTGTTCACCACCACCACCGAGACCCCGAGCGCAGCCGAGGAGGCGAAGGCCGCATGACCACCACCGGCACCCGGGCCCGCGCCCTGCCCGTCACCGACCTCTCCCTCGTCGTGCTGATCGGCGCCTCCGGCTCGGGCAAGTCCACCTTCGCCCGCCGCCACTTCAAGCCCACCGAGGTCATCTCCTCCGACTTCTGCCGCGGCCTGGTCTCCGACGACGAGAACGACCAGGGCGCCACGAAGGACGCCTTCGACGTCCTGCACTACATCGCCGGCAAGCGCCTCGCGGCCGGCCGGCGCACGGTGGTGGACGCCACCAGCGTGCAGCCCGAGGCCCGCAAGCAGCTCGTCGACCTGGCCAAGCGGCACGACGTCCTGCCCATCGCCATCGTCCTGGACGTCCCCGAGGAGGTGTGCGCCGAACGCAACGCGGCCCGCACCGACCGCGCCGACATGCCCCGCCGGGTCATCAAGCGGCACATCCGCGAACTCCGCCGCTCCCTGCGCGGCCTGGAGCGCGAGGGCTTCCGCAAGGTGCACGTCCTGCGCGGCGCGGAGGAGGCTGAGCACGCCACCGTCGTCACCGAGAAGCGCTTCAACGACCTCACCCACCTCACCGGCCCCTTCGACATCATCGGCGACATCCACGGCTGCGCCTCCGAGCTGGAGACCCTGCTCGGCAGGCTCGGCTACACCGACGGCGTCCACCCCGAGGGCCGCACCGCCGTCTTCGTCGGCGACCTCGTCGACCGCGGCCCGGACAGCCCCGGCGTCCTGCGCCGCGTGATGGCGATGGTCAATTCCGGCAACGCCCTGTGCGTCCCCGGCAACCACGAGAACAAGTACGGCCGCCACCTGCGCGGCCGCCGCGTCCAGCACACCCACGGACTCGCCGAGACCATCGCGCAGATGGCAGGGGAGAGCGAGGAGTTCCACGCCGAGGTACGGGAGTTCATCGACGGGCTGGTCAGCCACTACGTCCTCGACGGCGGCCGGCTGGTGGTCTGCCACGCAGGACTGCCGGAGAAGTACCACGGACGCACCTCGGGGCGGGTGCGCAGTCACGCCCTGTACGGCGAGACCACCGGGGAGACCGACGAGTTCGGGCTGCCGGTGCGCTACCCGTGGGCCGAGGACTACCGGGGCCGGGCCGCCGTGGTCTACGGCCACACCCCGGTCCCGCAGGCGACCTGGCTCAACAACACCATCTGCCTCGACACCGGAGCCGTCTTCGGCGGCAGGCTGACCGCGCTGCGCTGGCCGGAGCGGGAACTGGTCGACGTACCCGCCGAGCGGGTCTGGTACGAGCCGGTCAGGCCGCTCGCCACCGAGGCGCCCGGCGGGCACGACGGGCGGCCGCTGGACCTGGCCGACGTGCACGGCCGGCGCGCGGTGGAGACCCGGTACGCGGGGCGGGTCGCCGTCCGCGAGGACAACGCGGCGGCGGCACTGGAGGTGATGAGCCGCTTCGCGACCGACCCCAGGCTGCTGCCGTACCTCCCGCCGACCATGGCCCCGACCGCGACCTCGCGGGAGGAGGGGTACCTGGAGCACCCGAAGGAGGCGTTCGCCGGGTACGCGGCGGACGGGGTGGCGCGGGTCGTGTGCGAGGAGAAGCACATGGGCTCGCGGGCGGTGGCGCTGGTCTGCCGCGACGCGGCGGCGGCCCGCGCCCGCTTCGGGGCCGAGGGCCCGACCGGCTCCCTCTACACCCGTACCGGCCGCCCCTTCTTCGACGACGCGTCCGTCACCGAGGAGATCCTCGGCCGGCTGCGGGCGGCGATCGGCGCGGCCGGACTGTGGGACGAGCTGTCCACCGACTGGATGCTGCTGGACGCGGAGCTGATGCCGTGGTCACTGAAGGCGTCCGGGCTGCTGCGCACGCAGTACGCCGCGGTGGGCGCCGCGTCCGGCGCCGTCTTCCCCGGCGCGCTGGCCGCGCTGGAGGGCGCGGCGGCCCGGGGCGTCGACGTCACCGGGCTGCTGGCCCGGCAGCGGAAGCGGGCCGCCGACGCCGCGGCGTTCACCGAGGCGTACCGGCGGTACTGCTGGCCGACCGAGGGACTGGACGGCGTACGCCTCGCACCGTTCCAGATCCTCGCCGTCCGGGGCCGCAGCCTGGCCGCGCTGCCGCACGACGAGCAGCTCGCGCTCCTCGACCGGATCGTCGAGCACGACGGCAGCGGCCTCCTCGGCACCACCCGCCGCCTCTACGTCGACACCGGTGACCCCGAGTCGGTGCGGGCCGGCGTCGACTGGTGGCTGGAGATGACCGGCCGGGGCGGCGAGGGCATGGTCGTCAAGCCGGTCGGCGCGCTGGTCCGGGACGAGCAGGGGCGGCTGGTGCAGCCGGGCGTCAAGTGCCGGGGCCGCGAGTACCTGCGGATCATCTACGGTCCCGAGTACACGCGCCCCGACAACCTCGCCCGGCTCCGGCAGCGGTTCCTCCACCACAAGCGGTCGCTGGCGATCCGCGAGTACGCCCTCGGCCTGGAGGCCCTGGACCGCCTCGCGGAGGGGGAGCCGCTGTGGCGGGTGCACGAGGCGGTCTTCGGCGTCCTCGCCCTGGAGTCGGAGCCGGTGGACCCACGGCTGTGACCGTCGCCTCCACGGAGCGGCACCCCGCCGGTGCGGTGGTGGGGCCAGGGGCGGGACCTCCGGGCCGGGCGGCTCGCCCCAGCAGGCCCGGAGGCCGAAGCACGCGTCCCGGGGCCCAGACCGTCCTCCGTCCCGACGGTCGCCCGGTCACCCCTTGTCGCCGGCCGGTGTCGCCGTCGTTCCGTCCGGTTGTCGCCGGGGTACCGGCAGGGCGGCGGGGTGGTTCCGGGCCGCCGGCCGGTCGGTCAGCCGTGGCAGTGGCTGGGTCAGCAGCGTGGTCGTCAGCGCCGTCCGGGGGCCCAGACCGTCCTCCGT
>NZ_JAGGOO010000186.1 GCF_018614415.1 Streptomyces sp. ISL-12
CGTTTCCGACTCTATCAGATCTTTTTCCGATCCGATTTCCTCGGTGCTTTCCAGGTTCCCGCTTCCGCGTTTCCCTTTCCGGCGCTTCCGACTCTATCAGATCCTTTCGGGCCTGATTCCCAGTCGGCGGGATTGTCATCGGCTTTGGACTTTCGCCTGTCGGCCTTTCGACATTCACTACGTTAGCGGGTCGCCCTGCCGATTCATAATCGGCTTTCGCGAGTTCCCGTTCGGGCATGCGGACACGCCTGAGAGGACCCCGCTGAGGGGTTGTGCTGGGTAGTGGGTTGGCCGCTTCCGGGTGTTGGCGATCGCCGTACCCGCTTCAGCGGCTCGGACTACATTACGGGGCGCGCAAGGGGGCGTCAACTTCGGCGTCGCCTCGGTACATGCGCCCGGTAGGGGCTCACCGTCGGGTCGTCGGCGATCCAGTAGCGCCAGGGGTGGACCCCGCCGTCGCCGGCCACGCCTGTACGGGGGCCGTTGCGTACCTGGTCACGGGGTACGGCCGTGCCCGTCAGGATGCGCAACGGGGTGTCGGCGGCGGTGCAGGCGTCCGTGCCGTTCAGAGCCCGGTCGACACCGAGGGCGGTGGCCAGGCGGGCGGGACCTTTGGCCAGTTCCTTGTCGTTGCGGGCCGAGAGACGACGGGGCCGGGCCTGTTCCGCTCCCTCGACGATCTCGCCGGCGCGGAGCAGGACCGCGCTCGCCCTCCCCTCGGGACCGCACACCAGGTTCATGCAGAACCACATGCCGTAGGTGAAGTAGACGTAGACGTGTCCGGGGGGACCGAACATCACGTCGTTGCGGGCGGTGCGACCGCGGTAGGCGTGGGAGCCGGGGTCGTTCTGACCGTCGTAGGCCTCGACCTCTGTCAGCCGGAGGGCGATCGGGCCGTCCGGGGTGGTGCGGACGAGGACGCGGCCCAGGAGGTCGGGTGCCACGTCGAGGACGGGGCGGTCGAAGAACTCCCTCGGCAGGGGCGTACGGTCAAGGGTCGCGATCATGCCGTCCGAGCGTAACGCAGACGGTACGGGCGGTGGGGTGGTCAGGGCGCGGGCGGCTTGTCAGGGTGGGGTGCGGAACCGGCCACGGCCGGATCGCGTATGTAGGGATCAAGGGTTCGGTTCACGCGCAAGCGCTGGAGAGGGAGAGACATGGCGTTCAAGAAGCTGCTCGCGAGTCTGGGAGCCGGCGGGGCCTCGGTCGAGACGGTGCTGAACGAGGTGAACGTCGTGCCGGGCGGCGTCGTCCAGGGTGAGGTGCGGATCCAGGGCGGGTCCGTGAACCAGCAGATCGAGGGGCTGTCGGTCGGGCTCCAGGCCAAGGTCGAGGTGGAGAGCGGCGACCAGGAGTACAAGCAGGACATCGAGTTCGCGAAGGCGAGCCTGGGGGGTGCCTTCGAGTTGCAGGCCGGGGCGGTGCACGCGGTGCCGTTCGGTCTGGAGATTCCGTGGGAGACCCCGGTCACCATGATCGACGGGCAGGCGCTGCGCGGGATGAACATCGGGGTGACGACCGAACTGGCGATCGCGCGGGCCGTCGACTCCAGTGACCTGGACCCGGTCAACGTGCACCCGCTGCCGGCGCAGAAGGCGATCCTGGACGCGTTCATCCAGCTGGGCTTCCGCTTCAAGAACGCGGACATGGAGCGCGGGCACATCCGGGGGACGCGGCAGCAGCTGCCGTTCTACCAGGAGCTGGAGTTCCAGCCGCCGCAGCAGTACCGGGGGCTGAACCAGGTCGAGCTGAGCTTCGTCGCCGACGAGCAGGCGATGGACGTCATCCTGGAGATGGACAAGAAGCCGGGGCTGTTCAGCGAGGGCAGCGACACGTTCCGGTCGTTCCAGGTCGGGCTCCACGACTACCAGGGGACCGACTGGGCGGCGTACCTCAACCAGTGGCTGTCCGAGGTCGGCAGCAAGCGGAACTGGTTCTAGGCTCGGGAAGCGACGAGACGAACCCGATCAGGAGGTACCGAGGTGACCGAGCTCAAGCGGCGGCCGCTCCCCCATGACTTCCACCCGCCCGTGCCGGCGTTCACGGTGACGAGTGAGGACGTACAGGAAGGGGCGACGCTCAAGGAGGCTCAGGTCTACGCGGCCGGCAACACCTCGCCGCATTTGCGGTGGGAGGGCTTTCCGCCCGAGACCAAGAGCTTTGCCGTGACCTGCTACGACCCGGACGCGCCCACGGGGAGCGGGTTCTGGCACTGGGTGGTGTTCGACATCCCGGCCTCGGTGACGGAGCTGCCGGCGGGTGCGGGCAGCGGGAAGTTCGAAGGGTTGCCGGACGGTGCCGTACAGGCGCGTAACGACTACGGCAGCAAGGACTTCGGCGGTGCCGCTCCGCCGGCCGGGGACGGGCCGCACCGGTACGTGTTCACGGTGTACGCCGTGGACCAGGAGAAGCTGGGTCCGGACGCCGAGGCGACTCCGGCGTTCGTCGGCTTCAACCTGCGGTTCCACGCGATCGCGCGGGCGCAGTTGATCGGTGAGTACGAGGTGTCCGCCGAAGGCTGATCCGCATGTGAGCGTTCATGGAACGTTTGCCCGTCCCTGGTCTTGGAAGTGATCAGGGACGGGCATTTTTATTGCGTTGTCCATCCCGGCGTGCCCGGCCAGAGTTGATCCAGCCCGCCAGGGGGTGGGCCGGTGCGCACGGGAGGTGGGCTGGTATGCGGGACACGCTGGTGCTGAACGCGAGCTTCGAGCCGCTGTCTACGGTGACGTTGAACCGAGCCGTCGTTCTGGTGCTGCAGGACAAGGCCGTCGTCGAGCAGGCCCACCCCGAACTGCGGATGCGCGGAGCCGCGCTGGACATACCGGCGCCCCGGGTGATCAGGCTGTGCCAATACGTACGGGTGCCCTTCCGAAGACGTGCGCCGTGGTCGCGGCGGGGGGTGCTGGTCCGGGACCGGCACCGGTGCGCGTACTGCGGGCGGCGGGCGACGACCGTGGACCACGTGGTGCCGCGGTCGCACGGCGGGCAGGACACCTGGCTGAACACGGTGGCCTCCTGCGCGGAGGACAATCACCGCAAGGCCAACCGGACGCCCGAGCAGGCGGGGATGCCGTTGCTGCGTCAGCCTTTCGAGCCGACTCCCGCGGATGCGATGTTGCTGGCGTTGGGGCGGGAGGACTTCGCCGCGCTGCCGGACTGGTTGGTTCTGGACGCGGCTTGACGGTTTCGCCGTAGGGGCGCGGTTTTTCACCGACTGCGGGTGGGGTGTGGCTGGTCGCACCCACGCGGCGGAGTCGCACATCGATACAGCCCCGCGCCCCTTTCGGGGCGCGTCAGTCGATGGACGGCTTCTCGCGGCGCTCCTGGGGCGGGACGGTGCCGGTGGCCGGACCGCCGCCCAGGCCGCCGAAGTTGCCCATGGCGCCGGACAGGCCCTTGAGGGCGTCGCCGATCTCGCTGGGGACGATCCAGAGCTTGTTGGCGTCGCCCTCGGCGATCTTCGGCAGCATCTGGAGGTACTGGTACGAGAGCAGCTTCTGGTCCGGGTCACCGGCGTGGATGGCCTCGAAGACCGTACGGACGGCCTGGGCCTCGCCCTCGGCGCGCAGGGCCGCGGCCTTGGCCTCACCTTCGGCGCGCAGGATCTGGGACTGCTTCTCGCCCTCGGCGCGCAGGATCTCGGACTGCCGGACACCTTCGGCCTGGAGGATCGCGGCGCGCTTGTCGCGGTCGGCGCGCATCTGCTTCTCCATCGAGTCCTGGATGGAGGTGGGCGGCTCGATCGCCTTCAGCTCGACGCGGTTGACGCGGATGCCCCACTTGCCGGTGGCCTCGTCGAGGACGCCGCGCAGGGCCGCGTTGATCTCCTCGCGGGAGGTCAGGGTCCGCTCCAGGTCCATGCCGCCGATGATGTTGCGCAGGGTGGTGACGGTGAGCTGCTCGATCGCCTGGATGTAGCTGGCGACCTCGTAGGTCGCGGCGCGGGCGTCGGTGACCTGGTAGTAGATGACCGTGTCGATGTTGACGACCAGGTTGTCCTGGGTGATCACCGGCTGCGGCGGGAACGGGACGACCTGTTCGCGCAGGTCGATGCGGTTGCGGATGGTGTCGATGAACGGGACGACGATGTTGAGGCCCGCGTTCAGCGTGCGTGTGTAGCGGCCGAAGCGCTCGACGATGGCGGCGCTGGCCTGTGGGATGACCTGGATCGTCTTGATCAGGGCGATGAAGACCAACACCACCAGGATGATCAAGACGATGATGACCGGTTGCATGGTCGTTCCCGTACCCTTCTCCGCCTCGGCGCTCTTGGCAGATCCTGACTGCTGCTGATCTTACGGCTGTTGATCTTACGGCTGTTGAGGATCTTGCTGGTCGAGTCTGACAGACCGTCGCCCGCCTCGGGGGCTGTTCGCCCACTTGGGTGGTGCGTCGTCACATGATGATCGCGGTCGCGCCCTCGATGTCCACGACGTCCACCTCCTGTCCCACGTCGTAGGCGCGTGCGGTGTCGAGGGAGCGGGCCGACCAGATCTCGCCGGCCAGCTTGACCCGGCCGCCGGAGCCGTCGACGCGTTCGAGGACGACGGCCTGTCTGCCCTTCAACGCCTCGACGCCCGAGAGGAGTTGGGGGCGGTCCTTGCGGTGCCGGGCCGCGATCGGGCGCACCACCGCTATGAGGGCGACCGAGACGATGACGAAGACGAGGACCTGTACGACGACGCCGGCCCCGATCCCGGAGGCGATCGCCGCGGCGACGGCGCCCACGGCGAGCATGCCGAACTCCGGCATCGCGGTCACGACGAGGGGGATTCCGAGTGCTGCCGCGGCGACGAGCCACCACACCCATGCGTCGATGTCGTTCACATGGTCATGGTAGGTCCGGGGGTCGCTGCGGGGACAGGGCGCAAAGGGGACGGAGTGGGTCGGGCCGGGGCGGGGTGGGTCAGGTGAGCGGGAGACCCTGTGCGGTCCAGCGGTCGCCGACCTGTTCCACGACGAGCGGGAGGCCGAAGCAGAGGGAGAGGTTGCGGGAGGTCAGCTCCAACTCCAGCGGCCCGGCGGCCAGCACCTTGCCCTGACGGATCATCAGGACGTGGGTGAAGCCGGGGGCGATCTCCTCGACGTGGTGGGTGACCATGATCATCGAGGGGGCGATCGGGTCGCGGGCGAGGCGGCCGAGGCGGCGTACGAGGTCCTCGCGGCCACCGAGGTCGAGGCCGGCGGCGGGCTCGTCGAGGAGGAGCAGTTCGGGGTCGGTCATCAGGGCGCGGGCGATGAGGGTGCGCTTGCGTTCGCCCTCGGAGAGGGTGCCGAACTTCCGGTCGAGGAACTCGGTCATGCCGAGGCGGTCGAGGAAGGCGCGGGCGCGCTGCTCGTCGATCTCCTCGTAGTCCTCCTGCCACGTGGCCGTCATGCCGTACGCGGCGGTCAGCACGGTCTCCAGGACGGTCTGGCGCTTGGGCAGCTTCTCGGTCATGGCGATGCCGGCCATGCCGATGCGGGGGCGCAGTTCGAAGACGTCGGTGCCCGGCTTGCCGAGGGTCTCGCCGAGGATGGTGGCGGTGCCCTGGCTGGGGAAGAGGTAACTGGAGGCGAGGTTGAGGAGGGTGGTCTTGCCGGCGCCGTTGGGGCCGAGGATCACCCAGCGCTCGCCCTCCTTGACCGACCAGGAGACCTGGTCCACCAGAGCCCGGCCCTCACGGACCACGGATACGTCCTGAAGCTCCAGAACATCGCTCATGAGCGCGTTGTCTCCCCTTACAGTGTGGCCGGTCTCGGCTGTCGCGTACGCCTGTGGCTCGGTCGGCCGCGCCGGTGGGCGCCGCCCGCTACGAAATCTACGCCACCGGTCGGCTCGGCCGTTCCATCGGGCCGGTCTCCAGGGTGCCTCCGACGGGTCGGCGTGGGGTCGTGCGGGGTCGCCGTCGGTCGTCTCGGGAGAGGGGGCGCGGGGCGTCGGGACGCCTCGGTGGTCCGCCCGGGGCGCTCTAGGGTGGTGGGCATGCTCACGGAACCACGCGCAGGACGGCTCGCCGCCTGGGGAAACGCACTACTTGTCGGAGTTGTCTCGCCGGATGACGCCGTGCTGGCGATCGTCGGCGAGGACGCGGTGCACCGCGTGGCGGGGCTGCCGGGTGAGTCGGCGCCGGTCGGGCTGACGCTGGCGCTGGGCCGGTTGCGGGCGCTCGGGGTGACCGGGCTGCGCGTCGCGCTGCCGGCGCCGGGGCATCCGCTGGGGCTGAGCGGGCCGCCGGAGTTCAACGCGCGGGCGCTGGAGGCCGAGGAGGCGGTGGTCTGTCACGGGGCGGCGCTGGGGCTGGTGCCCGAGGTGTACGAGGCGGGCCCCGAGGGCGATGTCCATGTGGAGGTCGTCTGGCACTGTCTGCCGGTGCGCGAGGCGCCGCCCGCGGACGTGCCGTCGTTGTCGGAGGCCGAGCGGGAGTTGGCGGAGGCGCTCCGGGAGGCGACCGAGGTGCTGACGCGGCTCGACGTGGCCGGGTCGGGGCCGGTGGCGGAGGCGGCGGTCGCCGCGTACCGGGCGCGGGCGGAGGCGGGGCGCGAGGTGCTGGCGCCGGGGTATCCGCCGCGGGCGGTGCGGGTGCTGGAGCTGGCTCAGCGGGTCGGCGCGCTGGTCTCGCTGGCGTACGAGAACGGGCACGGGGGCGCGGTGAGCGCGTCCGAGATGGCGGCGCGTCAGCATGCGCTACGGCCGGTGGAGCGGACGGCTCGACGGGCGTTGGTGGCGGCGTACAACTCCGTCGTGGAGGAACGCGAGCGGGGATGACGTCCCTGGGTCGGTGGCCGGCGTCGGTGCGGACCGGCCGGGTCGCCCCGGCCCGGCGTGCGTCGACGGGGTGCCGTCCGCGCCCGTCCCGTGCCGCCCGCGGCACGGTTGCCCCGCAGGTCGGCGGGGCGGCCGCCCGCAGGCCGACGAGGCGTACGGCACCCCCGTGGCGGCGACCGTCAGTGGTTGACGCCCTCGTTGCCGAAGGCCGGGTTCAGGACGCCGATCACGTTCACGCTGTTGCCCACGGCGTTGACCGGGATGTGGATCGGCGCCTGGACGACGTTGCCCGAGACGACGCCCGGGGAGCCGATGGCCTCGCCGTGGGCACCGGCACCACCCGGGGTGGCGGAGGCCATGCCGGCACCGGCGGCAACCAGCCCGCCGGCCACCATCGTCACGGCCGCTGCCTTCTTCAGGTTCTTCACGTACAACCCCTCCTTGCGATCACCGCGGCAGGCGCCGCGGCACGCACTGGAGAACGGCGGCGTCCGCC
Organism: Streptomyces sp. ISL-12; assembly: GCF_018614415.1. Taxonomy (GTDB): domain Bacteria; phylum Actinomycetota; class Actinomycetes; order Streptomycetales; family Streptomycetaceae; genus Streptomyces. The sequence continues at coordinate 7,248 of NZ_JAGGOO010000186.1, forward strand.
GGAGGTTGCGCCATTCGGGGGGCATTCCCACGACGGTATGAATCTCACTCCGGAACGGAACCCTCCGCACTGCCGTGGCGTACGGCCCACAGGGCGGCCTGGGTGCGGTCCGCGAGGTCGAGTTTCATGAGGATGTTGGAGACGTGGGTCTTCACCGTCTTCTCGGAGAGGACCAGGGCACGGGCGATCTCCCGGTTGGATCGGCCGTCCGCTATCAGGCCCAGCACCTCGCGCTCCCGGTCCGTGAGGGAACCGGCCCTGCCGTGGCCGGGCCCGGCGCCCTCGGCCGAGAGCAGGGTGCCGGCGACCTCGGGCTGGAGCAGGATGTGCCCGGCGTGCACCGAGCGGATGGCGCCGGCGAGCGCGTCGGGGTCGACGTCCTTGTAGACGTACCCGGCGGCGCCCGCGCGCAGGGCCGGGACGACCGTGCGCTGCTCGGTGAAGCTGGTGACGATCAGTACGCGCGCGGGGTGGCCGAGTGCGCGGAGCCGGCGCAGGGCCTCCACGCCGTCCATGCCCGGCATCTTGACGTCCATGAGGATGACGTCGGGGTCCAGCTCCGTGGCCCGGGCGACTCCTTCGGCGCCGTCCGCGGCCTCTCCGACCACCTCGATGTCGTCCTGGACCTCCAGGAAGGTGCGCAGGCCGCGGCGGACCACCTGGTGGTCGTCGACGAGCAGCACCTTGATCGCTTCAGCCACCGGGGACCTCCATCGTGATCGTGGTGCCCTTGCCGGGCGCCGATTCAATGGTCAGGCTGCCGCCGACGCCGCTCGCCCGGTCCCGCATGGAGACCAGGCCCAGATGGCGTCCCGCGCGGTGCACGGCCTGCGGGTCGAAGCCGCTGCCGTCGTCCGTGACCCGCAGCACGGCGCCCGCCCCGGCCCGGTGCAGCGTCACGTCGACGTGCTCCGCGCCGGAGTGCCGCAGGGCGTTGTGCAGTGCCTCCTGGGCGACGCGCAGCGCGGCCTCCTCCTGGGCGGCGGGCAGTGCCCGGACGCCGTGGCCGGTGAAGGTCACGCGCGCGGTGTGGGCGCGGTCGAGGACCTGGACGTGGGTGCGCAGGGTGGCGACGAGGCCGTCCTCGTCCAGGGCGGCGGGGCGCAGCTCGACGACGGCGGCGCGCAGCTCGTCCGTGGCCTCGGCGGCCAGGGCGGCCACCTGCTGGAGCTCGTCCTTGGCGCGGGCGGGGTCGCGGTCCACCAGGCGGGCGGCGGCCTGGGCGGTGAGGCGGAGGGAGAACAGTTTCTGGCTGACCGCGTCGTGCAGTTCGTGGGCGAGGCGGGTGCGTTCCTCGGCGATGGTCAGTTCGCGGCTGCGCTCGTAGAGGCGGGCGTTGGTGAGGGCGATGGCGGCGTGCTGGGCGAGGATGCCGAGCAGTTCCTCGTCGTCCTGGGTGAAACCGCAGCCGGTCCGCGGTGTGTCGCAGTTCTTGTTGGCCAGGAAGAGCGCGCCGATGACCTCGTCGCCGTCGCGGATCGGCAGGCCGAGGAAGTCGGCGAGCTCGGGGTGGGCGGACGGCCAGCCGCCGAAGCGGGGGTCCTCTCGGACGTCGGCCAGGCGCTGGGGGCGGGCGTCGTGCAGCATCGCGGCGAGGATGCCGTGCTGGCGGGGCAGAGGGCCGATGGCCTTCCACTGCTCGTCGCCGACGCCGTCCACCACGAACTGGGCGAAGCCGCCGTGGTCGTCGGGGACGCCGAGGGCCGCGTACCGCGCGTCGAGCAGTTCGCGGGCCGAGGCGACGATCGTCTTGAGGACGTCGCGCACCTCCAGGTGCCTGCTCATGGCCAGCAGCGCGGAGCTGACCGCGGCGAGGCCGGACCGGGGGCCGTGACTCATGACCTCACGGTACCGGCGGGGTGTGACAGCGCGGATCGGACCTGTGGCGGGCGGTGAGGCGGTTCGGTGGTCCTAGGGCGGAGGTCCCGGGCGGCCCCGGGCGCGCCCCGGCGGTCCCGGGCGGTATGGCCGGACCCGGCGGAGGATCGGCCGGTGGCCGACACGTTCCGCACACGTGCGGCGGGCCGGTCACCGGCGGTGCGCGTCGCGGTCTCCCGCGCGCGGGAGGCGATGACCGGCCCTGACGGCCGCATGCCGGCGACCGGGCCCCTACGCGCGCGTGCGGGGCGTCGGCCGGACCGTGGCGGCGGGGGCCGCTGTGGTCGGCTTCTCACGCGCGCGCGTGCGCGACGCGTGGAGGCAGAGGTACGGCTGCCCGAGGGGCCGGGCGGTGTGTTCGCGGCCCGTCCGTGTCCTCGTGCCGTGGACGGGTCCGCAGTCACTCACGGATCGCATTGCTTCAGCAACTCGCAGTGAGACGGCAGGGGGGTGGGTGTGAGGCCGCGCATAGGGCACAGATCACGTACGAAGAGGAGTAGGAGGACGACTCGTCTGATTTGACCGGCCGAATGGTCCATTCCGCCCGGTTTCTCCTGCCTCTGATCCACTACCCGGCTTCGTACGTCACACCTTTGCCAGCCGATTTTGCGACCGCTAAGAATTGCTCACGTCGCTCGGTGCCGTGGGCTGTGAACCACGGTGTTCGTGCCGGAAGCACGGAAACCACCCCTGTACTGACGCAGGACGAGAGCGACCTCCGCGCAACTCGAAGAGGTCTATCCCGCCATGCCCAAGAACATCCTCACCCGTGGCCATAGTCGTTCCCTGACCCGCAACCACAAGATCGCCATAGCCGGTGTCGGCACCCTCGGTGCCGCCGCCCTCGCGTTCTCCGCGGTGCCCGCCAGCGGCCACACGACCGCCACGAGCGAGGCCGCCCCGGCGGCCAAGGTGGCGTACAGCTCCGAGCAGATCAAGGACGTCAAGGCGTCCGTCACCGACCAGCTCGCCGGCGCCAGCGAGAAGGTCGCGGCCATCGACGCGAAGAAGCAGGCCGCCGCCGACGCCAAGAAGAAGGCCGAGGCGAGCGCCGCCAAGGAGCGTGCCGCCAAGGAGTCCACCAGCCGGTCCGCCGAGCGCGCCGAGGTGAAGCAGGTCAGCACCAAGAGCTACGCGAACAACCTGAACGGCTGGATCAGCGAGGCCCTGGACATCATGAAGGAGAAGGGCATCCCCGGCTCCTACAACGGCCTGCACAAGAACATCATGCGTGAGTCCTCGGGCAACCCGAAGGCCATCAACGACTGGGACATCAACGCCATCAACGGCGTCCCGTCCAAGGGCCTGCTCCAGGTGATCCCGCCGACCTTCAAGGCGTACCACGTGGCCGGTACCTCCTGGGACATCTACGACCCGGTGGCCAACATCACCGCCGCGGCCAACTACGCGGCCGACAAGTACGGCACCATCGACAACGTCAACAGCGCGTACTGAGGTCAGCGCGGACCTCTTCCCGTATGCCTGTGTGACCCGTCACGCGCCCGCGTGACACCGTCGTGCCGAAGGGCGGCACCCCTCTGCTGGGGTGCCGCCCTTCGGGCTGTGCGGGGGCGGTCTACTTGCGCATGACCTCGGGCTCGTGGCGGCGCAGGAAGCGGGCCACGAAGAGGCCGCAGATCACGCCGAGGGCCAGTACGGCGGCCATGTCCATGCTCCAGGCGGCGGCGGTGTGCTCCCACAGCGGGTCGGCGCCGGTGCCTGCCTCCGGCGGGCTGATCCGGTTGAAGTCCAGCGTGGCGCCGGCCGCGGCGACCGCCCAGCGCGACGGCATCAGGTACGAGAGCTGGTTGACGCCGACCGCGCCGTTCAGGGCGAACAGGCAGCCCGTGAAGACGACCTGGACGATGGCGAACATGACCAGCAGCGGCATGGTCTTCTCGGCTGTCCTCACCAGCGCGGAGATGATCAGGCCGAACATCATCGAGGTGAAGCCCAGCGCCATGATCGGCAGGGAGAGTTCGAGGAGGGTGAGGCCGCCGAGGACCACGCCCTCCTCGGGGATCTTCCGGGTGGAGAAGCCGATGACGCCGACCAGCAGCCCCTGGAACACGGTGATCACACCGAGGACGAAGACCTTGGACATCAGGTACGCGGAGCGTGACAGGCCGGTCGCGCGTTCCCGCTCGTAGATGACCCGTTCCTTGATCAGCTCGCGGACGGAGTTGGCCGCGCCGGCGAAGCAGGCGCCGACCGCGAGGATCAGCAGGACCGTGGTGGCGGTGCTGTTCGGGGTGGGCTGCCCGGTCCGCTCGTCCACCGGGTTGGGCAGCAGGCTCGTGCCCCAGTCGATGGGCAGGCTGACCGCGCCGAGGACGGCCGGCAGGATCACCATCAGGGCGAGGAAGCCTTTGTCGGACGCGATCACCGAGACGTAGCGCCGTACCAGGGTGGCGAACTGTGCCGTCCAGCCCTGCGGCTTCGGCGGTCGCATCGCCTGCATCGGCGGCATCGCCACGGACTGTGCCGCCACCGCGTCCAGGTCGGCGGCGTACATCTGGTAGTGCTGCGAGCCCTTCCAGCGGCCCGCCCAGTCGTAGTCGCGGTAGTTCTCGAAGGCGGAGAAGACATCGGCCCAGGTGTCGTAGCCGAAGAAGTTCAGCGCCTCCTCGGACGGGCCGAAGTAGGCGACGGAACCGCCCGGCGCGAGTACCAGGAGTTTGTCGCAGAGGGCCAGCTCGGCCACCGAGTGGGTGACGACGAGGACGGTACGACCGTCGTCGGCCAGGCCGCGCAGCAACTGCATCACGTCGCGGTCCATGCCCGGGTCGAGGCCGCTGGTCGGCTCGTCCAGGAAGATCAGCGACGGCTTGGTGAGCAGTTCCAGGGCGACGGAGACGCGCTTGCGCTGGCCGCCGGAGAGGGACGTGACCTTCTTGTCCTTGTGGACGTCGAGCTTCAGCTCGCGCAGCACCTCGGCTATGCGGGCCGCGCGCTCCTCGCCCGTGGTGTCGGCCGGGAAGCGGAGCTTGGCGGCGTAGGTGAGGGCCTTCTGGACGGTCAGCTCCTTGTGCAGGATGTCGTCCTGCGGGACCAGACCGATGCGCTGGCGCAGTTCGGCGAACTGCTTGTACAGGTTCCGGCCGTCGTAGAGGACCTCGCCCTCGTTCGCGGGGCGGTAGCCGGTGAGCGCCTTGAGCAGGGTCGACTTGCCGGAACCGGACGGTCCGATGACCGCGATCAGCGACTTCTCCGGTACGCCGAAGGAGACGTCCTTGAGGATCTGCTTGCCGCCCTCGACGGTGACGGTCAGCCGGCGGGCGGAGAAGGTGACCTCGCCGGTGTCGACGAACTCCTCCAGGCGGTCGCCGACGATCCGGAACGTGGAGTGGCCGACGCCCACGATGTCGGCGGAGCCGAGGAGCCGGGAGCCGCCCTTGTCGATCGGCTGGCCGTTGACGTACGTGCCGTTGTGCGAGCCGAGGTCGCGGATCTCCATGCGGCCGTCGGGCGTCGAGCGGAACTCGGCGTGGCTGCGGGAGACCTGGAGGTCGGAGACGACCAGGTCGTTCTCCAGGGCGCGGCCGATGCGCATCACCCGGCCGAGGGAGATGTGGTGGAACGTGGTGGGGCTGCGGTCACCGTAGGGCGGCGGCGTGCCCGCCGGGCCGTCGGTGTCCGCGTTGCCTGGGCCGCCTGCGCCGCCTGCGCCGCCCGCGCCGTGTTGCTGCGGGATGTGGGGGGCGGGGTGTTTGTGGAGTTGCGGCTGCCGGTAGGGGGCCGGTTGCCGGTAGGGCTCGGGGTCCGGGTAGGACTTCGGGTCCGGGTAGGACTTCGGGTCCGGGTAGGACTCGGGGTCCGGGTAGGACTCGGGGTCCGGGTAGGACTCGGGGTCCGGGTAGGGGGCCGGAGCGTCATGTTCCGCTCCCTGGTCCGCGTACGGCTGCCGGCCGGGCTGTGCCTGCGGGGCGGCCACGGGGGTGGCCGTGCCGGACAGGTTCAGGAGCGGGCCGTCGGTGGCATTGCCCAGGTGTACGGCCGTACCGGGGACCAGGTCCGACCGGTGGACCCGACGGCCCTGCACGAACGTCCCGTTGGTGCTGCCGTTGTCCTCGATCACCCAACTTCGGGTGTCGAAACGGACGGTGGCGTGACGCCAGGAGACCCTGGCGTCGTCGAACACTATGTCCCCCTGGGGATCACGCCCGAGGTTGTACGACCTGGACGGATCGAGTGTCCAGGTCTGCCCGTTTGATTCCAGTACGAGTTCCGGCACTCCAAGCCCCACTGAGTTGTCCCCCGATGTACCCCCGTCACGGGGAGTCTAGGGATGTCGAACATCGGGGGGAACTATTTCAGGCACGGCCCGTGACCGAAAGCCGGGCCTTGCGCGAACCGGGCGAGAACGCGTCATCCGGCTCCGTTGACGGGGTTGAAACCAGCCCGGAGAGTGGTAATCCACGCGAGGGGGACATGCGCGGCGACCCGGCCGCGCCGCGCGGATCGGGGGGTCTGCCATGAGCGCGTCCAGGAGTGCGGCGGTCGCGGAACACGGCGCGAAAGTGCCGTGGGGCGACGTACTGCTGTCCGCGATCGCCGCTGTGAGCTGGGCGTTGATCGGGATGGCGGGGACGGCGGCGCTGGGTCTGCACCTTCTTGAAGCGGACGACGCGGCCTCGTTGGGGCCGATGGCCGCGGCGGCTGTGGCGCTCGGGGCGGGCGGTTCGGTCTCGCCGTCCGGGGATGTGTCCGTGTTCGGGCTGGAGGGCGCGCAGGCGCGCTCCGCCATCGAGATCACGCCACTGGGCGTGAGCCTGGTGGGCGCACTCCTGCTGTCCTTCTTCTTCCTGCGATCGTTGCGGGCTGCGGGAGTTGTCGTGACGCCCGCCGAACTCGTCGCCCGCACGGGGGCGGTGGTCGCCCTCTTCACGGCGATGACGGGCGGGCTGGCCTGGGCGGGCCACGACGTCATCACGATCGACGGGGGCTCGCTGGGGCTGGACGACCTGCCCGGCGGGGACGGGGGCGGGGGCAGCGGCGGTCTGGAGGTTCCCGGGCTGGGGGACGTCGGCGGGCTGCTGCCCGACCGGCTGAGGGAACTCGCCGACGCGGAGGCGGCGGTCGGGTTCACCGTGGACACCGTGCCGACGCTGCTGGGCGGGCTGGGCTGGTCCGCGGGGGTGCTGCTCATCGCGCTGCTGGCGTCGCGCCGTACGCCCCTGCCGCGTGGCTGGGACGCCGCGCACCGGGTGGTACGGCCGGCCGCGTCCGCGCTGGTCGCGGTGGCGGTGCTGGCGGTGGTGGCGGGGCTCGCGGCGGCGGCGTACGCGGCGATCGGCGACGAGCACCCCCGGCGGATCGCCGGCGCGGCGCTGCTGGGGGCGCCGAACGGGGTGTGGCTCGCCATCCCGATCGGCCTGTTCGTGCCGTGGGACGGGCGGGCGACGGGCGTACTGGCCGGCCTGCTGCCCGATCCGCTGGACGACCTCCTGCGAGTGGACGCCGGTGAGCCGGTCACCCTCGGGCGGCTCGCGGAACTGGACGGGCGGGTGTGGCTGCTGGCGGTGGCGGCGGGGCTGGTGATGCTGCTGGCGGGGGTG
>NZ_JAGGOO010000187.1 GCF_018614415.1 Streptomyces sp. ISL-12
GGGCCTGTCGTTTGGATCACGCCGCAGACGCGGGGTCTGGCACGCGCATCTGCGGCGTTGTCGTCACTCGCCGACTCCCCCACGCTCGGCTGCGCGCGCGCGGGGGGACCCCCATCGCGTCGACTCCCTCCTCCGCCTTGCAGCTGCACGCACCAGACCCCGCTCACCGGCATGGACAAGTCCCGCCGGTGTCCTGCGTTCTGATCCAAACGACAGGCCCTAGGGCCGTAGACGCCCAGGGCTGCCCGGTCCCCCCCCTCGCGCCCTACGCCACCACCCGCACCCCCAGTTCCGCCGCCAGCACCGGCGCCAGGTCCAGCAGCTGGGCGGGGCTGATCACCGCGCCGGAGAGCCGGTCCACGCCCCGGGCGATCCCCAGCGGCTCGGCCCCGCGCAGGTCGACGTCGACGAGGACGGCGGCGCTGAAGTCGGCCTCCTTCAGCGCGCAGTCCACGAACTCGACCCGCTCCAGCCGGGCACCGCCGAAGTCGGGCTCGACCAGCACGCAGCCCTCGAAGACGACGTCCTTGAGCCGTGCCCGGCGCAGGTTCAGGAAGTCGATCTTGCCGCCGCGGATCAGCACCCGCTCCAGCACCGCCCCGTGCAGTTGCGTCCCGCCGAGCCGGGCGTCGAGCAGCTCGACATCGCGCAGGGTGGCCCCGGAGAGGTCGGTGCCGACACCGCGTACGCCGGTGAGGACCGAGTCCAGCAGCCGGGCACTGGGCAGCGACGTCCCGTCCAGCGCGCAGCCGGTCAGGGCGCAGTCCATGAAGCGGGCGCCCGCGCCGTCCTGCCCGGCGAGGTCGGCGTCCCGCACGTCCAGCCCGTCGTAGTCCCCGTCCGGCTCCAGTCCCCCGCCGTCGTACTCCGCCAGGGCCGGCAGCCGTATCCCGGGCCGCCGCGCCGCCTTCACCTGCGCCCCCGTCCCCGTACCCGTATCGCCCGTACTGCCCGTACCGCCCGCCGATTGCCTCGCCATGCCCCCCATCCTGCACGCCGCCACTGACAACGCCCTGTCACATCCCGGGCGCCCCGGGCGTCGTAAGGGGAGAGTGAAAAGGGAAGGGAGGACGCCCATGCACCGCATCACCATCGTCGGCGGCGGCTTCGCCGGGCTGACCGCGGCCGTCTCCGCCGCCGAGGCCGGCGCCCGGGTCACCGTGCACGAGGCCCACCACACCCTCGGCGGCCGGGCCCGGACCGCCGAGGGGCCGTACCGGACCAACGAGGGCCCGCACGCCCTCTACAACGGCGGCCCGCACTGGACCTGGCTGCGCGAGCGCGGCCTCATCGGCCCGCTCGCTCCGATCCCGCCGCTGGAGGGGACCCGGCTCCGGTTCCGGCACCGGGGCGCGCTGCGCCGTACCCCGCCGCTCGCGCTGCTGAGGCTGCTGCGGCGGAGCGCGGGCCCGGCCCCCGTCGACGTGGACTTCCTGACCTGGGCCACCGGTGCCGTCGGGGAGGACGGGGCGCGGGCCGCCGCCCACTACTGCGCGGTCGCGCTCTTCCACCACGATCCCGGCTCGCTGTCCGCCGCGTTCGTACGGGAACGGCTGCGGCGGGCCGCCAAGCTGCCGCCCGAGGCGCACTACCCGCGCGGCGGCTGGTCCGCGCTGATCGACCGGATGGCCGCCCGCGCCTGGGACCTCGGGGTACGGATCGAGACCGGCTCCCGCGTCGACACCCTCCCGGAGGACCACGCGGTCGTCGTCGCCACCTCCCTCGACGCCGCCCGCCGGCTGCTCGGGGACGACACGCTGACCTGGCCGAGCGGACGCACCGCCCTGGTCGACGTCGCCGTACGGACGCGGCGCGGGGACGCGTTCGCGGTGTCCGACCTGGACGCGCCGGGGTGGATCGAGCGGTTCACCGCCCAGGACCGGACGCTGGCACCGGCGGGCGAGCAACTGATCCAGGGGCAGTTCCCGATCGCGCCGGACGAGCCGAAGGCGGCCGGGGTCGCGCGGGCCGAGGAACTGCTCGACCTGGGGTTCCCGGGGTGGCGGGAGCGGGTCACCTGGCGGCGGGAGGCCGTGGCGCGGGGCCGTACCGGCGCGGTCGACCCGCCCGGCAGCACCTGGCGGGACCGGCCCGCCGTCGACCGGGGCGACGGGGTGTACCTGGCGGGCGACCAGGTGGCGGCCCCGGGGCTGCTGTCGGAGGTGTCCTTCAACAGCGCGCTGACGGCGGTGTCGCTGGCGCTCGGGCTGCGGGAACTTGACCTCAAGCACGCTTGAGGCCGTTGGCTGGGGCTCGGCACGACACGGCTTCGCACCGCATCGAGGGGACCCCATGCACGCCATCCGTCTGCACGCCTTCGGCCCGGCCGAGAACCTCACCTACGAGCGGGTCCCGGACCCCGAGCCGGGCCCCGGCCAGGTCAGGATCGCCGTACGCGCCGCGGGCGTCCACCTGCTGGACACCGCCCTGCGCGAGGGCGAGCGGGGCCCGGCGCCCGCCCTGCCCGTACTGCCCACCGTGCCGGGCCGCGAGGTCGCGGGCGTGGTCGACGCGGTGGGGGACGGGGTGGCGGCGGAGTGGGTGGGCAGGCGGGTCGTCGCGCACCTCGGGTTCGCGCCCGGCGGCTACGCCGAGCTGGCCGTGGTCGACGCGGGCCGCCCGCACGAGATCCCGGACCGGCTGGACTTCGCCGAGGCCGTCGCGATGATCGGCACGGGCCGTACGGCGATGGGGATCGTGCGGTTCGCCGAGCTGGGCCCGGAGTCGGTGGCCGTGATCCCGGCCGCCGCGGGCGGCATCGGCACCCTGCTCACCCAGTACGCGCGGCACGCCGGCGCCACGGTGATCGGACTGGCGGGCGGCCCGGAGAAGGTGGCCCGGGTGGCGGCGAACGGCGCCTCGCTCGCCGTCGACTACACGCTGCCGGACTGGCCGGCCCAGGTCCGCTCCCGCCTCGGCGGCCGGGCGGCCACCGTGGTCTTCGACGGCGTCGGCGGCGACGTGGCCCGCGAGGCGGTCGCGCTGCTCGGGCCGGGTGGCCGGCACCTGGTCTTCGGCTGGTCGGGGGAGGGGATACGGGACGGCGGGCCCTACCTCGTCGAGGGGGTCTCCGAGCAGGTGCTGGGCCCGGCGATGCTGGCGCGGGCGGGCGGCCCCGACCCGCTGCGCACCCTGGAACTGCACGCCCTCACCGAGGCCGCCGAGGGCCGGCTCCGCCCGGCCGTCCAGCGGTTCCCGCTCGCCGAGGCCGCCGCGGCGCACCGGGCCCTGGAGACGCGGGGGACGGTGGGGAAGGTGGTCCTGGAACCCTGACCCGTACCGCCGGCGCCTGGGTGCGGAACGCCCCGATCCGTGGTGTCCTGTCCGGGTGACTTCCGCCCGGACGAGTCAGGAAGCCGTCCACTCGGCCACCGATCCCCGGCGCTGGTGGGCCCTGGTCGTGATCGCGCTGGCCCAGCTGATGGTCGTCCTCGACGCGACGATCGTGAACATCGCGCTGCCCTCCGCCCAGCACGACCTGGGGATGTCGGACGGGAACCGGCTGGGGGTCCCCCCACGCCTTTGAGGCAGTGGGGGAGGGTGATCACCGCCTACACCCTCGCCTTCGGCGGGCTGCTGCTGCTCGGCGGGCGGATCTCCGACCTCGCCGGCCGCAAGCGGAGCTTCGTGACCGGGCTGATCGGGTTCGCCGTCGCCTCGGCGATCGGCGGCGCGGCCGGCGGCCCGGGGATGCTCTTCGCGGCCCGCGCCCTCCAGGGCGTCTTCGCCGCCGTCCTCGCCCCCTCCGCGCTGTCGCTGCTGACGACGACGTTCACCGATCCCAAGGAACGCGGCAAGGCGTTCGGCATCTACGGGGCGCTGGCGGGCAGCGGCTCCGCGATCGGCTTCATCGTCGGCGGGGTGCTCACCGAGTACCTGAACTGGCGCTGGTGCCTGTACGTCAACGTCCCCATCGCCGCCGTGGCCGTACTGGGCGCCCTCGCCCTCCTCCACGACCGGCCCCCCGGGCGCACGGACGCCCGGCTCGACGTCCCCGGCGCGCTGCTGGGCTGCGGGGGCCTGGTGGCGCTGGTCCACGGCTTCAGCGAGGCGGAGGCGCGGGGCTGGACCGACGCGCTGGTACTGGCGCTGTTCGCCGCCGCCGTCGTACTCCTCGTGGCGTTCGTGCTGTGGCAGAGCCGGGCGCCGAGCCCGCTGCTGCCGCTGCACATCGTGCGGGACCGCGACCGCGCGGGCTGCTTCCTGACGATGGCGCTCGCGGTCATCGGCATGTTCGGCCTGTTCCTCTTCATGACGTACTACCTCCAGGTCGTCCTGGGCTACTCGCCGCTGAAGACCGGGCTGGCGTTCCTGCCGCTGACCGCGGCGATCATCGTCGGGTCGACGCAGATCTCCGCGCGGCTGCTGCAGCACGTGCCGCCGCGGGCGCTGATGGTGCCGGGGATGGTCCTGGCGGCGGGCGGGATGGTGATCCTGACGCGGATCACCGTGCGCTCGGAGTACGCCGCCGAGGTCCTGCCGGCGCTGGTCCTGATGGGGCTCGGCATGGGCCTGACCTTCATGCCGGTGTTCGCGACCGCCACGGCGGGGATCGCCGCGCGGGACTCCGGGGTGACGTCGGCGACGGTGAACACCGCGCAGCAGGTGGGGGGTTCGATCGGGACGGCCCTGCTCAACACCATCGCCACGACCAGCAGTACGTCCTACGTCGAGGCGCATCTGACCGATCCCTCGCGGCGGGCGCTGGTGCTGCGGGAGGGGATCGTGCACGGCTACACGGTGGCCATCTGGGTGGCGGCCGGGGTGATGCTGCTGGCGGGGGTGGTGGCGGGGGTGCTGGTGACGGCGCGGGCGCCCGGGCGCGGTGCTCCGGCCGGTCCGGCGGCGGCGGAGCAGACGGCCGACGGGCGCCCCCGGCGCTAGCCTGGCCGGCCGGCTGGACCGGTGGGGGCCGAGGGGCTGGAGGTCGCCCGTCTGGTGCGTCGTCGTCCGGGCGTCGTCCGGGCGTCGTCGAGGGCCGGCGGACGGACGGGGGCTGATGGCCGCCGCCGGGGTCAGTCCCGTCGGCCCTGGCCCTGCCCCTGGGGTTCGAGGACCGCGCGCAGTTCCACCCGGCGGCGTATCCGCAGCTTGCGGTAGGCGCTGGTGAGGTGGGTCTCCACGGTGCGGCGGGCCAGGTGGAGCAGGTCGGCTATCTCCGCGTTGGTGCGGCCGTCCGCCGCCAGTTCCGCTATCCGGCGTTCGCTGCCGGTCAGGGCGTCGCTGCCGGTGCGGTCGGTGCCGGTCCGGCGGGCGCCGCCGTCGCGCAGGGCCGCCCAGGCCAGGGCGCGCAGCCTGAGGGCGCCCTTGTCCTCGGCGCGTTCGGCGGCCTCCCGCAGCAGGGCGCGGGCGCGGACGCGTTCGCCGGCGTCGATGAGCTGGCGGCCCCGGGCGAGCAGTGCCTCGGCCAGCTCCATGCCGGTGTCGGCCGGCGCGTCCCGCAGGACCCGTACCGCCTCCTCGGTCAGTTCCAGGCCGTGCCGTCCGCCGGTCGCGGTGCCCAGTACCCGCAGCGCCCGGCCCACCGTGCGGGGCGTGTTCCACACCCGGGCCAGGCGCAGTTCCTCCGTCGCGAGGTCCAGCGCCTCCCGGGTGCGGCCCAGGGCGAGCCGGCACTCGGCGACCGCCGTGCGCCACGGGGTGACGACGGGGCTCAGCACCTCGCGGCCGGACTGGCGGCGTCCGCACTCCAGGAAGTCGTGGAGGGCACCCGCGTGGTCGCCGGTGGCGGCCCGCAGCGCGCCGCGCGCGTACAGGAACCGGTTCAGCTCCCAGGAGCCGAGGTCCTGCCGCAGGTCGAAGCCGTCGGCGAAGCGCCGCGCCTCCTCCAGGCGGCCGGTGTGCACGAGGGCCAGCAGGGCGTGCGCGTCGGTGTCGAACGGGGTGCCGCGGGCCCACGGGGCGCGCCGGGCGGTGTCGTCGGTGAGGTGGGCGAGCAGCGCCGCGTGGTCGCCGCGGGCGGCGGCGATGCCGGCGCGGGCGGCGAGCAGGGCGTGCCGCATCGGGTGCAGCAGGGACAGGCGCTGTCCGGCCAGGCCGCGTTCCACCAGCCGTTCGGCCTCGTCGAGTTCGTCGGCCCACTGGGCGACGGTGGCGGCGGTGCCCAGCAGGAACGGTTCGGAGAGCGGGTCGCCGGGTTCCGCGAGCAGCTCCCGTATCCGCTTCATCGCCTCGTCGGCGGAGATCCGCCCGGCCGTCGCGTCGTACCGGACGAGCAGGGCCCGCCCGGCGGTGCCGGCCGTCTCCGGGGAGCGGGCGGCGGACTCGCTCAGCCGGCGGTACGCGTCCTGGCGCCGCGCGTCGTCGTGGTCGGACAGCAGCACGGAGGCGGTCCGCACGGTACGGGCCAGGCCCGGGTGCCCGGTGAGGTGGCCCTCGGTGCGGCGCAGTACGCCCAGGGCGGTACCGACCTCGCCGCGGCCGGCCAGGGCGGTGCCCAGGGCGATGGCGGTGCGGGCCCGGTCGCGGGGGGCGGCGGGCAGGTGCAGGGCCTCGCCGAGGCGGGCGATGGCCGTGGGGGCGTCGGCGGCGGCGTACTCCAGGGAGCCCAGCTCGGTCAGCATGCGCTGGCGGAGGTCGTCGGCGACCGGCTCCTCCAGGGCCCGGCGCAGATAGGCGACGGCGTCCTCGGGGCGGGACTCGTCGACGGCGGCGGTCACCGCGTCCCGCAGCACGCGCAGCGCCCAGGGCAGGCCGACGGCCGGGGTGCGCACCAGGTGCCGGGCGACCGCCTCGACCCGGCCGCCGCGGCGCAGCATCGCCTCCGCCGCCACCCGGTGGGCCCGCTCCCGCCGCGCGGTGGGCCAGCCGGTGAGCACGGCGTCGCGCAGCAGGGGGTGGGCGTAGCGGGGGCGTCCTGCGAGGTCGGGGCGGAGCAGGCCGAGCCGGGTCATCGCGGTGAGCCAGCCCGCGACCCGGGCCGGGTCGGTGCCGGTCGCCTCGGCGAGCAGGCCGGCCGGGTCCTCGGTGGTCTCCGTCGTCCAGGCCTGTTCCAGGGTGGCCAGCGCGCGGGCCACCTCGGCGGTGGCCGTCCCGGCGTTCTCCAGCCACCAGGAGACGGCGGCCGGGTAGGCGCCCGGGTACAGCGCGGCACAGCTGTCCGGCACGGGCTGCGGCAACTGCCGGGAGGGAACGGCGCCGAGACCGACAGGTGACGTCTCCCCGGCAGTGGCACGCCGGGCGGCGACCGACGGCGCCTCCGCGGCAGCGGTCCCGTGCGGGCCGGCAGGCGGCAACCCCCCGGCGGCGGTCCCGCGCACACCGGCCGACGGCGACTCCCCGGCCACGGTCCCCCGCACACCGGCCGACGGCAACTCCCCGTACGCCGTACCCTGCGGGCCGGCCGACGGCACCTCCCCAGCTGCGGTCCCCCGCGGGCCGGCAGGCGGCAACTCCCCGTACGCCGTACCCTGCGGGCCGGCCGACGGCACCTCCCCAGCAGCGGTCCCCCGCGGGCCGGCAGGCGGCAACCCCCCGGCCACGGTCCCCCGCACACCGGCCGACGGCGACTCCCCGGCCACGGTCCCCCGCACACCGGCCGACGGCGACTCCCCGGCCACGGTCCCCCGCACATCGCCCGACGGCGACTCCCCGTACGCCTCCCCCCGCGGGCCGGCCGACGGCAACTCCCCGTACGCCGTCCCCCGGTCCCCGTACGCCGTACCCCCGTCCCCGGACCCCGTACCGCCCAGGTCCTCCAGCAGGGCGCGCAACAGCAGCGGGCTGCCCGCGCCGGCGCGGACGCACTCCGCCGTCCAGTCGGGGCCGGCCGCCGGGAACGCGGCACGCGGCAGCGCCGCCGCGGCGATGTCGCCGAGCGGGGCGAGGGTGTGGACGCTGACCAGGGAGGGGGGCAGGGCGTGCGTGAGTCCGGGCGGTCCCGGCTCCACGTCGTACTGACTGCGCTCGGTGGCGACCAGCAGAATCGGTAACCGGCCGACCCGGCGGGCCGCCTCGACCAGCCAGCGGCGGGAGGCGGAGTCGGCCAGGTGGACGTCGTCGACGGTGACCATCACCGGCGACTCGGCGGCGTACGCGCACAGGCACCGCCACAGCCGCACGGCGGTCTCCCGGTCGTCGCGGCCGGGGTCCGGTTCCGCGAAGTCCGGTACATGGCTGAGGCATTCCCGGACCGCCGAGAAGGGTACGTCGCTGTCCTGCGGGGAACAGTGCACTCGTAGCACCTTCAGTCCGCGGGCCTCGGCGTGCTCGGCCGCGGCCTCCAGGACGGCGGTGCGGCCGGTGCCGGTGGCGCCGCGCAGCAGGACGAGGCGGCCGGTTCCGGCGCGGGCGCGCTCGGTCGCGGCCGCGATCAGCGCGTGCGCGTCGTCGCGTTCGCACAGCGGTCGGATCATGGCTGCCTCCCGGGGTGGACGGTGCGCCTCGGCCTGTAGGACGGGGTGGGGTGGTTCGGGTTGCGTGGTCGCCGCCTCGCTGTGGCGAGGCTCACCACGGTGCGCGCCCGGCGGCCCGGAGACCGGCCGCCGCCCGTGAACACCGCTGGCCTGCGGTGACGTTGGCCTTCCGGAGCGACTCCGAGAGTTCGCGGGCTGGTCTCGTGGTGTACCTCGTGGTGCTCCACGATTGCGTGCGTCACGGCAGACACAGAAGTGTGGAGTACGCCCATCCGCCTCCGCCCCTCACCGGACGTGCGGACACGTGAACTTGGGGGAAACGGTTGCTCAACTCACCCCGGACCACAGACACCGGCCGCACGGCCGGCACCGGGCGCAGGACACCCGTGTCGGTCACCGCTCCGGACCCGATCAGCCGCGAGGGCGCGATCAGCCAGCTGCGCCGGCACCCGGAGATCGAGCTGCGCGAGGAGACCGGTCCCGGCACGGTCGCCCTGCTGATCGAGGACGCGCTCGACGAGGCCGGGCTCACCCGGCTGCGCCGGCTCGTGCGCAGCGAGGGCGCCCGCGCCGTGCTCGTGGTGGGCACGATCCGCGAGAACGAGCTGCTGGACGTCATCGAGTGCGGCGTCGGGGCCATCGTCTGGCGCCGGGAGGCCACCGACCACCGCCTCGTGCAGGCAGTGCTCGCTGCCTCCCGGGGCGACGGCGATCTGCCCTCGGATCTGCTCGGCCGGCTCATCAACCAGGTCGGCACGCTGCACCGGGGAGCGGCGGGCCGGGCCGGCTCTCCCTCCCTGGGCCTCGCGGCGCGCGAGGTCGACGTGCTGCGGCTGGTGGCCGAGGGACTCGACACCGGTGAGATCGCCAGCAAGTTGTCCTACTCCGAACGCACGGTCAAGAACGTGATGCACGGCCTGACCACGCGCCTGCATCTGCGCAACCGGGCGCACGCCGTGGCCTATGCCCTCAGGGAAGGCTACATCTGACCGAACGGGCAATCGAAGGCGGACTCCCGGGCAGCACCCGCTGCCCGGTCCCCGTCCCCGCCGCGCGTGCGGTACGGGCGGCCCGCCGGGCACCATCGTGTCCGGCGACCGGGTGACGGAACGGCACAGCGAGCGGGCGAGGCAGGAGCACGACGGTGATCCACGAGGTGGACGAGGTCCTCAAGGACCTGCTCGGCAGTGGGTCACTGGCCGGTTCCGGCATCGACGTCTCCTTCGACGCCCCGACCCGTGACTGGGCGGCCCGGCGCAACGGGCCGGGCATCAACGCCTATCTGTACGACATCCGCGAGGACCTCTCCCGGCGCCACCGCGGCCAGATCCCCGTGCACGACGAGAACGACTTGGTGATCAAGCGCCGTACGCCGGTCCGCTGGTTCCGGCTGGCCTACCTGGTCACCGCCTGGACCAAGCAGCCGCGCGACGAACACCGGCTGCTGTCCGCGGTGATGGCGACGCTGATCCCGCGCGAGACGATCCTTCCCGCTCAGCTCCCCGGTTCGCTGGGCGAGTTGGGGCTGACGGTCCAGGTGGTGCTGGCCGGTCACCAGACGGAGGCCCGCTCGCTGGCCGAGATCTGGTCCGCGCTCGGCGGCGAGCTGAAGCCGTCCCTGGACGTCGTGATCACCGCGCCCTTCCCGGCCTTCCGCGAGTACGACGCCGGACCGCCGGTCACCGAGGGCGCGGCGGTGCGGGTCCGGGGCTACGACAGCGGTACGGCCGACTGGGCCGACCGCACCGAGCGCCTCACGGACGAACGGGCCCACCGGCCGCGGCAGGTCGCGATGACCAAACGCGCGCGGCGCCCCCGGAACGCCCCGGAACAGGACGACGAACGGTCATGACCCTCTCCACCCCGCCGGCCTCCCCCACCCCGGCGGCGGCCGCTCCCTCGCTCTCCCCGGCCGCTCTGCTGGACCGGCTCGCCCGGCTCCGGGAACGGGTGGCCGCGCTGGTCGAGCACCGCGCGGCGGCCGACCCCACGGCCGACGACCCGCTGCGCGGCCTGTACCTCTCCGAGGACGCGGTACGGCACCTGCTGGCCCGCCCCGCCGGCCTCGGCCCGGCCCCGGCGGCAGCCCCCGACGCCCCCGGCCCGACCCCGGCCGCGACCCCGCCGGTCACGCCGCTCACGCACGCCGCGCCCGGCGACCCGCTGGACGCGCTGGCCGCCCGGCTGGGGCTCACCGACACGGACGCCGCCGTCCTGCTCATCGCCCTCGCCCCGGACCTGGACCGCGCCTTCGAGTCGCTGTACGGCTACCTCAACGACGACGTCAGCCGCCGCCGCGCCACCGTCGCCCTCGCCCTGGAGCTGTGCGGGCTGCCGGTGCACGACGCGGCGGCCCGGGCCCGGCTGCACCCCTCGGCGCCGCTGACCGCGCTCGGCCTGCTGGTGCTGGAGGAGCCCGAACGCCCCTTCCTCAGCCGCTCCCTGCGGGTCCCCGACCGGCTGGCGTCCCACCTGCTGGGCGACGACACCCCGGACGCCGCGCTCGCCGGGCACATCCGCGCCCTGCCGGCGCCCGTCGTGCCGTACGGCGACGAGGGCGGGGACGGCGCGGAGGCACCGGACGCCGTGTTCGTGCGCCGGCTGGCCGCGCTGCTCGCCGACGCCCCGCTCACCGCCTACGTCCGTGAACGCCGCGAGGGCGACGGCCTGGCCTGCGTGACGGCCGCCCTGCACGCCGCGGGCGTCCCGGCGCTGCACTTCACCGGCCCCGAGGACCGCGTCCCCGACCTGCTGCGCGAGGCCCGGCTGACCGGCCGGGCGGTCGTCCTGACCGGGCTCCCGGAGAAGCCGGAGGCCCTGGTGCGCGCGCTGACCGCCGCCCCGGACGTACCGGTCCTGATCACCTCGCAGGGCCCCTACGACCCCCAGTGGTGCGAGCGGGACCCGCTGGTCCTGGAGGCGCCCGCCCGGCGCACGGGCGCGGTGGACACCTGGTCGGCGGCGCTCGGTCCCGCCGACGGCACCGACCCCGGCCTGGACCTGGCCACCACCGTCGCCCCGTACCACCTCGGCGGGGAGCGCGTGGTGCGCGCCGCCCGGGCCGCGCGGGCGCTCGCCGCGTTCGACGGCACCCCGGTCGGCGCCGGCCACCTGCGCCTCGCCGCCCGCCAGCAGTCGGCCTCGGGCCTGGAACAGCACGCCCGGCGCATCCGCCCGGACGTGGACTGGGGGGACCTGGTCCTGCCCGAGAACCCCTTGACCCAGCTGCGCGAACTGGCGCTGCGCGCCCGTCACCGCGACCGGGTCCTCGGCGACTGGCGGCTCAGCGCGGGCGGCGGACGCGGCCGGGGCGTCCTCGGCCTGTTCGCGGGCGAGTCCGGCACCGGCAAGACCCTGTCGGCGGAGGTCGTCGCGGCCGATCTCGGCCTGGACCTCTACGTCGTCCAGCTCTCCTCGGTCGTGGACAAGTACGTCGGCGAGACCGAGAAGAACCTGGAGCGGATCTTCTCCGAGGCCGACCGGACCGACGCGGTGCTCCTCTTCGACGAGGCGGACGCCGTCTTCGGCAAGCGCGGCGAGGTCAAGGACGCGCACGACAAGTACGCCAACATGGAGAGCGCCTACCTGCTCCAGCGCCTGGAGGCGTTCGACGGGATCGCGCTGCTCACCACCAACCTGCGGGCCAACATCGACGAGGCGTTCACCCGCCGGCTCGACCTGGTCGTCGACTTCCCGTTCCCGGACCCCGAGCAGCGCCTCGCGCTGTGGCGGCACGGGCTGAAGCACGTACCGACCGTCGAGAACGTCGACGTGGCGCCGCTGGCCAAGGAGTTCGAGCTGGCGGGCGGTTCGATCCGCAGCGCCGTGGTGACCGCCGCCTACCTCGCCGCCGGGCGCGGCTCCGCGGTGACGGCGGCCGACCTGCTGGAAGGCGCCCGCCGCGAGTACCGCAAGGCGGGGCGCCTGGTGCCCGGCGAGGGAGCCTGGTGACTCACTCCGCCGTCGGCTTGATGATCTTCCATTCCTCGTCGCCGATGTTGGTGCACTCGGAGATGTTCAGCTTGGCGAAGAGTTCGGTGCCGGTGCCCTCCACGGCGAGGCACAGGTTGTCGCTGGCGACGTTGCGGATCCAGTAGTCGCCGCTCTCCTGCTTGTCGACCCACCACAGCTGGTTGTCGGTGCTGTCGATGCTGTCGCAGGTGAACTCCGTGACCGGCGTGCCGGAGGCGGCGGCCACGTGGTCCGGCAGGTCCATGCAGTACTGGTCCTTGGTGTTGCGGATCTGGAAGAGCTTCGTCCCGCCGGGGCCGCCCTTCGGGTACACCACCTCCAGGTTCCACATCTGGTTGTCCTGGTCGCCGGCGGCGCACACGGCCTGCTGGACGGGCCCGTCGGTCGTCCCCTTGTCACGGCCGGGGAGTTCGGCGCACATGTCGCTGGTGGTGTTGCGCAGCATGATGTTCTGCGCGGGCACGACGCTCGCCTCCGCCTCCTTCGTCGCGGACGGCGACGCCCCACCGCCACCGCCACCGCCACCGCCGCCGCCGGCGCCCGTGTCCTGCGACTCCCCGGACTCCGGCTGACCGGCCTGCGCCTCGGGCGACTCGGCCGCCACGCTGGGCGCGGCCAGCTCCTGCGTCGCACTCGGGCTCGGGGCCAGCGCGACACCGGCCTCGTCGGTCAACTCGGTGGCGGCGGTGCGCACCTGGGGCTTGTAGGCGATCCAGATCAGCACGAACGCGATCGCCAGGGCCATGAAGACACTGAGGAAGGTCGCCAGCCAGCGCGGCAGGAAACCACGCTGGACGAACGTGCCCGGCACCTCCAGCGGTTCCACGCCCGAGCGCTGCAGGGTGAGCGCGTAGGGCCGCTCCTCCTTGGACCCGAACCAGATCGTCTGCTTGGGCCGCAGCGTGCCCTTGACGAACGCGGCACGCCCCGGCTCGATCTGCACGTTCGCCGGGTGCAGGTCGTAGGAGAGCTGGTCGCCCTGGTCGGTGCCGGCGATCGACGCCGTCACCTTCGTATTGCCCAGGTTGTCCACCGCCAGCCGCGGCTTCCCACGGAACCGGCCCTTCACCGTCGTCGGCACCAGCTCGGCACGCACCTCGGTGAACGGGGTGATCGTCAGATTCCCCTCGGGAACCGTCACCGCGTCCGGATGCTCCGTCGGCGTGATCCGCACCCCGTACGGGTTCGGACCCGCCGTCGCGTCCGGCGTACGCGGCGGGGAGAACGTCAGCTCCACCGTCCCCGTCGTGCCCGGGTACAGGCGCATCGTCGGCGGCTCGATCACCGTCCACGGCGCCAGGTCCCCGACCGGTTCGAACCGGTACTCATCGACCACGTCACCCGTGTTGCGCACCCGCAGCCGTACGCGCGTGCTGCTGCCGGGATCCACGGTGGCGGAAGCGGGCTCAAGAGAGGTCCAGAGGCTCACACCACGACGATAGAGAAGCCCGCGTCCGCTGTCGCAGGACCTGGGGCAGAGTCGACTGCCCGAACGGGCAGTTCAGCCGCTAGAAGAAGCCACCCCGGGCCAGGTGCGCGCCTACCGCCGCGGCCTCGATCTCCTCGGGGTGGTCCGGGCTGGAGACGGACTCCCCGAACCCGTTGTCGGTGCCGGCCACCTTGCCCAGGGACTGCTGGACGGTGTGGTGGGTCTCGTGGAGATACTTCGCGTCGTCCATGGCTTCGGGCCGGACGACGATGTGCTCGCCGGTGGTGTAGGCGTCCGCGCCCTGGTTCTTCGCGGACTCCTGCGCCAACGCGTTGTCGTGCACCTTGACGTTCCCGAAGCTCCTCCCGTACGCCTGCTCCGCGGTCCGCTGAATGTGCGCCGGCAGCGGCTTGTGGGGGGTGTTGATCGCGTCGTTCACCGACACCCGCGACTCGGCGACTTCGGGCGACTCCAGGTCCACGCTGCGCTGCACGTCCGCCTCCGGGCCCGCGTGGCCGCACCCGGGGCCGTGCTCGTGCCGGGACCGCTGGACGGCCCGGGCCACCGCCGCGTTCCCGGCCAGCCGCTGGAGGGACAGCATCCGGGCGGTGGCACCGCCCGGGGCGCCGGGACGACCGGCCGTGCTCTGCTCGCCGGCCTGTCGGGCGGGCTGTGCTCCGTGTGCGCGCACGACACTCCTTGAGGGACGCTGTATTCGGCACGTAGGTGTGGCTCCTGACAGGTGTACCCCGCGGTACCCCCTGCCGCAACGGCCTCAAGGGCAGTCGTGGGGGCAGGGTCCGCCGGCGCGGGCCCGCTCAGGAGGCGAGCTGCTTGGCGATCGACCCTTCCCATTCCCTCTGCAGGTCGGGATCGTCGAGCGACGCCGCCCACTCCTTCTCCGTCTGCTCGTGCTTGTCGGGGCCGCACTTGAGTTCCTTGAGCATGCCGCGCGTCAGCTCGCGGATGTCACGGGGAACGTGCCGGCTCGCCGGGACGGCCGGCCCGGCCGCGAGCGCGTAGAGCTCCTGCGCCATGCGTTGACGCTCACCCTGTTCGATGGATTTCAGCACCTTCACGAACTCCAGGACCGCGGCCCGCTTCCGGAGGTCACCGGTCTCGTCCGCCGAGACGTCCTGGGAGGTGTCGGTGCCCTGGATGTTCTCGGGGCTCGGCGCGTTCTCGGGGCTCGGCGCGTTCTCAGGGTTCGGTGCGTTCTCGGAGTTCGGTGCGTTCTCGGTGTGTTGAGCGTGCTCGTTCTCGGTGCCCTGCGCGGTGACCTCGGTGCTCTCGGTCTCGTCCTGCGCCAGAGTGGTCCGCGCCCACCGCTTGGGGTGCCGCATCACCTCGACGCGCTTGCGGCCCTTCCTGCCTCCCTTCCAGGCGGCGATGAGACCCAGGACTCCCGCTCCCAGACCCCCGACGACCGCCGGGGCGACACCGAGGGTGGCCCCGGAGAGAGCCGCGATCGACAGGGTGGCTCCCGCGATGCGCACCACGTTGCCGCCCAGGTTGGCCCCGCGCTTGAAGATCTTGCGGTTCTGCTTGCGCACCGCGTAGTCCTTGAGGAAGGCGAGGTGGGCCAGCAGCGTGCTCCGGTAGTCGTCGATCCTCTGCTTGAGGACACCGATGTCCGCGATCGTCTTCTCGCTCTGGTCCTCCTGCCCGGTGCCCAGGTCCGCACTGTGCCGCGCGAGTTCCGCACTCGCCGAGCCCAGGTCGTGGAGCAGCGCCTGGAGGTTGCCCGCGTGCGTGGGCTTCACGTCCGCCAGGCGTGCCTCGAGTTTCCGGCGCTTCTCGACGGCGTTCGCGATGGCCTTGCCGTCCCGGGCGGCGATGACCGTGGAGAACACCACGGTGGCGTCGCCGGAGACGTGCCCGAGAGCCGTCAGCCCGCCCGTGGTGCCCGCGTTCCGCGCCGCGTTGTCGACGATCTTCGACACGTCGCCGACCCCCATGGTGACGTTCGTGGCCGCGCCTGCGGACTTCCCCCGCACGTCCTTCCTCGCCTGGTGGGAATCCGGTCCTGTTCCCTTGTGTTTCTTGAGCCCGGCCGCGAGACCCTGGAGGTCCGTCGTGAGGTTGAAGCCGGTCGCCATGGCGTTCATGCCCGTCTCGAACTGCCCCTGCTGCGCGGTCCCGACCAGCTTCGTGATGTCGTTGTCCCGCGTGGCTTCGGTCCGGACGCCTCCTCCGACCGGCGAGGTGAGGCGGAGGTTCAGCGTGTCGGGCACGTCGAGCACTGCCTTGACCTTGGCGGGGAGTTGCTTGACCCGTTCCCTCATGCCCTTCTTGCCGGTGCCGGACTGCGCGGCCTCCTGCGACCGCGCGGCCTGCTCGGCCGCTTCGGCCGCCTCCTTCTTCGCCGTGGCCATGGCCGTCCGTGCCGAGGTCTCGACGCCGCCCGCCGCCAACTGCCGCCGCGCCGCGGCGGCCGCCCGGTGCCGCGCGTCCCTGACCGCCCGCCAATGGCCCTCCGCCTGCGCTCCGGCCGTGCGCGCCCTCTCCTCCGCGTCGGCCTGGGTCCTCTCGTGCTCCCGCCTCGCCTCCCCGGCCTGCTCCACCTTG
Source organism: Streptomyces sp. ISL-12 (assembly GCF_018614415.1). GTDB lineage: Bacteria > Actinomycetota > Actinomycetes > Streptomycetales > Streptomycetaceae > Streptomyces. The sequence goes on from NZ_JAGGOO010000187.1 coordinate 16,324, forward strand.
CCTCGCGCCTCGGCCTCGGCCGATCTCCACGCCTCCAGCTCGCCTTGCGCCTCCTGACGCCGCCGCGTCGCGACCGCCAGTTCCCCGGTCCGCTCCCGCATCGTGGCATCGGCGCGTTCGGAGCGGTGGTCGGCGTCCGACAGGGCCTCGGCGCACTTCTTCGCCGTGCTGTCGGCCTTCTCCCACTCCTCGTCCGCGGTCCGGGCCTGCTCCGTCCGCTGCCTCGCCGTCGCCTCGGCCCCGGCCGCCCGCTCCACGGCTTTTCGCGCCGCCATGTCAGCGGCCCGCGCCTCGGCCAGCGCGTGTTCCGCGGCCTGCTTCGCCCGCTTCTGCGCCTCGGCCTCGGCCCGTGCCCGTTCCCTCACCTCGGCCTCGGCCCGCGCGGTCTTCTCCACCAGGTCGTCGACCCGCTCCTGACAGGCCTTCGCCTTCTTCTTGGCCTCGGCGGCGGCCTCCTCCGCCTGCTCGGCCTCCTTGCGGTACCTCTCCGCCGCGGCCGCGGCCTCGGTCGCCGCCCGCTCCGCCTCCTCGGCCTCCGCCCGGCGCCTTCGCACCTCGGCCTTGGCCTCCTCGGCCTCCGCCCGGCGCCTTTGCACTTCGGCCTTGGCCTCGTCGGCCCGCTGCCGCGCCTCCTCCGTCCGTCCCTCCGCGGCGGCCTCGGCGTCGATCCGTGTCAGCACGTCGCGTTCGGCCTCCTCACGCCGCTGCTGGGCGTCATCGGCCTTCAGCGTCCACTCACGTTCCTCGCCTTCGGCCTGCTCCCGCTTCGACCGCGCGTCCTCTGCCGCGTTCCTCGACATGGTGGCCCTGCCGTCGGCCTCGGCCGCCCGGCCATGCGCCGCGGCCGCCGCCACGGTCAGGTCCCACACCTCGGCCTCGGCGTCCGCCCGCTCCCGCGCCGCGTCCCCGACGCCGTCCTTGAGCTTCTTCGCCCTGTCCTCGGGGCCCTTGCTCCCGGAGCCCCCGTCCCCGGAGTCCTTGTCTCCGCCCTGGTTCCCGGAGTCCTTGCTCCCGGAGCCCTTGTCCCCGGAGTGGTTGTCCCGGGCCTCGGCGCCGTCCTGCTGCCGCTCCGTCGGCGCACGCTCGGTCCCAGGCGCCGCGACCACGGGGCGCACGGCGTTCGTGGCCGGCTCCGGTCTCTCCGTCCCGGCCTGCGTCCGGCTCGCGCCCGCGGCCTTCTCCTGCGTGGCCGCCGCGCGCTGGATCGCCGTGGCGACGGCCCTGTTCCCGGCGCTGGCCTGCAAGGAGGCGAGCGGGCGGTGCACCGCCCGC
>NZ_JAGGOO010000188.1 GCF_018614415.1 Streptomyces sp. ISL-12
ACCACATGAGATGACCTCTTATTGGGGCACGGTCGCAAGCCGCGAGGAAGGCATGCACTTGTGCGCCATCCTTAACACACCCGCCCTTACTGAAGTGGTGCGCCCTCTGATGTCCTACGGGAAGGATGAACGGCACATCGACAAGGTTGTGTGGGAGTTGCCTATTCCGCGATTTGATTCCTCAAACAGCGGACACCAGCGTATCGCAGAACTTGGTGCCGCAGAAAGTGATCGAATCGCGGCCCTGGACCTGGATGAGTCCAAGAACTATGTGAAGCTGCGCCAGGTGGTTCGTTCAGTCATCGCAACATCACCGGATGCCGAGGAGCTGGACCAGCTGGTCCGCCTGCTTCTGGAGTAGCAGGCGGACCATGCAACCGTGGTCACCGTTGAGACGCGTAGGGCACGAAACACGTCCACGCGGCTGGGGCAAACCCCAGTCGGGGCCCTTCGGCACTCTTGGAGTCGCGGACGTGCACCGCGCCGAGCGCGGTCGCGACCTCGACGCACTCGTTGCTGTTGCTGCTGTCGCTGTAGCTGCTCTTGAACCACCGCAGCGGCGAGTCGTCCTCGGCAGCGGTCTTGTGGATCATGTCTCCCCTAGCAGTTTCTCGATGAAAGCCAACGACTCCTCCGGCGAGAGAGCCTGAGCCCGGATGATGCCACACCGCAGTTCCATGATCCGAAGATGCTTCAACTCAGAGACAGGGCGGCTCCCGAACTCACCCTCGGCTCGGCCGACTGCCGTGCCGTCAGCGAACTTGAGTACCTGGATCTCCCCTCCCATGCCGGCATGGACCGTGCGCGCAGTCGGCATCACCTGGATCTCCACGTTCCGCATCCGTCCGAGCTCCAAGAGGTGCTCCAACTGACGGCCCAGCACCAGTTTGCCTCCAAGGGGGCGCCTGAGGGTCGACTCTTGCTGGACAAAGCACAGTTCGGGGGCAGGGTCCCGCTCGAAAATCGACTTTCGGGCCATACGCGCACCGACCAGCCGCTCCACCTGATCGGGTGAGTGCGCCGGCCGTCGCATCTCGAACAAAGCGCGCATATAGTCAGGTGTTTGCAACAAACCGTGGAGGTTATGAGTGCCGTACGCGGTCAGCTCGACCGCCTGCGCCTCCTTCCGCGCCAGATCCCGCATCGTCTTGGGGTACCGGACCTTCTTCACGTCCTCCCACATGGCCGCGACATGTCCGTCTGCACTCAGCACCTCGTCTGCCGCGATCAGGTACCCCCGCCGAGGGATCCGCTTTCCGCCCTCAACCTTGTAAACCAGGTCCTCGCCGTAGCCGAGAGCTTCCGCGAACTCGGCAGCGCGCATCCCAGCCGCTTCCCTGCGCAGCTTCAACTGCCGCCCCACGGTTGTGATGACCGCCATGCCCCACTCATCGTCCGGGTCCACCTCCCACCCCGACTCGTCCGCTCCACCCGTGAGCTCACCCGCCTCCGCCTCGGCTGCCATCTCGCGCCCCTTCGTCATGCTTACGGAGTTGTGCCCAGCGCCTGTCCGTACGCCCCACCACGGCACCCCACACCACAGGCGATGCCTCTGTGCGACTGCACACTCGCGCTGCGTCACTTACCACCGTAAACGCGCACATGCACGCCAGGAGGCGTGAGCCAGAAATCAGCGAAAATCGCAGCGACCGCCCTTCCCGGTATCGGTGGGAGCTCACCCTGGGCGAGTGAATGCGATCCGCCGTCGCGTGCCGGGCCCAAACCGCCGACCTTCTGCCACAGGAGGGGCTGGGCTCCTCCCGCACCGCCGCTTGCCGCCCGACTGCGGCCCCAGACACCGCCCCGCACCCGGCTGGCCGCTACCGGGATTCATTCGCAGTGCTCCGGCCTTCAGGCCGGGGGTGAAGCGATTCCGGTGACGGCGACGCGGAGCGTCGCCGCATCAGGCCCGGCGGAGCTGGGCAGGGCTCACACCGGCCGGTTCTGCTGTTCGATGTACTGCTTCACGACGGACAGGGGTGCGCCGCCGACGGTGCCGGCGAAGTAGGAACCCGACCACAGTTTGTTGGCCCGCCAGTAGTGCCGCACCAGGTCGGGGAACTCTTGACGCAGGCGCCGGGAGGAGACGCCCTTGAGGGAGTTGACGAGCTTGGTGACGGCAACCTTGGGTGGGAAGTGCACCAGCAGGTGCAGGTGATCACTCTCGCCGTTGAACTCCACCAGCTCGCACTCGAAGTCCGTGCACACCGACCGCATGATCTCCTCCATGCGGGCCAGATGAGCACTGGTGAACACCTTGTGCCGGAACTTGGTCACAAAGACCAAGTGCACATGAATCACGAAAACGCAGTGCCGACCAGTTCTGATCTTCTGCATTTCACCCATAATCCAAGTATCTACAGTGGCGGCCATGCGGCTCCGGTACGCCTTCAGGATGTACCCGGACACCGGCCAGCGCACCGCGCTGGCCAGGGCGTTCGGGTGCGCCCGCGTCGTCTTCAACGACGCGGTGCGCGCCCGCGAGGACGCCCGCGCGCAGGGCGGGACATACCCGTCGGCGGGCGAACTGTCGAAGAAACTGATCACCCAGGCCAAGCAGACACCAGCGCGGTCCTGGCTGGGCGAGGTCTCCGCCGTCGTCCTCCAGCAGTCCCTGCGTGACGCCGAGACCGCCTACAAGAACTTCTTCGCCTCTCTCAAGGGCACCCGCAAGGGCCCGAAGACGGGCGTGCCTCGCTTCAAGTCCCGTAAGGACAGCCGGCAGTCCATCCGGTTCACCGCCAACGCCCGCTGGTCGATCACCGGCAGCGGACGGCTGAACCTCCCCAGGATCGGGGCGGTGAAGGTGAAATGGTCCCGCACCCTGCCCGCCGCCCCCACCTCCGTCACCGTGATCAAGGACGCGTCCGGCCGGTTCTTCGCCTCCTTCGTCATCGACACCGATCCCGCCGCCGACGCCGCCCGGATGCCGGACACCGGCCAGGCCGTCGGCATCGACCTCGGCCTGACCCACTTCGCCGTCCTCTCCGACGGCCGCGTGATCGACTCCCCCCGGTTCCTGCGCCGCGCGGAGAAGAAACTGAAGAAGACCCAGCGGGAGCTGTCCCGCAAACAGAAAGGGTCCAAAAACCGCGACAAGGCCCGCACGAAGGTCGCCCGCGCCCACGCGAAGGTCACCGACGCGCGCCGCGAGTTCCACCACCAGCTCTCCACACAGCTGATCCGCGAGAACCAAGCGGTCGCGGTGGAGGACCTGGCGGTGTCGGGGCTGGCGCGCACCAGACTGGCCAAAAGCGTGCACGATGCGGGCTGGTCACAGTTCGTGACCATGCTGGAGTACAAGGCCGCCCGGTACGGACGGCAGCTGGTGAAGATCGACAGGTTCGAGCCCACCAGCCAGATCTGCTCCGCCTGCGGCGCCAAGGACGGCCCCAAGCCCCTGCACGTACGAAAATGGACCTGCGCCGCCTGCGGCACCGTCCACGACCGCGACCACAACGCCGCGAAGAACGTCAAAACGGCCGCCGGACTGGCGGTGACAGCCTGCGGAGCGCCGATAAGACCAGAACCCGCTCTGGCACAACGCGAAGAAACAGGAAGCCACGGATTCCCGCCCCCACCCTGTGCCGCGTAGCGGCACAGCAACGGACGAGAAGGCCAGAATCCCCGGGCTTCAGCCCGAGGAGCAAGTCAAGAATGCCCCAGATCCGCCGACGCTACGTCGTCGGCGACCGGCACCGACCCGGCGTCAGCCGTCGGCCGCAGCGGGAACGGGTCCACCCGCGTCTCGTCGATCACCGGCGCGGCCGGCTGCGGCGGCTTCGGCATGACCGCGGCCTCGGAGTGCCCGCCGCACCCGTAGGCCAGCGACACCACCCGCCCGTCCGCCGGCGAGAACTCGTTCGCGCAGACTCCGAACGCCTGGCCGAGCGAGCCGCCGATCCGCAGCAGGAACCCGCAGGACACGCAGGCCGCGGGCGCCGCCTGCGCCATCGGCGTCTTCGGGCCGAACGCCTCTTCCCAGCGGTCGGCGGCCGTGTGCAGCCCGTACCGCGACAGCACCCGCGCCCGCCGCAGCCCCAGCTCGTCGGCGACCGCCGCGATCGTGCCGCGCGGCGGGGTGACCGCCTGCTCGGCCGGGGAGCCGCCGGTGACCTCGGCGTCCTCCGCCTCCGCCAGCTCGGCCATCTGCTCGGAGACGACGGAGTTCGGCGGCGGCTCGTCCTCGCCGGACCAGCCCGGCTCCAGGCGCAGGTCCTCCGCGTCGGTGGGCAGCAGGTCGCCGGGGCCCAGGTCACCGGGGCGCAGCCGCTCGCTCCACGGCACCCACTCGGGGGCGAGGACGGCGTCCGGGCCGGGCAGCAGCGCCGCCTCGTCCACCGTCACGATCTTGGCGCGGGAGGCCCGCGCCACCGTCACCGCCCAGCGCCAGCCGCGGTACCCGAGCTCCATGCACGCGAAGTAGTGCGTGACAACGCGGTCACCCTCCGCGACCAGCCCGGCGTGTTCGCCGACCACACCGGGCGCCGCGGCCTCCTCGGCCGCCGTCCTGGCGAGGTCGACGGCCTCGGCGCACAGGCGGTCAGGGGTGCGGCTTCGCGTTGTCGCTGCGCTCACAGGTATCGCTTCTCTCCATACGCCGTCTCACGGGTGCGCCACTGCCGGCGGGGGACGGACGGAGCGGACCCGGGGACCGCGTCGACGTCCGCGCCCGACGCGCTCGGGCGCACCTACGTCATCCATTCTGCGGGATGACTGTGAGGCGCGCGGCCGAGAACGTTCGCCACGACGCGCTACGCACGCTACCTGCTCAGCTTCGCTGGGCCTACACCGACGGGGGACACCGGCGGGAGTTTCCCGCCCGCCGCCCGCCCACCGCACACCCGCCACGCACCCGCCGCCCGGCCCCGCCCCACCCGACCCGATCAGCTCCATCCGCCCGATGACAGCTCTACTCCCCCGTCTCGCGGGGCACTATGACGGGGTGGCAGCCGCACGCACGGAACGGACGGACCTGAAGGACGGGGGCCGGGGACGCGGTCCCGGGCGTTTCCGCGCGGTCGGGCGCGCGCTGCACCTGCCGGTGACGGGCCCGGCCCGGGGCATCCGGCGGGTGACGCACGCGCACGGCGCCGGCGAGTCCGGGCTGGGCAAGCTGATCGAGCTGCACGGCGTGAACGGCGCCGGCGACGTCATGATCACCGTCGCCCTCGCCTCCACGGTCTTCTTCTCGGTACCGACCGACGAGGCTCGGGGCCGGGTCGCGCTCTACCTCGCCATCACCATGGCCCCCTTCACCCTCCTCGCCCCGGTGATCGGCCCGCTCCTGGACCGCGTCCCGCACGGCCGCCGGGCGGCGATGGCCACCGCGATGGCGGCCCGCGCGCTGCTCGCCCTGGTGCTGTCGGGCGCGGTGATCAGCGGCGGCATCGAGCTGTACCCGGCGGCGCTCGGCGTGCTGGTCGCCTCCAAGGCGTACGGCGTGGTCAGGAGCGCCGTCGTGCCCCGGCTGCTGCCGCCCGCCTTCTCACTGGTGAAGGCGAACTCCCGGGTCACCCTCGGCGGCCTGCTCGCCACCGGCGTCGCCGCCCCCATCGGCGCCGGGCTCCAGCAGATCGGACCGCGCTGGCCGCTGTACGGCGCCTTCGTCATCTTCGCCGCGGGCACCGTCCTCTCCTTCACGCTGCCCCGCGAGGTCGACTCGGCCAAGGGCGAGGCCACCGCGCTGCTCGCCGCCGACAGCGCCCACCTGCACGGCCCGCACCGGCGGCCGGTCAAGCGCCCCGGGCTGCGCACGGTCGGCGCCGCCGTCACCCACGCGCTGGCCGCCAACGCCGCCGTCCGCTGTCTGAGCGGCTTCCTGATCTTCTTCCTGGCGTTCCTGCTGCGCGAGCACCCGATGACCGGCCAGAGCGCGGCGGTGTCGCTGGGCATCGTCGGCGTCGCGGCGGGCACCGGCAACGCGCTGGGCACGGCGGTGGGGGCCTGGCTGCGCTCCCGCGCGCCGGAGATCATCATCGTGACGGTCCTGGCGGGTGTGCTGGCCGCGGCGGCGGTGGCCGCCGTGTTCTTCGGCGCGGTGCTGGTGGCGTGTCTGGCGGCGGTCGCCGGGTCCGCGCAGGCGCTGGCCAAGCTGTCCCTGGACGCGCTGATCCAGCGGGACGTGCCGGAGCTGGTGCGCACCTCCGCGTTCGCCCGCGCCGAGACGCTGCTCCAGATGGCCTGGGTGGCGGGCGGCGCGGTCGGCATCGCCCTGCCGCTCAACGGCACCCTCGGCCTGGCGGTGGGCGCCGCGATCGTCGCCGCCGGCTGGCTGGGCACCGTACGGGGCCTGGTCGGCTCGGCCCGGTACGGGGGCCGGCGGTCGAGGGTGGCGTGAGCGCGGCAGGTCGTACCCGGCGGGGACTGCAGGTCGTACCCGGCGGGGACTGCATGTCGTACCCGGCGGGGACTGCAGGTCGTACCCGGCGGGGACTGCATGTCGTACCCGGCGGGGACGGCATGTCGTACCGGCGGGGACGGCACGCCGTACCCAGGTGGGCGGCTGGTGATAAGGGCCCGATAACCTTCGCCCATGACCACGTTGCCCCGCGGCGCAGCCGCTCTCGGACACCGCGCTGTGCGACGCCGCCGTGCCGTCGCCGCCGCCGGCGCCGTATCCGCCGGACTGCTCGTCCTGTCGGCCTGCGACAAGCCGACGCCGCTGTCGACCATCACCGTCGGCAGCGACTCGATCAGTTCCGAGGCCACCTGTGGCGGCGAGGGCGACGAAGCCCTGAAGACCGCCGACCTGACCAAGTGCCTCCAGTCCGAGGACATCGAGACGATCACGGTGGACCCGGACGAGACGGTGCGCTTCGGGGTGGACCCGGACATCGCCGACAAGCGCTGGACGATCCTGATGAACGGTCAGCCGCTGACCGAGGACAGCAAGAAGACCTACCGCACGGTCCCGGGCAGCGTGTTCTTCAACGCCCAGTACGGCGCGCAGGGCGACTCCACCAAGGTCGCCGTCGTGGCCGGCAACGGCAAGGAGGGCGGCCAGACGTTCACCGGCGTGTGGGCCTTCGAGCTGAAGAAGGACGACTGACCACGTCCGCCGTACGCATCCTGGTGGCCACCGCGGTCCCCGCCGAACGGGACGCGGTGGCAGGGGCGTTTCCCGGCCCGGTCCGGGAGACGCCCCTGCCCGGCGCGGCCCTGCACCACGCGGACGAGGGCTGGGACCTGCTCGCAGCCGGCGTCGGCCCCGCCCTCGCCGCCGCCTCGACCGCCACCGCGCTGACCGCCGCCGCCCTGGCGGGCCGCCCCTACGCCCTGGTCGTCTCGGCCGGCATCGCCGGCGGCTTCGCCCCGCACGCGCCGGTCGGCTCCCTCGTCGTCGCCGACGAGATCACCGCCGCCGACCTGGGCGCCGAGACCGCCGACGGCTTCCTGCCGGTCACCGACCTCGGCTTCGGCACGGTCACCCACCGCCCGCCGCCCGATCTGGTCCGTACGGTCGCCGCCGCGACCGGCGCCCGCCCCGGCACCGTCCTGACCGGCTCCACGGTCACCGGCACCGCCGCCCGCGCCGGCCTGCTCCGCGCCCGCCACCCCCGGGCCCTCGCCGAGGCCATGGAGGGCTTCGGCGTCGCGGAGGCCGCCGCCGCGCACGGCACGCCCGTGCTGGAACTGCGCGCGGTCTCCAACCCCGTCGGCCCCCGCGACCGCGCCGCCTGGCGCATCGGCGACGCGCTGGCGGCCCTGACGGACGCCTTCGGGAAGCTCACCCCCGCCCTGGAGAGTTGGAACCCCCATGACCCCCATGACTCCCATGCCTGCCATGAGCAGTGACACGCTGCGGATCGCGTACTCCCCCTGCCCCAACGACACCTTCGTCTTCGACGCCCTGGCCCACGGCCGCGTCCCCGGCGCCCCCGCCCTCGACGTCACGTTCGCGGACATCGACCTCACCAACGGCATGGCCGAGCGCGGCGAGTACGACGTGCTGAAGGTGTCGTACGCCGTGCTGCCGTACGTCCTCGACGAGTACGCCCTGCTGCCCTGCGGCGGCGCGCTGGGCCGGGGCTGCGGCCCGCTGGTGCTGACCCGCGAGGCCGGTGCCGACCTGCGCGGCAGGACGGTCGCGGTGCCCAGCGAGAAGTCGACGGCGTATCTCCTCTTCCGCCTCTGGGCCGCGGACACCGTGCCCGGCGGGGTCGGCGAGATCGTCGTCATGCCGTTCCACGAGATCATGCCGGCCGTGCGGGACGGGAAGGTCGACGCGGGCCTCGTCATCCACGAGGCGCGCTTCACGTACCAGAACTACGGGCTGCACAAGCTGGCCGACATGGGCGAGCACTGGGAGGCGACGACCGGGCTGCCGATCCCGCTCGGCGCGATCATCGCCAAGCGGTCCCTGGGCGCCGAGGCCCTGACCGGGCTGGCCGACGCGGTCCGTGCGTCCGTCCGCGCGGCCTGGGACGACCCCGAGGTCTCCCGCCCGTACGTCATGGAGCACGCCCAGGAGATGGACCCGGCCGTCGCCGACCAGCACATCGGGCTCTACGTCAACGAGTTCACCGCCGACCTCGGCGAGGACGGCTACGCGGCGATCCGCGGGCTGCTGACCCGGGCGGCGGCCGAGGGACTGGTACCGGCCCTCGGCCCCGACGCGCTGCGCTTCCCGTAGGTGATTCAGACGTCGAGCTGGTCCGCGACCGCCCGCAGCAGGCCGGCGATCTTCTTGCCGGCCGTCTTCTCGGGGTAACGGCCGCGCTCCAGCATCGGCGTGATGTTCTCCAGGAGCGTCGTCAGGTCCTGGACGATCGAGGCCAGTTCGTCCGGCTTCTTGCGCTGGGCCGCCGCGACGGACGGGGCCGGGTCGAGCAGCGTCAGGGACAGCGCCTGGTCACCGCGCTGGCCGGCGACCACGCCGAACTCCACGCGCTGGCCCGGCTTCAGGGTCTCGACTCCGGCGGGGAGGACCGAGGAATGGACGAAGACGTCACCGCCGTCGTCACGGGAGAGAAAGCCGAAGCCCTTCTCGGTGTTGAACCACTTGACTTTGCCGGTAGGCACGTCTGTCCTCGTCCTCGTACTCGTCGGAAAACTGCTCTTGATAGCACTCGGGCGGGTCATGGGACCCGCCGGTACCCAGGCTAATGGTCTTCGGGCCGGTGACAAGACGTCCCCCGGTCGTTCCCTCGGGTCGGGAACTACCCTGGTCGGGTGCGTGAACAAACCCAAACGAATTCCGCCGCGCCGGGCGACCGGCTGATCCGTGCCGGTGCGATCGTCTTCTTCATCGGCACCGTGGCCACGATGGTCACGGTGGCCCCGCTGTTCCTGGGCACGACGCCGTTCCCCACGTACATGTTCGGACTGAGCATGTTCATGGGGCTCGGCTTCCTGATCGCCGGGGCGGGGGTGCTCCGGTCGATCGCGGCGGGGCGGCGTCAGGCGCGGGCCGCGGCGGAACCCTCCCGGTAGGAGTCCAGCCAGGCCGGGAACTCCGTGAGGTCGGCCAGTACGGTGTCGGCGCCGGCCGCGCGGAGTTCGTCGACGCCGTACGGGCCGGTGGCGACGGCGACGGAGTACGCGTCGGCGGCGCGGGCGCCCCGGATGTCCCCGAGGTGGTCGCCCACGTAGACGTCGGCGCCGTGCTCGCGCAGCGCGACGGCCTTCTGCTCCGCCCACAGGTCGCCGATGACCGCGTCCGGTTCTATGCCGAGGTGGTCCAGGTGCAGCTTGGCGTTGGGCTCGTACTTGGCGGTGACGACGATCGCCCGCCCGCCGGCCCGCCGTACGGCCGCGATCGCCTCCGCCGCGCCGGCCAGGGCGGGGGTGGCGGCGATGGCGTACTCCGGGTACAGCGAGCGGTAGAGGTCGGCGGTGGCGGCGAGCCGCTCCGCCGGGAACCAGTGGGCCAGCTCCTGCTCCAGGGGCGGGCCGAGGCGGGTGACCGCGAGGTCGGCGTCGACGTGGGTGCCGGTTCGCGCCGAGAGTTCCAGGTAGCAGGCGTGGATGCCGGGGCGGGAGTCGATCAGGGTCATGTCGAGGTCGAAGCCGACGGTGGGGGTAGTCATGGGGTCCATTGTGGTGGGGGCGTGTCGCGGTCCCGTCGCTTCTAGGGCCTGTCGTTTGGA
>NZ_JAGGOO010000018.1 GCF_018614415.1 Streptomyces sp. ISL-12
TCCAAACGAAACTGCCTAGCCCAGTGCCTTGCCCGGCAGTTCCACCTTCGCGCCCAGTTCCACGAGCTTCTCCATGAAGTTCTCGTAGCCCCGGTTGATCAGGTCGATGCCGTGCACCCGGGAGGTGCCCTGCGCGGCCAGGGCCGCGATCAGGTACGAGAAGCCGCCGCGCAGGTCGGGGATGACCAGGTCGGCGCCCTCCAGGCGGGTCGGGCCCGACACGACGGCCGAGTGCAGGAAGTTGCGCTGGCCGAAGCGGCAGTCGGAGCCGCCCAGGCACTCCCGGTAGAGCTGGATGTGGGCGCCCATCTGGTTCAGCGCCGAGGTGAAGCCGAGCCGGGACTCGTAGACCGTCTCGTGGATGATGGACAGGCCCGTGGCCTGCGTGAGCGCCACCACCAGCGGCTGCTGCCAGTCGGTCTGGAAGCCGGGGTGCACGTCCGTCTCCAGGGCGATGGACTTCAGCCGGCCGCCCGGGTGCCAGAAGCGGATGCCCTCGTCGTCGATCTCGAAGGCGCCGCCCACCTTGCGGTAGGTGTTCAGGAACGTCATCATCGAGCGCTGCTGGGCGCCGCGGACGTAGACGTTCCCCTCGGTGGCCAGCGCCGCCGACGCCCAGGAGGCGGCCTCCAGGCGGTCGGAGAGGGCATGGTGGGTGTAGCCGCCCAGCTCGTCCACGCCGGTGACGCGGATGGTCCGGTCGGTGTCCATCGCGATGATCGCGCCCATCTTCTGCAGGACGCAGATCAGGTCCTCGATCTCGGGCTCGACGGCCGCGTTGGACAGCTCCGTGACGCCCTCGGCGAGCACCGCCGTCAGCAGCACCTGCTCGGTGGCGCCGACCGACGGGTACGGCAGCCGGATCTTGGTGCCGCGCAGCCGCTGCGGAGCCTCCAGGTACTGCCCGTCCGCCCGCTTCTCGATGGTCGCGCCGAACTGCCGCAGCACGTCGAAGTGGAAGTCGATGGGCCGCCCGCCGATGTCGCAGCCGCCCAGGCCCGGGATGAAGGCGTGGCCGAGCCGGTGCAGCAGCGGTCCGCAGAACAGGATCGGGATGCGGCTGGAGCCGGCGTGGGCGTCGATGTCGGCGACGTTGGCGCTCTCCACGTGGGTCGGGTCGAGCACCAGCTCACCGGGTTCGTCGCCCGGACGGACCGTCACACCGTGCAGTTGCAGCAGTCCGCGTACGACCCGCACGTCGCGGATGTCCGGAACATTGCGCAGCCGGCTCGGCGCGCTGCCGAGGAGCGCGGCCACCATGGCCTTCGGTACGAGGTTCTTCGCACCGCGGACACGGATCTCGCCCTCCAGCGGGGTTCCGCCGTGGACAAGCAGTACGTCATCAGCGCCGTTGACGGTCATGAATCTCGCGTTCCGTGGGGTGGGGCAGGGGACCAGAAGGGAAAGGGTAATCGTCCCCCGCCCCCGCGCCGTAAGCCCAGGGAGGGCACAGCCACTTCACGGCCGCGTCACAACACGAGGCGTTCCCCGGCGGCCACGTGGGGTCACGGTGGCGGGCGCGCGGCGGGGCGTGCCGGGGCATCGCCTGAGCCGCGTTCACTCCGGTGCCCCCGATTGCCTCCCCACCGTGCGGGAAGATGCGGGATCATGTCAGGCATGACCGAGGTGTCCTCGCTCACAGGGCGGCTGCTCGTGGCCACACCCGCTCTGGCGGACCCGAATTTCGAGCGTGCGGTGGTGCTGCTCCTCGACCACGACGAGGAGGGTTCCCTCGGCGTCGTCCTCAACCGGCCGACCCCGGTCGGGGTGGGCGACATCCTGGACGGCTGGGCGGCGCTGGCCGACGACCCCGGCGTCGTCTTCCAGGGCGGCCCGGTCTCCCTGGACTCCGCCCTCGGCGTGGCCGTGGTCCCCGGGGACGGCGACGGCGACCCGCTGGGCTGGCGCCGGGTGCACGGCGCGATCGGCCTGGTGGACCTGGAGGCGCCGCCGGAGCTGCTGGCGCCCGCCGTGGGCAGCCTGCGGATCTTCGCCGGGTACGCCGGCTGGGGTCCGGGCCAGCTGGAGGACGAACTGGCCGAGGGCGCCTGGTACGTGGTCGAGTCCGAGCCCGGCGACGTCTCCTCGCCGCTGCCCGAGAGACTCTGGCGCGAGGTGCTGCGCCGCCAGCGCAGCGAGCTGGCGATGGTGGCGACGTACCCGGACGACCCGTCGCTCAACTGAAGTGTGTGATCTTCAGTACCCTTGGCGGTTATGAGCACTCTTGAGCCCGAGCGCGGGACTGGTACGGGGACCCTCGTAGAGCCGACGCCACAGGTGTCCCACGGCGACGGCGACCACGAGCGCTTCGCCCACTACGTCCAGAAGGACAAGATCATGGCGAGCGCCCTCGACGGCACGCCCGTCGTGGCGCTGTGCGGCAAGGTCTGGGTGCCGGGCCGCGACCCGAAGAAGTACCCGGTGTGCCCCATGTGCAAGGAGATCTACGAGTCCATGAGCGGCGGCGGGGACGACGGCAAGGGCAAAGGCGGCGACAAGAAGTAGCGCACCGTCCTTCCCGCAGGCCCCCTGGGCGCCCGTGCCGGCGCGCTTCGGGGGCCTTTGCGCTGTCCTGCCCGGCGGAAATGGTTCAGACCTCTTGTGGACATGTTCATGTAGTACTTAGCCTCCATGGTGTTGTGCAGAGCGAAATCGCCATTGCGTATGTTGCAACGCCTGCTTGCGGAGGACCGCTGTATGAAGCTCCCCGTCCGACTGGTTCTGCTCCTCACCGTCATCGCCGCCACCGCCTGCGCGCCGGGCACCTCCGGCGGCTCGTCCTCCGACGCGGACGAGAAGACCGGCACCCTGCGCGTCTGGCTCTTCCAGGAGGTCGGCAACGAGCCGAAGGAGAAGGTCGTCGACGCGGCCGTGGCGGGCTTCGAGAAGGCCCACGACGACGTCGACGTCACCGTCGAGTACATCCCCGTGGAGACCCGCGCCCAGCGCGTCAAGGCCGCCTTCAACGACCCCGCCTCCGCGCCCGACCTCATCGAGTACGGCAACACCGACACCGCCGGCTACGTCGCCGACGGCGGACTCGCCGACGTCACCGCCGAGTTCGGCGCCTGGGGCGAGGCGAAGGACACCGACCCGACGGCCCGCCGGTCGGTCACGGTGGACGGCAAGGTCTACGGAGCGCCGTTCTTCGTCGGCGTACGGGCCCTGTACTACCGGACCGACCTGTTCGAGGAACTGGACCTGGAACCACCCCGGTCACTGGCCGAACTGGCCGCCACCGCGCGGAAGATCCGCGCCGCCGAACCCGGCCTGTACGGCCTCGCCGTCGGCGGCGCCTACACCTACGGCGCGCTGCCCTTCCTGTGGGCCCACGGGGGCGAGCTGGCCGACCTGGACAGCGCCGCGTCCCGCGCGGGCATCGAGGCGTACACCGATCTCTTCGGCGACGACAACTGCCCCGCGGCGAAGTGCGCCGGCATGGGCGGCAACGACACGGTGACGGCCTTCGCGGCCGGCAAGGCGGGGATGGCGATCGGGGGCGACTTCAGCCATGCGGCCGTGGAGGCGGGGGCGGTGCAGGGGAAGTACGCGGTCGTGCCGCTGCCGGGGGTGAAGCCCGGGTCGGTCGCGCCGGCCTTCGCGGGCGGCAACAACATCGGCGTACTGAAGTCCACCTCGCACCGCACGCTCGCCGTGGACCTGATGAAGCGGCTCGCCTCGAAGGCGACGCAGCGGGAGCTGTTCGACGCGATGGGCTTCCTGCCGACCTTCACGGACGTGCGGGCGGAGGCGGCACAGGCGGAACCGTTCGTGCAGCCGTTCGTCGAGACGCTGGAGGCCGGGACGGAGTTCGTGCCGGTGTCGGCCGGGTGGGCGCGGATCGACTCGTCGGCGGTGCTGCCGACGATGTTCCAGGAGGTGGTGAGCGGGAAGAAGGGGGTTGCCGCGGCGGCGGGGGATGCGGCGGCGAAGATCGGGTCCGCGCTGTGACGGTGGGTTCCCGGGTGCGGGTGCGTCGTGGTTTCTCGCGTCCACGCGGCGGCAGCCGCACATCGAACACAGCCCCGCGCCCCTTGGGGGCGCGCTTCTCCACCCCCTGGATCTATCTCGCCCCCGCTCTCGTCGTCCTCGGCGGGCTGCTCGTCTACCCCGTCTACCAGCTCGGGCTGATCTCCTTCCTGGAGTACACCCAGGCCCAGGTCAGTGGTGGGGAGCCGACGTCCTTCCAGGGGCTGGGGAACTACCGGGAGCTGTTCGGGGACCCGGAGTTCTGGCGGGTGCTGCTGGCCACGGTCGTGTTCGCCGCCGCCTGTGTCGCGTCGACGCTGGCCGTCGGCTGTGCGCTCGCCGTGCTGCTGACCCGGGTGCGGGCCGTGCCGCGGCTGGTGCTGATGCTCGCGGCGCTGGGGGCGTGGGCGACGCCGGCGGTGACCGGGTCGACGGTGTGGCTGCTGCTGTTCGACCCGGACTTCGGGCCGGTCAACCGGTTTCTCGGCCTCGGCGACCACTCCTGGACGTACGGCCGGTACAGCGCCTTCCTGCTGGTCCTCCTCGAAGTGGTCTGGTGCTCCTTCCCGTTCGTGATGGTCACCGTCTACGCCGGGATCCGCGCCGTACCCGCCGAGGTGCTGGAGGCCGCCGCCCTGGACGGCGCCTCGCAGTGGCGGATCTGGCGGTCCGTACTGGCGCCGATGCTGCGGCCGATCCTGGCCGTCGTCACCATCCAGTCGGTGATCTGGGACTTCAAGGTCTTCACGCAGATCTACGTCATGACGAACGGCGGCGGCATCGCCGGGCAGAACCTCGTCCTCAACGTCTACGCCTACCAGAAGGCGTTCGCGTCGTCGCAGTACAGCCTCGGTTCGGCGATCGGCGTCGTGACGCTGCTGATCCTGCTCGCCGTGACCCTCGGCTACCTGCGGCTGCTGCGGCGCCAGGGGGAGGAACTGTGAGACGTCCGTGGAGGTTCGCCGCCGAGACGTCGGCGGTGCTGATCGCGGCCGTCGTCGCGTTCCCGCTGTACTGGATGGTGCTGAGCGCGTTCCGGCCGGCCGGGGAGATCGAGTCGAGCACGCCCCGGCCGTGGACGTCGGCGCCGTCGCTGGACTCCTTCCGGCGCGTCTTCGGGCAGCAGGAATTCGGCCGTTACTTCCTCAACAGCCTTGTCGTGGCGGGTGTCGTGGTGGTCGCCTCGGCGCTCATCGCGTTTCTCGCCGCGACCGCCGTGACGCGATTCCGGTTCCGTTTCCGGACCACCCTGCTGATCATGTTCCTGGTGGCCCAGATGGTGCCCGTGGAAGCGCTCACCATCCCCTTGTTCTTCCTCATGCGGGACCTCGGCCAGTTGAACACGCTGGGGTCGCTGATCCTGCCCCACATCGCCTTCTCGCTGCCCTTCGCGATCTGGATGCTCAGGGGTTTCGTGAAAGCCGTGCCGGAGGCCCTGGAGGAGGCCGCGTACCTCGACGGGGCGAGCCGGGCGAGATTCCTCTGGCAGGTCCTTTTCCCGCTGGTCTTCCCGGGGCTGGTCGCCACCAGCGTGTTTTCCTTCATCTCCGCCTGGAACGACTTCCTGTTCGCCAAGTCGTTCATCATCAGCGACACCTCGCAGTCCACCCTCCCGATGGCGCTGCTGGTCTTCTACAAACCGGACGACCCCGACTGGGGCGGTGTGATGGCCGCGTCCACGGTGATGACGATTCCGGTGCTGGTCTTCTTCGTACTCGTGCAACGACGACTCGTCTCCGGCCTCGGCGGAGCGGTGAAGGACTGAAAGGACTGAGGTGACCATGGACGTCGATCTGATCCCCGCGCCGCGTGAACTCCGTACGGGCGGGTCCGGGCGGGTCCGCCTGGGCCCCGGGACACGGCTGGCGGCCGGGCCCGGCACCGAGGGCGTCGCGCACTGGCTGCGGGCGACGCTCGGCGCGGCGACCGGGCTGCCGCTGGCGGAGGGCGACGGCCCGCTCCGGATCGAGCTGGGCATCGACCCGGACCTGCCGCCCGAGGGGTACCGCCTCGACACCGGGGAGCACCCGGTACGTCTTGCGGGCGGCAGCGCGGCCGGCGTCTTCCGGGGCGCGCAGACCCTGCGGCAACTGCTCGGTCCGGACGCCTTCCGCCGCGCCCCGGTGCGGCCGGGCCGGGACTGGGA
This sequence comes from Streptomyces sp. ISL-12, assembly GCF_018614415.1. Taxonomy (GTDB): domain Bacteria; phylum Actinomycetota; class Actinomycetes; order Streptomycetales; family Streptomycetaceae; genus Streptomyces. Next base: position 6,116 of record NZ_JAGGOO010000018.1, read on the forward strand.
GTTGCCGCCTGTCACCGTCGAGGACGCCCCCCGCTTCCGCTGGCGCGGACTGATGCTGGACGTCGCCCGGCACTTCATGCCCAAGGACGGCGTCCTGCGCTGTCTCGACCTGATGGCCGCGCACAAACTCAACGTCTTCCACTTCCACCTGACGGACGACCAGGGCTGGCGGGTCGAGATCACGCGGTACCCGAAGCTCACGGAGACCGGCTCCTGGCGCTCCCGTACCAAATTCGGCCACCGCGCCTCACCGCTGTGGGACGACAAGCCGCACGGCGGTTTCTACACCCAGGACGACATCCGCGAGATCGTCGCCTACGCCGCCGAACGGCACATCACCGTCGTCCCCGAAATCGACGTACCCGGACACTCGCAGGCCGCCGTCGCCGCGTATCCGGAACTCGGCAACACCGACGTCGTCGACACCGCCGCGCTCGGCGTCTGGGACACCTGGGGCATCTCCCCGAACGTCCTCGCCCCCACCGAGAACACCCTGCGTTTCTACGAGGGCGTCTTCGAGGAACTCCTGGATCTCTTCCCCTCGGAGTTCATTCACGTCGGCGGCGACGAATGCCCCAAGGAGCAGTGGCGCAGGTCGGCGACCGCGAAGGCGCGGATGGAGGATCTCGGGCTGGCCGACGAGGACGAGTTGCAGTCCTGGTTCATCGCGCACTTCGCCGGCTGGCTCGCCGCGCGCGGGCGGCGCCTCATCGGCTGGGACGAGATCCTGGAGGGCGGTCTCGCGCCGGGCGCGGCGGTCTCCTCCTGGCGCGGCTACCAGGGCGGCATCGCCGCCGCGCGCGCCGGACACGACGTCGTCATGTGCCCCGAGCAGCACGTCTACCTGGACCACCGGCAGGACGGCGGCGCCGACGAGCCGGTGCCGATCGGGTTCGTGCGCACCCTGGAGGACGTGTACCGGTTCGAGCCGGTTCCGCCGGAGTTGACGGAGGCGGAGGCCGGGCGGGTCCTGGGCACCCAGGCCAACGTCTGGACCGAGGTGATGGAGAGCCCGGCCCGCGTGGACTACCAGACCTTCCCGCGGCTCGCCGCCTTCGCCGAGGTCGCCTGGAGCGCCCTGCCCGCCCCGGCGGAGAGGGACTTCGCCGGATTCGAGCGCCGGATGACCGGCCATTACGCCCGACTCGACGCCCTGGGCGTCGCCTACCGGCCGCCCGCCGGACCCCGGCCCTGGCAGCGGCGGCCCGGCGTCCTCGGCCGCCCGATCGACGGCCCGCCGCCGGACAAGTGACGAACGGACAACCACAGGGCAACAGACGGCGAACAACGAGCGGCGAACCGTGATCTCCGGTCATGCTCTCCCAAAACCGCCCATCTCCCCGACGAGGTGGGTGAATGCCTCCTAGCGGACCCCCGCGTCCGGGTGCTGCGATGATGTGCCAGAGTTGCCACGTCCGCCCTGTCAGCACGTACCGTACGGCGCACGGGCGGGACCAGTGGGACAGCGGGAAGGGGCAGCGGTTTGAGCACGCACGCACCGCAGGCGGCGCAGGTCGTCACGCTGCCCACAACACTGGACGAGGCCGTGGCGGCACTCGCCGAGCGGCCCGCCGCCGTGCCGGTCGCCGGCGGCACCGACCTCATGGCCGCCGTCAACTCCGGTCAGCTCAGGCCCGCCGCGCTGGTGGGCCTCGGCCGGATCAGCGAGATCCGCGGCTGGCAGTACCAGGACGGCCACGCGCTGCTCGGCGCCGGACTCACCCACGCGCGCATGGGACGCCCCGACTTCGCCGCCCTCATCCCGGCGCTCGCCGCCGCCGCGCGCGCCGCCGGGCCGCCGCAGATCCGCAACGCGGGCACCCTGGGCGGCAACGTCGCCTCGGCAGCCCCCACCGGCGACGCGCTGCCCGTGCTGGCCGCGCTGGAGGCGACCCTGATCGTCGCCGGCCAGGGCGGCGCCCGCCGCGAGGTCCCGGTCTCCCACCTGCTGGCCGGGGTGGAGATGCTGGGCGCGGGCGAACTCATCGGCTACGTACGCGTACCGCTGCTGCACGCCCCCCAGGTCTTCCTCAAGGCCACCGGGCGCACCGGGCCGGGGCGCGCCGTCGCCTCCGTGGCCCTGGTCCTCGACCCGGCCCGGCGCGGGGTGCGGTGCGCGGTCGGCGCCATAGCGCCCATGCCGCTGCGCCCGCTGGAGGCCGAGCAGTGGGTGGCGCAGCTCATCGACTGGGACAACAACCGCGCGATCGTCCCGGAGGCGCTGGCCGCCTTCGGCGAGTACGTCGCCGCGGCCTGCATCCCGGACCCCGCCCCCGCCGAGGACGGGTCCGTACCGCAGCTGCCGCCCGCCGTACTGCACCTGCGGCGCACCGTCGCCGCGCTGGCCCGACGAGCACTGGGGAGGGCGCTGTCGTGACCGACGACCAGCAGGGAGAGGGCACGCCCCAGGGCGGCGGACGCTGGAATCCGCTGCCCCAGGGCGACTACGACGACGGCGCCACCGCCTTCGTCCAGCTCCCCGAGGGCGGCATCGACGCGCTGCTGGACGCCCACGGGGGTGCCGGCAGTCCGCTGGCGGCACCCGGTCACGGCTTCGTGCCCCCGCCGATAACGGTCGCTCCCGCGACGGGTACCGACCCGGCGGCCACCGGCTCCTGGACGATGCCGTCGGCACCGGTCGACGGCACGCAGTGGCAGGCCCCGGAGACGGGACATCAGCCGTACGCGGGTCCGGACGCGGAGCAGCCGTACGGCGCGGCGCTGCAGGACCCGTACGGGGCGGCCGGGCAGTACGGCGGCGACGCGGGCGGCGGCGCCGGGCACGGCCAGTACGGCGCCGGCGCCCCCTACGCGGGGCAGGACGACCGGTTCGCCTACCACCCGGGGGCCACCAGCCAGTGGCACTTCGGCGAGGCCGTCGCCGCGGAGGAGACGGCGCCCGCGCCGGGCCACGACGTGACCGGGCAGTGGTCCATCCCGGTCGCCGGGGGCGACCTGCCGGACGAGTCCGGCGAGTTCACCACGTCGTCCCTGGTCGAGCAGTGGGGCGGCACCCCGCCGGCCACCCTCCCGGGCGGCGCGCCCGCCCCGTGGGCGACCCAGGCGGCGGGCCGTCCGTGGGACGAACGGCCCGGCGAGCCGGGGGCGGAGTACGGCACCGGCCACGACACGGGGCACGGCACGGGGCACGGCACCGGCCACGGCACCGGCCACGGCACTGGCCATGACACAGGGCACGGTGCGGGGCACGAAATGGGGCACGGCACCGGTCACGGTGCGGGCTACGGCACGGAGTACGGCGCGGGCTACGGCGCCGAAACGGTTCAGGGCGGTGCTCCGGGGAGCGGGGAGGCGTTCCCTGAGGAGCGCCGGTACGCGGACGAGCAGGCGTTCCCGGAAGGGCGTACGTACGCCGACGAGCAGACGTTCCCGGAAGCGCGTACCTACGCCGACGAGCAGACGTTCCCGGAAGAGCGCGCGTACGCGGACGAGCAGGCGTTCCCGCAGGCGCGGCCGTTCACGGACGTACGGCCGTATGTGCGGCCTGCCGCCGGGCCGGTCGCGGACGCCGGGCCGGAGCCCGAGCGGGAGCCGGGACCCGCGCCGGAACCCGAGCCCGTCGCGGAGGACACCGGCCGTCCGGCCCAGGAGCCGGACGCGTCGCCGGGCCCGGTCGCGGACGACGCGCCGGGGACCCAGGAGGCCGCTGAGGGCCCCGCTGAGCCCTCCGAGGCGCCCGACCCGGCCGACGGAGCCCAAGCCGCACCCGAGGCCACCGAGGAGCCCGTGGCGCCCGTCGCCCCCGGGACCCCGGCCGAGGGCGCCCCGGACCCCGCGTACGCGTCGGCCCCGGAGCCGCCGCACGACGACACGCCCCCGGAGACGACGCCCGGAGCCATGCCGGAGGCCGAGGCGGAGACGGAGGCGAAGCCCCAGGCCGAGGCCGAGGCCGAGCCTGCGGCTGCTGCCGAGGCCGACGCACAGGCCGATGCCCAGGCCGAGGCGGAGTCCGGCCCGGAAACCGGCCCGGAGTCCGACACCGGCCGCTCCCCGCAGACCGGCCCGGCACCGGAGTCCGAGCCCCCGGCACCGGAGTCCCAGCCGGAGCCCGAGCCCGCTCCGGAGGGCCCCGTGCCCGGGGAGTCCGGCGGCGCCGCCGGGCCCGGCGCGTCCCACGAGGAGCACCCCCTCGCCTCCTACGTGCTGCGCGTCAACGGCACCGACCGGCCCGTCACCGACGCCTGGATCGGCGAGTCGCTGCTCTACGTGCTGCGTGAGCGGCTCGGCCTCGCGGGCGCCAAGGACGGCTGCTCGCAGGGCGAGTGCGGCGCCTGCAACGTGCAGGTCGACGGCCGGCTGGTCGCCTCCTGCCTGGTGCCCGCGGTGACCGCGGCCGGCAGCGAGGTCCGCACCGTCGAGGGCCTGGCCACCGACGGACAGCCCTCCGACGTCCAGCGGGCGCTGGCCCGGTGCGGGGCGGTGCAGTGCGGTTTCTGCGTGCCCGGCATGGCGATGACCGTGCACGACCTGCTGGAGGGCAACCCGGCCCCGACCGAGCTGGAGACCCGTCAGGCGCTCTGCGGCAACCTGTGCCGCTGCTCCGGCTACCGGGGTTTCCTGCGGGCCGTCGAGGAGGTCGTCGCCGAACGCGAGGCGACCGCCGAGGCCGAGGCGGACGCCGCGGACGCGGACGAGCCGCGCATCCCGCACCAGGCGGGCCCCGGCGCCGGCGGCGTCGACCCGTCGGCGTTCGACCCGCAGGGCTCACCCGGCCCCCGCTCCCCGGACGGGCACGACCACCCCCACGGCCAGGAAGGAGGCCACGCGTGAGCAACGAGGCAGCCACCGCCCAGGCCGCGGTCACCGCGGAGCCGGGCCTCGCCCCCGAGCCCGTCGCGCACGGCCTCGGCGCCTCCCTGCACCCGGCCGACGCCCGCGCCAAGACGGAGGGCACCTTCCCCTACGCCGCCGACCTGTGGGCCGAGGGCCTGCTCTGGGCGGCCGTACTGCGCTCCCCGCACCCGCACGCGCGCGTGGTGTCCGTCGACACCAGTCACGCCCGCGAGATGCCCGGCGTACGGGCCGTGATCACGCACGAGGACGTGCCCGGGACCCCGCTGCACGGACGCGGCAGAGCCGACCGGCCGGTCTTCGCCTCCGACGTCGTACGGCACCACGGCGAGCCCATCGCCGCCGTCGCCGCCGACCATCCGGACACCGCGCGGATGGCCGCCGCCGCCGTCATCGTCGAGTACGAGGTCCTCGACCCGGTCACCGACCCCGAGCAGGCCTTCGAGGCGGAGCCGCTGCACCCCGACGGCAACCTGATCCGGCACATCCCGCTGCGCCACGGCGACCCGGAGGCGGTCGGCGAGATCGTCGCCGAGGGCCTCTACCGCATCGGCCGCCAGGACCCGGCCCCCATCGGCGCCGAGGCCGGACTCGCCGTCCCGCGTCCGGACGGCGGCGTGGAGCTGTACCTGGCCTCCACCGACCCGCACACCGACCGCGACACGGCCGCCGCCGCCTTCGGGCTGCCGCCCGAACAGGTGAAGGTCGTCGTCACCGGCGTGCCCGGCGCCACCGCCGACCGCGAGGACCAGGGCTTCCAGCTGCCGCTGGGCCTGCTGGCGCTGAAGACCGGCTGCCCGGTGAAACTGACGGCCACGCGTGAGGAGTCCTTCCTCGGCCACGTCCACCGGCACCCGACGCTGCTGCGCTACCGCCACCACGCCGACGCCGAGGGCCGCCTGGTCAAGGTCGAGGCGCAGATCCTGCTCGACGCGGGCGCGTACGCCGACACGTCGTCGGAGGCGCTGGCCGCCGCGGTCGCCTTCGCCTGCGGCCCGTACGTCGTGCCGAACGCGTTCATCGAGGGGTGGGCGGTGCGTACCAACAACCCGCCCTCCGGGCATGTGCGGGGCGAGGGCGCGATGCAGGTGTGCGCCGCGTACGAGGCGCAGATGGACAAGATCGCCAAGAAGCTGGGCATGGACCCGGCCGAGGTGCGCCTGCGCAACGTCCTGGCCACCGGTGACGTCCTGCCCACCGGCCAGACGGTCACCTGCCCGGCACCCGTCGCCGAACTCCTGGAAGCCGTACGGGACTTCCCGCTCCCCGCGCTCCCCAAGGACACGCCCGAGGACGAGTGGCTGCTGCCCGGCGGTCCCGAGGGCGCGGGCGAACCGGGCGCGGTGCGCCGGGGCGTGGGCTACGGCATCGGCATGGTGCACATGCTGGGCGCGGAGGGCGCGGACGAGGTGTCCACGGCCACCGTGAAGGTGCAGGGCGGCGTGGCGACGGTGCTGTGCGCGGCGGTCGAGACCGGGCAGGGGTTCGCGACGCTGGCCCGGCAGATCGTGCAGGAGACGCTGGGGATCGACGAGGTGCACGTCGCGCCCGTCGACACCGACCAGCCGCCGGCCGGCGCGGGCTGCCGGGGGCGGCACACGTGGGTGTCGGGCGGTGCGGTGGAGCGGGCCGCGAAGATGGTCCGCACGCAGCTCCTGCAGCCCCTGGCGCACAAGTTCGGCATGTCCACCGAGCTGCTGCAGATCACCGACGGCAAGATCACCTCGTACGACGGTGTCCTGTCGACCACGGTCGCCGAGGCGCTCGACGGCAAGGAACTGTGGGCCACCGCGCAGTGCCGCCCGCACCCCACCGAGCCGCTGAACGAGTCCGGCCAGGGCGACGCCTTCGTCGGCATGTCCTTCTGCGCGATCCGCGCGGTGGTGGACGTGGACATAGAGCTGGGTTCGGTGCGGGTCGTGGAACTCGCCGTCGCCCAGGACGTCGGCCGGATCCTCAACCCCGCGCAGCTGGCCACCCGGATCGAGGCGGGCGTCACGCAGGGCGTGGGCATCGCGCTCACCGAGAACCTCCGCACGCCGCGCGGCCTGGTCCGCCACCCCGACCTGACCGGCTACGCCCTGCCGACGGCGCTGGACACCCCGGACATCCGGATCGTGAAGCTCGTGGAGGAGCGGGACGTGGTCGCGCCGTTCGGCGCGAAGGCGGTCAGCGCGGTGCCGGTGGTGGCGTCGCCGGCGGCCGTGGCGTCGGCGGTGCGGGCGGCGACGGGGCGGTCCGTGAACCGTCTTCCGATCCGTCCGCAGGCCGCGGTGGTCACCGAGAGCTGACGTGGCCGTGGGCCACTCGCTTCTTGTCAGCGTCGTGCTTCCACGGCCCGCGTCAAGGGCGCTCCGCTGTCGCTCCGCGTCGCCTTCGGCGATGGGCCTGCGGCCCACCCTTGACCCGAGCCGTTCCAGCACGGGGCGGAAGCGAGCGAGCGGCCCGGAGAGGCGGGTGGCCGGGCCGCACTGTCCCTCGGGCTCCCTTTCCTGTGCCCCGGCGTGCGGGGGCGCGGTCGCGTCTCGCAGGCACGCCGGGGCGGCCACGCGGCGAACGCTGAGTGGGTGGCATGGGTGGCATGGGTGGCATGGGTGGCATGGGTGGCATGGCGGCATGGGCGGCAGGGGTGGTGTGGGTGGGGGGTGGGCTCGGAAAACGTGAGCACTTGGGGGCGAAGTGTTCACGGTTTTCGGGAGGGGGGCGGAGGCAACGTGTGGGGCGGCCGGTGCGTCTTGGTGGGGGAACGGGTTTCGCGCGCAGGGGCGTTGTCAGTGGTGCCGCGTAGTGTGCGAAGCGGTGGGGGCGGCGTGGCCGGTCCCGTCCAGGGGCACGCACGACATCCGGGGGAGACCATGCGCGGGGCGATGAGCGATACGACGATGACGGCGAGCGGTGTGTGCGCGGAGGGCCGGAGCGGCCGGTCCGCGCTGTCCCTGCTGACCCAGGTGCGCGCCGCGACGTCGGTGGAGGATCCGTCCTGGGCCCGGGGGGCCGTCCGGCGCGGGCCGGCGGGGGGCGAGCTGTCGCTGCTGTGGAAGACGTCGGTGCTGATCGGCTGCCTGGCCCTGGCCACGGGGCGTCGTAGCACCGTGCCGGCCCCGGACCTGCCGTACCGCTTTCTGGACCGTGAGTTCGGCCGGGGGCGGGTGACGCGTTTCGAGGAGGTCGACTTCCCGGCCTGCCTCACCCATGAGCCCACCCGCCGTTTCCTGTGCCAGACGGGTCTGCCCGAGGAGGCGTTCACCTTCCGGCTGGAGTCCGACGACGACATGCCCCTGCCGACGCTGGCGGAGTACTACGAGGACGATGAGTGCCGTTCCGCCCTGCCCGAGCGGGCGGACCGCCTCGTCCGTCTGGGCCGCCTGGCGGACGGTGCCACGGTGACCGTGGACGCCACCACGGGCACCGTCCTGACCTGGTATCCGACCACCGGCACCCTCAGCGCCCTGGCCCCGGACCTTCCCGCCTTCGCCCTCACCCTGTGGGCCCGGCACCGGGCGGCGCGACTGGAGGCCGTGGCGGGAATCGAACCCGCCTGACGGCCGCTGCGATCTCGGCGGGTGATTATTCCTCGGTGCCGAAGCAGCACCCATAGGTGCCGTTGTCGTACGTCATTCGTTCCGGCAGGAGTTCATCGCAGTTCGGGCAGACGAGGAGATCGGGCGGGTTGATGCGCATGACCGCGGCATTCTCCATGGCGAAAACCGACAGCACCGCGGACCTGCCGTGTTCTTTGATCCCTTGCTGCAGGAACTCGAACGCGCCGTACACGTGACCGCATTCGCACTCGATGCGGTTGCACCGGAACACGCCGATGTCCTCGATGCCGAGCTCCTTGGCGATCCTGGCCTTCTCCTCGCTCGACACCTTCCTGATGCCGGTCTCTCTGACCCGGGCAGGCGTCCAGTACCAGGTCTTGACGGCCTTCGCCTGTGACAGGGACGTGTAGAACGTCGCTGACCTGCCGCTGGTGATCGCGTCCCGGACGGTGCTCACGATGGTGCAGTCGTCCGCCGCGATGACGGCTTTTCCGCCGGCTGCGACTCTTTCGACGTCGTCCAACGCAACTTTTTCCATGCGGGTCACTTTTCTTCCGCCGGCCCGTGAACGCCAGACGGCACGCTGTCGCTCCGCTCGATCGGCTCACGGCCGCGGAAAAAGAGGCCGTGGCGGGAATCGAACCCGCGTAACCCGCTTTGCAGGCGAGCCCCTCAACCACTCGGGCACACGGCCGTGTGCGTCGTTCGTGGACGACCGTAGGCGGGGGAGGAGGACCGGCTCAAGGGAAGGGCGGGGGCCGCAACGGGACTGCCATACGCCGTTCATGAACGGGCTGGGGGCGTAGGACCAAGGTCGTTGCCGAGTCCCGTCTCCGGACAGGGGTCAACCTCGCTTTCGCCTCTTACGCTGACGGTCATGACCGTCTCCGAATCGCGCGACACCGGTGTCGCCGCCGTCCCGCCCGGCAAGCCCGAGACCGTGCTCAGCCCCGCCCACCGGGCCCTGAGCATCGGCATCGTCTCCGTCATCGTGCTGATCGCGTTCGAGGCGACGGCGGTGGGGACGGCGATGCCGGTGGCGGCGCGGGAGCTGGACGGGGTGTCGCTGTACGCGTTCGCGTTCTCGGGGTACTTCACGACCAGCCTGTTCGGCATGGTGCTCTCGGGTCAGTGGTCCGACCGGCGCGGTCCCCTGGCGCCGCTGGCGTGGGGGATCGGCAGCTTCGCGGCCGGGCTGCTGGTGTCGGGGACGGCCCAGGCGATGTGGCTGTTCATCCTCGGGCGGGCCGTGCAGGGGTTCGGCGGCGGACTGGTGATCGTCGCCCTGTACGTGGTCGTGGGGCGGGCGTACCCGGAACGGCTGCGCCCGGCGATCATGGCGGCGTTCGCGGCCGGGTGGATCGTGCCGTCCATCGTCGGGCCGCTGGCCTCGGGCGCGGTGACCGAACACCTGGGGTGGCGCTGGGTGTTCGTCGGGATTCCGGTCCTGGTGGTCGTCCCGCTGGCACTCGCGCTGCCGCGGATCCGGGAGCGGGCGTCCGGCCCGGTGACCCCGGGCGGGCCCGCCTCCTTCGACCGCCGCCGCATCCGGCTCGCCCTCGCGATCTCGCTCGGCGCCGGACTCCTCCAGTACGCCGCCCAGGACCTGCGGTGGATCTCCGTCGTGCCGGGTGCGGTGGGCGCCGCGCTGCTCGTCCCGGCCGTGCTCGGGCTGCTCCCGCGCGGCACCTACCGGGCCGCCCGCGGCCTGCCCTCCGTAGTCCTGCTGCGCGGCGTCGCCGCCGGCTCCTTCATCGCCGCGGAGTCCTTCGTCCCGCTGATGCTGGTCACCCAGCGGGGGCTCAGCCCGACACTGGCCGGGTTCTCGCTGGCGGCGGGCGGGCTGACCTGGGCCGGTGGTTCCTGGTTGCAGTCCCGGGCCCGGGTGGAGCCGTACCGGGAGCGCCTGATGGCCCTCGGCATGGTGCTGGTCGCCGCCGCCATCGCCGCGGCGCCGAGCGTCCTCGTCGACGCCGTGCCCGCCTGGACGGTGGCCGTCGCCTGGGCCTTCGGCTGCTTCGGCATGGGCCTGGTGATCTCCTCCACCAGCGTGCTCCTGCTCAAGCTCTCCGCCCCCGAGGAGGCCGGTACCAACTCCGCCGCCCTCCAGATCTCCGACGGCCTGTCCAACGTCCTGCTGCTGGCGGCCGGGGGAGCGGCCTTCGCCGCGCTCGGCGGCGGCACGGTCACCCACACGGCGACCGAGGCCGCGGGGTCCCGTCCGGGGGCGTTCGCGGCGGTCTTCCTGCCGATGGCGGGGGTGGCGCTGGTGGGGGCGTGGGTGGCGACCCGGCTGCGGACGGCCGAGCGGTGAGCGGTCCGGCGGGTGGTCCGGCGGGCAGTGCGTCGGGCGGTGCGGCGGCTGCGGGGACGTCGTCGGGAGGCCGTGAGGGCCGGTCGGGACGGTGGTGTGACCTCCGTCCCACCCGGTGCCGACCCGCCTGCGTCCGGGCGTGGCCGGGTCCCGGCCGCCGGTAGGGTGGCCCGGTTGTCATACGTGGCCGAGCCGACCGACCCCCTTCGGAGACCGTGACTACCACCGCCAGTTCCAGCGCCTCGCACCACCTGTCGCCGGCCTTTCCCGGCCGTGCCCCCTGGGGCACCGCCGGCAAGCTGCGGGCCTGGCAGCAGGGGGCGATGGAGAAGTACATCCAGGAACAGCCCCGCGACTTCCTGGCGGTCGCCACACCCGGCGCCGGCAAGACGACCTTCGCGCTCACACTGGCGTCCTGGCTGCTGCACCACCACGTCGTGCAGCAGGTGACCGTGGTGGCCCCGACCGAGCACCTGAAGAAGCAGTGGGCGGAGGCCGCGGCCCGGATCGGGATCAAGCTCGACCCCGAGTACAGCGCCGGGCCGCTCGGCAAGGACTACCAGGGCGTCGCCGTCACCTACGCCGGTGTCGGCGTACGGCCCATGCTGCACCGCAACCGGGTCGAGCAGCGCAAGACGCTGGTCATCCTCGACGAGATCCACCACGCCGGTGACTCCAAGTCCTGGGGCGAGGCGTGCCTGGAGGCGTTCGAGCCGGCCACGCGGCGCCTCGCGCTGACCGGTACGCCGTTCCGGTCGGACACCAACCCCATCCCCTTCGTCACGTACGAGGAGGGCAACGACGGCATCCGGCGGTCCGCCGCCGACTACACCTACGGGTACGGGTCCGCGCTCGCGGACGGGGTCGTGCGTCCCGTCATCTTCATGAGCTACAGCGGCAACATGCGCTGGCGGACCAAGGCGGGGGACGAGATCGCGGCGCGGCTCGGCGAGCCGATGACCAAGGACGCGATCAGCCAGGCATGGCGCACCGCTCTCGACCCGCGCGGCGAGTGGATGCCGTCCGTGCTGCGCGCCGCCGACCAGCGGCTCACGGAGGTCAGGAAGGCCATTCCGGACGCCGGGGCGCTCGTCATCGCCGCCGACCAGGACTCCGCCCGCGCCTACGCCAAGCTGATCCGGGAGATCACCGGCAGCAAGGCCACCCTCGTGCTGTCCGACGACGCCGGCGCCTCCAAGAACATCGACACCTTCAGCGGCAGCGACGACCGGTGGATGGTCGCCGTCCGGATGGTGTCGGAGGGCGTCGACGTGCCGCGGCTGGCGGTCGGGGTGTACGCCACGACCATCTCGACGCCGTTGTTCTTCGCGCAGGCCGTCGGGCGTTTCGTGCGGTCCCGGCGACGGGGCGAGACCGCGTCCGTGTTCCTGCCGACCGTGCCCGACCTGCTCTCCTTCGCCAACGAGATGGAGCGCGAGCGCGACCACGTCCTCGACAAGCCGAAGAAGGACGGCGAGGAGGACCCCTACGCCGAGTCCGAGAAGGAGATGGACGAGGCCAACAAGGAGCAGGACGAGGACACCGGCGAGCAGGAGCAGTTCTCCTTCGAGGCGCTGGAGTCGGAGGCCGTCTTCGACCGGGTCATGTACAATGGCGCCGAGTTCGGCATGCAGGCCCACCCGGGGAGCGAGGAGGAGCAGGACTACCTCGGCATCCCCGGACTGCTGGAGCCCGACCAGGTGCAGCTGCTGCTCCAGAAGCGGCAGGCCCGGCAGATCGCGCACAGCCGCAAGAAGCCGGACGAGGAGGCCGACCTCCTCGAACTCCCCGCCGAACGGCGGCCGGTGGTCTCCCACAAGGAGATGATGGAGCTGCGCAAGCAGCTCAACACCATGGTCGGCGCCTACGTCCACCAGAGCGGCAAGCCGCACGGGGTCATCCACACCGAACTCCGGCGCGTCTGCGGCGGACCGCCGAGCGCCGAGGCCACCGCCGGGCAGCTCCGCCAGCGCATCGCCAAGGTCCAGGAGTGGGCCACGCGCATGAAGTGAGCGTCGGGGCACGGACCGTGTGCGGTACGTATGCGGACAAACACGGGCAGTCCGTACCGGCCGGTGACCGGATTCTGGACGGAACCTTCCGCTGAGCGGACCGGCTCGCTACTGTCACGCTACGCACACGCCCCGTGGCAGCGCCGCCGCGGAGCGCAGCCGTGAAGCGACTCGGGCCCGGACACGCCGGGCCGCCGGCCGATCGGCGGCCTCTGAAGCACGTCGCCGACGGGACTCGGTGACGCATCCGCCGCGAAGGGGCCGCAGACCTCACCACAAAAGGAGTGGGCGTCGTGACCGCGGAGACCTCTCAGACGCTCGACAGGGGACTGCGTGTCCTCAAGCTGCTCGCCGAAACCGACCACGGGCTGACCGTCACCGAGCTGTCCCACCGGCTGGGTGTGAACCGTACCGTCGTGTACCGGTTGCTGGCCACTCTGGAACAGCACGCCCTCGTCCGCCGTGACCTGGGCGGCCGTGCCCGGGTGGGGCTCGGGGTACTGGGCCTGGGCCGCCAGGTGCACCCCCTGGTACGGGAGGCGGCGATGCCGGCGCTGCGCGCGCTGGCCGAGGACATCGGGGCCACGGCCCATCTGACGCTGGTGGACGGGGCGGAGGCGCTGGCCGTCGCCGTCGTCGAACCGACCTGGACCGACTACCACGTGGCCTACCGCGCCGGGTACCGGCACCCGCTGGACCGGGGCGCCGCCGGCAAGGCGATCCTCGCCGCCCGGGCGCAGCCGGCCACCGACCCCGGCTTCACCCTGACCGAGGGCGAGCTGGAGGCCGGGGCGTGCGGGGCGGCGGCGCCGCTGGTGGGGGTGTCGGGCGTCGAGGGCAGCGTCGGCGTGGTCATGCTCTCCGACGTGGTGCCCGAACGGGTCGGCCCCCGCGTGATGGACGCGGCCCGGGAGGTGGCGGAGGCCCTGCGGTGACCGGCTCGGAGCGGGCGGCGGAGGCGCCCTGCGGTGACGTGGCCCGGGAGGGACGGATGCGTCGCGGTGACCGGTCCGGGAGGTGGCGGGCAGGGGCGTGCTGTGGTGACGTGGCCCGGGAGGTGGCGGGCAGGGGCGTGCTGTGGTGACGCGGCCCGGGAGGGACGGATGCGTCGCGGTGACCGGTCCGGGAGCGGGCAGGGGCACGCTGTCGCGACGTGGCCCGGGAAGGTGGCCGCTGCGCGCGGCGGGCCGGCCCCCGGAGGTGGCCGTGGAGACGGCGGCAGCCCTGTGTGACCCGCCCGCGCCGGGTGCCGATCGGTGCCGCGTTAGATTGAACCCGTGCTCTCTCGTCTCACGCGCCCCCAGACCCTGGCCGTCTGCGCCCTGCCCGTCGTGGCGCTGTTCGCCACGGCGGTGTTCGCGCCGCTGCCGTTCTCCGTGGCGCAGCCCGGGATGACGGCGAACGTGCTCGGCGAGAACCGCGGCACCCCGGTGATCACGGTCTCCGGCGCCCCGGTCCGCGAGACCACCGGGCAGCTGCGGATGACGACCATCGTGGCGACCGGCCCGGACACGAGGGTCTCGCTCGGTGACGTCCTCGACAACTGGTTCGCCACCGACCGCGCGGTCATGCCACGCGACGCCGTCTACCCGAGCGGCGACGACGAGCAGGAGATCGAGCAGTACAACAAGGAGCAGATGAAGGAGTCCCAGGACACGGCCACCGCCGCCGCCCTGGGCTACCTGGACCTCGACCCCGCCGACATCGACGTCACCCTGACGCTGGCCGACGTCGGCGGCCCCAGCGCCGGGCTGCTGTTCTCCCTCGGCATCGTCGACAAGCTGGACGACTCCGACCTCACCGGCGGCCGGACCATCGCCGGCACCGGCACCATCAGCGGCGACGGCGAGGTCGGTGCCGTCGGCGGCGTACCGCTGAAGACCCAGGCCGCCCGGCGGGACGGCGCCACCGTCTTCCTCGTACCGAAGGACGAGTGCGCGGACGCGCAGGCCGAACTGCCCGAGGGGCTGCGGCTGATCCCGGTGACGACGCTGAAGGGCGCGGTCGACGCGCTGCACGCCCTGGACACCGGCAAGGGCGACGTCCCCCGCTGCTGAGCCGCCCGCCTCACCCCTCCTTCACGAACCCCTTCTCCGTCATCCAGTCCAGCGCCACCTGGTGCGGGTCCTCCCCGTCCACGTCGACCTTGGCGTTCAGCTCCCGCGCCACGTCGTTGGTCAGCGCCCGGGTCACCGGGTCGAGTACGTCGGCGATGGCCGGCCACTTCTTCATGGTGTCGGTGCGGATCATGGGCGCCGCGTTGTAGTTGGGGAAGAACTTCTTGTCGTCCTCCATCACCACCAGGTGCATGGACTCGATCCGCCCGTCGGTGGTGAACACCTCGCCGTAGGCGCAGGCGCCCTTCGCCGTCTGGGTGTAGATGATCCCGGTGTCCATCTGCGTGATGTTCCCGGCCGGCAGGCGCATCCCGTACGTCTTCTGCAGCCCCGGCAGCCCGTCCGCGCGGTTGGCGAACTCGCCCTCCACGCACAGCGTCACCGCGCCGGGGTCCTCCTTCGACAACGCGGCGACCTCGGACATCGTCCGGGTGCGGTACTTCTCGAAGTTCGCCTGGTTCATCGCCAGCGCGTACGTGTTGTTCATCGGGGCGGCCGGCAGCCAGGTCAGGCCGTTCTCCGCGTCGGCTTCCCGCACCGCCGCCCACTGCCGGTGCGGGTCGGGGACCGGCTCGCTGTTGCCCAGGTACGTGATCCAGGCGGTGCCGGTGTACTCGTAGGTGGCGTCGGCGTCGCCGTTCTCGACGGCCGCCCGGGTGCCGACGGAGCCCTGGATGCCGGTGCGGTCCAGTACCTCGGCGCCGGCCGCCTCGAAGGCGATGCCCATGATCGCGCCGAGGATCAGCTGTTCGGTGAACTCCTTGGAGACGACGGTGAGGTCGGCGCCCTCCAGCGGCCTGCCCCGCCCGATGGTGCCCGGTTCGACGTCGTCGGCCATGGGGGAGCCGCTGGTCAGCCCGCAGCCGGTGATCATCACACCGGCGAGCACCAGGCACAGTGGCCGCCTCATGTGCCCGCCTCCAGACCCCGGGGCCGCAGCAGCAGTTCGGCCAGCGAGGCCAGCCAGTCCACCAGCAGGGCCAGGGCGACGGTGAGCACCGAGCCCAGCACCAGGACCGGCATCCGCTGGCTGGTGATGCCCGTGGTGATCAGCACCCCGAGGCCGCCGCCCCCGCCGAACGTCGCCAGGGTCGCCGTACCGACGTTCAGGACCAGGGCCGTGCGCACCCCCGCCAGGATCAGCGGGACGGCGAGCGGGAGTTCGACGCGGGTGAGGACGCCGAAGGGGGACATGCCGATGCCGCGGGCCGCCTCCAGGAGGGTGGGGTCGTTGGCCTTCAGGCCCGCGATGGTGTTGGACAGCACCGGCAGGATCGCGTAGACGATGATGCCGATCAGGGCGGCGCGGCGGCCGATGCCGAGCCAGATCACCAGCAGCGCCAGCAGACCGATCGCCGGGGTGGCCTGGCCCGTGTTGGCGAAGGCGAGGGCGACCGGGGTGGCCTTGCGGAACATCCGGCGGGTGAGCAGGACGCCCAGCGGGATCGCGATGATCAGGACGAAGAAGGTGGAGATCACGGTGAGTTGGACGTGCTGCCACAGCGCCTTGGTGACCTGGCCGCCGGACAGGGCGTTCTCGCTCAGCGCGTCCAGGTCGGCCTGCCGGAACCACAGCCAGGTCGCCAGCAGCACGCAGACCAGCACCACCGGCAGGAAGGTCAGCTTCCGCCAGCCGATCCGGCGCCGGGTGGCGGCCGGGGAGGGCGGGGGAGCGACGGTGTCGGTCTCCGTCGCGTCGTCGGCGTCGTCGTCCGTGACGGCGGCCGGCGGGCCGTCGCCGGGCCGGGGGAAGCGGGAGGCAGGGCACATCACGCCGGCGCCTCCCCGGTGGGCGGTCCGAAGCCCTCCTGCTCGGCGTGGGTGCGGTCGGCCCGCGCCTCCTCCAGGTCGTGTTGGTGCTCCAGCGCGTCCAGCCGGTCCGCCTCCAGGAGTTCGTGCACGGAGTTCATCAGCGTCTCCATGTCGACGACGCCCTCGTACTGGCCGCGCCGCCCGGTGACCGCGACCCGCCCCGCGTTGTCGGTGAGCACCGCCTCCAGCGCGTCCCGCAGCGTGGCGTCCCGCGTCACCGTGTCGTGCACCAGCGCCCCGGCCCGCGCGAGCGACCCCTTGGCCCGCATCAGATCGCCGCGCCGCAGCCACTTGTAGGGGCGCCGCCGCTTGTCCAGCAGCAGGATCTCGTTGCTGCCGCTGTCCCGCAGCCGGTCGAAGATGTGCTGGAGCGGGTCGTCGATGGTGACCGTCGGGTAGTCGGTGATGCCGACGTCCCGTACGCGGGTGAGGTTGAGGCGTTTCAGGGCCGCCCCGGCGCCGACGAAGCCGGAGACGAAGTCGTCGGCCGGGTTGGTGAGGATCGCCTCCGGGGTGTCGAACTGCGCGATGTGCGACTGCTCGCGCAGCACCGCGATCCGGTCGCCGACCTTGATCGCCTCGTCGAAGTCGTGGGTGACGAAGACGATCGTCTTGTGCAGCTCCCGCTGGAGGCGGATCAGCTCGTCCTGGAGGTGGTCCCGGGTGATCGGGTCGACCGCGCCGAACGGCTCGTCCATCAGCAGCACCGGCGGATCGGCGGCCAGCGCCCGCGCCACGCCCACCCGCTGCTGCTGGCCGCCGGAGAGCTGGCGGGGGTAGCGGCCGTGGAACTCGCCCGGGTCCAGGCCCACCAGGTCGAGCATCTCCTCCACTCGGTCCCTGATTCGCGCCTTCGACCAGCCGGTCATCCGGGGCACGAGGGCGATGTTCTGGGCGACGGTCATGTGCGGGAAGAGGCCGGAGGACTGGATGGCGTAGCCGACCTTGCGGCGCAGCCGCACCGGGTCGATGTCGGTGACGTCCTCGCCGTTGATGCGGATACGGCCGCCGGACGGCTCGATCAGCCGGTTGATCATCTTCAGGGTGGTGGACTTGCCGCACCCCGAGGGGCCGACGAAGACGACCGTCTCGCCCGCCCCGATCTGCATGGAGACGTTGTCCACGGCGGGCTGCGGGTTGCCGTGGTAGCGCTTGGTGAGGTTCTCCAGCTCGATGGTGGCCCCCGTGGCGGAGGCGGCGGTCGGCTCAGGCACGGATCCCCCTGGGAATGGTCAGCCGTCCCAGCAGGACGTACGCGGCGTCGAACAGCAGCGCCAGGACGATGATCCCGAGCGTGCCCGAGAGCACCTGGTTGAGCGCGTTCTCGCTGCCCAGCGAGGCGATCCCGCGGAAGATCTCGTTGCCGAGCCCGGGGCCGGAGGCGTACGCGGCGATCGCCGCGATGCCCATCAGCATCTGCGTGGAGACCCGGATGCCGGTCAGGATCGGCGGCCAGGCCAGCGGCAGTTCCACCCGCAGCAGCCGGGCCGGGCGCGACATGCCGATGCCCTTGGCCGCGTCCACCAGCGCCGGGTCGACGCCGCGCAGCCCGACGATCGCGTTGCGCACGATCGGCAGCAGCCCGTACAGGGTCAGCGCGGTCACCGTCGGCGGCACGCCGAGCCCGACGACCGGGATGAGCAGACCGATCATGGCCAGCGACGGAATGGTCAGGATCGTCGAGGTGGCCAGGGTCGCCAGGTTCCCGGCCCACTCGCTGCGGTAGGTGACCACTCCGATCGCGACGCCCAGCACGGTCGCCACCACCATGCACTGGAAGACGGCGCTGGCGTGCTGCCCGGCGTCCGCGAGCAGCTGCTGGTGGCGGCTGCCGAGGAACTCCCAGAAGTTCACCGCCGCTCACCACCTCGTCGTCCAGGTCGCTCACCGGTCCTCGGCCGCCTGCTCCACCAGCGGGATGACCCGCAGGGGGACGGGATTCTCCATGACGATCGCCGTGGCGGCCCGGACGATGCCATCAAAACCGACAACCCGGTCGATCACCCGTTGGAGATCGGCGTTGGAACGGGCCACCAGCCGGCACAGCATGTCGTTGGCGCCGGTGGTGGTGTGCAGCTCCAGCACCTCCGGCACGGACGCCAAGTGCGCCCGCACATCGGCCCCTTGACCCTGCCGGATCTGCAGGGTGGCGAACGCGGTGACGGGGTAGCCGAGCGCCGCCGGGTCCACCTCCGGCCCGAACCCGCGGATGACTCCGTTCGACTGAAGCCGCTCCAGCCGCGCCTGCGCCGTGCCCCGGGCGACCCCCAGCCGCCGGGACATCTCCAGCACCCCGATCCGCGGCTCCCGCGCCAGCAGCGTGATGATCCGCCCGTCCAGCCGGTCGATCCCCATCCGCCCCCGCCTCCCATCTGGTCATGTTGTACAGATCGCCCGGCCTGACCGCCGTAGCACTGGTCAGACTGCCCAGGGAAAACGCGAACTATTGCGCACCTTGCGGACCCGGAGGACCCTGCGGCTATGACGCAGACCACACCCCGCACTCCCGACACCGCCCGGCAGGCCGACCCCTTCCCGGTCAAGGGAATGGACGCGGTCGTCTTCGCCGTGGGCAACGCCAAGCAGGCGGCGCACTACTACTCCGCCGCCTTCGGCATGAAGCTGGTCGCCTACTCCGGACCGGAGAACGGCAGCCGCGAGACCGCCTCGTACGTCCTGGAGAACGGCTCCGCCCGCTTCGTGTTCACCTCCGTCATCAAACCGTCCACCGACCACGGCCGCTTCCTCGCGGCGCACGTGGCCGAGCACGGCGACGGCGTGATCGACCTCGCCATCGAGGTCCCCGACGCCCGCGCCGCGCACGCCTACGCCGTCGAGCACGGCGCCCGCTCGCTCGCCGAGCCGTACGAGGCCGAGGACGAGCACGGCACGGTCGTCCTCGCCGCGATCGCCACCTACGGCGAGACCCGTCACACCCTGGTCGAACGCACCGGCTACGACGGCCCCTACCTCCCCGGCTACGCCGCCGCCGACCCGATCGTCGAGCCCCCCGCCGACCGCACCTTCCAGGCCGTCGACCACTGCGTCGGCAACGTCGAACTCGGCCGCATGGAGGAGTGGGTCGGCTTCTACCACCGGGTCATGGGCTTCACCAACATGAAGGAGTTCGTCGGCGACGACATCGCCACCGAGTACAGCGCCCTGATGTCCAAGGTGGTCGCCGACGGCACCCTCAAGGTCAAGTTCCCGATCAACGAGCCCGCCGTCGCCAAGAAGAAGTCCCAGATCGACGAGTACCTGGAGTTCTACGGCGGCGCGGGCGTCCAGCACATCGCGCTCAACACCAACGACATCGTCGGCACCGTGCGCACCATGAAGGCGAACGGCGTCCAGTTCCTGGACACGCCCGACTCCTACTACGACACCCTCGGCGAGTGGGCGGGCGAGACCCGCGTCCCCGTGGACGTGCTGCGCGAGCTGAGGATCCTGGTCGACCGCGACGAGGACGGCTACCTGCTCCAGATCTTCACCAAGCCGGTCCAGGACCGCCCGACCGTCTTCTTCGAACTCATCGAACGCCACGGCTCCATGGGCTTCGGCAAGGGCAACTTCAAGGCCCTCTTCGAGGCGATCGAGCGGGAGCAGGCCAAGCGCGGCAACCTCTGAAGGACGGTCCGCTATCCCGAGGGCGGGCTCTCCACCGAGGGCTCGCCCAACTCCGCCAGCACCTCCCGCGCCCGAGGCCCGTCCAACGGTGAGAACCACGGATTGATCCGCAACGCCTCCTGAAGATGCCGCCGAGCCGCCCCGTACCGCCCCACCTCCCGCTCGATCACCCCCCGGTGGTACACGTACGCCGCACTCCGCACCCCACCCCCACGCTCCCCGTCCGTCGCCCGCACCGCGTACTCCAGCGCCTCCCCGGCCCGCCCGTCCCGGTACAGCGCCCACCCCAGCGCGTCCGCCACGGCGGTGGACGGCTGCCGCCGCCACTCGGCCCCCAGCCGCCGCACGGCCGCCGCCGCGTCCCCGTGCGCCGCCTCGAACCGCCCCAGCACCAGTTCCTCGTCCGCCCCGCCCGCGGCGGCGGCCCGCACCCGCTCCCGCAGCAGGTCGTACTGGACCCGCGCGGCCCGCCCCAGCCCCAGCGACTCGTACAGCTCGCCCAGCTCCAGCGCGTCCTCGGGGCGCGGCTGCCGGTCCAGCGCCGCCTGGTACGCCGTGAGCGCCTCAGACGTCCGCCCCAGCGCCGCCAGCGCACGCCCCTGCCCGGCCTGCGCGGCCCGCTGGCCGGGATCGGTGCGCAGCGCCTCCCGGAAGTACCGCAGCGCCTCCTCCCGCTCACCGCGCTCGAACGCCAGCCGCCCGGCCTGCTCCAGGTACGCCGCCCGCTCGGCCGGCGTCCGGGCCACCGCCACCGCGTCGGTGATCTGCGCCACCGCGTCCTCCCGCCAGCCCCGGTCCCGGTAGACGGCCGCCTTCCGCGCCCGCACCGCCGCCGCACCCGGCCGCAGCTTCACGAGCCGCTCCAGCGCCCGCCCCACCGCCTTGTGGTCGCCGAGCCCGGTGTACGCGTCGATCAGCACCGCCTGCGTGGTCCACCGCTCCGGCGCCAGCCGCCGCGCCGCCTCCCCCCACCGCTTCGCCCCGGGGAAGTCCCGCCGCGCCACCGCCAGCGCGGCCAGCCCCTCCAGGGCGGCGGGCGACTTCTCCAGCCGCAGCGCGGTGCGCAGCGCCTCCTCCGCCTTCGGGAAGCGCGCGGGGTCCGCCGTCCGCCGGCCCTGCTCGACGTAGGCGGCCCCGAGCACCGCCCACGACCGCGCGTCCCGCGGGTGCGCCCGCACCTGGGCCTCCCGCTCGGCGATCAGCACCGCCAGACCCGGCAGCGCGGCCGGCGCCCCGGCGGCCACCGCGTCCTGCGCCAGGGCGGCCGGGCCCGGCGCGGGCGCCGCGACCGGGTCCGGCGGCCACAGCGTCCCGGGCAGCAGGGACGGTGCGACGCCGAGTACGGCGCACCCGGCCACCGAGGCGATCAGCCACCGCCGCCACCCGGCCCGACGCCGCTTAAGTCGGATTGTCATACCGCACACTGTGCGCCCGTACGGCCAGGACACCCGCGCAGGCGAAGGGCGGTGCCGACGGGGTTCACACCGATGGCCCCCGGTGCCACCCTGAGGATCATGAGCCGTATCGAAGCGCCTCGCGACGAAGACACCGCGACGACCGGCAACCTCCTCGACCGGCTGCTCGGCGGGCTGCCCGCCGACGCAGTCCTCGCCGACCCCGATGTCACGGCCTCCTACGCCCACGACATGGCGAGCTTCTGCCCGGCCGGCACCCCCGCCGTCGTCGTCCTGCCGCGCACCGTCGAAGAGGTCCAGCACGTCATGCGCGTCGCCACCGAGCTGCGCGTCCCCGTCGTCCCGCAGGGCGCCCGCACCGGACTGTCCGGCGGCGCCAACGCCCACGACGGCTGGATCGTGCTCTCCCTGACGAAGATGGACCGCGTCCTGGAGATCAACCCGGTCGACCGGATCGCCGTCGTCGAGCCCGGCGTCGTCAACGCCACGCTCTCCCGCGCGGTCGAGGAACACGGCCTCGCCTACCCGCCCGACCCCTCCAGCTGGGAGATGTGCACCATCGGCGGCAACATCGGCACCGCCTCCGGCGGCCTGTGCTGCGTCAAGTACGGGGTGACCGCCGAGTACGTCCTCGGCCTCGACGTCGTCCTCGCCGACGGCCGCCTGCTGAGGACCGGCCGCCGCACCGCCAAGGGCGTCGCCGGGTACGACCTCACCCGCCTCTTCGTCGGCTCCGAGGGCTCCCTCGGCATCGTCGTCCGCGCCGTCCTGGCCCTGCGCCCCAAGCCGCCCGCGCAGCTCGTGCTGGCCGCCGAGTTCGCCTCGGCGGGCGCCGCCTGCGACGCCGTGTGCCGGATCATGGAGGGCGGGCACGTCCCCTCCCTCCTCGAACTGATGGACCGTACGACCGTCAAGGCCGTCAACGACCTGGCCCGCATGGGACTGCCGGAGACCACCGAGGCCCTCCTCCTCGCCGCCTTCGACACCCCCGACGCGGCCGGCGACCTCGCCGCCGTCGGCGCGCTGTGCGAGGCCTCCGGGGCCGCCCAGGTGGTCCCCGCCGACGACGCCGCCGAGTCGGAACTGCTGCTCCAGGCGCGGCGGCTGTCGCTCACCGCCCTCGAAGCGGTCAAGGGCACCACGATGATCGACGACGTGTGCGTGCCCCGCTCCCGGCTCGGCGACCTCCTCGACGGCGTCGAGCGGATCGCCGGGAAGCACCGCCTGTCCATCGGCGTCTGCGCCCACGCCGGCGACGGCAACACCCACCCCACGGTCTGCTTCGACGCCGCCGACCCCGACGAGTCCCGCCGCGCCCGCGCGTCCTTCGACGAGATCATGGCCCTCGGCCTGGAACTCGGCGGCACGATCACCGGCGAACACGGCGTCGGCGTCCTGAAGAAGGAATGGCTCGCCCGCGAACTCGGCCCGGTGGGTCTTGAGATGCAGCGGGCGGTCAAACAGACCTTCGACCCGCTGGGCATCCTCAACCCCGGCAAGCTCTTCTGACGAGATCACCGGGAAATCGTTCCGAAGTGTGTGAAGCCTCTGCGTGAGGTCGCCCGGAAAGGGGCGGGAAGGGCGGGACCGGCGGTGCGGGATGCGCCGGTCTGATAGATGTGGACCCCTCCATACCACCACCGAGCAGATACGGGACGACGGACATGAGCGCCCCAACCCCGGCCCCGGGCGACGACAAGCCCCGCGAAGGGTATTACCCGGACCCGTCCATTCCTGGATATGTCCGGTACTGGAACGGTGCCTCCTGGGTACCGGGCACCAGCCGCCCGGCGCCCGAGGACGGCGAACCGCTCGCCCCGCCGCCCGGCGTGCGGCCCGCCGGCCCCTCGGTGGAGGAGACCGGCCCGCACTTCTTCGACGAGGACCCGGCCGACGAGCCCGCCCCGGTGGCCTCGACGCGGGCGGAGCAGCACGGCAGCCGCCCCGAGCCCGCCTCGGCCTGGGGCGCCGGCCCCGCCCGCCAGGCGGGCCCCGGCCCCGGCACCGGCCAGGATCAGCAGCCCGCCTGGCCGTCTCCCCAGGGGGCCGACCCGAGGGTGCCCCGGCCGTCGGCCCCCGTGGACGGTCCGGGCCGGGACGGTACGGCGACCGCGCCGGCCGGCGGGCCCGGGGAGGAGTCCGACGGCACGGTCCTGTTCCGGCGCCCCGGCGCCGCCGCGGGACGGCAGCCGACGCCCGCGCGGGGACCGGCCGCCGCCCCCGGGGGTGACGACGACCCGGGCACGATGAAGTTCCGGGCGGTCTCTCCGGGCGGCCCCCGGCGCCCGAACCCGTCCCCGGCCCCGGCCCCGACCGCCCCCCGCGACCTCCCCGGCACGGGCGCCCCCGCCGCGCACCAGGGCCCCGCCGCCCAGCCGGCCCCGGCGCCCCACCAACCCCTTCCCGCCCAGCAGACCCCCGCCAGCCACCAGCCCCCGACGGCCCCCTCCGGTCCCCAGCTGACCCCGGGCACCGTCCCGGCCCAGTCCCCGGCACCCGCCGCCCCGGCACCCGCACCCGCCGCCC
>NZ_JAGGOO010000189.1 GCF_018614415.1 Streptomyces sp. ISL-12
AACCGTTCGCCCGTCGCCCGTCGCCCGTCGCCCGTCGCCCGTCGCCCGTCGCCCGTCGCCCGTCGCCCGTCGCCCGTCGCCCGTCGCCCGTCGCCCGTCGCCCGTCGCCCGTCGCCCGTCGCCATAAGTGTCCAGTCTACCGAGGGACGGCGGGCGGAAATGGGTGTTTTCGCAGGTCGGGGCGGGTACCTTCGCGTCGTCGGGCGACATGGTCCGATCCTAGCGCGCACTGTTCGAAGGCCGCCGGGAGTGATCCACGCCGCACATTCGGCAGGAGCGTGTGGCGGGCCGGGGCCGGTCGCGAGGATGGTGGCATGAGTGACTGGGGAATCGCACTGATCGCCGCCGGATCGGCGATCGCGGGCAGTGTCGTCACCGGCTGGTACGCCCGCAGCGCCGGCCTCCGGCAGGCCGCCGCCGCGCGGCACGCGGGGGACCGGCAGGCGGACGCGCTGCTGGACTCGGTGCGCATGACGCTTCGCGCCGAGTCCGGTCACCGTGAATTCGCCCTGCGTCGCCAGACCTACGCGGAGTTCCTCGGAGCCGCTGAGGTCAGGATCGTCGCCGAGCGGAACGGGCGGGGGCAGGCCGACGAGGATGTCCTGCTGCAGCGCGCCTTGGGCGGGGTGCTGCTGGAAGGCCCGCCGGACGCCGCCGACGCGGCGCAGCGTCTCGTCGACGCTCTGAGGCGCCATGAGCGGCCCGACGAGGTCAAGCGCGCCAAGCTGGCCTTCGTGGCGGTGGCGCAGGAGTGCTGCCGGCCTCGCTGAACCCAGTAGGGTGGGCCCCCGCCCACTCGTCGACGTGGGGGAGGACGACGAGGCGAAGAGGACGCGGCATGCCGACGGGAGTGCACCTGCGGGATCCGCGCGAGCAGCTGTTCGGCGCCGCCGAGCACATCCTGCTCCAGGACGGTCCGGACGCGCTCACCAGCCGCGCGGTGACCGTCCGGGCCGGTTGCGCCAAGGGTGTCCTGCACCGGCACTTCGAGTCGTTCGACGCTTTCCTCGCGGAGTTCGTGCTGGACCGCATCGAGCGGATGCGGCCCCAGGGCGCAGCGCTGCGTGAGGCCGCCGGGACCCGCACCGTGGTCGACAACGTCACCGACGCCGTGATGCGCCTCTTCGGGCCGCTGGCCGTGTCGGTCGTCGCCCTCGTCACCTTCCAGAACCAGGTACGGGCACGGCTGCGCGAGGCGCGGCCGGCCGGGGGCGTCCCGGTGCTCGCCGAGATCGTGGGCATCCT
Source organism: Streptomyces sp. ISL-12 (assembly GCF_018614415.1). GTDB lineage: Bacteria > Actinomycetota > Actinomycetes > Streptomycetales > Streptomycetaceae > Streptomyces. Next base: position 1,246 of record NZ_JAGGOO010000189.1, read on the forward strand.
CACCGCCTATCTCGAAGCCGAGCGCGAACGGGGGCGCGTCGCGGCCGACGCCGACGTCGCCGTGCTCGTACCGACCCTGGTCGGGGCGCTGCACCTGCGGTTCGCGGACTCGGACGACACGCCACCCGGGGCCGAGGACGTCCGTGGGATCGTCGCCACGGTCCTCGCCGGGGTGGTGGCGCCGCCGGGCTGAGCCGGGCGCGGGCGGCCGGTGCCGTTCATGCCGCCGTCGGCGGACCGTGCCCGAGGCGGGCGGCCGGGCTCCCCCTGTGTCGCGGCCCGTGCCGGGACGGACGTCCCCTCGGGGCAGGCAGCGCTCACTTCGCGTCCGCGTAACACCCCACCACCGCCGTACTGAACGGAAACCGCACCGGCGTCCGCCCGAACGTCAGCCGTCCCGCCAGGTCCGCGGCCTCCCGTATCGCGGTGACGACCACGTCGGCTTCGTCGTCCGGGCAGTGCACGATCACCTCGTCGTGCTGGAAGAAGACCAGCTCGGCGGAGAGCCCCGCGCAGGTCTGCCGCAACGCGGCCAGCATCAGCAGGGCCCAGTCGGCGGCGCTGCCCTGGACGACGAAGTTGCGGGCGAAGCGGCCCCGGGCCCGGGCGCCGGACGTCTCGCCGGGCCGGCTCCCCGGCGGCTCGTCCTGGGGAAGGCCGGCCTCACCGGTGCCGTCGTCGCCCGTCCGGGCCGCCGGCGGGCAGGTGCGGCCCAGCCAGGTGCGGACGAGGCGGCCCTCCTCGCCCGCGCGGGCGGCGTCGTCGACGTAGGCCACGGCGCGCGGGAAGCGGCGTCTGAGCGCGGCCAGGTTCTTCAGGCCGTCGCCGGAGGTCTGGCCGTACACCGCGCCGAGCACCGCCAGCTTGGCCTGGGCGCGGTCGCCGGAGAAGGCGCGGTCGGAGACGGACTGGTAGAGGTCGGTCGGGTGGGAGGCGACCTCCATCAGGCCGGGGTCGCGGGAGATCGCGGCCAGCACGCGCGGTTCCATCTGGTCGGCGTCGGCGACCACCAGCCGCCAGCCCGGGTCGGCGACCACGGCCCGCCGGATGACCTTGGGGATCTGCAGGGCGCCGCCGCCGTTGGTGACCCAGCGGCCGGTGACCGTGCCGCCGGCCTGGAACTCGGGGCGGAAGCGGCCGTCGCGCACCCAGTCCTGGAGCCAGGACCAGCCGTGGGCGACCCAGACGCGGTACAGCCTCTTGTACTCGATCAGCGGCTTCACGGCCGGGTGGTCGAGGGACTCCAGCTCCCAGCGGCGGGTGGAGCGGACCTTGATGCCGGCCCCCGCGAACGCCTTGACGACGTCGGCGGGCAGGTCGGGCCGGACCCGGCGCCCGAAGGCGGCGGAGACCTCGTCGGCCAGCTTGGCCAGCCGGCGCGGCTCGCCGCCGCCCGCGTACCGCTCGCCCAGCAGGTCGCGCAGCACCTCGCGGTGCACGTCGGCCCGCCAGGGCAGCCCGGACCGGTTCATCTCGGCGGCCACCAGCATCCCCGCCGACTCGCTCGCGGTCAGCAGCCGCATCCGGTCCGGGTGCTCGGCGCGGTCGTGCCGTCGCTGCTGGTCGGCGTAGACGGCGGCCAGGTCGGGGAGGGGGAGGTGGACGCCCCGGGGTTCGAAGAGGGGGGACTGGGCGCCCGGCGCGGCGGGGCGCTGGGGCGGGTCGGGGGGTACGGGACCGCCGCGCAGTCTGGCCAGGGCGGCGGCGGCCGACCTCGGTTCGCCGAAGCGGCCCTCGTGGCCGAGGAGCAGGGTCTCGGCGTCCTCGATGTCGTAGCACCGCTCCACCCGGATCCCGGCGGCGAGCAGCCGCGGGTAGAGCTCGGCGGTGGAACGCCACACCCACCGGCCCACGTCCGGGCGGGCCCGCACCGCCTCGGCGGCGTCCGCCTCCCGCCGTACCGGACCGGCGGGCAGCCCGTCGGGGCCGAGGGGGGCGACGTCCGCACCACCGTCCTCGGCCACCGCGAGCATCCACCGGTCGGCCATGGAACGAGTCTCGCAGCAGGGTCTGACAACGGGCCGCTCCCCGGGGCGGGACGCCGGGGCCGCGCTGGTTGTCCGCCGGTTGTCCGCCGGTCGTCCGCCGGTCAGGCCCCCGTCGCCTCGGCCGCGGGGGCGTCCCCTTCCCCCTCCCCCTTCTCCTCGGTGATGAACTCGGCCAGCGCCTCGGTGACGAACCGCTCCGTCGCCTCCTTGGTGAGGCCGAGGCCGCTGAGGACCCCGTCGCCGTTCTCGTGCTCCAGCAGGGCCAGGAGGATGTGCTCGGTGCCGATGTAGTTGTGGCCGAGGCGGAGGGCCTCGCGGAAGGTGAGTTCCAGGGCCTTCTTGGCGGCCGGGCCGTACGGCACGAGTTCCGGGACCTCGTCGGCGGCCGGCGGGAGCGCGGCGAGGGCCGCCTCGCGGACGGCGTCCGGCGTCACGCCCTGCGCGGCGATCGCCCGCACGGCGAAGCCCTCCGGCTCGGCGAGCAGGCCGAGGACGAGGTGTTCGGGCACGCCCTCGGCGTTGCGGGCGTTCTTGGCCTCGTTGTGCGCGGCCATCACCGTGTTCTGCGCGCGGGGCGTGTAGCGGCTGAAGCCCTCGCTCGCGTCCGGGCCCGTGGACTCCTTCGGCACGAAGCGCTTCTGGGCCGCCTGCCGGGTGACGCCCATCCGCCGGCCGATGTCCGTCCAGGACGCGCCCGAACGCCGGGCCTGGTCGACGAAGTGGCCGATCAGATGATCGGCGACCTCCCCGAGGTGCTCCCCGGCGAGAACGGCGTCCTGGAGCTGTTCCAGGGGCTCGGCGTGGACCTTCTTGATGGCGGCGATCAGGTCGTCGAGACGTACGGATGCCGTGATGTTCGGGTTCGTCGTCATGTGTCAACCGTAGGTTGCGCCCCTGTGAGTGTCAACCGTCGGTTGACAGTCTCGTGCGCGGAGGAAGGGGAGGAAGGAAAACGGCGGTCATGACACCATCGCCGGGTGAGCAACCCCGGCGCATCCAGCAACCCCGGCACGTCCAGCGCCTCCGGAGCCGTCGGCGCTCCCGGAGCCCCCGGCACCGTCGACCGCGCCTTCCGGACCGCCCTGTACGACACCGACGACGCCGCCCTCGACACGGCGGCCTCCCTGCTCGCGGCCGACCCGGCGGCCGACGCCGAACTGGCCCGGCGCGGCGAGGAGTTCGTGGCCGGCGCCTGGCGGCGCGGCTGGCAGCCCGCCGACGTCGTACGCGTCGTACGGCGGGAACTCGGGGACCCGCACCTGCGGCTGGCCGCCGACCTGATCCGGGCGCAGGCGGCGTACGACCGTCCGCGCGGCCCGCGCTGGGCCGCTCAGCTCGACGGACTCCCCGCCGGACCGGCCACGCACCCGGCGGACCGCGGCGACCGCTTCTCGCGCGCCACCACCGTCCTGGAGCTGTACCGCCTGCTGCTGCGCCTGCCCCACCTGGAGCCGCTGGACGAGCCCGGTACGCGGTCCCCCGGAGGACATCCCGGAGAACACCCCGGAGCGCATCCCGGAGGGCACGAGGGACACCCCGGAGCCCGCCCCGCGTCACGCGCCCTCGCCCGCATCCGCGCGCTGCTGGCCAAGGCGGAGGCGACCGGGTACCCGGAGGAGGCCGAGGCCCTGAGCGCCAAGGCGCAGGAGCTGATGGCCCGGCACAGCATCGACGAGGCGCTGCTGGCGGCCCGCGCGCCCGCGCCCGACACCCCGGGGGCCTGCCGGATCGGGGTGGAGCCGCCGTACGAGCAGGCCAAGGCGGTACTGCTGGACGCGGTGGCCGCCGCCAACCACTGCCGCGCGGTGTGGAACGAGGCCCTCGGTTTCTCCACCGTGGTCGGCTTCGAGACCGACCTCGCGGCGGTCGAGCTGCTGCACACGTCGTTGCTCGTGCAGGCCGAGACGGCCATGACCCGGGCGGAGGCCGCCCAGCGGGCCGGCGGCCGGAAACGGACCAAGACGTTCCGTCAGTCGTTCCTGGCGGCCTACGCGCACCGCGTGGGCACCCGGCTGCGGGAAGCCGCCGAAGCCCCGGTCAGCGAGGACGAGAGCCTGCTGCCCGTGCTCGCCTCCCGCGAGGTCGCGGTGACCGGCCGCCTGGAGCGGATGTTCCCGGAGACGACCACCACCCGGTTGCGGGGCGTCTCCGACGAGGCGGGCTGGACGGAGGGCGTCCGCGCGGCCGACCGGGCCCGGGTCGGACGCCGTCGCCCGCTGCCTTGACGGTCCCGTCCGGACGGCGGACGCCGTCGTCCGCTGCCCTGACGGTCCCGTCCGGACGCCCGCTTCAGCCGATTCAGTCGCCCATCTGCTGGAACGCGCTCACCGTCGCGTCCGGTCCGTCCTCGCCGTCCCCACCGTCCCCGCCGTCCTTCGTCGCGACGGCGCCGTACGACCAGGGGATGTCCTGCGTGGCGGAGGCGCCGGGCAGGGCGAAGCGCGCCGTACGGACGTCCAGGCTCGCGCCGTCCTCCTCCCCGCGCACGTAGGTGATGGTGAAGGAGGCGGCGGCGCCCTTGGCCAAGGTCAGCCGCCGCGCCGAGGCGCCCTCTTCCTTGCCGGTCTCCTTGGAGGCGCCGTCCACGAGGAGCGTCACGGTCGGGAAGCCTTCGAGTACGCACTCGGCGCCGCGGTTGGTCAGGGTGACGGTGACGGTGCCGGTGTCCCCGGCGGCCGGCGCGGGGCTCGCGGCGATCTCCGTGCCCGACCCGCCGATCCGGCAGGCGGAGCTGTCACCGCTCTCGTCGGTGCCGCCGCCCTCGTCGGAGCAGGAGGTCAGGAGGAGCGCCGCGGCGACGGAGGCGGCGGCGAGGGCGACGGTCGGCCGGGTGGCGCGCATGAACGGGTCCTCTGGAGACGGGTGGTGAACGGGTTCCCGGCGGTCGCCGGGGGAGGGACAGGGGTCAGCAGAGATTACCGGCCCGGCCCGGCTCAGGAACCCAGCCCCTCCGTCGGCAGCCCGCTCGGCAGCCTGGCGCCCTCGGCCTTGAGGTACGTCTCCGTCCCCAGGCGGCCCGACCAGTCGACCTCCAGGGTCGAGCCGTCGACCGACTCGACCGTTCCGGACGCCCGGTCGTCGGTCCCGTCGGTGCAGGAGAGCCGGATCGTGAGGGTGCCGCCGGACCCGCGCACGTCACCGCTGCACACGGTCCCGCCCGTGGCGAAGAGACCGGCCTGCTTCCCGGTGACCACCAGGGCGACCGCCTTGCCGCCGGCGGTGGCCAGCCAACTGCCCTCCAGGTCGGCGACGGCAGGGACACCGGTGGACGCCGAAGCCCCGGTGCCGTCCCCGCTGCCGCCACCGGAAGACGCCGATGCCCGTGCCGACGCCGGTGCGGACGGAGACGCGGATGCGGGTGCGGACACGGACGCGGACGCGAGCGTCGACGCGGAGGGAGCCGCGGACGCCAAGGGGGACGCGGACGGGGAGGAGGACACGGGGGCGGACGCGGACGCGCTCGTACTCGCGCCTCCCGCCGCCCCGTCGTCCGAACCGCCGCCGTCACCGCACCCGGTGAGCACCAGCACGCCCACGACCCCGGCGGCCGCCGCCGTACCCCGCAGCCGCCCGCGCCCCCGCCGACGTGAAGGACAGTCGCCCCTCACCCTGACCGCCGTACTCGCCGTACTCGCCGTACTCGCCGTACTCGCCGTACGCGACGCACTCGCCCTACCGTCCACAGTCACCCATGTCATCCATGTCACCGGAAGCTCCAAGCTGTAGCGGACGGCCGGGACGGCGCGGGACGGCCGGGGGCGCCCCACGACACGCCGCAAGCTACCAGGACGACTTGCGGACCCCGGGCAGATGTCCGGCGTGCGCCTGTTCGCGCAGCGAGACGCGGGAGAGCCCGAACGTACGGAAGTAGCCGCGCGGGCGTCCGTCGGTCTGGTCGCGGTTGCGGACGCGGGTGGCGCTGGCGTCCCGGGGCTGGCGGCGCAGCTCCCGCTGGGCGGCGAGGCGTTCGGCGTCGGTGGAGGACGGGCGGCGGATGATCTCCTTCAGCTCGGCGCGCCGCGCGGCGTACCGGGCGACGGTCTCCTGGCGCTGCTCGTTCTTCGCGATCTTGCTCTTCTTCGCCATCAGACCTTCACTCCCCGGGCGCGGATCCGGGCCACGGCCGCCTCGACGCCGATCGTGTCGACGGTCTTGATCGCCTTGGTGCTCAGCCGCAGCCGTACGTGCCGGTTCTCGCTCGGCAGCCAGTACCGCTTGGTCTGGATGTTGGGGTCGAAGCGGCGCGAGGTGCGCCGGTGGGAGTGGGAGATGCGGTTGCCGAAGCCGGGCTGGGCGCCGGTCAGCATGCAGTGCGCGGACACGGTGACGTACCTCTCGGTCAGTCCTGACGGACACGACTGTTAATGGAATTCATTTTCAGTAAGATAGCAGCATGGCACGCAACGAACTCCGCCCGGTCATCAAGCTGCGGTCCACCGCGGGGACCGGCTTCACCTACGTCACCCGCAAGAACCGCCGCAACGACCCCGACCGGCTGACCCTGCGCAAGTACGACCCCGTCGCCGGCCGCCACGTCGACTTCCGAGAGGAGCGCTGAGCACCGCCATGCGCAAGGGAATCCACCCCGAGTACCGCCCGGTCGTCTTCCGCGACCGTGCCGCCGACTACGCCTTCCTCACCCGGTCCACCATGACCAGCGAGAAGACGATCGAGTGGGAGGACGGGCACACCTACCCCGTCGTCGACGTCGAGATCTCCAACGTCAGCCACCCCTTCTACACCGGCACCGCCCGCGTCCTGGACACCGCCGGACGCGTGGAGCGCTTCGAGCGCCGGTACGGCCGGACCGGAAAGCAGGGCTGATGCCGCCCGTAGTGATCGTCGGCGGACTGCACTCCGACGCCCGCCAGGCCGCCGTGGCCCGGCTGCTGGCCGACGTCCCCGGCAGCGTCGTCCTCCACCACGACCTGGCGACCGCCACCGCGGGTACGGTCGTCCGCACGGTCCGGGACGCCACCGGCCTGCTGTCCGCCGGGGAGGCGCCGCTGGTCAACGACTGCGCCTGCTGCGCCCTGCGCGAGGACCTGGTCCCCGAGCTGGAGCGGCTCGCGGACGCCGGGACCGTCCCGCTGGCCGTCGTCGAGCTGTGGGACTCCGTCGAGCCCAAGGCGATGGCCGAGGTGGTGACGGCCGGCGGCTTCACCGTCACCGGCGTGATCACCGCCGTCGACCCGGCGCTGGTGCTGCCGTACCTCGGCAACGGCGACGACCTCGCCGAGGGCGGCCTCGCCGCGGCCGCCACCGACCAGCGCACGGTCGCCGACACCTTCGCGCGGCAGCTGGAGTACGCCCCCGTCCTGGCCGTCGTCGACTCCCCGGAGGCCGACGACGAGGACCGCGAGCTGCTGGCGCAGCTCCACCCGACCGCCCGCCAGGTCCCCATCGGCCACGGTGACCTGGCGGGCTCCGCCCCGGACCTGGCGCGGGCCGCGCTCGCCGGGTTCGACGTGGAGGCCGCGGCGGCGGCCCAGCACCCGGCCTGCGCCCTGCTGCCCGCCGAGGCCGACGCGCACGGCGTCACGACCCTGGTGTGGCACCGGCGCCGGCCCTTCCACCCGGAGCGGCTGTACGCCGCGCTGGAGGACCTGACCTGCGCCGCGGCCCGCAGCCGGGGCCGGTTCTGGCTGGCCGACAAGCCGGACACGCTGCTGCACTGGGACGCCGCGGGCGGGGCCCTGTGCGTGGAGGGGGCGGGCCCGTGGCTCGCCTCGCTGCCGGACGCGGCCTGGGAGATGGTGCCGCCCGTACGCCGGGCCGCCGCCGCCCTCGACTGGCACCCCGAGCACGGCGACCGCTGCCAGCACCTCGTCTTCACCTCACCCGGCCTCGACCGGGACGGCCTGGCGCGGCTGCTGGAGTCCTGCCTGCTCACCGACGCCGAGTACGCCGCCGGACCGGGCGCCTGGAAGCGGCTGCCGTCCGGCTTCGACACCCTCCTGGAGGTCTGAACCGCCGTGCCCCGCAAGAGCGACCGCAAGCCCCTCAAGTCCCGCCCGAACCCCCTGGACCAGGCGGGGATCACCTACATCGACTACAAGGACGTCGATCTGCTCCGGAAGTTCATCTCCGACCGCGGCAAGATCCGCAGCCGCCGGGTCACCCGCGTCACGTCCCAGCAGCAGCGGCAGCTCGCCGCGGCGATCAAGAACGCGCGAGAGATGGCGCTGCTGCCCTACGCCAGTCGCTGACGCCAGTCGCTGACGCCGGCCGCTGACGCCGGCCGCTGGTACCGGTCGCTGACACCGGTCACTGGCGCCGTCACCGGTCACTCCGTTCACATGTGGGACCCGCCTGGTCAGGCGGGTCCCACATGTTGTTGCATGATCAACGAAAGTCGGGGCAGACGCGGGAACGACCGGTCGCGGCCCGGCGTCCCACAGGACGGGGCTGTAACCGAGAGGACCCCGCGTGCACGTGCATTTGCGCATGCAGATGCACGTGAACAAGGTTATGATCCGCATCAGTTGACCAATGCATCAATGGCCACACCAGCCACTAGTGCGACACCGGGGAGCGGCCTGTGAACCACGACGTGTACAACGGCATCGCCGCTACGCAACTGCACGGAGTGGCCTGGCAGAAGAGCCGGCACAGCAACTCGCAGGGGTCCTGCGTGGAGTTCGCACTGCTGCCCGGCGGGGACGTCGCCGTGCGCAACTCCCGCTTCCCCGACGGCCCGGCGCTGGTCTACACGCGCGCCGAGATCGAGGCGATGCTACTGGGCGTCAAGGACGGGGAGTTCGACCACCTGGTCGCGGGCTGACCGCCCCGCACGGCTGACCGCACCTCGTGTGCGGCCCGCCCCTCGTACCCGGCCCGCACCGCATTACGAGGCCCACGCCGTATCCGCGTAGCGCACTGTAAGCGCGGCCCGCCGTGACGCGCGTAGAAACGCGGCGCGGCGAAGGGACGCGGCGGATCACTCGGCCGGCGGGTCCGGCAGCCGGAACAGCGCCCAGACCACCTTGCCGTGCAGCGTGCCCGCCAGCGGGTACCAGCCCCAGCCGTCGCTGAAGGACTCGACGAGGAACAGTCCGCGGCCGGACTCCGCCGCGAAGTCCTCCGTCTCCCGGGCCACCGGGCTGTCGTGGCTGGGATCGCGCACCGCGCACACCAGCCGCTCGGTCCACCGCATCAGATGCAGCCGCACCTGCCCGTGCCCGTCCGCCTGCTGCGTGCCGCAGGGCGGCAGAGCGTGCCGCAGGGCGTTGGTGACGAGTTCGGAGACCACCAGGCAGATGTCGTCGAACCGGTCGCCCGTGTGCCAGCCGTCGAGGGTGCGGCGGGTGAACCGGCGGGCCTCGCGCACCGCTTCGTAGCGGGGCGGCAGGGCGCAGGAGGCGGCGCTGGAGACGTGGGCGGGGTCCAGCGGCGGAAGGCCCTGCCTCAACGGCTCGAGCATGGTCGATCCATTCGTCCCCATGCGAGGCACTCCCGGGAGTTCGCGGTCGTAGCGATGCGGCGCGGTGGTGCGGCACCATGGTTTCGGATGCGTAGGGCAGATGCAAGGGCAGATGCACGTGCACGTGACCGAAATGGACCTGCCCGTACCGCTTGTTGGTCAAATTTTCTGCCATCTTCACCTCTCATCCTGGGTGTCGCCTCCGCAACTCCTTGCCATTACCTGTGCGTTTTCTTGGTCAGGTCTCCGTTTCCGTAATCGGACGAGTACTGCTCGGAGTGTTTTAGTGGCAGACTTCGGCCTCTGAAGACGGTTGGGGAGGCTGGCGAACGTGAGCGCGGGAGAGCCCGGATCGGTGGTGCGGCGCATGCTGCTCGGATCACAACTCAGGCGACTGCGTGAGGCGCGGGGGATCACGCGGGAGGCGGCGGGGTACTCGATCCGCGCCTCGGAATCGAAGATCAGCCGCATGGAGCTGGGCCGGGTGAGCTTCAAGACACGCGATGTGGAAGACCTGTTGACGCTGTACGGCATCACCGACGAGCAGGAGCGGGCCTCCCTCCTGTCGCTGGCCAAGGAGGCCAACGTCGCGGGCTGGTGGCACAGTTACTCGGACGTGCTGCCCAGCTGGTTCCCCACCTACGTGGGGCTGGAGGGCGCCGCCTCCGTCATCCGCGTGTACGAGGTGCAGTTCGTGCACGGGCTGCTGCAGACGCCGGAGTACGCGCGCGCGGTGGTGCGCCGCGGGGCACGCGGTGCGAGCGAGGAGGACGTCGAGCGCCGGGTGACGCTGCGCCTGGAGCGCCAGAAGTACCTGGTGGCCGAGAACGCGCCGCAGTTCCACATCGTCCTGGACGAGGCCGCGCTGCGCCGCCCCTACGGCGACCGCGAGGTGATGCGCGGCCAGCTCCAGCACCTGATCGACATGTCCGAGCGCCCCAACATCCGCCTCCAGGTGATGCCGTTCGGCTTCGGCGGCCACTCCGGCGAGTCCGGCGCCTTCACGCTGCTCAGCTTCCCCGAGTCGGACCTCTCCGACGTGGTCTACCTGGAGCAGCTCACCAGCGCGCTGTACCTGGACAAGCCCGAGGACGTCGCCCAGTACGAGAAGGCGATCGAGGAGCTGCAGCGGGACAGCCCCGGGCCGGACGAGAGCCGCGACGCACTGCGCGGGCTGCTCCAGCTCTCCTGATGCCGAAAGGCAGCGCCAACTCCCTTTACCCCTAAGTAGGATGACGCGCGGACGTTCCGTGAAGACGCACGGTCGCCGGCTCCGCCTGCCCCGGCAGCAAGGGATTGAGGGATCACATGTCGTCGTCGTACTTCACCGACCTGGCGCAGCAGTACATCGACGGTGAGTGGCGCTCCGGTTCCGGCTCCTGGGACATCATCGACTTCAACCCGTACGACGACGCCAAGCTCGCCTCGATCACGATAGCCACCACCGACGAGGTCGACGCCGCCTACCGGGCGGCCGAGCGCGCCCAGCGGGAGTGGGCGGCGACCAACCCGTACGCCCGCCGCGCGGTGTTCGAGAAGGCGCTGCGGATCGTGGAGGAGCGCGAGGGCGAGATAGCCGAGGCGATCATCGCCGAGCTGGGCGGCACCCGGACCAAGGCCGGCTTCGAACTGCACCTCGCCAAGGAGTTCCTGCGCGAGGCGGTCCACTTGGCGCTGCGCCCCGAGGGCCGCATCCTGCCCTCCCCGACGGAGGGCAAGGAGAACCGCGTCTACCGCGTCCCGGTCGGCGTCGTGGGCGTCATCAGCCCCTTCAACTTCCCCTTCCTGCTCTCCCTCAAGTCGGTCGCCCCCGCCCTCGCCCTCGGCAACGGCGTCGTTCTCAAGCCGCACCAGAACACCCCGGTCGTCGGCGGCACCCTGATCGCGAAGATCTTCGAGGACGCCGGTCTGCCCGGCGGACTGCTCAACGTCGTCGTCACGGACATAGCGGAGATCGGCGACGCCTTCCTGGAACACCCGGTCCCCAAGGTCATCTCCTTCACCGGCTCCGACGCGGTCGGCCGCCACGTCGCCACCGTCTGCGCCGCGCACTTCAAGCGCTCCGTCCTCGAACTGGGCGGCAACAGCGCCCTGGTGGTCCTCGACGACGCGGACCTCGACTACGCCGTCGACGCGGCCGTCTTCAGCCGCTACGTCCACCAGGGCCAGGTCTGCATGGCCGCCAACCGGGTCCTGGTCGACGCGTCGGTCGCCGAGGAGTTCACGGCGAAGTTCGTCGCCAAGGTGAAGACCCTCAAGGCCGGCGACCCGAGCGACCCCGAGACCGTCATCGGCCCGCTGATCAACTCCCGCCAGGCGGACACCGTCGCCGGCGTCGTGGAGCAGGCCCTCGCCCAGGGCGCGACGGCCCTGGTGCGCGGCGGGCGCACCGCCAACCTGGTCGAGCCGTCCGTGCTCACCGGCGTCCCCGCCGACTCGGCCCTGCTCCGCCAGGAGGTCTTCGGCCCGGTCGCCTTCGTCATCCCCTTCGACGGCGAGGAGGAGGCGGTACGCCTGGTCAACGACACCCCGTACGGCCTCAGCGGCGCCGTGCACACCGGCGACGTGGAGCGGGGCGTGGCGTTCGCCAAGCGGATCGACGCCGGGATGTTCCACGTGAACGACGGGACCGTGCACGACGAGCCGATCGTGCCGTTCGGCGGCGAGAAGCACTCGGGCCTCGGCCGGCTCAACGGCGACACCATGCTGGACGCCTTCACCACCCACAAGTGGATCTCGGTGCAGCACGGCCGGAGCGGGTTCCCGTTCTGAGGACCGGAGCCCGGCCCGGCTCCGCGCCCGCCTAACCTGGACCCCATGTCAGTGATCCGTCTCCTCGTGCTGGGCGCGGTGCGCCAGCACGGGCGGGCCCACGGCTACCAGGTCCGCAACGACCTGGAGTACTGGGGCGCGCACGAGTGGTCCAACGCCAAGCCCGGCTCGATCTACCACGCCCTGAAGCAGATGGCGAAACAGGGACTGCTGCTCGCGCACGAGACGGCCCCGTCCACCGCGGGCGGCCCGCCGCGCACCGAGTACGAGATCACCGAAGAGGGCACGCGGGAGTACTTCTCCCTGCTGCGGCAGTCCCTCACCGCCTACGACCAGAAGCCGGACGTGCTCTCCGCCGGGCTGGGCCTCATGGTCGACCTGCGCCGCGAGGAGGTCCTGGAGCTGCTCCAGGAGCGGCTGCGGGCCATCGGGGCGTGGCGGAAGGCCGTCACCGAGTACTACACGCCCGAGGAGGGCCCGCAGCAGCTCGGCCACATCGGCGAGATCATGAACATGTGGGTCGACTCCGCCGACACCGGCGCCCGCTGGACCCGCGGCCTCGTCGAGCGCATCCGCGGCGGCGCCTACACCTTCGCGGGCGAGGGCGAACCGTTCGTCGGCGTGCTGCGCGAGGGCGAGCCGAACCCGTACGGGACGGGTGAGCCGCACCCGGAGGACGCGCACTAATCAAGTTTGACGAGTCTGGAGGTCCCGGGGTACTTTCGTCTCCCAGTAGTCAAGATTGACTAGCGAAGGGGTCCCATGGCCGACGCCGCGATCACCGTCGAAGGAGCACGCAAGAGGTACGGCACCAAACCCGCGCTGGACGGCCTCGACCTGACCGTCGGGCGCGGCACGGTGCACGGGATGCTCGGCCCCAACGGCGCGGGCAAGACGACCCTGGTACGCGTCCTGGCCACCCTGCTGCGGCCCGACGCGGGCCGCGTCGAGGTCGCCGGGCACGACGTGGTCACCGAGGCGTACGCCGTCCGGCGGCGCATCGGCCTGCTCGGCCAGCACGCCGCCCTGGACGAGGAACTGAGCGGCCGGCAGAACCTGGAACTGTTCGGCCGCCTCCACCACCTGGGCGCCGAGCGGGCACGCGCGCGTGCCGGTGAACTGCTGGCCCGCTTCGGCCTCACCGACACCGGGCGCAAACCGGTCAGCGCCTACAGCGGCGGCATGCGCCGCCGGCTGGACCTGGCCGTCTCCCTGATCACCGACCCCCACGTGCTCTTCCTGGACGAACCGACCACCGGCCTCGATCCCCGGGGCCGCGCCGAGGTGTGGGAGTCGGTCCGCTCCCTGGCCGACGGTGGTACGACGGTGCTGCTGACCACGCAGTACCTGGAGGAGGCCGACCAGCTCGCCGACCGCGTGTCGGTGGTGGACGCCGGCCGGGTGGTCGCCGACGGCACCGCCGACGAGCTGAAGGCGGCGATCGGCGGCGACCGCGTCGACGTCGTCCTGCGCGACGCCGGGCGGCTCTCCGAGGCCGCCGTCCTCCTCCCGCTCACCGGCGTCCGCACCGACGCCGACCGCCGGCTGCTCAGCGCCCCGGTCACCGACCGGATGGCGGCGCTCACCGGCGTCGTACGGGCCCTGGAGGACGCCGGCATCGAGGCGGAGGACGTGGCGCTGCGCCGCCCCACGCTCGACGAGGTGTTCCTGCACCTGACGGGAACCACCGAGAAGACCAGCGACAAGACAAGCGAGAAGAGCAGCGACAAGACAAGCGAGAAGACCACCGAGAAGACCGCCGAGGAGGCCGCGTGAGCACCCCCGGGACCTACGTCCTGACCGACTCCTGGACCATGACCCGCCGCGAGCTGGACCACTGGGCCCGCCGGCCCGTGCCGGTCCTCGTCGGCCTGCTGTTCCCCGTCATGCTGCTGCTGATGTTCGGCTACCTGGTCGGCGGCGGCCGGGGCGTGACGGGCGACTACGTCGACTACCTGGTCCCCGGCATGCTCGCCCTCACCATGGCGTTCGGCCTGGAGGGCACGATGGTCGCCGTCACCCAGGACCTGAACAAGGGCGTCATCGACCGGTTCCGCGCGATGCCCATGGCCGACGGGGCCGTCCTGGTGGGCCGCGCGGTCGCCGACATGCTCCAGTCGGCGCTCGGCCTCGCCGTACTGATCGCCGTCGGGTACGGGCTCGGCTGGCGGGCCGACGGCACCCCCGGCGCGTTCCTGGGCGCCGTCGGTCTCCTTCTCCTCTTCCGGTTCGCGATGCTGTGGATCGGCATCCACCTCGCCCTGGTCGCCGGGAGACCCGAGATGGTCTCGGCGGTGCAGATCCTGGTCTGGCCCGTCGGCTTCCTCTCCAACGCCTTCGCCACCCCGGACGCCATGCCCGGCTGGCTGGGCACCATCGTCCGGTACAACCCCATGTCGCACACCGCCACGGCCGTACGCGACCTGTTCGGCGGCCCCGGCGGCGAACCCGGCCACGTCCGGGCGGCCGTGCTGTGGCCGCTCGCCCTGCTCGCGGTGTTCGTCCCGCTGGCGGTGCGCAGATTCGGCAGGCTGAGCCACTGAACCCCGCACCGGGCTTGCACCTCACGCCACGTGAGGAGGCAGCGTGGTCGGCGTCGGAAGAAGGGAGCGGGAGTTGAGCTACTCCGTGGGACAGGTGGCCGGCTTCGCCGGAGTGACGGTGCGCACGCTGCACCACTACGACGACATCGGCCTGCTCGCGCCCAGCGAGCGCAGCCGCGCGGGCCACCGGCGCTACAGCGACGCCGACCTCGACCGGCTGCAGCGCATCCTGTTCTACCGGGAACTCGGCTTCCCGCTCCACGAGGTCGCCGCCCTCCTCGACGATCCGGACACGGACCCGCGCGCGCACCTGCGCCGGCAGCACGAACTGCTGACCGCCCGGATCGAGAAGCTGCGGAAGATGGCGGCGGCCGTGGAGCAGGCCATGGAGGCACGCAGGATGGGCATCAACCTCACCCCCGAGGAGCGGTTCGAGGTCTTCGGGGACAAGGACCCGGAACAGTACGCCGACGAGGCGGAGGCCCGCTGGGGCGGCACGGAGGCGTACGCCGAGTCGCAGCGCCGGGCCGCGCGCTACACCAAGGAGGACTGGCAGCGGCTGATGGCCGAGGCGACCGACTGGAGCGAGCGCTACGCCGCGCTCATGGCGGCCGGTGAGCCGCCGTCCGGCGAGGCCGCCATGGCCCTGGCGGAGGAGCACCGGCAGCACATCGGCACCTGGTACTACGACTGTCCCTACGAGATGCACCGCTGCCTCGCCGAGATGTACGTGGCGGACGAGCGCTTCAAGGCGTTCTACGATGCGATGCGCCCCGGCCTCGCCGAGCACCTCAAGGACGCGATCATGGCCAACGCGGACCGCCGCGCCGGGTGACCCCGGCGGCTCACAGCTCGGTCCGAGGGTGGCCACAGTGCATCCTGGCTCCACCGGTGGAACCTGGGGTGGGCACAAGGCGTTGATAGCTTTGTGCGGTCGTACCCGAACGCCTCACCGCCCTCATCCCTCAGGAGCCCGGAACCGTGACGACGCTTGCCCTCGGCCCGAGCTGGCTGGATCCGAACTATCTCCTCGACACGTTCGGCATCTGGGGCCTGCTCCTCATCGTCTTCGCCGAGTCGGGCCTGCTCATCGGGTTCTTCCTGCCGGGCGACTCGCTGCTGTTCACCGCGGGACTGCTCATCACCTCCAAGCAGCTCGACTTCCCGCTGTGGGGGGCGATCGCGCTGATCTGCGTCGCCGCGATCCTCGGCGACCAGGCCGGCTACATGTTCGGCAAGAAGGTCGGACCGTCCCTGTTCAAGCGCCCGGACTCCCGGCTGTTCAAGCAGGAGAACGTCACCAAGGCGCACGAGTTCTTCGAGAAGTACGGCCCCAAGTCCCTGGTCCTGGCCCGCTTCGTGCCCGTCGTGCGCACGTTCACGCCGATCATCGCCGGCGTCAGCGGGATGCGGTACCGCTCGTTCCTGATCTTCAACGTGATCGGCGGCGTCCTGTGGGGCGCGGGCGTCACCCTGCTGGGCTCCTGGCTGGGCGGCATCGACTTCGTCAAGGAGAACATCGAGGCGATCCTCATCCTGATCGTCCTGGTCTCCGTCGTCCCGATCGCGATCGAGTTCCTGCGCGCCCGCTCCAAGAACAGGAAGAACCCGCCGCAGCCCCCGCAGGCTCCCCAGACCCCGCAGCACTACGAGTCCCCGGTCATGGACGACGCCACCACCCAGCTCCGCCGCGTCCCCCCGGCCGACCAGCCCCCGCAGCAGCAGTACTACGGGAACCCGAACCCCAACCCCAACCAGCAGCCGTACGCCCAGCAGCCGCAGCAGCCGCAGCAGCCGCACGGGCAGCAGTACCCGCAGCACCCGCACCCGCAGCAGCCGTACGCCCAGCAGTACCCGCAGCAGCAGTACCCGCAGGGCTACGGTCAGCAGCAGTACCCCCAGAACGAACAGAACCCGTACAACCAGGGGTACTGAACCGCCTGGAAGAGCGGCGCGGGGCGCGCCTAGGGCCTGTCGTTTGGATCAGGACGCAGGACACCGGCGGGACTTGTCCATGCCGGTGAGCGGGGTCTGGTGCGTGCAGCTGCAAGGCGGAGGAGGGAGTCGACGCG
>NZ_JAGGOO010000190.1 GCF_018614415.1 Streptomyces sp. ISL-12
CCAAACGACAGGCCCTAGTACGCGGAAAACCTGAGCAGTCCACAGCCGCATGTCCCCCACCCGCTCGTTCGAGCACCCCCAGGACAGTAGGAGCCGGAATGGTCACGTGTTGCGGGAAGGTGGCAGTCACCCCGCGAGGAGTGGTCACGCTGATTCGAAGGTGACCGGCGCCTCGAACGCCGCCCGGCGGGTGGCCCGGCGCAGGGCCTTGAGGACCGGGGTGCCGAGGGCGAGGGTGAGGACGACCGTCATCACCGCGCGGCCCGTGTCCCAGCCCAGGGACGTGGCCAGGCAGTACGCGGTGAAGCGGGCCAGGTTGCCGGCGAGGCCGGCGTCGGGGTCGGGGGCGATGTCCGAGCCGTCGGGGTCGAGGAAGGGCCAGCCGGCCGCGTTCATGAACACGCCGTAGGCGAACGCGGCCAGGAAGCCGTACCCGGCGAGCAGTACCGACTCCGTACGGCCGCGCAGGCGGTCCGGGAAGGGCAGCAGGCCCGCGCCCATCGTGAACCAGCCCATCGACAGCATCTGGAACGGCATCCACGGGCCGACCCCGCCGGTGAGCAGCGCGGAGGCGAACATCGTCACCGAGCCGAGGACGAAACCGAAGCCGGGGCCGAGGACCCGGCCGCTCAGGACCATCAGGAAGAACATCGGTTCCAGGCCGGCGGTGCCCGCGCCCAGCGGACGCAGTGCCGCGCCGGTCGCGGCCAGGACGCCGAGCATCGCGACCGCCTTGGGGCCGAGCCCCGACTCGGAGATGGTCGCCGCGACCACCGCCACCAGCAGTACCAGGACGCCCGCGAACAGCCACGGCGCGTCCTGGGCGTGGGCGTTGACCGTCGCCTCGGGCGGGGCGAGGAAGGGCCAGGCGATGCTCGCCAGGCCCACCGCGCTGACCAGCGCCAGCGCGGCGACCGAGCGGGGGCCGAGGCGTACGGCACGGACCCGGCGGAGGCGGCCGGGGGTCATGCCAGGACCTCTCGTGCCAGGGCGTCCCGTACCTGGGCGACCGTCAGCCACCGCTGCGGGGCGAGGACCTTGGCGACCTGCGGGGCGAAGGAGGGGGAGGCGACCGACACCTCCGTGGTGGGACCGTCGGCGATCACCTCGCCCTCGGCCAGCAGGACGACCCGGTGGGCCAGTTCGGCGGCGAGTTCCACGTCGTGCGTGGCCAGCACGATGGCGTGGCCCTCGGCGGCCAGTGCCCGCAACAGGGTGACCAGGCGGGACTTGGCGCCGTAGTCCAGGCCCCGGGTCGGCTCGTCGAGGAGGAGCAGGGGCGGGCGGGCGGTGAGGACCACCGCCAGGGCGAGGGTGAGGCGCTGGCCCTCGGAGAGGTCGCGGGGGTGGATGGCGTCGGTGACGCCGGGGAGCAGGCCGGACAGGAGCGCGCGGCAGGTGCCCGGCTCGGCGTCCGCGTCCCGGTCGGCGGCCAGGCACTCGGCGGCGACCGTGTCGGCGTACAGCAGGTCGCGCGGCTCCTGCGGGACCAGGCCGACCCGGCGTACCAGGTCACGGGGTGCCGTGCGGTGCGGTACCAGGCCCCCGGTGCGTACCGACCCGGCGCTCGGCTCGACCAGTCCGGTCAGCGCGCCCAGCAGTGTGGACTTCCCGGCGCCGTTGCGGCCCATCAGGGCGACGGTCTCGCCGGGGGAGACGGTGAGGTCGACGTGGCGCAGCGCCGGGACGCGGCCCCGGCGGACGGCGAGGCCGCGCACCTCGGCGGCGTACGGGACGGGGGCCGGACCGTCGGGCGCGCGGCGCCGGAGCCGGCGGGAGGCGGACGGGCGCGGGGCCGGGAGCGCGGTGGCCGGGGCGACGGGGGCCGCCGGTGTCCGGGGGTGGGCGGCCAGCCGTTCCCGCAGCGGTGCCGCCCGGCGGCGGGCGTCGCGCACCGTCAGCGGCAGCGGGGACCAGCCCGCCAGCCGGCCCAGCTCTACCACGGGCGGGAACACCGGCGACACGGCCATCACCTCGGCCGGGCTGCCCAGGACGGGCGCCGCGCCCGGCGCGGGCAGCAGCACGATCCGGTCGGCGTACTGGACGACCCGCTCCAGCCGGTGTTCGGCCAGCAGGACCGTCGTCCCGAGGTCGTGGACCAGGCGTTGCAGCACCGCGAGGACCTCCTCGGCGGCGGCCGGGTCCAGCGCGGAGGTCGGCTCGTCGAGGACCAGGACCGACGGGTGCGCGGTGAGCACCGAGCCGATCGCGACCCGCTGCTGCTGGCCGCCGGAGAGGGTGGCGATCGGCCGGCCGCGCAGCGGGGCCAGGCCCAGCAGGTCCAGGGTCTCCTCCACCCGGCGGCGCATCACGGCCGGGGGCAGGCCGAGCGACTCCATGCCGTAGGCGAGTTCGTCCTCGACGGTGTCGGTGACGAAGTGGGACAGCGGGTCCTGGCCCACCGTGCCGACCACGTCGGCCAGTTCGCGCGGCTTGTGGGTGCGGGTGTCGCGGCCGGCGACCGTGACCCGGCCGCCGAGGGTGCCCCCGGTGAAGTGCGGGACCAGACCGCCGACCGCGCCGAGGACGGTGGACTTGCCGACGCCGGACGGCCCGGCGAGCAGCACGAGTTCGCCCTCCGGCACCTCGAAGTCCACGCCGCGCACGGTGGGTTCGTCCGCCCCGTCGTAGGTCACGGAGACGTCTTCGAAGCGGATCACGGTACTTCCTCGACTCGGGGCGCGGGGGTGACGAAGGCGGGCAGCAGGCCGAGCAGACAGGCCGCCGCCGGCCACAGCGGGAGGACCGGCGCGGTGAGCGGCACCACACCCGGGTGCAGCGCCGCCGGGTCGTGTACGGCGGCCAGCGCCATGAGCCCCGCGACCGCCGCCCCCGCCCCGGCGACCAGCCAGGCCCGTACGTCCCACCGGTCCGGCCGGTACCGGGTGCGCACCGACCGGCGGCCCCCGAGCCGCAGCCCCGCCAGCGCGGCGGCCAGCCCCGCCACCAGCACCGGCAGCCCGTACGTGCCGCCCTCGGCGGTCAGCAGCCCGTACGTCCCCGCGCAGACGCCGACCAGCCCGCCCAGCGTGAGCCCGGCGGTGACCCGGCGTACGGCGACGGGGACCTGGGCGGTACGGCCGTACCCGCGGGAGTCCATCGCGGCGGCCAGCGCGACCGACCGTTCCAGGGCGCCCTCCAGCACCGGCAGTCCGACGTGCAGCAGACCCCGTACGCCGCGGTCGGGACGGCCGCGCAGCCGGCGGGCGGCGCGCAGCCGCCGGACGTCCGCGATCAGGTTCGGCGCGAAGGTGAGGGCGACGACGACGGCGACACCGGCCTCGTACAGGGCGCCGGGCAACGACTTGAGCAGGCGGGACGGGTTGGCGAGGGCGTTGGCCGCGCCGACGCAGATCAGCAGGGTGGCCAGTTTCAGACCGTCGTACAGCGCGAAGACCAGCGCCTCGGCGGTGACCCGGCCGCCCAGGCGGATGCCCTGCGCCCAGTCGGGGAGGGGGACTTCGGGCAGGGTGACCAGGACGTGGGTGCCGGGGACGGGGGAGCCGAGGACGACGGTGAAGAACAGCCGGATCAGCAGCACGGCCAGGGCGAGCTTGACGAAGGCGCCGTAGGAGCGGGCCCAGGGCGCGTGCGTGCGGCGGGCGGTCACCACGTACGCGGAGACGGCCAGGAGGAGGCCGAGCAGCAGGGGGTTGGTGGTGCGGGTGGCGGCGGTACCGAGGCCGAGGGCCCACAGCCACCAGGCGCCGGGGTGGACACTGCCGGTCGCGCCCTCACGCACCACGACCGCGCCGCCTCGCCTGCCACACCGCCGCCGCGCCGAGCACCGCCACGACGGCGACGCCGGCGATCAGGCCCACCGAGGGGCCGCCGTCTTCCGTGGACCGCTGGTCGGCGGAAGCCTGTTCCTTGCCCTGTTCCTTGCCCTGTTCCTTGCCCTGCTTCCCTTCGGCGACCGCCTCCCCGCACCCAGCCTCCGGATACCCGGCGATGGCGCACAGCAGGGCGTTCGTGTCGTACCGCAACGGCTTCGCGACGGACGCGAGCGCCTCCGCCGTCGTCGCGTCGTCGTCGACCCGGGCGCACGCCGTGCGGGGCTCGGGCGGGGTCTCGCCGGAGGGCGCGTCGGCGGACGTACCGAAGTCCAGGACGAGGGCGACCCGTTTGCCGCCCTCCCGCGCGGGCGTCTGCGCGCAGATCTCCGCGAAGTCCGCCGTCCCGCGCGGCCGGGCAGCGTCCCCCGAGTCCTCGCTCACCGCGAACCGGAACCCCTGGACGTCCCCGTCGTCCGGCCGGGCGGAGGACGGACCCTGCGTGGCGTACGTCCACCGGTCGCCGTCACGGTCCCAGAACGACCAGTACCGGTAGCCGGTGGCCTGCGCCTGCCCCGCGCCGACGACTCCGGTGACTCCGGTGACTCCGACGACGAGGAACAGCGCGGCCAGGGCCAGGCGGGCGGCCCGGCGGATCACGGCTGCCGCTTCCGGTTGCTGATCAGGAAGCCGATGCCGATGCCGACGACCGCGAAGACGCCGACGTACCACCAGGTGCCGAAGGGGGAGTCGTCTTTCTCCTCGGCCTTCCCCTCGGCCTTTCCCTCGGCCTTCTTGTCGTCCTTCTCGTCGTCCTGGTCGGCGGGGCTCGGCCCCGTCGCGTTCAGTGCCTTCACCAGGTCGGTGCCGCCGAAGTCGGTCGGGTCGGTGCCGGCGGCGTGCGCCGCGAAGACGAGCTGGGCACAGGCGGCGGGGCCGCTCTGCTGCGCCCAGCTCCCGGCGTTCTTCTCCAGCCACGCCAGCGGCTTCGCCGCCCGTTCGGCCCCGCCCTGCGCGGCCAGCGCGACGACGGCGTCGGCGGTGTTGCCGTAGTCCGGCTGGTCTTCGGCGCCGGCGAGGGCGGAGGTGAGGTGGCCGTCCTTCGCGAGGGCTTCGGTGAGGTAGGCGGCCCCGTTGGCGGCGGCCTGCTCCCGGTCGCCGCCGCCGGCGCACTCGGCGTCGCCCGCCGCCTCGCCGGGCCCGGTGACCAGGCCCTTGCCGAGCGCGCCGAGCACTCCGGCGGCGGTGGCGTCCGCGTTGGCGGTGAGCTTGCCGTCCTCGTCGGGCTGGAAGGCGAAGGCACCGTCGCCCTGGTCGCAGGGGAGGGCGAACGTCAGCAGCGCGTCGTAGGGGGACTTGCCGCCCTTGACGACCTTCGCGGGGTCGGTGCCGGTGGCGGTGAGCGCGCCGATGACGACGGAGGTCGAGTTGGCGTCGCTGGCGCCGCCGGGGGAGTAGCCCCAGCCGCCGTCCTCGTTCTGTACGGACTTCAGCCAGGTCAGGGCGGAGTCCACGGCGTCGTCGTGGCCGCCGAGCGCGGCGAGGGCCTGGACTGCGGCGGCCGTGCTGTTGGTGTCGACGGGCGTCTTGGCGTCGCAGTCCGTGGCGGTGGAGGCGCGGTAGGGCGCGAACGCGCCGTCGTCGCACTGCTGCCCGGTGAGCCAGTCCACGGCCGACGGGGCCGGGGTGACGCCCTGCGTGTCCTGCGCGAGCAGCGCGAGGGACTGCCGCCAGACCCCGTCGTACGTCGGGTCGGAGGTGCCGAAGAGCCCGGACGGCAGGGAGGGGGACGCGGACGGTGACGGACCGGCGGCCACCGAGGGAACGGCGGCGGCGCCGACCACGGCCACGGCGGCCAGCGCCACGGCGCTGCGGCGAAGGACGTTCATGAGCGGCGGGTGCCTTTCCCTGTGCGGGGACGGGCAGCACGGGGCACCCCCGGCGGCTCGGCCCCGTATGCCTCGACGGTGCCCGTGCGCGGCGGGTGCCGGGCACGTGAGCCGGTCACGGTTCCGTCCGGGCGATCCGGCTGCACCCCCCTTGCTGGAGGGCTCGCGGATGGGGGTCCCCCCGGTTCGAGCGAAGTCGAGAAGTGGGGGAGGGACAGCGCCGGAATTGCACCGGCTTCCTCCCGTACGGGTGTGATACGACCTCGTTACTCTACCCGTCCCTGTGACGGACGTCAGAAACAGGCGCCGGCGACGGGTGTTCGCCCCGTCGGCCCCGGCTCCCGTGGCGTGAATCACCTGATCCACCGATCACAGTGACCTTACTTGCCGGTAGATTCGAAGCCTCCGAACGATCAAGTCTGGAACTTGTTCCGATCAATGTCCCGACGTAATGTCGCGGGAACGTGCAGGCAGAAGGGGACCCAGGTGACCGCTGAGGCCAGTCGGACGGGGCCCTTTCAGGACGAACGGCCGCTCCGCATCGCGCTCCTCACCTACAAGGGCAACCCGTTCTGCGGCGGCCAGGGCGTCTACGTCCGCCACCTCTCCCGCGAACTGGCCCGTCTCGGCCACAGCGTCGAGGTCATCGGCGCCCAGCCCTACCCGGTGCTCGACGAGGGCCTCCCGCAGTTGTCCCTCACCGAGCTGCCCAGCCTCGACCTCTACCGCCAGCCCGACCCGTTCCGCACCCCGAAGCGCGACGAGTACCGGGACTGGATCGACGCGCTGGAGGTCGCCACCATGTGGACCGGCGGCTTCCCGGAGCCCTTGACGTTCTCGCTCCGCGCCCGCCGCCATCTGCGCGCCCGGCGCGGCGACTTCGACGTCGTGCACGACAACCAGACGCTCGGCTACGGCCTGCTGGGCGACGTCGGCGCCCCGCTCGTCACCACCGTCCACCACCCCGTCACCGTCGACCGGCGCCTCGAACTGGACGCCGCCGAGGGCTGGAAGCGCCGGTACTCCGTGCGCCGCTGGTACGCCTTCACCCGCATGCAGAAGCGCGTCGCCCGCCGCCTGCCGTCCGTGCTCACCGTCTCCGGCTCCTCCCGCCAGGAGATCGTCGACCACCTCGGCGTACGGCCCGACCGCGTGCACGTCGTGCCCATCGGCGCCGACACCGACCTGTTCTCGCCCGACCCGGCGGTGCCGAAGGTGCCGGGCCGGATCGTCACCACCTCCAGCGCGGACGTCCCGCTCAAGGGCCTGGTCTTCCTCGTCGAGGCGCTGGCCAAGACCCGTACCGAGCACCCCGACGCCCACCTCGTCGTCGTGGGGAAACGTCCCGCCGAGGGGCCCGTCGCCCAGGCGGTCGAGCGGTACGGGCTCGAAGGCGCCGTCGAGTTCGTCAAGGGCATCTCCGACGCCGAACTGGTCGACCTGGTCCGCTCGGCCGAGGTGGCCTGCGTGCCCTCGCTGTACGAGGGGTTCTCACTGCCCGCCGCCGAGGCCATGGCCACCGGCACGCCGCTGCTCGCCACGACCGGCGGGGCCATCCCCGAGGTGGCCGGTCCCGACGGCGAGACGTGTCTGGCGGTGCGGCCCGGCGACGCGGGCGCGCTGGCCGCCGGGCTGAACCGGCTGCTGGGCGACGCCGCACTGCGCGCCCGGCTCGGCGCGGCCGGACGGGAACGCGTCCTCGACCGCTTCACCTGGGCGCGCGCCGCCCAGGGCACGGTGACCCGGTACCGCGAGGCCATCGCCCGCTCGTCCCAGGCGGGCGCCGTCACCCGCTCGTCCTCGACAGGCGCCGTCACCCGTCCGTCTTCGTCCCAGGCGGGCCCCGTCACCCGCTCGTCTCCGACGGATCCCGTCACCCGCTCGTCTCCGACGGACCCCGTCACCCGCTCGCCCCAGGCGGAGGTCGCCGCCGGCTCGTCCCCGGCGGACGCCGTCCCCCGTTCGCTTCCGGCGGACATCGCCACCCGCCGGTCCCCGGCGGACATCGCCACCCGCCCGTCCCCGGCGGACGCCCCCGCCCGCTCGTCCCGGACGGGCGCTCCGGCCGCCGACCCGGTCGTGGCGCCAAGCCGTGGCGACCGGGCCGCGGCGCCGAGTCATGGCCGCGGTGCGGCCCCGGCAGAACCCGAAAGCAGGACCACGTGCTGACCGTCGACTTCTCCCGGTTCCCGCTCGCCCCGGGCGACCGCGTCCTGGACCTCGGCTGCGGCGCCGGCCGGCACGCCTTCGAGTGCTACCGGCGCGGCGCGCGGGTCGTCGCCCTCGACCAGAACGGCGACGAGATCCGCGAGGTCGCCAAGTGGTTCGCCGCCATGGAGGAGGCGGGCGAGGCCCCCGAGGGCGCCACCGCGACGGCGATGGAGGGCGACGCGCTGGCGCTCCCCTTCCCCGACGAGTCCTTCGACGTCGTCATCATCTCCGAGGTGATGGAGCACATCCCCGACGACAAGGGCGTACTCGCCGAGATGGTGCGGGTGCTCAAGCCCGGCGGCCGGATAGCCATCACCGTGCCGCGCTACGGCCCCGAGAAGGTCTGCTGGACCCTCTCCGACGCCTACCACGAGGTCGAGGGCGGCCACATCCGCATCTACAAGGCGGACGAACTGCTCGCGAAGATCCGCGAGGCCGGCCTCAAGCCGTACGGCACCCACCACGCGCACGCCCTGCACTCCCCGTACTGGTGGCTGAAGTGCGCGTTCGGCGTCGACAACGACAAGGCGCTGCCGGTCAAGGCGTACCACAAGCTGCTGGTCTGGGACATCATGAAGAAGCCGCTGGCCACCCGGGTCGCCGAGCAGGCGCTGAACCCGCTGATCGGCAAGAGTTTCGTGGCGTACGCGACCAAGCCGCACCTGCCGACGGTGGACGCCGCGTGACGACGCCCCGGACGGAACACCTGATCCTGCCGGGGGTCCTCACCGCCGACGAGGCCGCCGCGACCGTACGCGGCATCCTCGCCGTGCAGCGGGAGGACGGGGCGGTCCCGTGGTTCCGGGGCCACCACCTCGACCCCTGGGACCACGTCGAGGCGGCGATGGCGCTGGACGCGGCCGGCGAACACGAGGCCGCCGAGCGGGCCTACGCCTGGCTCGCCCGGCACCAGAACCCGGACGGCTCCTGGTACGCGGCCTACGCCGACGGCGACGCCGCCGACGTCACCGACCGGGGCCGGGAGACCAACTTCGTCGCCTACGTGGCCGTGGGTGTCTGGCACCACCACCTCTCCACCGGCGACGACGCGTTCCTGGACCGCATGTGGCCCACCGTGTACGCGGCGGTGGAGTGGGTACTGCGGCTCCAGCAGCCGGGCGGGCAGATCGGCTGGCGGCGCGACGACGACGGCACCGGCGCCACCGACGCGCTGCTGACCGGGAGTTCCTCCGTCCACCACGCGCTGCGCTGCGCCCTGGCCATCGCCGAACAGCGCGAAGAGCCGCAGCCCGACTGGGAGTTGGCGGCGGGCCTGCTGCGGCACGCGATCCGCCGCCACCCCGAGCGGTTCCTCGACAAGAACCGCTACTCGATGGACTGGTACTACCCGGTGCTCGGCGGCGCGCTCACCGGAGCCGAGGCCAAGGCCCGCATCGAGGGGGGCTGGGACCGCTTCGTCGTCCCCGGCCTCGGGGTGCGCTGCGTGGTGCCCAACCCCTGGGTCACCGGCGGCGAGTCGGCCGAACTCGCCCTCGCGCTCTGGGCGGTCGGCGAGTCCGACCGGGCCCTGTCGGTCCTCCAGTCGGTCCAGCACCTGCGGGACGCGGAGAGCGGCCTGTACTGGACCGGGTACGTCTTCGAGGACGACGCGATATGGCCGCGGGAGCTGACCAGTTGGACGGCCGGCTCCCTGCTGCTCGCCGTCGCCGCCCTCGGCGGCCACGAGGCCACCTGCCAGGTCTTCGGCGGCGACCGCCTGCCCCGGGGGCTGGACACCGACTGCTGCGCAGCCTGACCGTCCGGCGAGGTCAGTGCCGGTGCAGGCGGTTGGCGACGGCGTGGCCGACGAAGAGGTACACGACGGCGGCCAGGCCGTAACCGGCCACCACCCGCGCCCACGCCTCGTCGAAGGTGAACAGGTCACGCGACCAGCCCGCCAGCCAGGCGGCCGCGTCATGGACGAACTGGACCAGGTCGTTGGCCCGGTTGGCGTCCAGCAGGTACATCAGAATCCACAGTCCGAGGATGACGGCCATGATGTCCGCGATCACCGCGACGGCCGTCCCGGCGGAGTTGGAACCACGATAGCGAGACATGCCTACCGTCTGGCCCCGCACGCCTGTTTGAAACCACGGGCGGAGCAAGGGAGTTGACACGGTCGACTCGACTCGACTCGGCTCGGCTCGGCTCGACGGGACGGCGACGGCCCCCGCCCGGAGGCGGGGGCCGTCGCCGTGGTGTGCGCGGGCTCAGCCGCGCTGGATGCCCGAGGTGTCCTGGAGGACGCCGCGGCGGCCGTCCTGCGTCTGGGCGACCAGACCGGGACCGCGCTGCTCGACCGCCAGGTACCAGGTGCCCGGCGCCAGCTCCGCGATCGGCGTCG
Organism: Streptomyces sp. ISL-12; assembly: GCF_018614415.1. Lineage (GTDB taxonomy): Bacteria > Actinomycetota > Actinomycetes > Streptomycetales > Streptomycetaceae > Streptomyces. The sequence continues at coordinate 10,218 of NZ_JAGGOO010000190.1, forward strand.
GCGAACCGTCCTCCGCGAACAGCGGACGCGGCACCGGCACCGCGAACCAGAACGGCGCGAAGTCCCCGGCCGGCTGCGGCGCCGGCTGGGCCTGCGCGGGCTGCGGCTGCGGCTGGGCCTGCTGCGGCTGCGGCTGGCCCGGGTAGGGCGAGCCCGGCTGCGGCTGCCCCGGCTGCCCGCCGTACGCCCCCTGCTGCGCACCCGGGTAGCCGTACCCGCCCTGCGGCTGACCGCCGTACGGCTGCGGCTGGGCCGGGCGGGGAGCGGGCAGGAGGGCGCCCTTGAGCGCCGGGACCAGCGGCGTGGCGATCGCGGCGGCGGCCATGACCACCGTGGCGACGAGGGCGAGGATCAGCCCGGTGCCCGCGCCGATGCCGTCGCCGCCGCCGTCGTTGTCGAACGCGCCGGCCGGGTCGAAGACGTTGCCGAGCGCGCTCCAGGCGGCGAACACCGCGAAGGCGGCGCCGAACTGGCCGAGGTCGAGACCGGCGACCTTGCGGGGCTGCGGCAGCGCGCGGGCCACGACGACGAACGCGGCGCCGATGATGCCCGCCAGGACCACCCCGAGCACGATCGGCCCGCTGCCCCACAGACTGGGAATGTCGGCGCTGTCCGAGGCGCCTTCGATCGAGTAGATGTCGAGGAACGACGCGATCAACAGCAACACCGCTGCCACGATCACCACGCCGTCGCCTCGAGTGAGGGAGCGGATATTCACTTCAGGTCCTTCTCGGGTCGTCGTCTCGTCGTCAACGGACGACACTATCCTCCGCACGTTCGGGCTGTCCGCCGGGATGCGGGCCTGATCGCTACCCGCGCAGGAAACTCACGATTCCCTCAGAGATCCCCTGTGCCGCCTTCTGCCGCCAGGCCCCGTCGGTCAGCAGCGCCTCGTCCTGGGCGTCGCGCATGTTGCCGCACTCCAGGAACACCTTCGGCACCGTCGAGAGGTTGAGACCGCCCAGGTCCGTGCGGGTCACCAGGCCGGTGCCGCCGCCGAGGTAGTTGGCGGGGGCGGTACCCGTCTCCCGTCCGAAGCCGTCCGCGACGCGTTTGCCCAGGTCGGCGGAGGGGGCGACGATGGCGCGGGTGTCGGCCGCGCCCTGGTGCACCGCACCCGGCAGGATCACGTGGAAACCGCGGTTGCCGGCCGCCGAGCCGTCGGCGTGGATCGAGATCGCCGCGTCCGCGCGCGCCTCGTTGCCGATCCTGGCCCGCTCGTCCACACAGGGCCCGTACTCCCGGTCGCCGTCCTGGGTCAGCTTCACCGTGGCGCCCCGCTCCCGCAGCAGGTCGCGCAGCCGGTGGGCGACGTCGAGGGTGAAGCGGGCCTCGGTGTAGCCGGCGTTGGTGGCGGTGCCCGTGGTGTCGCACTCCTTCCAGTGCGTACCGACGTCCACCTTGCGGTTGATCTCGGTCGGGTGCTGGAAGTTGGCCGGGTTGTGGCCCGGGTCGATGACGACGACCTTGCCCTTCAGGGAAGCGGGGGCGGGGGCGGGGGCGGCGG
>NZ_JAGGOO010000191.1 GCF_018614415.1 Streptomyces sp. ISL-12
CCCATGCCTTTGCCCTTGCCCTGCCCTTGCCCTGCCCTTGCCTAAACCCTTTAGGCAAGGGCATACTGCTTTAGGCAAACGAAAGGACCCTCATGGCAAGAGCCGGGCTGACCAGGGAGCGGCTGATCTCAGCCGGTGCCGACCTCGCGGACGAGGCCGGCTTCGCGCAGGTGACCGTGTCGGCGCTGGCCAGGCGGTTCGACGTCAAGGTCGCGAGCCTCTACTCCCACCTGAGGAACTCCCAGGAGCTGAAGACCGGCATCGCCCTGCTCGCCCTCGCCGAGCTTGCCGACCGGGCCGCCGACGCGCTCGCCGGGCGGGCCGGCCGGGATGCCCTGACCGCCCTGGCCAACGTCTACCGCGACTACGCCCGCGAGCACCCCGGCCGCTTCGCCGCGGCCCAGCTCCGGCTCGACCCGCAGACCGCCGCCGCCAGCGCGGGCGTCCGGCAGGCCCAGCTGACGCGGGCGCTGCTGCGCGGCTACGACCTGGCCGAACCCGACCAGACCCACGCCGTCCGCCTGCTCGGCAGCGTCTTCTACGGCTACGTCAGCATGGAACTGGGCGGCAGCTTCAGCCACAGTTCCCCCGGCCCCGAGGAGTCCTGGTCCCGCATCCTCGACGCCCTCGACGCCCTGCTGCGCAACTGGCCCGCGGCCCCCGCCCCCTCACCGACAGGTCACTGACCATGCACACCATCCCCCTCCTCACCCCGGGTCTCCTCCGCGGCGCCCTCGACCTCGAACACACCCCGCACGGTCTGCTGCCGCACCGGCTCCCCGCCCGCGCCCGTGCCCAGTGCGCCGACCCGCAGCTCGCCCTGGCCGAGAGCCAGCCCTCCGGCGTACGGCTGGCCTTGCGCACCCGCGCCACCACCGTCGAACTCGACACCCTCCCCACCAAGCGCCTCTACACCGGCGCCCCGCCCCGCCCGGACGGCGTCTACGAGCTCCTCGTCGACGGTGTCCCGCACACCCGGGCCACCGCCGCCGGCGGCCACACCCTCACCGTCGACCTGAGCACGGGCGGCACCGAGCACCGCACCGGCGCCCCCACCACCCTGCGCTTCACGGACCTCCCGGACCGCGACAAGGACGTCGAGATCTGGCTGCCGCACAACGAGACGACCGAGCTGGTCGCCCTGCGCACCGACGCCCCCGCCGAGCCCGTCCCCGACCGGGGCCGCAAGGTCTGGCTGCACCACGGCAGTTCGATCAGCCACGGCTCGGACGCCGCGGACCCCACCGGCACCTGGCCCGCCCGCGCCGCCCTGCGCGCCGGGGTGGAGCTGGTCAACCTGGGCCTGGCCGGCAGCGCCCTGCTCGACCCGTTCACCGCCCGCGCGCTGCGGGACACCCCCGCCGACCTGATCAGCGTCAAGATCGGCATCAACCTCGTCAACGCCGACCTGATGCGGCTGCGCGCCTTCGGCCCGGCCGTGCACGGCTTCCTGGACACGATCCGCGAGGGCCACCCGACGACCCCCCTCCTGGTGATCTCCCCGATCTACTGCCCCCTGCACGAGGACACCCCCGGCCCCACCGCCTTCGACCCCGCCGCGCTCGCCGAGGGCCGGCTCGGCTTCCACGCCGCCGGCGACCCCGCCGAGGTCGCCGCCGGAAAGCTCACCCTCACCGTCGTCCGCGAGGAACTCGCCCGCATCGTCCGCGACCGCTCGGCCGACGACCCGCACCTGCGCCACCTGGACGGCCGCGCCCTGTACGGCGAGGCCGACCACGCCGAACTCCCCCTGCCCGACGGCCTCCACCCGGACGCCGCCACCCACCTGCGCATCGGCGACCGCTTCGCCGAGCTGGCCCTCTCCCCGGGCGGCCTCCTCACCTGAGCCGCGCTCAGAACGGCAACGGCCGCCCGTGCACCACGTCCAGCCGCGACACCGCCCGGGTCAGGACGACGTAGAGCCGGTTGAGCCCCCGCTCCTCCGCCGCCGCGATCGCCGCCGGTTCGACGGTGACGACATGGTCGTACTCCAGTCCCTTGACCGCACGCGCCGGGACCACGGCCGGACGGGCGCCGGGGTCCTCGGGGCCGGCCGCCGCGATCCCGGCGGCGGCGAGGGCCGCGCGCACCCGGTCCACGTCCGCGTCGGCCGCGATCACCCCGACCGACCCCTCCCGGGCGAGCGCGGCGCGCACGGCGGCCACGACCGCGTCCGGTACGTCCCCGGACGACGCGACCGGCCGCATCGTCAACTCGCCGTCCCCGCGCAGGGAGCGGGGAGCCGGGACGTCCACGTCCAGCCGCCCGAGCAACCGGTTGGCGAGGCCGACGACCGCCTGCGGCACCCGGTGCCCGGTGGTCAGCTCCGCCACGGCCGCGTCCGGCCGGCCGAGGTGGCCGAGGACCGTCCGCCAGGACCGCGCCGCCCACGGCGTGGTCCCCTGCGCCAGGTCGCCCAGGACGGTGAGCGAACCGAAGGCGGCCCGGCGGGCGATGGCCCGGCACTCCATCGGGGAGAGGTCCTGGGCCTCGTCGACGACGACATGGCCGTAGCCCTCGGGGCGTTCCAGCAGCCCGGCGGCCTCGTCGAGGAGGACCAGGTCGGCGGCGGACCACCGCGCCGACCGCCAGGACCGCGGCGGACGCCGCCACAGCAGCGCCTTCCGCTCCTCACCGTCCAGCACCCCGTCGGCCGCCTCGGCCAGGGCCGCCGGGTCGCCGAGCAGCCCGGCGACGACCTCCTCGGGCCGCACCCGGGGCCATACGGCGTCCAGGCAGGCGGTGACAGGCCGGGACCGCCCGATCCGCCGCACCCAGGCCGCGCCGCAGGTCTCCCCGCGCCGTTCGGCCTGGTCCTGGAGGTGCCGCACGATCCGGGCCCGTACCCGCTCGCGCCCGGTGCCGTACGGCGGCTCCTCGGCCCGCACGCCCGCCACGGTCCGCGCGAGTTCCTCGGCCGGCACCCGCCGCCGCACCGACCCGTCCGGCACCTCCAGATCCGCCGCCACCGACGCGGACACCCGCCCGTACAGCGCCCGGCGCAGCACCTCGGCCATCCGGGCGTCGTGCTTGACGGCGGCGGTCCGCGCCTCGTCGGTACCGGTGACCGGGTGCCGGGCGATCTCCTCCGCCAGCGTCGACTGCCGTACGCCGGTCTCCCCGAGGGCGGGCAGGACCTCTTCGATGTAGCCGAGGAAGGCGCGGCTGGGCCCGAGGACCAGCAGTCCGCCGCGCCGCATCCGGCGCGGGTGGGTGTAGAGCAGGTACGCGGCCCGGTGCAGGCCGACGGCGGTCTTGCCGGTGCCGGGGGCGCCCTGCACGCAGAGCGACTCCGTCAGGGCGGCGCGGACGAGGTCGTCCTGCTCGGGCTGGATGGTCGCGGCGATGTCCCGCATGGGTCCGACCCGGGGGCGTTCGATCTCACGGGCGACGATCTCGCTGGCCCGGGACTCGCCCCGGCCGAGGTGCTCGTCCTCCAGGCCGGTGAGGTCGGCGGAGTCGCCCCGGCTGCCCGGCGCCCAGCCGAACCGGCGGCGGACTTCCACACCCTGTGGATCGCGGGCGGTGGCCTGGTAGAAGGCGCGGGAGACGGGGGCCCGCCAGTCGACGACCAGCGGCGGGGCGGCCGGGTGCTCGGAGATCCGCAGCCGCCCGATGTGCAGCGGACCCTCGGCGAGGTCCAGCCGCCCGAAGAACAGCGGGCCCTCGGGCAGTTCGCGCAGTTCCTTGGCGCGGCTGCGCAGCCGGTGCCCGAGGACCTCGGCGTCGGCACCGGAGGCGGAGACGTCCTCGCCGGTGACGACGTGGTCCCGGGCGCCGTCGACCATCGCGGCGAGGGCGGCGCGGCAGTGCTCGTGATGGGCGCGTTCCCGGGCGAGGGCGGCCCGGAGGGCGGGTTCGGGTGACGTCATTCCGCCGAGCGTACCGGAATGGCGTTACCGAGTTACATAGTTTACCGCCTATCAAAATCAGGGAGTGCGGCGGCCAGCCGTCCGAACGCCCGCCCGGCCGCGGCCACGGCGTCCTCCCGTACGTCCGCGAGCCGTTCCCCGGCCGCGATCCGCCGCCAGTTCTCCAGCGCGAGGACGCGCTGTACGGCGATGATCTGGGCCGCCGCCAGCCGGGCCTCCAGGTCGCCGCCGAGGGCGTCGGCGAGCGCGGCCTCGGAACGTTCCTGGTAGGCGTGGATCCGGGCGGCGAGGGCGGGGGTGCCGTAGAGCAGGCGGTGGAAGGCGAGCACCTCGGGGTCGTCGTTCAGCCCGGTCACCGGGTCGCACCGCTCCAGCCCCGCCAGGAAGTGCCGCCACAGTGCCGTCACCGGGTCCGGCCCCTCGGCGACCACCCGCGCGGCCTCGCCCTCGTGGTCGGCGATCCGGTACAGGACCAGGTCCTCCTTGGCCGGGAAGTACCGGAACAGCGTCGGCTTGGAGACCTCGGCCGCGGCGGCCACCTCGGCGACCGACACGGCGTCGAAGCCCCGCTCCAGGAACAGCCGGACGGCGGTGTCGGACAGGACGCGGTACATCCGCTGCTTCTTGCGCTCGCGCAGGCCGGGCTCGGTCATGGGGCGAGCGTACGCAGCCGCCGCCGTACGCCCGTACTCAGGCGGCCCGCCGGCAGGCCGAGCGCGCCGGTGGCCACCGCCAGGGTGACGGCGTAGGAGTCGACGGCCCGGCGGACGTTGGGCGCGTCGAGCCCCTCCCCGGTGACGATGCGGTCGAGGTCGATGTAGGCGGACCGTACGGCCTCCAGCCGGCGGTACGCCTTCCAGTCCTGGCGCCAGCCACGGGTGTGCCCGGGTGGCAGGGAGCGCTCCCAGCGGCGGAACATCCGGGCGCGGATCTCCGGCCGGGCCGGGGTGAGGTGCAGGTGCCGGACCAGGTCGTACAGGGGGTCGCCGACCACCGCCAGCTCCCAGTCGATGACGGTCAGCGCCAGGTCGTCGTCGCGGCGGACCAGGTTCCACGGGTTCAGGTCGCCGTGCAGGAGGGACGGGCTGCGTTCGGTCACCGTCTGCCGGGACAGGATGTGCCGCAGCCGGTCGGCGTCGGGCAGGCCGAGCAGCCGGGCGTGGCGCCGGGACTCGGCGGGCAGCTCGGCGACGAGCGAGGCGAGCTGCTCGACCAGCCGGCCGTGGAAGCCGCTCTGCCCGGCGACCGGGTCGAGCTGCCGGTAGGGCACGCGGGTCAGCGCGCGGAGCTGGTCGACGAGCCCGTCCGCCTCGTGCGGGAGGAGGCCGTGCACGGGATGGCGGGGGGTCCGGTCGATGTCGTCCGGGCCGACGTACGTGTGGATCGCGAACCGGTCCCCGGAGCCGCTCTCGCCCAGGGCCAGCACCCGGGGGGCCGCCACCCTGACCGACGCCTGCTCGATGGCCCGCAGCACGGAGTGCTCGCTGAGGAAACTCCGCTCCCGGCGGCGGTCCACGGGGAGTTTCCGCCGGACCACCACGGGGGTGCCGGCGCCCGGCACCCGTACGACGGTGTTCAGGTGGCCGGTGCCCTTGAAGACCCGGTGCGCGGGGGCGGCGCCCTCCTCGCGCAGCGCCTGTTCCACGCACGCGTCGGGGAAGTCCGCCCGCTCGGGCACCCGACGGTCCCGGCGCCAGCGGTGCGCGGGGGCGAGCGGTCGCCGTCCGCCGCCGTCCCGGGACGCCCACCACCGGAACAGGGCCCGCTCGATCTCGCCGCCGCCGGGCACCCGGGTCAGCCGGAGCGGCTCGGCCGCCGCGTCCAGCGCCCGCGCCACCGTCTCCGTCGCCGCCGCCAGCCGCTCCTCGGTGAACGACTCCTCCAGGGAGCGCGCGGCGCGGATGGTGTCCGGGTAGACCGACTGGGCGCGTTCGAAGGCGACATAGTGCGGCAGGTCCCGGTCCAGCCCGTGCCCGGCCGCGGGCCGCACCGCCCGCACGGCCGCCGCCCACGCCTCGATCACCTCGGGCCACTGACCGGCCGGGTACCGCATCCGTACCAGGTGCGTCGCCAGGTCGTGCAGGGGGTCGCCGTAGCTCGCCAGCTCCCAGTCGACGCAGCTCAGGCGGAGGCCGTCGGGACCGTCCGGGCCGTCCGGGCCGTCCGGGCCGTCCGGGCCGTCCGGGCCGTCCGAGACGATCACGTTGGCGCGGTGCAGGTCGGTGTGGAGCAGGCTGAACGGGCGGCGCGTCAGGGAGGGCGTCCGCTCCCCCAGCCGCCGCAGGGCGTCCTCGGGCAGCCCGAGCGCGGTGAACAGCCCGCCGAAGCCGGGCCAGTTGGCCTGCCGGATCTGTACGTCGGCGCAGTGCGCGAGGGCGCGCAGGAAGCCCTGGCTGTCCGTGTGGCCGCGGGGCCGGCAGGCCGGCAGCGGCGGCAGCGCGGCGCGGCGCACCAGGGCCAGCCGCGCGAGCTGAGCGGCCAGCGCCTCGACGAGGACGCGGTCGACGGGCTTGCCGTCCGGGCAGCGCTCCCCGAGGGCGACGCCCTCCACATGGGTCTGGACCGTGCCGCCGTCCCACCGCGCCAGGCACTCCGGCACGCCGGGCAGCACCTCCCGTACGGCCTTCAGGACGGCCGCCTCGTCCGGCCAGGTCCGGATCACCACGGGCAGGACCCCGGCCCTCCGGAGACGCACGGTGACGGTCTCGCCGGGAGCACGGCCGAGCAGCGCGGCCGTGCGGGGCGGCAGGAGCGTGACGTGGTTGCGGTGGTGGTGGCCCTGGACGGGCGTCCCCTGATCGACGGCCAGCCGCACGAAGTCGCGCAGCGGCTCAGGAGGGGAAGGTACGACCACTGGTCGCTCCGGTGCGAAAAGGGCTGGTGTGACGACGGTAAAGGCAATGCCGGGACGGTGCAGGGCGGGGTGTCACCCGCACGGCCGCGACCAGTGGTGTGCCGGGGACCTTACCGCATCAGGATGTGCCCTCCGGCGCGGGACAGCCGCTCCCGGAGGGCGGCGCGAAGGGGCTCCGGGCGAGCAGCGCGGCCCGTACGTCCGACAGGTCCGTGACGACACACGGCTCGGCGGCGTCCGGGTCCACCAGGGCGGCGGCCGTCTCCTCGCTCCGGGCGTACCCGAGGAACGGGACCCCGGCGGCCCGCGCCGCAGCGAGGTCGGACGGCGAGTCGCCGATCATGAGGGCCTGGGACGGATCGGCGCCCATGACGGTCAGCGCCCGCAGCAGCGCGTGCGGGTGGGGCTTCATGAGACCGAGGTCCCCGGTGCGGCCGTAGAGGGAGGAGAAGCAGCCGGTCAGCCCCCGGGTCTCCAGGTACGCCGCCGCCACCCGCGCCGAGTTGTTGGTGGTGACGGCCGAGACCGCGCCCAGGGCGGTCCACGTCCGGATGAGCGGATCGGCGTAGGGGGTGGGGCGGGCTCCCGGGACGGCCGCGAGTTCCTGCCGGGTCAGCCACTCCTCCAGTTCCCCGACCAGGTCGCTGCCGGGGTGCCGCTCGCTGACCCGCAGCAGTACCGCCTGCGGGTCGCGGTGGGCGCGTTCCCGCTCGGTCAGCGACCCGCCCAGCCCCAGGGCGTCGATCTCGGCCACCAGGTCACGGGCGATCACACCCGCCGGGTGCCCGGCGAACAGCCGGCAGATCGGCCCGTCCAGGTCCCACAGGACGTACCGGACGGGGGCCGTCAGCTTCCGCAAGGACTCTGCCGACGCGGTCACCGGAGTGCTCTGCTGCGTATCAGAAGCCACTAGGAGAGTGTGAGGTCCGTCGTGATGGTTTCCCAGAGGGCGTCGAACCACTTCTGGGATTCCTCGACGAACGCCCCGTCCCGGTGGCCGTCCTGCTTCAGGAACGCGAACAGCAGGGATTCGAAACCGAGGACGTCGTACATCTCCAGCGTCCGGCTCTGCCACTCCTCCTCACGCCTGGTCAGCATGTAGTAGCCGATCAGCGCCTCCTCGCCGTTGAGCAGGTACAGCTTCATCGGCGGGGTGAAGGGCAGCGCGCGGAAGGCGACGCTGACGTCGACGCGCTGGGTGGACCGTACGGCGTTCAGGTTGTGCTGGAGGACGCGGGCCTGGGCGTCGCGCATCTGGAGCCACCGCTCGTGCACGGGGTCGGCCCCGTCGGTGCCGTCGCCGGCGGAGGTGTCGACCAGCACCGGGAAGGCGAGGTTGATGTTCCGGGACGGCAGCAGGACGCGGAGGGAGATGGACCGGGGGCGGATACGGCCCTCGTGGATCATGCGGAGCGGCTCGCTGAGGGCGAGCATCAGCGTCTCGGAGGTGTGGCAGACCACGTCGATCCGCACCTCCGGCTCGCCGAACGCCCGCGTCAGCCGCGGTGCCAGCGCCACCATCGTGGGCTGCGGCTCGCCGTGCGCCGGGGCCGGGGCGGCGATCCGGGGCGGGCTGCCCTTGCTGACGTTGCTGAGCAGCCCGTCCTCCTGGAGCGACCGCAGGGCCTGCCGGACGGCGCCGCGCTCCACGCCGAACTCCTCGGACAGCTCCGCCTGCGTGGGCAGGCGGTCCCCCGCCTTGAGGTCACCGGCGCGGATCCGCTCCCGCAGGATGTCTGCGATCTCCTGGGGGGAGAGCCTTTTGCTGCCGTCCACCGCAACGTTCTCCTGAGTCACGTCCGAAAACTACAACTGTGATCCATCTTAGGGGAGTTGCCGGGAAGTTGTTTATAGCTGACTGCCAAGTGGGACTAGATAGGAAGAGTTGGTCGCCAACTCGGAGAAGTTGGCGGCGGACTTGTCACCTCCGCCCTGCCGAGGAGGAAACCCATGACTGCCCTCTCCAGCGCCACCATCGTCACCACCGTCACCACCGACGTCACCACCGCCTTCGTGATCGCCTTCGAGGAGTTCCTCCACTGGCGGTACGGCGCCGGCGGCCTCCTCGGCCTGCTCCTGCTCACCGTGGGCGTCAAGTCCCGCAGGCCCTCGGTCAGTTCCGCCGGAGCGGTGGTGCTCGCCCTGCTGGTGTCACGACCCGCCCTGTGAGGGCGGCGTCAGACCGTGAGCACCAGCTCCGAACTGATCGTCCCCCACAGCGCGTCGAACCACCGGCGTGACTGCTCCACGAACCCGCCGTCCCGCGGGCCGGCGCCCTGCTCGAACGCGAACAGCACCGACCTGGTGCCCTCGGTGTCGTACATCTCCACGCTCCCGTCGTCGGTCTCCTGCTGCCGCCGGCCGATCGTGTAGTAGGCGAAGAGCGCCTCCTCGCCGTTGAGCAGGTACAGCTTGACCGGCGGCGTGAAGGGCAGGGCGCGGAAGGTGACGCTCACGTCGATGCCGTACATGGAGCGCAGCGACAGCAGGTTGTGCCGCAGCACCTGTCCCTGGGCGTTGCGCTGGGCCAGCCACCGCTGGTGCACCGGGTCCTCGGGGTTGTTCCCGGGGTGTCCGGCGACCGCCACCGGGAAGGCCAGGCTGATGTCGCGGGAGGGCAGCAGGACCCTCAGGTCGACCTTGGCCGGTTTCAGCCGCCCGGCGTGGATCTCGCGCAGCGGCTCCCCGATCGCGAGGGTGAGCGAGACCGAGGTCAGGCAGAGCGCGTCGATCCGCACGTGCTCGGTGTCGAAGGCGGCGGCGATCCGCGGCGCGAGGGCGACCGTGGTGGGCAGGGGCGCCGCCAGCGGTCCCGTCGCCGCCTTGCCGAAGTCGGGGGCGACGGTCGCGGGGCTGCCCTTGGAGACGTTGGTGAGCAGGTGCTCGGACTGGAGAACGCGCAGCGCCTGGCGGACCGTGCCGCGCTCCACGCCGAACTCGTCGGCCAACTGCGCCTGCGTGGGCATCCGCTGACCCGCCCGCAGCTCACCGGACCTGATCCGGGCGCGCAGTTCGTCGGCCACCTCGCGATGGGTCCGCTGCGGCCGCTGTGACCTCTTCCGTCCATCGACGGTGGCGTGTTCCGGCTCCACGAACGAACCCTACAACTTCTCGCCATCTTCAGACAGTTCGAAAGAAGGTGGTTATGAGCCGCATCCAAGCGGAGATATGTATGGAAGAGTTGGCAGCCAACTTGCACAACATGGTCCGACCTCACGAGGGTTGGCCAACAGGATGTCAGTGGGGACCATGTCCCGCGGGGGACGTCCCGGAGGGGGAACCATGCCGCTCGTCGCCATCGTCATCGCAGCGCTCGCCATCGGGTTCGAGCAGCTCGTCCAGTGGAAGTACGGGCCGATGGGCATCATCGCGTTCGTCGCGCTGTCCATCGGCATCAAGGCGAAGAACACCGCGATCGGCGGCGTCGGCGCGGTGATCCTCGTCATGCTGCTCGCCCAGTCGGGCTGAGCCCTACAACGCGCCCGCCGTCCGGGCTCCCTTCCGGAGGGGAGCCGGGAGTCCGGTCGGACCGGGCCGGCACCACCGCACAACAACCACAACCACAACTGAAGAGCACGCTACGGATACGCACGACCCAGCACAGCCCAGTACAGCCCAGTACAGCAACACCGTCACCGTCACCGTCACCGGCCGTAAGGAGGCACCTCAGAACATGTCCGGGCACCAAGGCCGCCCGGAAGTACGCAGCAGGGCGTCGGCCACCAGGGCGGCGCCCGCTCGTTCTTCCCGGACCCGGCCCAGTGCCGCCAGCCGGACCGCCGACTCGTCGCCCAGCCACAGCCGGGCCAGGTCGCCCACGCCGAGGACCAGGTCCGCGCCCTCCGCCGTCGCCCGGCAGGACGCCCGGCCCCCGGACGCCTCCAGCCGCCACCGCCCGCCGGCCGTCCCGTCCCGGTCGGCCACCTCCAGCACCAGGACGCCCTCGCCGCCGTACGTCCGCGCCTCCAGCGCCCGTACGACGTCCAGGAGCCGCACCCACAGCCAGTCGGCCTGGGTGGTGATCCGGGCGGCGCGCGGGTCGGGCAGGAAGTGCGGGAGCAGATCGTCGGGGGAGCGCCGGCCGCTCTTCACCGTCACGACCCAGTCGATCGAGCACAGGAAGTGCCACAGGGCGCGCTCGGCGGCCGGTGTCGTCCCGAGCAGCCAGTCCACGGTCGCCGTGTTCAGCGGCTGCTTGGCGTCGCCCCAGGCCGCTCACCGTAGGCGGGGCGCACGGCGGACGTCACGGCATATTCACCACCCCGGCCGGGCCCGGCCGCCCCCGGCCGCCCCCGCCGGCTCAGAACGCGGCGCGGATCTCCCCCACCTCGCGCCCCCCGCCGAGCAGCGGTGACCGTCCGATCCGCTCCCGTACCGGCGCGTCCACGCCCAGCAGGGCCAGCGCGCGGGCCAGTACCGGGCCGAGCGCCCGGGTCGCCCCGTCCTCGATCTTGAAGGCGAGGGCGCGGCCGTCGGGCAGGGCCACCGCCTGGACCGCCTCGGCGCCCATCTTGGACAGGGCCCCCGGCACCTCCCGCATCAGCCAGGTGTCGGCGCGGCGGGTGCCGGCGACGTACTCGGGGTGGGCCCGCATGGCGTCGGCGACCCGGCGTTCGGCCGAGCCCGGCGCGGCGAGGACGAAGGAGCGGAAGGCGCGGGCCAGCCCGGTCAGCGAGATCGCCATCAGCGGCGCACCGCACCCGTCGGTGCCGACGGCGTCGACCGGCTCCCCGGCGGCTTCCTCGACCACCTCGTGGATGAGCCGCTGGAGCGGGTGGCCGGGGTCCAGGTAGCTCTCCAGCGGCCAGCCGCGCCGGGCGCAGACGGCCAGCATGGCGGTGTGCTTGCCGGAGCAGTTCATGGTCACCCGGTCCGGGACGGCGCCCGAGGCCAGGTACGCGTCCCGCTCCTCGGGGTCGAGCGGCAGGTCGGGCGGGCACTGGAGCTGCGCCGCGTCCAGTCCCTGCTCGGCGAGCAGCTGCCGTACCAGATCCAGGTGAAACGATTCCCCGGAGTGGCTCGCGGCGGCCAGCGCCAGTCGCTCCCCCGCCAGCTCCAGCCCCGCGCGCAGCACGCCGGCGGCCTGCATCGGCTTGTTGGCGGAGCGCGGGAAGACGGGGGCGGCCGGGTCCCCGAGCGCCAGGTCGACCGCCCCGTCCGCGCCCAGCACCACCAGGCTGCCGCGATGACGGCCCTCGACGAACCCGGACCGCACGACCTCGGCGAGGACGGGCGGCACGGCGGGTACGGGCCCGGCCTCCCCGGACCGGGGCTGGGACGGGGACGGGGACCCGGACGTGGGCTGCTGGGGCGCGGGCATCGGCGGTCGCCTTCCGACAGGGGACCCGCCGGACGGTCGGCCGCGCCAACGGCCCGGGGTCACCGGGCCGGCACGTCACGCCAGCAGGTCGTCTACTTGTGCTTCCCCTTCACGGTACCGGCGCGCGATCTCGGCGCTGCAGTCGTCCGCCGTGCGCTGCAGCCGCTGGCGTCGCCGGGACACCTGCTGCTCGTAGCCCACCAGCCGCCCCATCGCGGCCGTCAGCTCCGGATCGGTGCGCGCCCGGAGGTCCGACAGCTCGACCTCGCCCAGCATCTCGGCGGCCAGTTGCCGGTACTCCTCGCTGCGCGGCGTGCCCAGCGTCACATGCCGGGCCGAGGAGCGGTGCCGGGCCGGGCCGTCCGTCAGGATCTCCGACAGCCGCTCCACCATCGACTGCTCCCGGGCCACCACGGAGGCGGGCCCGCGCAGGGCCAGCTCGGCCCGCAGGATGTCGATCCGCCCCTGCAACAGCCGTCGTACATAACTCAGGTCGGCCTCCTCCCGCTGGGCTTCCCTGCGCAGTGTGCGCAACTCGGGCAGACTCAGTACGGTCAGATCGTTCTTCCCCGTCGCCCCCTGTGCCGTTGCCCGCGCCGCCTCCGGCGCGGTCTGTGTGTTCCCCCCGGGCGGTGTGCTCGCGGGCGGATCCGCGGGCAGCTCCGGGCTGTCCGTGCGCTGCACGGGCGGCCGGATCCTGTCTGTGCCGACCGCATACGTCAACGAGACAGTCCTCGACGGCTGCCCGGTACTCGGTGTGCTCATGTGCCTCAACCGTCCCCTCGACCGGCGTCTGGGAGCATCGTGCCACCCCATCCGGCCGCTATGTGACCGAGTGCCCCCGATCGGCCCCAGATGGGGGGTTCGGGGACGAAAAGAAACCCGTACGGGGCCGCCCGCCGGCGCCCGGGGGGCGCACGGCATCATGGCCGCATGCGAGCGGTGGTACAGAGGGCGGACGGCGCGAGCGTCGTCGTGGACGGCGAGACGGTCGGCGCGTTCGAGGGCGAGGGCCTGTGCGTCCTGGTCGGGGTCACCCACGGGGACACCGAGGAGAAGGCCGCGCAACTGGCCCGCAAGCTCTGGTCGGTGCGGATGCTGGCGGACGAGAAGTCGTGCAGTGACATCGACGCGCCGCTCCTGGTCATCAGCCAGTTCACCCTTTATGGCGACGCCCGCAAGGGCCGCCGCCCCACCTGGAACGCCGCCGCCCCCGGCGACGTCGCCGAACCCCTCGTCGACGAGGTGGTCGCCCAGCTGCGCGCGCTGGGCGCGACCGTGGCGACGGGCCGCTTCGGCGCGCGCATGCGGGTGACGCTGACGAACGACGGCCCGTTCACCGTACTGCTGGAGATCTGACCGGTCAGGGCGCTACGACGGTCTCCTGGGCCGCCGCCGTGTCCCCGGCCACCAGCCGCGCGTCCACCGGCACGTTCCGCTTGACCAGGGCGAGGGCGACCGGGCCCAGCTCGTGGTGGCGTACGGAGGTGGTGATGAAGCCGATCTTCCGCCCCTCGGCCCCCTCGTCCGCGAGCCGGAGCTCGGTCCCCGCCACCGGCAGGTGCACCTCGCTGCCGTCCAGGTGCAGGAAGACCAGCCGGCGCGGGGGCTTGCCCAGGTTCTGCACCCGGGCGACGGTCTCCTGGCCGCGGTAGCAGCCCTTCTGGAGATGGACGGCGGTGCCGATCCAGCCCAGCTCGTGCGGGATGGTGCGGTGATCGGTCTCGAAACCGAGCCGGGGCCGGTGCTGCTCGACCCGCAGCGCCTCGTACGCCAGCAGCCCGGCCGGCGGCCCGGCCTGCGCGGCGTACGCCTCCAGCTCGTCACGCGGCAGGAAGAGGTCACGCCCGTACGGGGTCTCCCGTACGGCGACGCCCTCGGGGACCGGCGCGATGGACCCGGCGGGCAGGTGCACCACCGCGATGTCCTCGGTGCGGTCGGCGACCTCGACCCGGTAGAAGAACTTCATCGACTCCAGGTAGGCGACCAGCGCCTCGCGGGTGCCGGGCTCGACGTGCGCCCAGACCGTCTCCCCGTCGTCGACGAGGTACAGGGCGTGCTCGATGTGCCCGTTGGCGGAGAGGATCAGCGCCTCGGTGGCCTGTCCGGCCGGCAGGTCGCTGACGTGCTGGGTGAGCAGCAGGTGCAGCCAGCTCAGCCGGTCGTCGCCGGTGACGGTGACGACCCCGCGGTGCGAGAGGTCGACGAAACCGGTGCCGCCGGCGAGGGCGCGCTGCTCGCGGAACAGGTCGCCGTAGTGGGCGGCGACGCCTTCGTCCACCCCCTCGGCGGGTACGGCGCCGGGCAGGGACAGCAGGGGGCTCTTCATGCCTCCAGCCTACGACCGGACCACGACCGGTCTACGACTCGGTAGTTGAACCCTTGAGCGAACAGTCCTCGCACCGGCCGAAAATCGCGAAGTGCTTCATGTCGGTGTCGAACCCGAACTGCTCGCGCAGCTTGTCGGTGAACTCGGCGGCCACCGACAGATCGGCCTCGATGACGTTGGTGCAGTCCCGGCAGACCAGGTGGATGTGGTGGTGCCGGTCGGCCAGGTGGTAGGTCGGCGCCCCGTGCCCGAGGTGGGCGTGGCTGACCAGGCCCAGCTCCTCCAGCAGCTCCAGCGTCCGGTAGACCGTGGAGATGTTGACCCCCGACGCCGTCTTGCGCACTTCGCCGAGGATGTCGTCGGGGGTCGCGTGCTCCAGGGTGTCCACGGCCTCCAGCACCAGTTGCCGCTGCGGGGTCAGCCGGTAACCGCGCTGCCTCAGGTCGCTTTTCCAGTCGGTGCTCACCACACCCCTGAGTCTAGGACTACTTGAAGAAAGCGATCCCGTCGTCCGGCATGTCGTCGGGGAGGGCCTTGGCCCAGCGTTCGACGTCCTCCGGGGTGACGACCTTCTTCAGGTGCGCGGACATGTAGGGGCGCAGCTCGACCTCGGGGGTCTGCTTCTCGCCGACCCACATCAGGTCGCTCTTGACGTAGCCGTACAGACGCTTGCCGCCGGTGTAGGGCTGGGCGGCGGCGGTGCGGGCCACGGCGTCCGTCACCAGGTCGATCTGCGGCTTCTGGGCGGCCATCTCGCCGTACCAGATCTCGATGACGCCGTCGTCGCGGGTCATCGTCACCTCGACCTTGCGGTCGGCGTCGATACGCCAGAAGCCGTGCTCGGACTCCAGCGGGCGGACCTTGTTGCCATCCTTGTCGAGCACCCAGGTGTGGGAGGCGTACTCCAGGAAGTCACGTCCGTCGTGGGAGAAGGTGACCTCCTGACCGAAGTTGCACTTCTCGGCGCCGGGGAAGTCGTGCACGCCCGCGCCGGCCCAGTTGCCGAGCAGGAAGGCGAGCGGGACGAGGTCCTTGTGCAGGTCGGACGGGATCTCGATCATGAGCGGAACTTACTTCCTGACGTGCTTCCTGGCGTGGGGGTCAGCGCTGGCCCTGGAACAGCTTCTTCACGGTCAGTCCGGCGAAGGCGAGAACGCCGACGCAGACCAGGACCAGCAGGGCTTCGAAGAAGATCTCCACGGGGTGCTCCTTGAGCGGGGGTGCGGTGGTGTGCACAGGGCCGGGGCCCAGCTTACGCGGCCGGGGCCCGGCCCTGTCGGGTGAGGTACGCCCTGCCCGCCGGGTCAGGCCAGCAGCCGGCTCTGGAGCGCCGCGGTCTGCTGGAAGGGGACGGCGGGTGCGGTGCCCTCGCGGGACTGCACGACCAGGGCGAGGACGTCGCCGGCGGTGAGATAGCCGTGCCGGACCTGCTCGGCGCCGTAGGGCTCGGCCTCCGTGTACATCATGCGGGTGACGCCGGAGACGGTGGCCTTCTCGGGGAAGTCCCCGTCCCAGACGGACTCGCCGGCGCCGCGCAGGGCGTGGGCGGGGCGGCCGACCTGGGCGATGTCGCCGCTCAGCTCGTCCACGACGGCGGCGGTGCCGAACTGGAGCAGGTAGATCCGGGTACGGGTGCCGTCGTCGGTGGTCCAGCCGCGGGCGGCGATGTGCCGCAGGCCGTGGTCGGTGAGCTTCTGCCGCAGCTCGTCCCGGTCGTCCTCGACGTACTCCGCCAGCAGGTCCTTCGTCGCCAGCCAGCCGTCGTCGCCGCGCAGCGCCTTGTCCTCCGTCGCCCCCTCGGGCGCGGGCAGCACCAGCTCGCGCAGGTCCGCGTAGTGGGCACCGGCCGGATTCGTGTCGGCGAGCGGCCCGGGGCTGCCCTCGGGCAGCGGTGGTGCGGTGAGCTCGGGGTAGGCCCAGCGGCCGTCCGACGCGGTGGCCAGCCCCGGTACGTCGGTCCGCTCCAGGCTGCTGATCCCGTACGCCGTCCCGGCCCCGGCCACCGCGAAGACGGCCACGGCGGCCGTCCAGCGCAGGGCGGCGCGCAGGAATCGGCGGTCCTCCGGGGGCGAGGGCGTGGGCGTGGGCACGGGCACGGGCTGGTCGGGCGGGGTGGTGGGGCCGGTGCGGGTGGAGTAGGCGTAGCGGGCGTAGCCGGAGTCGTCGTCGCCGGACGGGGCGCTGCTCGCATGGTTGCTGCCGTGGTTGTGGAGGCGGACGAGTCCGTCGGCGGCGGTGGACTGGATGAGCAGGCAGGCCGGGGGGACGGGGCGCACGGTGTCGGCG
>NZ_JAGGOO010000192.1 GCF_018614415.1 Streptomyces sp. ISL-12
GGACAAGTCCCGCCGATGTCCCGCGTCCTGATCCGAACGACAGGCCCTAGCCGATCGCCTGACCGGGTCGGCCACTGCCGACCTGCGGCCGGGCAGCCACTCGCCGACGGTGGCTGCCCGGCCGGCGGGGGGTGCCGGGTTGATGGGCGGAACCCGGCACCCGCCGAACGCCCCTACGGGAGCTGGGTCACCCGGCCGGCCCGGCCGCCAGGGCACCGGCGGTGACCGCCCGGGACGTGGCGGTGCGGGACGCCGGCCCCGGCCGGAGGGTCTCCAGGGCGGCGCGGCAGGCGGCGACGACGCGGGCGTTCTCCGCGGTGTCCCGGACCGCGACCCGCACGGCGCGGCCCTCGTAACGCGGGGACAACGGGGACAGGTCGCGCAGGTACACGCCCTGGCGACGGCACTGGGCCACCAGACGGGCCGCGCCCGGCCGCTCGGACGGCAGGGTGAGGGTGAGGAAGTTCGCCACGGACTCCTCGACCTCTACCCTTTCGTCCAGGGCCGCCAGATCGGTGGCGAGGGTCCGGCGCAGGGCGTGGGTGCGCAGCCAGCGGCCGGAGTAGTACGCCGGGTCGCGCAGCGCCGCCACCGCGGCCAGCTGGGCCGGGAGCCCGACCTGCCAGGGCGGCGTCCAGTCGCGCAGCCGTGCCGCGGTGGCGGGTTCGGCCACCAGGTAGGCGGCCCGCACGCCGGACAGCGCGTACATCTTCGACAGTGAGGTGCAGACCACCACTCGCGGGTCCGTCGCGGCGAGCGGGGCGAGCGACTCGGTGAGGCCGGCGTAGCCGATGTACGCCTCGTCGATCCACCAGCGGGTCCGGGGCGGCGCGGCGGCGAGCAGGGACCGGAGTCCGGCGGCGGGGGCGTGCCGCCCGGTCGGGTTGTTCGGGTTGACCAGGACCACGAGGTCGTAGCCGCCGGAGGCGACGGCGGACGCCAGCCGGTCCGGGTCGATCCGCCAGCCGTCCGCGCGGCGCAGCGGGAACCGGTCGACGCGGCAGCCGATGACACGCTCCGTGACATGGGCGTACTCGCCGTAGCAGGGGTCCGTCAGCAGGACCCGGCTGGTGGGGGTCAGCCACCGGCCGAACGCCCGGAAGATCAGGTCGGACGAACCGGCGCCCACCGCGAGCGCGTCCACCGGCAGCGCGCGGGCCGCGGAGACCGCCGCGAGCAGGCCCTCGGCACCGGCGGGCGGTGAGGTCCGGGCGGCCCAGGCCGGGTCCTCGGCGAGCGCCGCCCGGACCCCGGGAGCCGGCGGGAACCAGGCGTCCAGGACGTCGGCGGCGACGATCCGGTGCCGCCGGTCAAGGTCGGCGAAGTCGGTGCCGATCGCCGTGAAGGAGGCGCCGCCGTGTTCGCAGCCGTCCGGCGGGGAGGCGAAAGGCGTGTCCAGCCGCCAGTCCGTCCGGTCCCGCAGCCGGGCGATCGCGGCGCGGTACCGGCCGGTCGCCGCCCGGGTCAGGCCGCTGACGCTCCCGGTCAGCACCTCGAAGGACGGGGCGCCGCTGCGCACGGTACGGCCGGCGGGGCGCAGTCCGGTGGCCAGGTACATGGTGAGCAGCTCGGTGCGGCCCATCGCCACCACCCGGCGTCCGCCCCGGGCCGCGATCCAGCGCAGCGCCGCGTACATCAGCAGCGTCGCCGCGCCGGTCGACCGCCGCTCCGGCTCCACGGTGAGCAGGCGCACCTCGAACACGCCGTCCTCGGACAGCACCGGCAGTTCCTCGCGCGTGAGGTACTTCTCCAGCGCGTACCGGCCCGCCCAGGGCGGCGTCACGCTGACGAAGCCGGTGCGGGCCGGGCCGTGTGCCACGACCAGGTAGACGTTGTCGCCGTCGAGTCCGTCGGACAGCCGTCCGGACGGGTCCGGCGGGTGCTGGCCCAGTTCCTGTGCGTACACCCGGTGGCGCAGCTCGTGGATCCACGGGAGATCCTCGGTGGTCGCCACGCGCACTTGCAGGTCGGGGCCCATGCATGCCTCTTCCGCCACGGGATGGGCCCCCATCGTGCGAGGCGGGCACGGGCCGGGCTCAGAGTCCGGGGACGCAGACGGGCTGAGTACGGGTACTCAGGCACGGTCGCCCTTCGTGTGCCGTCAGCGGGCGGCGCCGTGCCGGGCCAGGAACGCGTGGGTGCGTTCGGGCGTGGCGACGACGCGCCACTGCCGGTCGGGGTGGCCGAAGTTGTCGGTGAACTCGTCGGCCGCACCGCGCAGTTCGCTCATCGCGCCGAGCAACCGCCGCACGTGCCCGGGTGGCTGGAGCATGAGCTCGGACCAGCGGGCCGCTCCCATGACGACCTCGCCGCGGCGCCGCGCGACCCGGCGGCAGAACAGCTCGTCGAGGACGGGGTCCTCCAGGACGGCCTCGGCGACGACCTCGGCACTGTACGAGGCGATGTTGGCGCCCTGCCCGACGATGGGGTCGACGACGGTGTGGGCGTCGCCGAGGGAGAGCGCGTACCGTCCGCCGGGCAGTTCCGCCCAGTCCGCCCGCACGGTCGGCACGATCGCCGTCCGTACGAGGTCGAGCGGGCCCGTGAGCCCGAACTCGCCCGGCACGATCCGTGCGGAGACGGTGGGGTGGTGGGCCGCGAGTTCGTCGAGCACCGCGCGGCGGAACGCGGCCGGGTCGGCCCGGTGGTCGATGTCGCACAGCGCGTCCGCGCCGCCGTCGGGGACGCACTCGAACAGCAGCGCGGTGACGTGTCCGTCGCGGGAGTACAGCGGGATCTCGATCAGTTCGCCGCGGCCGGGGGCGAGGGACAGGGTCACGCCCTTGGGTTCGGCGGGCGCGACGCCGTGGTAGAGGCCGGCGCAGAGCCGGCGGCGCGGCGCGGTGGCCGAGCCGGGGCCGTCCAGCCGGGGGAAGAGCGCGGCGAGCGGGCCGCGTCCGGCGGCGACGACGAGGAGGTCGTGCCGGGCGGCGAGCTTCTCCACGTCGTCGGTGCCGACCTGCCCCACCCGGAGTTCGCCGCCGCGTTCCTGGAACACCTCGGTCAGCGCGGGCAGGACCAGGCGGTGGTCGACACCGCGGGAGGGGCTGGTGAAGTCGCCGCGGAACGACAGCGGCCGGGGGCCGCCGACGTAGTGGTGGTGGCAGGTGTAGCCGTATTCCCCGGCGGGCCAGAACCCGACGCCGAGCGCCTCCTCCCGGCGCAGGGTGGGGGCGTGGTGCGCGACGGTGGCCGGCAGGCGTCCGGTGGCCACCTGGGCCGGGGTCCGGTCGCTGTAGAGCGTGACGGGCAGGCCCTGCCGGCGCAGCAGCAGGCCCAGGTGGAGGCCGGCGACCCCCGCTCCGACGATTCCGATGTCCGGCATGGCAAGGCTCCCGGGAGGCGACCGTCGCGGCCCGTCCGCGCGGGGCCACGACTCGGTGGCTGGCTGGTCCATGGGGTGGCGCGGAGGAAGCCCTACCCTCCCGTCCGGCCGGTATGCCCGCGCTCCGCTATGTCTGGTAGCTCCGCAGCTTGCGGTAGAGCGTCGCGCGGCCGATGCCCAACGCCGCCGCCGTACGGGCCTTGTTGCCGCCGTGCCGGCGCAGGGTCTCCAGGATGGTGGCGCGTTCGGCCTGTTCCATGGGGCTGAGCGGGCGGGCGGCGGGGCCCTGGCGCACCGGGTCGGGGAGTTCGCAGCGCCGCACGGGACCCGTCGTGCGGCGCTGGAGCGCCAGTGCCCGTACGACGTGGGTGAGTTCGGTGACGTTGCCGTGCCACGGGTAGCGTTCCAGGGCGCGCAGCGCGTCCAGGGTCCAGGTGAGCGGCGGGTGTCCGGCGGCGGGGCGCGGGGTGACGGCGGGGAGGAGGTCCTCGATGTCCTCGGGGCGTTCCCGCAGCGCGGGCAGGGTGACCGAGCGGGCGGACAAGGCGTCCAGGAGCCGTTGCAGGCAGGGGCCCGGGGGTGTACCGGGGGTGTAGGTGAGCAGGAGCGGTGCGTCGGGGCGGTCGTCGAGCAGGCGGTTGAGGACGGCGACGTCCGGCTGCGCCAGGCGCTCGGCGTGCCGCAGGAGTACCGGGCGGTCCCCGGACGGCAGGACGCCCTCGCCCAGGGGGCCTTCGGCGGCGTCCAGGACGAGCGGGTCGCAGGTGAGTTCGCGGGCCAGGGTGGTCTTGCCGGTGCCGCGTTCGCCGGCCAGCAGCAACGGGGCGCGGACCTCGGCGAGTTCGGCGGCCCGTTCGACGGCCCGCCGCCAGGGCACCGACCGGCCGGCCAGCGCGACGGTGGCCCTGCCGGGGCCCCGCGCGGACGCGCCGGGCACCGGCTCCAGTTCGGCCACGGCCCCGACGACCGCCCCCTGATGCCGCACGGAGGCGACCCGCGCGGCGGCCACCGCCCCGGAGGGCAGCCGGATCTCGTACGTGAGGTCCGCGCCCGGCGGTTCCTCCGCGCCGTCCCGGGGTGGCGGGGGCACAGGCGCCGGTCCCGGGCCGGCCCCGGCAGCGGGGTCCCACGACTCCGGCACGCCGTCCCCGCCGCCCGGCCGCGGCGCCGACGGCAACCGGGCCCCGGACTCCGCATCCGTACTCGTACCGACACCCGCGCCCGGCAGTTCTCCCGAGGCGGGGCCGTACCCCAGGTCCCGGCCCCACGGCGCGTTCCGCTCCAGGTGTTCCAGGTCCGCCGGGGACAGCAGCCGGGCCGCGGCCCGGCTCACCAGCCGGCTGTGGCCGCCGAACGCGACCACCGCGCGGTCCTCGCCGGATGCCGCCGCGAGGTAGGCGTCCAGCAGGGCCCGTTCCGCCGGGCGCGACCGCGCCGCCAGTTCCGTCTCCACCAGCGCGGCCACCGCCTCGGCCAGCGCCGCCTCGGGAGGCGTACGGCCGTCCGTCCACAGCGGTGACGCCACGGTCACCGTCCCCCGGACGTGCCCGGCCGGGTCCAGGACCGGCACGCTGACCGCCGACACGTCCTGCCACGCGTCGAGGACGTGTTCGGGGCCGTGCACCGCGCAGGAGCGGCCGGTGCCCAGCGCGAGGGCCGCGCTGTTGTGTCCGACCCGCCGCTCGGACAGGTCCGCGCCGCCGGCGCCGTGGGACGGCCACAGGATCCGCGCCCGCTCGTCGGTGAGGAGGAGTACCGCCCGGCCGTCGCCGAGGCACGGCGCCAGCCGCTCCAGCACCGGCCGGGCCGCCGCCAGCAGGGCCGGCTCGGGCGGGCGGCCGGCCCCGTTCCCGGCGTCCGTGCCGGGCCCGGGACCCCGGTCCGCTTCCCCGGTGCCCGGCTCGGGCCAGGCCGTGTCCGGCCGTACCCCGAAGAACCGGGCACGCCGCCACGCGGCGGCCACCTCCTCCGGCACGCCGCCGGGGAGCGGACGCCCCGCCAGGAACCGTTCCCGGGCCCGCCTCAGCTGCGCGAGCGAACGAGAAGTGAAGGAATGGTGTGCGACTGGGAAGGAGCGATCTGCCGTGGCCATGACGTCCCACACCGTACCGGGCCCGGCCCCGTCGGCGACGGCCGATACCCCTGGGCGCCGCGCCACATGCGCACTGTCTCGTATTGAGACACTCACAGACCCCCCGCCCACTTCATGATCATGAGCGGTCTACCCTGTCCCCGTACCCTGAGCGTTGCCTGTGCACACTCTCGGTCCCTGATCCGCAC
>NZ_JAGGOO010000193.1 GCF_018614415.1 Streptomyces sp. ISL-12
CTAGGACTTGTCCGGCCGATCATGCGCGGAGCCAGATGACGAGGGCTGCGGCGGTCGCGGTGCCGAGGAAGACGTAGCCGCGCTTGTCATAGCGGGTGGCCACTGCTCTGGCGTGCTTGAGCCTGTTGATGGCCCGTTCGACGGTGTTGCGTTTCTTGTACCGCTCTTCGTCGAAGCCCGGTGGCCGTCCGCCGCGTGAGCCTTTGCGTAGGCGGGCGGCCTGACTGTCAGTCTTCTCGGGGATGGTGTGCCGGATGCCGCGTTGTCGTCGCAGGTAGTCGCGGCAGGGGCCGTTGCTGTAAGCCTTGTCGGCCGCGAGGCTGTCAGGCTTCTTGCGCGGCCTGCCCGGCCCGGTCCGCGGGACGCGGATCTTCTCCAAGACGGGCTTGAACTGGGTGCAGTCCGCCCGCTGTCCGGGGGTGACGATCAGGGACAGCGGGCGGCAGCGGCCGTCCGCGCTCAGGTGGAGCTTGGTGGTGAACCCGCCGCGCGAGCGGCCCAGGCCCTCACCTCCTGCACCACCTCCACCAGGCGGGCGACGAGGCTCTGCCACGGCGTCTCGTCCTGGTGTTCTGCCGCTGCGTCCCCCTTTGAGGCGGGCGCCGGCGGCGGTTCGGTGCGGGCGCCGGCCGCGTGCTGATGGGCCCGCACGATGGTGGAGTCGACCGAGACGTCCCAGTCGATCTCACCTGCCGCGTCGGCTGCGGCCTGGACCTGCTGGAGCAGTCGTTCCCAGGTTCCGTCGGCCGACCACAGGCGGTGGCGTTCATAGACCGTCTTCCACGGGCCGAACCGTTCGGGCAGGTCACGCCACTGCACGCCGGTCCGCACGCGGTGCAAAATCCCGTCGATCACCTGCCGGTGATCCCGCCACCTGCCACAACGCCTGTTACTGACCGGCAGGAACGGCCGCAGCCGTTCCCACTCGGCATCCGTCAGATCACCCCGCCTCATGCACACATCAACGACACGGCAACGGAGTAGTCACATGATCGGCCGGACAAGTCCTAGTTGTGCTGTGCGGCCAGGACTTCCAGCGCCCGCCACGGTTCGTCGGCCGGCACAGTGCCCTCCTGAACCATCTGGTCGATGGCCGCCCGCACCACGGCCGCCGTCTCCACTGGGAGGTCGCGCACACCGAACACCGTCTCCAGCGGCGCCGTCCCCGCCCGGGTCGCCTCCCCGATGGCCGAGTCGAACCAGCCCTCGGCCAGCTCCCCAAGGTGTCGCTCGAACACGGCGAGGATCACGCCGAGCGCGGTCGCGCTGTTGCCGATCTTGTACGCGGCCCGGGAGGTCTCCAGCGCATCGAGCACCGGCTCGTACTGCTCCAGTCCGGCGATCCACCGCTGGTCCGCCGTCGCCGTGGAGCGGGCCGCGTCGAACGCGGCCTCTGCTCGCTCCAGCTCGGCGGGCAGGAACATGAACTGCACGCTGGCGAAGTCGAGGTTCGCCTCGCCCAGGGAAGCGACGTCCACCTTCTCCAGCAGGTCAAGGGCCTTGTCGTCCAGGCCCGTGTACTGCCGCCATTCCACCGACTCCAGTTCGTCGTACAGCTCCTTGAGGATCGCCGGATCGTCCTGACCTGCGATGGCGTTGTGCGAGAGCTGAAGCGCGATCTGCCGCTGGCGGGGCAACGGCTCGTCTATCTGCATCCACCAGATCTGCGACAGGCCGGCCTCGATCGCGGCCAGGGTGCGGTGGTTGCCTGACAGGACGACCAGCCGCCCCGTGTCGCGGTCGTTCCACACCAGCGGCGTCGATGTCAGGCAGCCGTCACGCTCGATGTTCGCCACGAGCTGCCGGAACTGCTCGTGCGGCAGGAACCGCGCGTTGACGTCGAGCAGCGTTAGCGTGCGCGGGTCGCCCTGCACCATCTGCGGCGGGGCGAGCCGAGTAGTCTCCTCCATGATCAGACTCCCGTCTTCGTCGTCGGGGCGCCCCACCGCTTCGCCCACATCGGGAGGGCGTCGGCCAACGTGTGCTGGCCCATCGCCCCCTGGTACTGGAGCTGAAACTTCCAGCCGTCCTCGTTCGATGGGCTGCGCTTGTGCAGCCGCAGCAGCCCGCGGTACTTCATCGACACTGGGTTGTTGCTGAACGCCGTCGTCGCCACTCTCCGGATGCGCCGCGAGAACGACCGCTGGCACAGCAACTGCGCCTCGCTGGACATGGCTGCGAGCACGATCAGCTTCGACAAGCGCGGGTAGTCGGTCGGCGCGACGGCAAAGTCCGAGAGCACGTACGCCTCGTCCGGCGTGAACGTGCTCGGAGCCATCGCGAAAACGCCGAGCAGCCGCCCGCGGCCGTCCTTCACCGCGACGGCCAGGTTCGCCGCGCCCGGAGCGATGCGCGGGTTCAGGTACCGGGAGCGCAGCGCGTTGAACTGGCCCGGCTTCAGCAGCGACAGGCGCAGGGGGCCGGCCAGTTCGTCGCCTTCCCGCAGCCGGGGGATCTTCACCGGCTCGATCGGCTGGCGCGGGGCGACGATCCTCGTCGGGGCCTCGCTGGCGTACACGTAGAAGGGAGCGGCGCGCGGCGTGGCCTTGATCACGCCGCGCAGGTACGGGTACAGGTCTGGAACGTCGTGGTTGGAGGCGGTCAGCCAGTACGGCCGGTCCGTGATCCCGCCGAGCACGCTGACCACGTCGTCGTCGGACAGCGGCTCGTACTCGGGCGCGTCCCAGGTGAAGTGCGCCTCCAGCGACTCGTACAGCTTCTCGTAGCCGCCGCCGTAGAAGGGAGGGAATGAGCACACCGGAGCTTCGCGGGGGACCTTCTGGAGCCAGGACCGGACGTCTTCCACCTCGTACGAGGCCAGCTCGACGTCGGAGCCGGACAACCGCTCGACGGTCTCCGCGTGCTTGGCCTTCCACTGCCCCCGGTAGGAGCGGACGACCCGCTCGTGCCACAGTCCCTCGCGGCCGACGCTGGCAAGGAACCGCGTGCCGAGCATGAGCGTGGCGACGGTGCCGACACCATCGTCCAAGGAGTCAGCGAGCCAGCCGAGTTCGTCTCGGCTCTCCTCGCGGAGCTGGATGCCGACCGGCTGGCGGGTGAGCCACCGGCCAACGGCGCTGGTGTAGATCGATACGTCGGAGGAGTGGAGGGCGAAGCCCATGCCGGCCACGCTGCGCTCGATGGTGAAGTTCCCGCAGCACGGGACGTACACCGGGCCGCGCGGCCACTGGCTGGCGGTCTCACGCACGATGGAGCGCATGGGGCCCGGGATGGTGCCCTGGAACATCTCTCGCCTCCCTACGAACGACAGCGCCCGGCCTCGGTGACATGCCGGGGCCGGGCGCTGCTCTGGAACCTTACACAAGGAGCAGGCAGCTCCTTGAGATAATGTCACCTATGTCGTGAGCGCGGTTCCGACGCTCAGATCAAGGTGCCCTGCTGATCCATCGGGGACAGCTCCCGCACGTCGTCCCCCGTGACGTCCTTCCACCAGGCGGCGAACACGCGGCGATGACACCACAGGCCCGGCTTGGCCAGGTCCTCGAAGCAGAGCAGCACCAGTCGGTGATCCCCCTCCTTCTCTGTGATCTGCCGCAGCCGCGCGGCGATCCGCTCCGGCCCGAGCTGATCGAGGTCAGCCCGGTAGGCCGCCGTGAACTCGGACTCGGGCCGCGAGAGGTAGTCCCGACGCGGCGCGAGCTCCCGCACCGAGTGGGTGAGGGAGTAGGGGAGCTTGAAGCGGGGAGCGCCGAGGGTGATGCGCACCGGCACCCCTTGCGGAGGCTGGAACACTTGGAACCGGTTGGTGAACAGGGTGAGCACGTTGTTCCTTCCTTGCTGCTGAACACCCTGGCCGCAGGCGTGGTGCCGAGGGCCAGGGCCTTGCCGGCCCCACTCGCTCTTGGAGCGGGACCGAGCGGCACCGGGTCCGCAGGGAGGAGGCCCCCCGCGGACCCGAGCCAGATCTCTCACTCCTCCGAGAAGACGAAGGACGTCGGGGCTGCCAGTTGCAGGACGACGTCGAACTCCACCGGTCCCTCTGCGCAGTTGACCGTGAGCCGGAGGACCCTGTTGGTCTCATTGGCGAACCCGGAGGCCGTGGTCTCTTCCACCTCGGAGATCACCTCCGAGGCCGGACCGGGTACATACTCACGGGCCTCCGCCAGAAGGAAGGAGAGGTGGTCCGCAAGCTGACGGATCACAGGGGAGGCCGACTTGTGCCCCCAGTCCACGCACTCCGGCCTGACCTGGTGGATTCCCACAGAGTCCAGTTTCTGACCTTCGCCCATTTCTCCATCTCCAACCCCGGATGGAATTTCCCTTTTCGTACTTATATCTTATGACATTTGCAATTCCATGAACATGGAATTCGGAAGGGAATTCCAATCGAAGCGGGGCGCAGCCGATAGTCCCGGCTGCGCCCGCTCCTTCGCCTCCTGGTGAGAGGTGGGGCGCGGCCACCGCCGCGCCCCACCCCCGCTCTACTTCGCCGCCGCCTCGGCCTTCTTGGCGGGCGCCCGGCGCCCCGTGGGCTTGGCCGCCGTGGAAGTCCGCGCCGCGGGCTTCGCGCCGGCCTTCGGGGCGGGCTTGGCCACCGCCTTCTTCGCCATGGACTGCGCGTCCGCCGCCTTCGCCTCCGGCTCTTCGGTCGTCGCCTCGGACTTGGCCGCCGCCTCGGCCTTCTTCGCAGCCGCCTCCTGCTGGACCTCGACGGCCGCCTTGGTGAACTCCTCGACCATGGCCCGCTGGATGCCCTGCGCCTTGCTCAGCAGGTTCTTCACCATCTGCACCTTCGCGTACAGGCGGCCGACGACCCGCAGGTGACGGGTGAGGTCGTCACCGAGGATGACGGCCAGGTCCTCCGGCTTCTTCTCCGCCAGCTCCTCCAGCAGCGGGATCAGGACCTCCTCCGCCTTGCCGAGCCCGTCCTTCGTCTTGGCCTTGGCCTTCTTCTGCTTCTCCTGCTCCTCGGCCGTGGGTGCCTTCTCGTTAGTGAGGGAGGTCTGCTGCTCCATCATCTTGAGGCCGTTGGCGAAGTGCTGCGCCTCGGCCTCGCTGTCGAAGTCACCACGCACGTACCGCATGGCCGCCACCATCTGGTTCGCCGGGTTGAGCTGGGCGATGTGCCAGGCGAGGTTGTTCTTGATCTGCCCCTGGTCGACCATCTCGGCCACCTCAGGGCGCAGGGTGAGCAGGCCCAGCCGCCAGGTGATGTGGGTCTCCGTCTTGCCGAACTGCTTGGCGATCTTCGCCGGAGTCCATCCGGCGGCCTTGAGGTCGGCGTACGCACCGGCCTCCTCCATGATCGTCATGTCCGCCCGGTTGACGTTCTCGGCGATGCTGAGGACGTAAGCCTCTTCCTCGGTGGCACCCTCGACGACCTTCGCCGGAATGACCTCCAGGCCGGCCGCCTGGCAGGACCGCCAGCGCCGCTCGCCCGCGATCAGCATGTAGGGGACCTTGGCGCCCTCGACCGGCCTGATGACGACCGGCTGGAGGAGGCCGTTCTCCTTGATGCTGCTGGTCAGTTCCGCCTGCGCCTCCTCCGAGAAGAACTTCCTCGGCTGCTCCGGGTTGGGGGCGATCTCGCTGACCTTGACGTTGATGAACTCGACCTTGTTGTCAGCCATTTTCCCGCGCCTTTCGTGATCTCCAGTGGGGTGTTTCCCTTTGTTCTTACGCTTATATCTTAATAGCGAATACCGCCAAAGCAAGTTCAGAACTCTTTTATTTCAAGGGAATTCAAGAAGGAGAATTTGCCGCTTTTGCGGATTCCCGTTTCTGGGCGGGGACATGAGAGAGCCCGCCACAACCAAGCGGTCACGGCGGGCTGACTCCCGTCACGCACCCCGACAGCCGCACCGGACGGCCGACTCCTCGCCGGGCGGGGCGGGGGGGGTCGGCCGCCCGGCGAGGAGTAGGGAAGGACGCCGCTCACGCGACGCTGCCGTGCGGGGCTCCTGCGGCTACTGTACCCGCCCGGCACTCCAGAATGTACAGCAGCTCTTCAAAAATGTCATCTATTTTAGTCCTCGAGGGCATGACGTCGCCCTCACAGGCTGTCAGGTCTCACCCCCACCGCTTCCTCCGCCCGGCTTCCGCCTTCGCATGAGCGCCATCACCTCGACAACCCTGCGCGCATCGTCCCCCGCCGACCGGCTCGCCCCACCACGCAGGACCCGCGGGGCCCCCTTCGCAATCTCAGCGATCCGGCGCTCGTCAACTTCGGACATGGATATGCGGTTCCTCCCGTTGCACGGCGTGCGCCCCGCTCCGCCCGCCGCTGTAAGCGACTCCTCGGGGCGCCAGCCCGGAGGCAGGCGCACGGGAGCGCAGCCGGTGCCGCCTCACCGGTCAACGCTCCGCCGAGAAACTGTGCGACAAACCCTATAACCCCCGCGACCTGCGATGTAGTGTTGCTTCACACGGTGATTACCGGTCAGTCACAACGCCCGGAGCATACGACACAGCCTGAGATGACGGACATGGCAGAAAACCGCGCCACCGGGCGGCCCCTGAGCCTGCGAGTGAAACTGCTCACTCTGCTAAGGCTGCGGCGCGACCCCGAGGGCTTCACCCCCAGTGCACGCGACATCTCCGAGGCGACCCGTGGCGGTCCAGGCGCCTCGATCTCCCACGGCCAAGTCACCAGCCTGCTCAACGGATCGAGTGGCAACCCACGCACGTCCACCATCGACGCGGTGGCTCACGCCCTTGGTGCGCCGGCCGCCTTCCTCCTGCCAGGGCCCGAGTGGGACGACCTGGCCGCGCTCACGGTGTACGTGTCGCACCCGGAGGCACGTCAAGTCTTGCGTTTAATGGAGGGTCTTGAGGTGCAGGACATTCTTGAAATCACCTCAAGGCTCCGGGAGATCCGTCGCCTGAAGGGACTGTCCGAGGACGTCCCGGCGATCCCCCCGCCTCCCCCCGGCGTCGACCAGCCCCGTGAGGGGCGTCCGCGCCGCCGGAGCTTGGATGAAGCCGCTGAGAGGGCAGCGGATTACTTGGAAGGACGCTGACGTGGAAGGCCCGATCTTCGGCCTGTGCGCGGTGCTCACGCTGTTGAGTACCGCAATAGCCATCAGCCGGAGCCTCGTGCAGAAGAGACGCAGCGGCAAGACGTACCGCTTGGCGCTGTCGGCCCACCTCGTGGCGCTGGTGAGCAGCTTCGTCGGCTCCCTACTGGCCGTCCCGACCATGGCGGACATCGCAGACAGAGCCACCACGGCCGAACTGTCGACCCTCGTCTCGGACATCGCCGCGGTGATCTTCTGTGCCAGCCTTCAAATCCTCATCATCGACTGGGAGTACTACAGAGAGCTGCCGCACTACGTCAGCATCGCGTGCCGTGTCACCTTGGTGTTGATGGTGACCAGCCTGCTGATCTGGCAGTTCCGTCGGGCCGACCCCACCGGGCTCGGGGTGGAACTGTCCACCTCCTACGCGCGGATCAGCGAGGTCCGTACCTACTTGCTGACGTACCTGTGCTTCTTCGCTGCTGCCGGAGCCGAAGTGGCGATGCGCGCCGCGAAGCTCGCGTACGGCATGCGTCGAACGGGCCGCTCGGCTGGCACCGGAATGGCCGTGGCAGCGGCCGGGGCGGTACTGGGTGTCCTCTACGCCATGAGCCGAAGCGGCTACGTTCTCGCATACGAAGCCGGCCACGCGTGGCCCTCGACGCTTGAGCGCATCATCAGCCCCGCGTTGGCTGGACTCTCTCTGGGCGGCATCGTGGCCGGCTTGTCGATGGCCGTCCTCGCCAACAGCCGCTCTGGATCGTCAACGCCTAGGACTTGTCCGGCCGATC
>NZ_JAGGOO010000194.1 GCF_018614415.1 Streptomyces sp. ISL-12
GACGGCGGGCAGTGTGAAGGGGGCGGACCCGGTCACCCGGGTCCGCCCCCTTCACACTGCCGTCGCGGTCATCTCCCCGCGCCTACTTCTTCTTCGCGCCGCGCTTCTCGCGCACCCGCACCGAGATATGGATCGGCGTCCCCTCGAAGCTGAACTCCTCGCGGAGCCGGCGCTCGATGAACCGGCGGTAGCCCGCCTCGATGAACCCGGACGCGAACAGCACGAACCGCGGCGGCTTGGTGCCCGCCTGCGTGCCGAACAGGATGCGCGGCTGCTTGCCGCCCCGCACCGGGTGCGGGTGGGCGGCGACCAGCTCGCCCAGGAAGGCGTTCAGCCGGCCGGTCGGCACCCGGGTCTCCCAGCCCGCCAGGGCCGTCTCGATCGCGGGGACCAGCTTCTCCATGTGCCGTCCGGTGCGCGCCGAGACGTTGACCCGCGGGGCCCAGGCGACCTGGCCCAGCTCGGTCTCGATCTCCCGCTCCAGGTAGTAGCGGCGCTCCTCGTCGAGGGTGTCCCACTTGTTGAAGGCGAGGACGACCGCGCGGCCCGCCTCCACGGCCATGGTGACGATCCGCTGGTCCTGCACCGAGATGTTCTCGGAGGCGTCCAGCAGGATGACGGCGACCTCCGCCTTCTCCACGGCGGCGGCGGTGCGCAGCGAGGCGTAGTAGTCGGCGCCCTGCTGGAGGTGGACCCGCTTGCGGATACCGGCGGTGTCGACGAACTTCCAGGTCACGCCGCCCAGTTCGATCAGCTCGTCGACCGGGTCGCGGGTGGTGCCGGCCAGCTCGTTGACGACGACGCGCTCCTCGCCCGCCACCTTGTTCAGCAGCGAGGACTTGCCGACGTTCGGGCGGCCGATCAGGGCGATGCGGCGCGGGCCGCCGACCGCCGTGCCGAAGGTCTGCTCCGGGGCCTCGGGCAGCGCCTCCAGGACCTTGTCCAGCATGTCGCCGGTGCCCCGGCCGTGCAGCGCGGAGACCGGGTGCGGCTCGCCGAGGCCCAGCGACCACAGGTACGACGCGTCGGCCTCGGCGCTCGGGCCGTCGACCTTGTTGGCGCACAGCACGACCGGCTTGCCGGCCTTGCGCAGCAGCCGTACGACCGCCTCGTCGGTGTCGGTGGCGCCGACCTTGGCGTCCACCACGAAGACGACCGCGTCGGCCGCCTCGATGGCGTACTCGGCCTGCGCGGCGACGGAGGCGTCGATGCCGAGGACGTCCTGCTCCCAGCCGCCGGTGTCGACGACCTTGAAGCGGCGGCCGGCCCATTCGGCCTCGTAGGTGACGCGGTCGCGGGTGACGCCGGGCTTGTCCTCGACGACCGCCTCGCGGCGGCCGATGATCCGGTTGACCAGGGTCGACTTGCCGACATTGGGGCGGCCGACGACGGCGAGGACGGGCAGCGGGCCGTGCCCGGCCGCCTCGATCGCGCCCTCGACGTCCTCGATGTCGAAGCCCTCTTCCGCGGCGAGCTCCATGAACCGCTCGTACTCGGCGTCGCCAAGCGCCCCGTGGTCGTGCTCCTCGCCCGAGCCCTCGGAGTGGATGTCGTCGTTCATGAAGTCCGTACCTCGTTCATCGTGGTGATCGGTGGCCACCCTGTCTGTCCCGGGTGATCCACTACTCAAGTGTTACCTAGCGCCCGGTGAGGCGCCTGGCGTTTTCCAGGTGCGCGGTGAGCTGCTTCTGGATGCGCTCGGTCGCCTCGTCCAGCGCCTTGCGGGTGCGCCGCCCGCTGCCGTCGCCCGCCTCGAAGGGGTCGCCGAAGACGACGTCCACGCGGGAGCGCAGCGGGGGCAGCGCCTTTATCAACCGTCCGGGCCGGTCGGAACTTCCCAGCACGGCCACCGGCACGATCGGCGCCCCGCCGCGGACCGCGAAGTACGCGAGCCCGGCGCGCAGCGCGGCGAAGTCGCCCTCGCCCCGGGTGCCCTCCGGGAAGATCCCGAGAGCGCCGCCGGCCGCGAGCACGTCCAGCGCCCGGGTGATCGCCGTGCGGTCGGCGCCGGAGCGGTCCACCTTCAGCTGGCCGATGCCGGTCAGGAAGGGGTCCAGCGGGCCGACGAACGCCTCCTTCTTGATCAGGAAGTGCGTCGGCCGCGGGGCCACGCCCATGACCATCGGGCCGTCTATGTTGTGCGCGTGGTTGACGGCGAAGATCACGGGGCCTGCGGCGGGCACCTTCCAGGCGCCGAGCACCCGGGGCCGGAACAGCCCGTACATCAGGCCGACGCCGATGCGCCGCCCGACCTCGGCACCCCGCTCGGAGGGCTGTGTCACCTGGCCGCCCGCTTCTCCTCGACAAGGGTGACGACACACTCGATGACCTGCTGGAGGGTGAGGTCGGTGGTGTCGACCTCCACGGCGTCGTCGGCCTTGGCGAGCGGCGACGTCTTCCGGCCGGCGTCGGCCGCGTCCCGCTTGACCAGCGCCTCCTGGGTCGCCTTGAGGTCGGCGTCCTTCAGTTCGCCGCTGCGGCGGGCGGCGCGGGCCTCGGCGGAGGCGGTGAGGAAGATCTTGAGGTCGGCGTCCGGCAGCACGGTGGTGCCGATGTCCCGGCCCTCGACCACGATGCCGGTCACCGCGGCGCCGGCGATCGCCCGCTGCAGCTCGGTGATCCGGGTCCGGACCTCCGGGACCGCGCTGACCGCGCTGACCTTGGAGGTGACCTCCTGGCTGCGGATCGGGCCGGCCACGTCCACGCCGTCGACGGTGATGGTGGGGTTCCCCGGGTCGGTGCCGGAGAGGATCTCGGGCTTCTCGGCCGCCGCGGCGACGGCCCGCGGGTCGTCGGTGTCGATGCCGTTGGTCACCATCCACCAGGTGATCGCCCGGTACTGGGCGCCGGTGTCCAGGTAGCTGAGGCCGAGCTGTGCGGCGACGGCCTTCGACGTGCTCGACTTGCCCGTGCCGGAGGGGCCGTCGATGGCGACAATCACGGCCGGGGCGGTCGGGGCGGCGCCGTTTTCCACGAGGGGACACCTTCCTGGTGCGGTGGGGTGGGGGGGGACTGGGGTTGCGGGGGCACGCGCGCGCCCCCCGCACCAGGTTACTGGCTCGCCACCGCGCCTCGGACCGGCCTCCTCGGGGTCCGGGCGGCGGTCACTGCCGGATCGCCCAGCCCCGCTCCCGCAGCGCGGCCGTCAGCACGGTGGCCGCCTTCGGCTCCACCATCAGCTGCACCAGGCCGGCCTGCTGCCCGGTGGCGTGCTCGATCCGTACGTCCTCGATGTTGACGCCCGCCTGTCCCGCGTCCGCGAAGATGCGGGCGAGCTGGCCCGGCTGGTCGTCGATGTGGACGGCGACGGTCTCGTAGACCCGGGGGGCGCTGCCGTGCTTGCCGGGGACCCGGACCTGCCCCGCGTTGCCCCGGCGCAGCACCTCCTCGACGCCGGCGGCGCCCTCGCGGCGCTTGTCCTCGTCGGCGGACTGCAGCGCGCGCAGCGCCCGCACCGTCTTCTCCAGGTCGCCCGCGACGTCGCCGAGCAGGTCGGCGACCGGGCCGGGGTTGGCGGAGAGGATGTCGATCCACATCGCCGGGTCGGAGGCGGCGATCCGGGTCACGTCGCGGATGCCCTGCCCGCACAGCCGTACGGCGGCCTCGTCGGCGTGCTCCAGGCGGGCGGCGACCAGGCCGGAGACCAGGTGGGGCATGTGGGAGACGAGGGCGACGGCGCGGTCGTGGGCGTCGGCGTCCATCACCACCGGTACGGCGCCGCAGAACGAGACCAGCTCCAGGGCGAGGTTGAGCACCTCGGTGTCGGTGTCCCGGGTGGGGGTGAGCACCCAGGGGCGGCCCTCGAAGAGGTCGGCGGTGGCGGCCAGCGGGCCGGACTTCTCCCGGCCGGACATGGGGTGCGTGCCGAGGTAGGACGTGAGGTCCAGGCCGAGCGTCTCCAGTTCGCGGCGCGGGCCGCCCTTGACGCTGGCCACGTCGACGCAGCCGCGCGCCCGGCCCCGCCGCAGCACGTCGGCGAGCACCCCGGCCACGTGGGCGGGCGGGGCGGCGACGATCGCGAGGTCGACCGGCCCGTCCGGGGCCTCGTCGGTGCCGGCGCCGAGCGCCGCCGCGGTACGGGCCTGCTGGGGGTCGTGGTCGGCGAGGTGGACGGTGACGCCCCGCCGGGTCAGGGCGAGGGCGGCGGAGGTACCGATCAGGCCGGTGCCGATGACGAGTGCGGACCTCACTGGGCGATGTCCTTGCGCAGGGCCGCCGCGGCACCGAGGTAGACGTGCGCGATCTCGGCGCGCGGCCGGTCGGACTCGATGTGCGCGAGGATGCGGACGACGCGGGGCATGGCGCCCTCGATGTCCAGCTCCTGGGCGCAGATCAGCGGTACGTCGGTGATGCCGAGCTTGCGGGCCGCGGCGGCCGGGAAGTCGCTGTGCAGGTCGGGGGTGGCCGTGAACCAGATGCTGATCAGGTCGTCCCCGGTCAGGCCGTTGCGCTCCAGCACGGCAGTGAGCAGCGCGGAGACCCGCTCGTCCATGTGACCGGCCTCGTCCCGCTCCAGCTGGACGGCGCCCCGGACCGCTCGTACCGCCACGGCATTGCTCCTCGCTGATCGACGTATCACTGCTCTGCGTACCGACTCTGATCCGTCCAGCGTAGTCAGCGCGTGCGGAACGGGAGCGCGCGCCCGGTCACTGAGACGGCGGCGCCCCGCGCACGGCCGGGGCGCGTTTTGCCGTACTCATCCTGGTTGCTTCCCCTTCGCCCGCTTCGGTGCCATGCTCGTCCCCTCCCCTCTCCCCTCCCCCCTTTCTCGGAGTGACGACATGACCCACAGCGCGACGCGCCGCACGGTTCTCCTCACGACGGTCGCGACGGGCGCGACGGCGTTCACCACGGCGGCCTGCGGTGGCGGGGACGACGACGGCGACTCCTCGTCCGCGAGCGAGTCCCCGGCGGCGGACCTGGCGCGGACCGGCGACATCCCGGTCGGCGGCGGCAAGGTCTTCAAGGAGCGGAAGGTGGTGGTGACCCAGCCGGAGGAGGGCGACTTCAAGGCGTTCTCCGCGGTCTGCACCCACCAGGGCTGTGTGGTGGCGGACGTGTCCGGCGGCACCATCAACTGCGCCTGCCACAACAGCAAGTTCGCCATCACCGACGGCGCGGTGCGGCAGGGCCCGGCCACCGAGCCGCTGCCCGCGCAGCAGATCACGGTGGAGGGGAATTCCGTCCGCCTGACGTGATCGCCCGCGTACGCTCCCGGGCATGACTCCTGCCGGCCCGGACGCCGAGACCCTGGTGCGCGAGCACACCGTCTACGCCTGTGTGACGGGGTCGCGCGCCTTCGGTCTGGCCACGGCGGACAGCGACACCGACCGCCGGGGCGTGTTCCTCGCCCCCACGCCGCTGTTCTGGCGCTTCACCAAGCCGCCGACGCACATCGAGGGACCGGCCGAGGAGCAGTTCAGCTGGGAGCTGGAACGCTTCTGCGAACTGGCCCTGCGCGCCAACCCCACCGTCCTGGAGTGCCTGCACTCCCCGCTGGTGGAGCACGCCGACCCGACCGGCCGCGAACTGCTCGCCCTGCGCGGCGCGTTCCTCTCCCTGCGCGCGTACGAGTCGTTCACCCTCCCCCACGCTCGGCTTCGCTCGCGCGGGCGGTGCCCCCATCGCCCTGTCCCAGCGCCGCAAGCTGGACGCCGACGTCCGCGCGCACGGCACCCCGCGCTGGAAGCACGCGATGCATCTGCTGCGCCTGCTGGCGAGCGCCCGGGACCTGCTGCGCACCGGCGTCCTCACCGTGGAGGTCGGCGACGCCCGGGAGTCCCTGCTCGCCGTGAAGCGCGGTGAGGTGCCCTGGCCCGAGGTCGAGGCGCGGATGGTCCGGCTGGCCGGGGAGTGCGCGGAGGCCGCGGCCCGCACCCCGCTGCCCGCCGAACCGGACCGGCGCCGGGTCGAGGACTTCCTGGTCCGCGCCCGCCGCGCCTCGGTGCTGCGACCGGAGTGACTCAGGCGTCCCAGAGCGCCCCGAACGCCACCAGATCGGACCGGTACTCGATCCGGCCGGCCCACTCCTCCGGCCAGGCCCCGGCGCCCAGGTGGGCTCCGGCGAAGGCGCCCGCGAGGCAGGCGATCGAGTCGGAGTCGCCGGAGCTGCAGGCGGCGCGGCGCAGGGCCGTCAGCGGGTCGCCGGGGAAGAGCAGGAAGCACAGCAGCCCGGTGGCGAGGGCCTCCTCCGCGATCCAGCCGGCGCCGGTGGCCAGGCACGGGTCGGTCTCCGGCGAGACGGTACGCACGGCGCCGCGCAGCCGGTCGAGGGCGGCCAGGCACTCGTCCCAGCCGCGCGCGATGAACTCCTGCGGCCCGGCGTCCCCGGCCCGGGTCCACAGGTCCCCGAGCCAGCGCTCGTGGTAACGGGTGCGGTGGTGCAGGGCGTACGACCGCAGCAGCCCGACCAGTCCGGTCGGCTCGGCGCCCGTGGCGAGCAGCCGTACGGCGTGCGCGGTGAGGTCGGAGGCGGCGAGCGCGGTGGGGTGCCCGTGGGTGAGCGCGGCCTGCAACTGGGCGGCGCCCGCGCGCTGTTCGTCGCTCAGCCCGGGGAGGAGCCCGAGCGGGGCGACGCGCATGTCGGCGCCGCAGCCCTTGGAGTGGATGCGGCTCGCGTCCTGCCAGCGCCGCCCGCGGTCCTCCAGCAGCTCGCAGGCGCGTATGCAGGTGGTGCCCGGGGCGCGGTTGTTCTCCGGCGACCGGTTCCAGGCGACGAACTCCTCGCGGACGGCCTCGGCCATCCCCTCGGGCTCCAGCACCCCCCGGTCCGTCGCCGTGCGCAGACCTCGGGCCAGCGCCAGTGTCATCTGGGTGTCGTCGGTGACGTACGCGGGTGTGGGCAGCGCCATCTCCCGCCAGGGGCCGCACTTGGCGAGGATCGCCGGCACGTCGCTGAACTCCGTCGGGAAGCCGAGGGCGTCCCCGAGGGCGAGTCCGGTGAGCGCGCCGGTGGCGGCGCGCTCGGTGAGGGTGGTGGTCATGCGGGGCGTCCTTCCCGGGACGGTCGGAGCAGGGGCGGATGGAGGGCGCCGGCCGGGCCCGCGCGGTACAGGGCGGCCGGTTTGCCCCGGCCGCCGGTCAGCCGCGCGGCGCCGGGGACCGGTTCGACGAAGCCGGGGGTGGCGAGGACCTTGCGGCGGAAGTTGGGGCGGTCCAGGGCCGTGCCCCACACCGTCTCGTAGACCCGCTGGAGTTCCCCGAGGGTGAACTCGGGCGGGCAGAAGGCGGTGGCCAGGCAGGTGTACTCCAGCTTGGCGCCGACCCGTTCGCGGGCGTCGGCCAGGATGCGGTCGTGGTCGAAGGCGAGGTGGCGCGCCGCGTCGTACGGCACCCAGCGGGCCTCGGCCGCGTCGCCGCCGCCGTGCGGGTCGGGAGGGTCGGGCAGCAGACAGGCGAAGGCGACGGAGACGACCCGCATCCGGGGGTCGCGGCCGGGTTCGCTGTAGGTCCGCAGCTGCTCCAGGTGGAGTCCGGTCACGTCCGTGAGGCCGGTCTCCTCGGCCAGCTCGCGCCGGGCCGCCGTCTCCGCCGACTCGTCGGGCAGCAGGAAGCCGCCGGGCAGCGCCCAGTGGCCGGCGTACGGCTCCTGGCCCCGCTCGACGAGCAGCACGTGCAGCGCGCCCGCGCGGAGCGTGAGGACGGCGAGGTCGACGGTGACGGCGAAGGGCTCGTAGGCGTGCTTGTCGTAGGCGTCCGCGGGACCGCTGGATCCGTCCATGACCCGACCACCCCTCTTTAATAGTCACCACGACTATAAAGAGGGGCGCGGTCTCGCACAAGCCCTCGGCCGGGCCGGGCCGGCTCAGACCTTGGGCTTGTCCACGCAGGAGTGCGCGTCGATGAGTTCGTCCTCCGGCTTGTGCGTACTGATCCAGTCCGGCTGGTCCTGCACCAGCAGCGGCAGCGCCTCGCGGAAGTTGCCCTGCCACTCGCGGCCGCCCACATAGCCCTTGAGCCACTCGGCGAGCGCCAGGCAGTCGTCGCGGTGTCCCTTGGCGAGGCCGATCCCGTAGTGCTGCGGAGCGCCGACGGTCAGGCCGGGCACCACGCGCAGCCCGCCCTTCCCGGTCTCCTGCTGGGCGAAGCCGTACAGCAGCACCTGGTCCGTGGAGACCGCGTCCACCTGGTCGTCCCGCAGCTTCCGCACGCACTCGGCGGCGTCCGTGCCGCCCACCGAGACGGTGTCCTTCAGTTCGGCCAGCGCCACCCTGGAGGTGGTGCCGTCCCAGGTGCAGACGCGTTTGCCCGCGAGATCGTCATGGGTGCGGATACCGGAGTCCGCGTGGACCAGGAACCCCTGGACGGTGGTGAGGTACGGGCCCACGAAGTCGATCTCCTCCATCCGGTCCGGCGTGACGGAGAACGAGGCGATGATCAGGTCCGCGTCGCCCGACTGGAGTTTGGTGATGCGGGCGGCGGAGGGCACGTCGGCGTTCCGGGTGACCTGGACGCCCACCTCGTCCTCCAGCCACTTCTCCAGGTCGAGGAAGAGCGCGTTGTCGAAGCCGGAGTAGGTGTAGTTCTCCAGCAGCGACATGCCGGGCAGGTCCTTGTGCATGCCCACGTCGACCTCGCGCACGCCCAGGAACGTCCCGTCGTGCTGGTCCGACGAGCAGGCCGTCGTCACGAGCGCCGCGCACGCGAGCACCGCCGCCCAGCCCCGTGCCCGGCGCCCGGCGCGCACCCGCCCCGCTCTCCGCCCGGCCGCGATCCGTCTCACGTGTCCTCACGTCCCCTCGGTTTTGGAGTGCTGTTCCGGTCGGTCGTGCGGTGCTGTTCCGGCTCAGTCGTGCAGGGCGGCCTCGGCGACGGAGGCGTGGATGCGGCACCCCCGGTCGGAGTGGAGCACCAGGTCCACCTCGACCTCGCCCTGGACGCCGCCCAGCGGCAGCGAGAACGTCTCCCCGCCGCGTACGTCCTCGACCCGGTGGGCCGAACTGCCCGCGAGCTTCGCGTCGTACGTGGTGGCCGGGACACAGGACTGCGCCCCCGGCACGGCGTCGGTGAGTTCCAGGGCGAGGCGCAGGTGGCTGCGGCGCGGCTCGTTCTCCACCGTGACGGTCAGCCGCCGGCCGTCCGCCGCGGACGTCCCGCCCGTGATCCGGACCAGGCCCGTCACGTCCACCTCGCCGTGGTCGGCGTAGTGGTCCATGCCGAAGACGCCGAGGGACGCGAGCAGGACCGCGCCGAGGGTCACCAGCGGCTGGAGCCAGCTCCACCGCTCCTTGTTCCGGCGGGCCACCGCACGGACCAGCCCGGCCATCCGGCACAGGGACAGGCAGAAGGCGGCCGCCAGCAGGGCGTACACCCAGCCGAGCTGACGGGCCGGGGCGTCGGGGGCCAGGGACAGGGCGACGGCCTCCAGCAGGAACACCAGGAAGAACTGCGGCCAGTCGGTCCAGCGCTGGACCTTGTCCGCGCCCACCTTCCACTCGGGTGCGCCCAGGATCAGCGCGATGACCTGATTGGCGCTGCCGATGCCGACGGAACCGGTACCCGAGACGTCGGCACGGCCGTGCACGGAGTCGTGCTCTCTCCCGCTCACCGCCGGTCCTCCCGGGGCTCCTCTCCGGGCTCGTCCCGTGGGTCGTCCGGGCGGTCCCTGATGTTCAGGCCGCCCATGTTCTCCACGTACCCGATGCCGAAGGCGCCGCGGCCCGACACGTGTGCGGTGGCGTGGATGTGTCTGGACGGCCGCACTGCCCTGGCCTCGTCCTCGATCAGGGCGCGCAGGTCCGCGGGCCGGTCGGCGAGCTTGGCGTCCAGCCAGGTGCCGACGGCCCGGTCCAGGGCCAGCCGGTCGGCGTCGGACAGGTTCCTGATCTGTTCCACGGCCGCGTCGGCCGCGGGGTCGGCCGGCTCACCGGAGCGGCGCTCCAGCAGCCGGCCCACGAGGGCCCGTCCCCGCCGCACGACACCGTCCGCCGCCTGGTTCTGGGCGGACTGGACGACGGCGCCGGCGAACCCGGCGGCGGCGGTGGTGATCACGGGCGCGATGGTCTGTGCGGCGGTCAGCAACTCCGACATAGGACTCCCCCGGTCCTCGATGCAACCGTGCCGTCCGGCCGAACCGGATCAGGGGCTCACCGTGCTCGAACGCCTGACCGTCTCGACAGGTCCAGACTACCGGGCGACTACGCCCTGTGGGGGGCTGGTTATCTTACGGTGACTCCAGTGGCACAGGACCGTCACCGCCGCCGCACAGGACCCGGCCCGGTCCGGCCCGGCCGGGTCCTGTCGTCCGGATCGGCCCCTAGGGCCTGTCGTTTGGATCACGCCGCAGACGCGGGGTCTGGCACGCGCATCTGCGGCGTTGTCGTCACTCGCCGACGCTCCGCGTCGACTCCCTCCTCCGCCTTGCAGCTGCACGCACCAGACCCCGCTCACCGGCATGGACAAGTCCCGCCGATGTCCTGCGTCCTGATCCAAACGACAGGCCCTAGAAGCGACGGGACCGCGACACGCCCCCACCACAATGGACCCCATGACTACCCCCACCG
>NZ_JAGGOO010000195.1 GCF_018614415.1 Streptomyces sp. ISL-12
CCGACCCGACGCCCGAAGGCCAGCCCCCCGACCCGACGCCCGAAGGCCGGCCCTCCACCCCGGCCCCCGAAAGCCAGCCCTCCACCCCGAAAGCCAGGGAGCCGTCCACGCCCCCGGCCTCCAACGGCTCCCGCCAACCGTGCCAGCCATGCCCACCGTGCCAGTCATGCCAGCCGCGCCACGCGTGACCGGGCCGCCAAGCCGGCACCGGCCGCAGGCGGTTGGCGTCGGCGCGGACCGGCACCCGGCCCGCGCCCCGGCGCAGCGTGCCGCCCTCCGTGTCGGTGGCCCGCACGACACCGACCGGCTCGGCCCAGGCGGCCAGGGCCCGGTCCACGTCGGCGACCCGCCGGGCCCGCAGCAGCGGCAGCAGCGCGCCGAAGCCGAGGTCGGCGGTGACGCGCGCCGGGTACCGCAGGCTGAGGGCGACGGGCGTGCCGTCGACGAGGCCCTCGGGGCCGCCCGCGATCACCGGCCCCCGGTCGGTCTCGATGACCTCGGTCTCGACGGTCTGCTCACCGGCGACCCGGACCAGTTCGGTGTGCCGGGCGGCACGGTGCCAGCGGCCGTCCGGACCGAGCGCCTCGACACCGGCGCCGGTGCGCCGCAGCCGCTCGTGGTAGAGGTCCTGGTGGTCGACGGCGAGGGGGGTGAACGTCCAGGCGACAGTGCCGGTGCGGCCGGAGCGGG
Source organism: Streptomyces sp. ISL-12 (assembly GCF_018614415.1). Classification (GTDB taxonomy): domain Bacteria; phylum Actinomycetota; class Actinomycetes; order Streptomycetales; family Streptomycetaceae; genus Streptomyces. The sequence continues at coordinate 691 of NZ_JAGGOO010000195.1, forward strand.
CGAGACCGGGGACGCCGGGCTCGGCGGTACCGACGACGTCGAACTCCGGGCAGGACAGGCGCAGATACTGGGGGTCACCGGCGTCGGGTACGACGGTGTACGGCCGTTCGCCCCCGCCGCCGAACAGGGCGACCGCCGCCACCCCCAGCTGCCCGGCGACCTGCCCGCGCCACAGCTTGGCCGGGAACCCCGCGGCGAGGACGTACAGGGACAGCCGGACCGCCAGCGGCGTCCACGGCTCCCAGCGCCCGGGCGCGAGCCCCGCCCTCCCGGACTCCCGCCCGGCGGCGCCCTCCGCGAGGCCCTCGTTGACCCCGGTGACGTACGCCCGGACCCACTCGGCCGTCTCCGGGTCCCGTTCCTCCAGGGCGGTGAAGCAGCGGCGGGCGGTGTCGGCGAGACGGGCGCGGCGGGCGAACCGGTCCCAGGACAGGGCGTCGGGCCCGCGGAAGGAGGCCGAGGTGCCCTGCGCCCGGTGCCGCCGCAGCTCCAGCTGCCCGCCGCGGTGGAGTGCGGTGAACCTGCCCTGGGCGCGGGCGAGTTCGACGGGGTCGTCGGCCCGCAGGCGCGGGACCGCCCGGGCACCGCGCTGGACTTCGGCGCTCATCCGCACCCACCCTCCACGCAGGTTAGGCTCACCTAACCTCAACCATTGTGGCGGAATCGTACGCCCTCCCCGGCGGCGGCCGACGGCCGGGCGCGCGCCCCGAGGCCCGACGCGCGATCATCGGGACATGGACGTCACCCTTCACCTCGCCCAGGACCCGGAGGCCGACGAGCTGCTCGGCCGCAGTCCGCTCGCCGCGCTGGTCGGGATGCTGCTGGACCAGCAGATCCCGATGGAGTGGGCGTTCAAGGGCCCCGCCACCATCGCCCGCCGGATGGGCGCGGACGACCTGGACGCGCAGGACATCGCCGCGTACGACCCGGAGGAGTTCGCCGCCCTGCTCGCCGAGAAACCGGCCGTGCACCGCTACCCGGGGTCGATGGCGGGCCGCGTCCAGCAGCTGTGCCGGTATCTCGTGGAGCACTACGACGGCGCCGCCGACGGTGTCTGGCGGGACGCCGAGAACGGCCGTGAGCTGCTGAAACGCCTCCAGGACCTGCCCGGCTTCGGCAAGCAGAAGGCGCAGATCTTCCTCGCCCTGCTCGGCAAGCAGCTCGGCGTCCGCCCGGACGGCTGGCGCGAGGCGGCCGGCCCCTACGGCGAGCCGTCCGCCTTCCGCTCGGTCGCCGACATCACCGGCCCGGAGTCCCTGGCCAAGGTCCGCGCCCACAAGCAGGAGATGAAGGCGGCGGCGAAGGCCGCCAAGGGGAAGTAACTCAGCGGACGCCTCCTCGCACGCCCGGCGCCCGAGTGGACCACTCCGGCGTGCGGATCCGGCCCGCCCGTCCCCAGCATGAGGCATGGCCGAGTCACCGAGCGGCTCCCGTACGGCGTCACCCGCCCGGCGGGGACACACCTGACGTGAGCCCCGTACCGCACGCCGCCACCCACCCCGCGCGCCGGAGCGCCTGGGCGCGGGTACTGGTGCTGCTGCTCGCCCTGCTCGTCCCCGGCACGCACGCGCAGGCGCAGGCACTGCCGGCCACGGCGGTGGCCGGCGACCTCGGTGGCGCCGGTGGCTCCGGTAGCCCCGGTAGCCCCGGTGGCTCCGGTGGCTCCGGTAGCCCCGGTGGCGGTACGGCGGCGGAGTACGACCTCCTCGACACCGCCCTGCGGTCCCCGGCCCGCACCACCCGCCGCCCGGCCGCGCCCCGGCACCCCGCACCGCTCCTCCCTCCCCTCCCGCGCGCACCGCGTCCGCTCACCGCCCGCCACCCCGCGCCCGCACCCCCGCCCCCGCCCTTCCCGCGCTCCACGCGCTCCGTCGTCCTGCGCTGCTGACCGGACCGCCCGGCCGGCCCCTCCCGCCGGCCCCGCGACCGACCAGCATCCCTGCCGCACGGACCGAGGAAGACGCCCCATGCTCAAGGACCCGTACGCCGTCCTGCGCGCCCTGCTGCGCGCGGAGGCCAGCCGACGCACCTCCAAGCCCGTACCGGCCGCCCCCGAGGAACGGCAGCGCCCCGCACCGGAACGGGAACGCGGCTGACCGCACGGGCGGCAGCACCCACGGCGGGGGCGGAGGGAGGGGCGCCGGACCCTCCTCTCCCCCGCCCGACCGTTGCCCCATTTCCACCCATACCATCCCTTTGGTCCACCTTTTTCGACCCCCGTACTCCGCCTCCATGGCTGCGCCCGGAACGTCTGGGCCGGTAGGCTTTCCGTGTGATCTTCAAGCGCATCGGAAACGGCCGGCCGTACCCCGACCACGGCCGGGAGAGCACCCGGCAGTGGGCGGACGTCGCACCGCGCCCGGTCCGCCTCGATCAGCTCGTGACGACCAAGGGCCAGCTCGACCTGGAGACCCTGCTCGCCGAGGACTCCACCTTCTACGGCGACCTCTTCGCGCACGTCGTGAAGTGGCAGGGCGACCTCTACCTGGAGGACGGCCTGCACCGCGCGGTCCGCGCCGCGCTCCAGCAGCGCCAGGTGCTGCACGCCCGCGTCCTCGAACTCGACTGACGCGCGCCCGGCAGCCACCTGCCGGACACCTGACCGCCCCGCGGCCGACACCCCGTCACGCGGCGCCTGGCCCGTTCGGGTTGCATTCGGATATCGCCCCGCGCTGTCGAATGATCATCTAGTAGGTATTGCCGCTGAGTCGCACTACGCTGCGTTCATGAGCATGCTGACTCCCCCCGGCATGGGCGGCAAGTACCGGATCACGGGTGACAAATACCCGCGGATGCGGCCTTCCCGGCGGCGCGGCAGGCTCGCTTTCCTCGGCGTCGCCTGCGTCGCCGTCCTCGGCCTGTTCGGCTGGGGCGTCTGGCAGCTCGTCGGCGTCTTCACCGGCAGCGACGAGGCGTCGGCCGCCGCGGGCGCCAGGCCGGGCCGCTGCACCCCGGCCGACTCCGCCGGGACGAACGTCTCCCCCTCCCCCACGGCCGTACCGAAGCCGGGGGCGGTCACCGTCAACGTCCTCAACGCCACGACCCGCAGCGGCCTCGCCAAGAAGACCGCCGACGAGCTGAAGAAGCGCGGCTTCCGGATCGGCGACGTCGGCAACGCGCCCGCGGCGTACGACAAGAAGGTCGACGGCACGGGGGTGCTGCTCGGCCCCGCCGCGGCCCTGAAGAGCACCCTGCCCGTGCTCGGCACCCAGCTCCCGGCCGCCGAGCGCCGCACCGACCCGGCCCGCAAGGGCGCCGCGGTCGACCTGATCATCGGCGACGGGTTCAAGGGGCTGGCGAAGCAGGCGGCGGCCGACACGGCGCTGGCCGCGCTGAGCGCGCCGCAGCCCTCCCCGAGTGCCGGGAAGGGCTGCTGAGAGAAGCGGGGCGCGGCGGTTACTCGGCCGCGCCGTACATCCGGTCGCCCGCGTCGCCGAGGCCCGGCACGATGTAGCCGTGCTCGTTGAGGCGCTCGTCGACCGAGGCCGTCACGACCGTCACCGGAGTGCCGGCCAGCTCGCGCTCCATGACCTCGACGCCCTCCGGGGCGGCCAGCAGCACCACGGCGGTCACGTCGTCGGCGCCACGCCGGATCAGTTCCTGGATCGCCGCGACCAGGGTGCCGCCGGTGGCCAGCATCGGGTCCAGCACGTACACCTGACGGCCGGAGAGGTCGTCCGGCATGCGGGTGGCGTAGGTGGAGGCCTGGAGCGTCTCCTCGTTGCGCACCATGCCCAGGAAGCCCACCTCGGCGGTGGGCAGCAGCCGGACCATGCCGTCGAGCATGCCGAGCCCGGCCCGCAGGATCGGCACCACCAGCGGGCGCGGGTGGGAGAGCTTGACACCGGTGGTCTGCTCGACCGGCGTCTGGATGTCGACCTGTTCGGTCCGCACGTCGCGGGTGGCCTCGTAGGCGAGCAGGGTGACCAGCTCGTCGGCGAGACGGCGGAAGGTGGCGGAGTCGGTGCGGCGGTCGCGCAGCGTGGTGAGCTTGTGGGCGACCAGGGGGTGGTCGACGACGTGGAGACGCATGTCCCCCACAGTAACCGGGCCCCGCGCCCCCGGCGTCCCCGCGCCCGGCAACCGCCCCGACCGGGACCTTCACCCGCCCGCCCGCGTCGAACCGTCCGTACGGGGGAAGAGGGAGGAGACGGACGCGGGGTGGTGAGACTGTGCCTGACCAGGAATTCCACGACACGCCGTCCCGGGGTGAGGAACCACGGGCGGAGCAGCGATGGGCCGAGCAGGGCCGGAGCGGGGCTCGGCAGGAACGGGCGGAGCAAGTCCGGAGCGGGACTGCACAGGGCCCGGCGGAGCAGAGCCGGGCGGAACAGGGCCGGG
>NZ_JAGGOO010000196.1 GCF_018614415.1 Streptomyces sp. ISL-12
CTGCGGAGATATGGGGGGGGGGATGCGGGGGTGGGGGGGGCTGGGGTCGAGCGTAGGGTGGCAAGTGGACGGCATCGTCCACTTGTCGCGGAGGTGAGAGACAGTGGGGGCCGAAGCTTCTCGGTTCGGGGAGGCGGGCGGGCTGCGGGTGGACGCGCGGCGCAATCGGCGGCGGATTCTGGTGGCCGCCCGTGAGGTGTTCGCCGAGCACGGCATCGACGCGCCGATGGCCACCGTGGCCCGACGGGCCGGCGTCGGCGTCGCCACGCTCTACCGGCGCTTCCCGACCCGGAACGACCTGGTGCACGCGGCCTTCGAGGACCAGCTGAACGCCTGTCGCCGGGTCCTCGCGGAGGCCGCGGCCGACCCGGATCCCTGGCACGGATTCCGGCGGCTGGTCGAGACGGTCTGCCGGTTGCAGCGGGAGGAACGGGGGTTTCCCGCGGCGTTCGCAGCGGCCTTCCCCGACCGCTCGCGGGAGCGGGTGCGGGAATACGCGGAGGCCGAGCGGCAGCTCATGGCCCTGATCCGCAGGGCGCAGGAGGCGGGCGCGCTGCGGCCCGACTTTCACCCCTCCGACCTCGGGGTGGCCCTGCTGGCGCACTGCGGCATGGTCGCCGCGCTGCCCGACGACGCCGCGGCGTCCCGGCGGCTGGTGGCCTACTTCCTGGAGGCGTTCCGCGCCCACCCGGCCCGCGCGGCGCTGCCCCCGCCGAGCGCGTTGCGCCTGGACAGCTTTCCGATGGCGGGTGGCGGGGGGCGGGGGTGGGGTGGGTGATCCCGGCGGTTCGCGTGGGGTGGCGGGTGCGGTGTGTTCACCGGGCCGTGGTGTGGTCCCAGAAGTCGGCGAGGGCCGTGGCGGTGGGCAGCGGCTGATCCGCGTTGGGGGAGTGCTCGGCGCCGGCGATCACGGTCCGGTGCGCGTCCAGCCGTACGGCCATGTCGTCCAGGAGCGGCACCGGCCAGGTGTCGTCGCGTTCCCCGGAGAGCACGTGGAACGGCAACGGCACGGCCGAGAGTTCCGCGACGCGGTCCGGCTCGGTGCACAACTGCCGTCCTCCGGCCAGGAGTTGCGCGGGGGCCGTGCCCAGCCAGCGGAGCCGTAGCCGCTCCTCGTCGACCGGGCCGCGGACGGGCCCGCCGACCTCCTCGGGCGGCCCCATCGCCTGCATCGTCTCCCAGACCTCCGCCATCGTCAGCGCGGCGAGCGCGTCCCGCAGCAGTTTCACGCGCTGCCGCTGGGGTGCCGAGATCTGCGCCGGGCCCGAGGACATCAGGGTCAGGGAGCGGAAAGGGGTGTGGTCGAGGAGGACGGCCGCGCGGGCGATCTGGCCGCCGAGGGAGTGGCCGAGCAGATGCACCCGGGTGCCGAGGGCGGCTGCCTGGGCGAGCACGTCCCGCGCGAGTTCCCGCTGGGCGTACGCGGACTCGTCGTGCCGGGGGCCGTCGGACTCGTACTGTCCCCGCCCGTCCACGGCCACCGTGCGGTACCCGCGTGCGGCCAGCGGCTCGTGCAGCAGGGTGAAGTCCTCCTTGCTGCCGGTGAAGCCGGGCAGCATCAGCACGACGCCGCGCGGCTCGGCTCCTTCGGCCACGGGCGAGTCGACGGCGGCGAACTCGCCGCGCGCTGTCCGCAGCCGGTACGTGCGGGCGCCGGGGGACGGGGCGAAGGCGGCGTTCCTGCTCACGGGGCGAGGGTATCGAGGGTGTCGCGGGCAGCCGGGGCGGGGGTGACGCCGTCGGCCCGGCACCGCGCGGGGCGGTACCGGGCCGACGGGGTGTGGAGATCAATCAGCTCTCCGCGGACTCCGCGGGCTGCGGGGCCGTGGCCGCCGCCGCGGTCTTGCGGGTGCGGCGCGTCTTGGGCTTGGGCTCCGCGTCCTCGGCCGGGGTGGTGGCCTTCGCCGCGGTCTTGCGGGTGCGGCGGGGCTTGGCCTCGGCTTCGGCTCCGGCTTCGGTTTCCGGTGCGGCCTGGGCCGGGATGCCGGCGGTGGCCGTGGCCGTGGCCGTGGTGGCCGCCGTGGTCTTGCGGGTTGTGCGGCGGGCCTTGGGCTTGGTCTCGGCCTCCGTGGTTTCGGCCGCCGCTTCGGCCGTTTCGGCGGGGGCCGTGGCTGCCGCGGTCTTGCGGGTGCGGCGGGTCTTCGGCTTGGCCTCGGGCTCCGCGTCCTCGGTGGTCGGTGCCGGTGCCGGTGCGGTTTCGGTGGCCTTTGCCGCGGTCTTGCGGGTGCGGCGCGGCTTGGTCTCGGTGGCCGTGGCGCCCTCGGCCGTGTCGACCGCGGGCTCGGTGGCCGGGGTGGTGGCCTTCGCCGCGGTCTTGCGGGTGCGGCGGGGCTTGACCTCGGCTTCGGCTCCGGCTTCGGTTTCCGGTGCGGCCTGGGCCGGGATGCCGGCGGTGGCCGTGGCCGTGGTGGCCGCCGTGGTCTTACGGGTACGGCGGGCCTTGGGCTTGGCCTCGGTGCCTTCGGTTGCCGCTTCGGCCGTTTCGGCGGGGGCCGTGGCTGCCGCGGTCTTGCGGGTGCGGCGGGTCTTCGGCTTGGCCTCGGGCTCCGCGTCCTCGGTGGTCGGTGCCGGTGCCGGTGCCGGTGCCGGTGCGGTTTCGGTGGCCTTTGCCGCGGTCTTGCGGGTGCGGCGCGGCTTGGTCTCGGTGGCCGTGGCGCCCTCGGCGGTCTCGACCGCCGTCTCGGCGGCAGCCGCGGTCTTACGGGTACGGCGGCGCGGCTTGGCGGCCGGGGCCTCCTCGACCGGGGCGGCCTCGGTGACCGGGGCGGCCTCGGCGATCACCGGCGCGGTCTCCGCCGGGGCCTCCGCCGTCACGGCGGTCTCCGCCGACTTGCGGGTGCGACGGCGGCGCGGCTTCTCGGCGGGGGTTTCCGGGGCTTCCAGGGCCGCCGGGACTTCCGGTGCCTCGGTGACGGTCGGTGCCGCCACCGCCGTAGCGGCGTCGGTGGTCGTGACGGCCGTGCCTTCAGCCGTGGCCAGAGCGGTGTCCGCGGACTTCGCGGTCGCCACGGTCTCCGTGTCGGAGGGGCCGGACTGCGTCGTCGCGGGCAGCGGCTGACGGGTCTGGGCTCCGCCGCGGGTGCGGCGGCGCCGGCGCAGTACGCGCGGGACGGCGTCGCCGTCCTCCGGCGCACCGCCGCCGGTCACGGCCGGGGCCGCCTCGGTGGCCGGGGAGGCCGCCGCGTCCAGCGGCGTACCGCCACGGGTACGGCGACGGCGGCGCGGCGTACGCGCCGAGCGCTCGCGGTCACGGTCCCGGTCGGCGGAACGGGACTCGTCCCGGCCGCCCCGGCCGCCGCGACCGCGGTCACGGCCGCCCCGGCCGCCGGGCTCGCCCAGGTCCTCGAGCTCCTCGGCCGCCAGCCCGGCGCGCGTACGGGCCGCGCGCGGCAGGACGCCCTTGGTGCCCTCGGGGATGCCGAGGTCGGAGTAGAGGTGGGGGGAGGTGGAGTAGGTCTCCGGCGGGTCGTTGAAGCCCAGGTCCAGCGCCTTGTTGATCAGCTGCCAGCGGGGGATGTCGTCCCAGTCGACCAGGGTGATCGCCGTACCCTTGGCGCCCGCGCGGCCGGTGCGGCCGATGCGGTGCAGGTACGTCTTCTCCTCTTCCGGCGACTGGTAGTTGATGACGTGCGTCACGCCCTCGACGTCGATGCCGCGGGCGGCGACATCGGTGCAGACGAGCACGTCCACCTTGCCGTTGCGGAAGGCACGCAGCGCCTGCTCCCGGGCGCCCTGGCCCAGGTCGCCGTGGACCGCGCCGGAGGCGAAACCGCGCTGCTGGAGCTGGTCGGCCAGGTCGGCCGCGGTGCGCTTGGTGCGGCAGAAGACCATGACCAGCCCACGGCCCTCGGCCTGCAGTATGCGCGCGACCATCTCGGGCTTGTCCATGTTGTGCGCGCGGTAGATGAACTGCTTGGTGTTGGCCACCGTCTGGCCCTCGTCGTCCGGCGCGGTGGCGCGGATGTGCGTGGGCTGCGACATGTAACGGCGGGCCAGTCCGATGACCGCGCCCGGCATGGTGGCCGAGAACAGCATGGTCTGGCGCTTGGCCGGGAGCAGGTTGATGATCTTCTCGACGTCGGGCAGGAAGCCCAGGTCGAGCATCTCGTCGGCCTCGTCGAGGACCAGGCACTTGACGTGCTTGAGGCTCAGCTTCTTCTGGCCCGCGAGGTCGAGGAGCCGGCCCGGGGTGCCGACGATCACGTCGACGCCCTTCTTCAGGGCCTCGACCTGGGGCTCGTAGGCCCGGCCGCCGTAGATCGCGGTGACGCGCACGTTGCGCACCTTGCCGGCGGTCAGGAGGTCGTTGGTGACCTGCTGGCACAGCTCGCGCGTCGGGACGACGACGAGGGCCTGCGGGGCGTCGGTCAGGGCCTCGGGAGCGGCGCGGCCGGCCTCCACGTCGGCGGGGACGGTGACGCGCTCCAGGAGCGGGAGGCCGAAGCCCAGCGTCTTGCCGGTGCCGGTCTTGGCCTGGCCGATGATGTCCGTGCCCGAGAGGGCCACGGGGAGCGTCAGCTCCTGGATGGGGAAGGGGGTGATGATGCCGACGGCCTCCAGGGCCTCGGCGGTCTCGGGAAGGATTCCGAGGGAACGAAACGTCGTAGTCAGGGTGCTGCCTCTTCTGTGTGCGCGGTGCGAGGCGAGCGCGGGGGTCGTGTCAGGACCGTGCCGGGGACGTCGGCTGCCTTACGGGCGAGCCGTAGACACGGGACCTCTGCCGACGCTCTAGCGCTCGAACCGCTGAGGGTCCCCCTCCGGGCTGCCGTACACAGTGGCGTACGGCCGGGAGGGCTGTCGGGCGGAGCCGATCGGGCCACCGACCGGGCATCCTCATGCGTGCGGCCCGACGAACACGTCACGTAGCCATACGACACGTACTCGTACGTCACACACTCGGCAGGCGCATTACCACCATACCCCGGATTCGCGCACACGCGATGGCCGATTTGGTCACGTAGTCGTCATCACACTGACTGACCAGGCCCTTACGGGCGTCGGCGGGCGAGCTATTGTGCGCTGCATGACGAGCTCTGACAAGCCTGGCACCGCCGCCGACGCCCCCGCAGAAGCCACCGAGGAAGCCCCCGCCGAACGTACCGCGGTCGCGGACCTGGACTGGTCGGCGGCAGCCGCCGACCCGCACTACCGCGCCGCCGTCGTGGACCTGCTCGGAGCGCTCGCGTACGGCGAACTGGCGGCGTTCGAGCGCCTCGCGGACGACGCCAAGCTGGCGCCGACCCTGTCGGACAAGGCGGAGCTGGCCAAGATGGCCTCGGCGGAGTTCCACCACTTCGAGCGGTTGCGCGGCCGGCTCGCCGAGATCGGTGAGGAGCCGACGGAGGCGATGGCCCCGTTCGTCACCGCCTACGAGAGCTTCCACAAGCAGACGGCGCCCTCGGACTGGCTGGAGGGACTCGTCAAGGCGTACGTCGGTGACTCGATCGCCAGTGACTTCTACCGGGAGGTCGCGGCCCGCCTCGACACCGACACCCGGGAACTGGTGCTGGCGGTGCTGGACGACACGGGGCACGCCGGTTTCGCCGTGGAGAAGGTGCGCGCGGCGATCGACGCCGACCCGCGGGTGGGCGGCCGGCTGGCGCTGTGGGCGCGGCGGCTGATGGGCGAGGCCCTGTCGCAGTCCCAGCGGGTGGTCGCCGACCGGGACGCCCTGTCGACGATGCTGGTGGGCGGGGTCGCGGACGGCTTCGACCTGGCGGAGGTGGGCCGGATGTTCTCCCGGATCACCGAGGCGCACACCAAGCGGATGGCCGCGCTGGGGTTGGCGGCCTGATCTGACCTGGTCCGGTCTTGTCCGGCCTGACTCCGTACGGCCTTGTCCGGCCTGACTCCGTCCGGCCTGTTTCGGTCCGGCGACGACCGGCGAGGGTCATCGGCCGGATGTCCGGTGGAGTCGTGGCGGTGGCCGGCGGCCGGTCAGGCGGTCGCCGACCGGCCGCGCAGTCTCCCCGCCGGGCGCAGCAGGAGCGACAGCGAGGCCGCGGAGACGACCGCCGAGCCCAGCAGGATCGGCAGCAGGTTCCCGGCGCCCAGCGCGCTGTGCGTGACGAACGCCCCGAAGAGCGCGCCCGCGACACCCGTCGGGAGGACGAGGGCGCGCGCCGGGAGGCGGTGCGGCAGGCGGTGGGCGGCTGCCCACGCCAGGGCCAGCCCGAGGATCGCGGCGCTGAGCGCTTCCAACAGCATGTCGGGGTCCCTCCCACACGGCCGGCCTGCTCGAACGGTCGTAGCCGTCATACCCCTGACCTGCGGAATGCAACCCTTCCCTGTGGGGGAGTTGTGCTCCGTTCGTGAATCCGTTCCGTTGATCGGCTCGTGAACCGGGTGGTGGTTCGGCTCGTGAGGGGGAGGCCGGGGTGGAAGGGCCGTCGCCGGGACGGCAGGGCATGTGGAAGGGCCCGGCG
>NZ_JAGGOO010000197.1 GCF_018614415.1 Streptomyces sp. ISL-12
GTCATGGGGTCCATTGTGGTGGGGGCGTGTCGCGGTCCCGTCGCTACTAGGGCCTGTCGTTTGGATCAGGACGCAGGACATCGGCGGGACTTGTCCATGCCGGTGAGCGGGGTCTGGTGCGTGCAGCTGCAAGGCGGAGGAGGGAGTCGACGCGGAGCGTCGGCGAGTGACGACAACGCCGCAGATGCGCGTGCCAGACCCCGCGTCTGCGGCGTGATCCAAACGACAGGCCCTAGTGGCGGGCGGCGCCGACCGTGGCCATCTCCTCGTTCAGGGCGGCGAGGAAGCGCGCCACCACCGACAGTTCGGCCTCGGTGAACCGGTCGCGGGCGGCGTCGGTCGCCTGGGCGAGCGGCCGGAACCAGGAGCGGGCCGCCGCCATCGCGTCGGCGGCGTAGTGGAGGTGGACGACCCTGCGGTCGGCGCTCTCCCGGACCCGGCGGATGTGGCCCGCGCGTTCCAGCCGGTCGACGCAGGCGGTCACGGCGCCGGAGGTCAGGCCGAGGTGCTCGCGCAGCCGCCCGGGGGTCATCGGCTCCTCGGCGTCGAGGATCGCCGCGAGCGCCTGGACGTCCGTCGGGTGCAGCCCCTGGTCGGCGGCGAACCCGTGTACCAGGCGGTTGATCTCGCCGTTCATCCGGCGCAGCCGGACGGCGAAGGTCCGCAGGTCGGTCCCGCCGGGCGCCTCTCCCGGCGAGCCGTCCGTCCCCCGCTGTCGTCCCCGGCTGTCCCGGTCCTGCGTACTGGCCACGCGGTCAGCCTATAGAAGGCCCTCGCGGTCGGAGTCCGGCCAGACGTACGGCAGGTCGTCCGGCACGTCCGGGAACAGGGCGCCGTAGGTCTCCGGGTCCTTGCGCACCAGCGCCGAGCGGTGGCTGCGGTGGAACGGCTCGTCGCCGAGCCAGGGCGGCAGTTCACCGGCGTCCGCCAGTTCCGCCTGGTCGCGCACCGGGGCGCCGGGGCGCACTCCGGCCAGTCCGGCGACGAGGGAGGCGGCGCAGCTGTCCTGGTGTCCCCGCTCGCGCCAGACGCGGCAGATCTCCAGGCCGTAGCGGACCAGGGCCTCCTCGTACCCCGTCCACATCTTCACCGCGGGGTGATGGCGCCAGCCGTAACCGGGCACGGTCAGACCGCGCAGCACCTGGAGCGCCTCGACCCGCTGCTTGCCTAGCCGGCGGCGGTCCAGGGCGAGGGCGGACGCGCAGAAGTCGGGGTGCGGAAGGAAGGTCTGCATGGCCTCGTCCTCGTGGGTCATCCGCGGGCCGGACATCGGTCAGCCGCCGGTCAGCCGCCAGTCAGCGTCAGTCATCCGTCGGTCAGCCGGGGAAGCGTCCGCGGTCGCGGAGGTGCCGGCGCCGTTCGGCGTAGGCGAGGTCGTCGCGCCACAGCCGGCCGGCGGCGGCCCTCATCGCGGGGCGCAGCAGGGGCGACAGCCGCCGGGCGAGCGTGAATCCGGGCCGGTCGGAGGTGGCCAGCGCGGCCTCCACGACGGCGGTACGGGGTCTGCCGAGGCCGTCCGGGCCCAGGGGTGTGGCGTGGGTCTCGACGACAGAGCCCGTCCCCTCCCCCTCGGTGATGCGCATGACCACGGTACGGGGTCCGGGCGCGGTGAACTCCGCGCGCACGGGGACGACGAGCCGCCCGCCGAGCCGGAAGGAGACGTCGACGACGAAGCGGTCGCCGCCGTCGGTCCCGTCGGGTTCCCGGACCACGGTGAGGTCGGTGAAGGAGTAGGGGTGGAACCAGGCGCCGTGCCAGGGGTCGAGACGGTTGGCCACCACGTCCTGAGGGTCGCAGCGGCCCGCTCCGCGCCACACCGACCGGACGGCCGTCGGAAGCGCGGGCCGTGCGGGCACCACGGGTGCCTCGGTGGGCTGTTCGCCGCCGGCCGCGTCGAGCCGTACCCACACCAGGACGCCGTCGTCGTGGACCGGCAGCGGCTCCCAGCCGGCCCGCGCCGTGCCGTCCAGGGCGAGTCCGTGCCAGTGGCAGACGAGTGTGCCGCACCGCACCGGGCTGTCGGCCAGCGGGGCGCCGAGGTGCGGGCAGACGCCGGGTCCGCCCACCAGGCGTCCGCGCGCGTCCCGCCAGACGACGACCTCCTCGCCGGCGACCGTGGCCGCCAGCGGACGGCCGGGGCGTACGTCCGTCCGGGCGCCGATGACGTACCAGTTGCCGGAGGGGCGGGCCCGGGCTCGCTTGAGCGCCCCGGCGATGACGGCGGGCCGGGCCGCGCGCCAGGTCGGCGGCTGGCGTTCCCAGGGGACGGGGCGGCGCCTGAGCCGCAGGGGGTGACGGCCCGGGTCGGGACTCATTCGGCCTCCTCACACTCCGGTCTCGGACGGCAGAGACACCGGACCGCGGGCCCGCAGCCGGGCCGCGGCCACCCGGGCCAGCCCGTCGGCCGCGACGAGCGCGCGGCGGCGGCGCGGCACCACGGCCCGCCGGTGCAGCACGGCGTGCCCGCCGGCCGCGATGGCGTCGAGGATGCCCCGGTAGAGCACGCAGGCGGTGCGGATGCACGGCCTGGCCACCGGGTCCAGCATCGCCAGGCCGGGCACGGCCTCGCGGTACACGGACCGGGTGAGGTCCTCGGCGGCGCGCAGGGCGGCGGTGATCCGGCGGTCGTGGCGGCCGGTGCGTCTGCTCCACTCCAGCAGCGCCCGGTCGACGCCGTGCGCGGCCAGCAGGTCCGCCGGGAGGTAGATCCGGCCGCGGTCCAGGTCCTCGCCGACGTCCCGCAGGAAGTTGGTCAGCTGGAAGGCGACGCCGAGCGCGGCGGCGTGCGGGGCTGCGGTGGCCCGGGAGGTCACGGTGCCCAGCACGGGGAGCATCTGCAGGCCGATGACGGCGGCCGAGCCGTGCATGTAGGCGCGCAGGTCCTGGTAGGTGGCGTAGTCGGTGACGGTCAGGTCGCTGCGCATGGACGCCATGAAGTCGGTGAAGTGCGCCGGGTCGATGGCGTGGCGGGCGGCGGTGTGGGCCACGGCGCGTACCACCGGGTCTCCGTCGGCCGGGCCTCCCGCCAGGGCGGTGCGCAGCCGGGCGTCGAGCCGGTCGAGGGCGGCGGCGCGTTCCTCGGCGGGCGCGGCGGCCAGGTCGTCGACGATGTCGTCGGCCCGGCGGGCGAAGCCGTACAGGGCGTGCACGGCCGGTCTGCGGTCGGCGGGCAGCAGGCGGGTGGCGAGGAAGTAGGTGCGTCCGTGGCGGGCGTTGAGGCGGCGGCACCTGGTGTAGGCGGCGCGCAGGGTCGGGTCGGTGATGCCGGCGGCGTCCAGTTCGCGCGCGGTCATCGCCGGCCCCCGGTGATGCGGGCGGCGGCCAGTTTCCCGGAGAGCAGGACGGTCGGCACCCCGACGCCGGGGGTCGTGCCGCAGCCGGCAAGGACCGCGTTGGCGGTGCCCCGCACCAGGTTGCGGGGCCGGAACGGGCCGGTCTGGGCGAAGGTGTGGGCCACCGAGAACGGGGTTCCGGCGGCGTGGCCGAGGGCGGTCCAGTCGGCGGGGGTCACCAGGCACTCCTCCTCGATGGCGGCGGCGAGGCCGGTCAGTCCGCGGCGTTCCAGGGTGGCGAGGAGCCGCGCGCGGTAGCCGGGGGCGAGGTCGGCCCAGTGCGCGGCCGACGGTCCGATGTCGGTGTTGGGGCACGGCGCGAGGACGTAGTGCGTGTGCCTGCCCTCGGGGGCGAGTGAGGGGTCGCCGGCGGTGGGCCGGGTGATGAGCAGGGACGGGTCGGTCATCAGGGTGCCGGTCCGGGTGAGTTCGTCGAACGTGCGGCGCCAGGCGGCGCCGAAGGAGAGTGTGTGGTGGGCCAGTTCGGGCCAGGTGCGGGTGGTGCCGGCGTGCAGCACCACGGCGGAGGGCGCGTGCCGCAGCCGCAGCGGGCGGCGCGGGCGGCGGCCCAGCAGCCGGTGGGCGACGGGCAGGTCGGGGGTGAGGACGACGGCGTCGCAGGGGACGCGCCCCTGGTCGGTGACGACGGCGGTGACCCGGTCGCCGGACCGTTCCAGGCGGGTGACGGCGTGTCCGAGGCGCAGCTCGGCCCCGGCGGCGACGGCCGCGTCGGCCATCGCGCGGGGCAGTGCGTGCATGCCGCCGCGCGGGAACCAGACCCCGGCCACGGTGTCCATGTAGGCGATGACGGCGTACGCGGCCAGCGCCCGGGCCGGGGCGACCCCGGCGTACAGGGACTGGAAGGAGAAGACCCGCCGCAGCCGCTCGTCGTCGAGGAACTGTCCGATACGGGTGTCCAGGCGGCCGAAGCCGCCGAGTGCGGCCAGCCGGGCGAGGTCGGGGGTGAGCAGGCCGAGCGGCGAGTCGAAGTTGGCGTCGATGAACCGGCGCATCTGTACGGCGTACAGCCGGGTCAGCCAGGTCCGCAGCCGCCGGTAGCCGGCCGCCTCCCGGGCGCCGGCGAACCGCTCGACCTCGGCCTCCATCGCGCCCGGGTCGGTGTGCACGTCGAGGGTGCTGCCGTCGGCGAACCGGGCCCGGTAGGCGGGGTGCAGGGGCAGCAGGTCGACGCGGTCGCGCAGCCGCTCGCCGACCGCCGCGAAGGCCTCGTCGGCGAGGTCGGGCATGGTCAGGACGGTGGGCCCGGTGTCGAAGCGGTAGCCGCCGCGCTCCAGCCGCCCGGCCCGGCCGCCGGGCACCGCCTCGCGCTCGACGACGGTCACCCGCCGCTCGGCGCCCAGCAGATGCAGCGCGGCCGACAGCCCGGCCAGCCCGGCACCGACGACCACGACGTGGTCGGTACGGCCGGGGACCGTGCGGGTCATCGGGTGCCCTGCCCGACGCCCGGCGGCGGCTCGGCGGGGGGCGGCCGGTCCGGGGAGGCGGGCGTGGCGGGGGCGGGAGCAGCCGCTGCGGTGCGCGGCGTGTCGCGGGGTGGTGCGGGTGGTGCGGGTGGTGCCGGTGGTGCGGGTGGTGCGGGTGGTGCTGCCTGCGCGGCGTGTCGCGGGGCGTGGCCGGGGCCGGCCGGCGCCCGCGTGGGGTGCCGCGGCCGGTGTGCTCCCGGCCGGTGTGCTCCCGGTCGGCGGCGAACGGGACCCGGACGGCAGCGGCGGCGGCGCGCGGCCCGGGTGAACCGGCACCCGGCGACCCGGCCGGGCGGGCGAGCGGCGCCGCGGCGTGCCGGGCGCGCGGGCGGGTGTCGTGCGGGGTGTGGCCGGCCCGGCTGGAGCGCATCACGTGTCCTTCCGTCAGCTCGTCGTCTCGTCGTCTCGTCGTCTCGTCGTCTCGTCGTCTCGTCGTCTCGTTGCCTTGTCGTGTTGTCGTTCCGTCGTTCCGTCGTTCCGTTGTCTTGTCGTCGGTGGCGGTCCAGGCTCTCCCCGTGAGGTCGTTCGGTGCCGTGGGGCGTTCCGGACACGGTCCCCGGCCGTCGGCCGCCCGTTCCGGTGGCGCCCCCGCGGGTGGGCTCATGTGTTCCCCCGGCGGGGGCCGCGCCACGCCGCCTTCGCCCGATCACGTACGCCGCTCACCCGCTCGGCGGCGCCGGGCGCCGTACCTGCGGCGCGGCTGTGTCCGGGACGGGCGGCGGGACGCGATACTCCCGCCGAAGCCGCCACGGACCGACGCGGGACCGACACCGGGTCGGTCCCGGGGCGGTCCCGGGGCGGGGCGGGACGGAGAGAGGCGGTCGTGCTGGACACGGACATCGTCATCGTCGGGGCCGGCGCGGCGGGCCTGTCGCTGGCGCACCGGCTGCCGGCGGCGGGCGCACGCCGTACCGCTCCCTCCGTCGCCCTGGTCGGCGCTCCGCCCGGCCCGCTGCGGGCGCCCGCACGCACCTGGTGTTTCTGGGAGGCGGGACCGGGCCGCTTCGACCCCGCGGTGACGGCGTCCTGGGAGTGGCTGCGGGTGCGCGGCCCGCGGGGCGCGGTGGTCCGGCGGCACATCGCGCCGCTGCGCTACAAGATGATCCGCTCCGACGACTTCGAGTCCCTGGTCGACCGTGATCTGGCGGGGCGTCCGCTGACGCGGCGCGTCGAGGCGACCGTCACCGCGGTGGCCGCCCAGCCCGACGGGACCGTCCGGGTGCGGGGCACGGACGCCGCGGGCGGCCCCGTGGAGCTGCGCGCCCGCTGGGTGTTCGACTCCCGTCCGACACCCCGCCCGCCGGCTGCCCGGACCCGTCTGCTCCAGCACTTCCGCGGCTGGTTCGTCCGTACCGAACGGCCGGTCTTCGACCCGGCGGTGGTCGACCTGATGGACTTCCGCACCCCACAGCCCGCGCGCGGCCTGTCCTTCGGCTACGTCCTGCCCACCGGCCGGCGCACCGCCCTGGTCGAGTACACGGAGTTCGGTCCGGCCCCGCTCACCCGGGCCGCGTACGACCGCGCCCTGGACGACTACACGCGCCGCGTCCTGGGCACCGGCGCCACCCGGATCCTGTCGACGGAGCAGGGTGTGATCCCGATGACCGACGCGCTCTTCCCCCGGCGGCCCGCCGGGCCGGTCTTCCCGATCGGCGTGGCGGGCGGCGCGACCCGGCCCTCCACGGGGTACACGTTCGCCGCCGTGCAACGGCAGTCGGACGCCGTCGCCGGGGCGGTCCGGGCAGGCCGCCGCCCGGTGCCGCCGCCCCCGTACCCAGCCCGGGCCCGGCTGATGGACGCGGTGCTGCTGCGTGCCCTGGACACCGGCCGGGTGGACGGCCCCGACCTGTTCTTCCGGCTGTTCGACCGGGTACCGGCGGGGCGGCTGCTGCGCTTCCTGGACGGCCGGACCCTGCTGTACGAGGACCTCGTGGTCGGCGCGCGCACACCGGTCCTGCCGATGCTGCGGACCGCGGCGGAACTGCCGTGGCTGCGCCGCCGCCCCGCCGCCCCCTGACCGTCTCCGCCCCGGAGCCCTGGAGTCCTGGAGTTCACCATGCCGCTCTTGCGCGACACCGCGCTGGCCGCCGCCTTCGACCACGGCGCCGACACCTACGACCGGCTGGTCGCGCTCAACCCCGGCTACCACGCCCACCTGCGCCGCTCCGCCCGCCGCCTCGCGCTGGGCGCCGGCCACGCGCCGGTACGGCGGGTGCTGGACCTGGGCTGCGGCACCGGTGCCTCGACGGCGGCGCTGGCCGTCGCCCTGCCCGCCGCGCGGATCACCGGCGTCGACGCGTCGGCGGGGATGCTGCGCCGGGCGCGGGCCAAGACCTGGCCGGCGCGGGTGCGGTTCGTGCGCGCGCCGGCCGAGGGGCTGGAGCGCGCCGGGGTGCGGGGCCCGTTCGACGCGGTGTTCGCCGCGTACCTGTTCCGCAACCTGTCCGACCCGGACACCGTGCTGCGCGCGGTGCGCGGACTGCTGGCGCCGGGCGGTGTGCTGGCGGTGCACGACTACGCGCTCGGCGGGCGGCGCGCCGACCGTCTGGTGTGGTCGGCGGTGTGCCGGGGGGTGGTGCTGCCGCTCGGCACGGCCACCGGGAACCGGGGCCTGTACCGCCATCTGTGGCGCAGCGTCCTGTACTTCGACACCGCGCCGGCCTTCGGTGCGCGGCTGGGCCGGGCGGGCTTCGACCGGGTCCGGGTGCTGCCGCTGCCGGGCTGGCAGACCGGCGTCACGCACACCTTCCTCGCCCGGCGTCCGGCGCCCGGGGGCCGGGAGGACGTCCGATGAGCCGGCGTGTGCGGCAGGCACCAGGACCGGAGCGGCGGGCGCGGGTGTCCGGGCCGGTCCGGAAGCGGGTCGCCGGCGGTCCGCCGTCCGGGCCGGCGGACCGGGAAGGCGTCCGATGAACCGGCGTGGCCGCGAGGTACCGGGCCGGGACCGGCGGGCCCGGGCACTGCCCGCGCGGCCGGGGCGGGAACGGGTGACCGGCGATCCGCCGTCGGTTGCGGTGGTCGGCGGCGGCATCGCGGGGCTGGCCGCGGCGACCCTCCTCGCCGAGCGGGGCGTACGCGTGGTCCTGTACGAACGCGAGCCGGTGCTCGGCGGCCGGGTCGCCGGATGGCCGGTCACCCTGCCCGACGGCACGCCGGCCACGATGAGCCGGGGCTTCCACGCCTTCTTCCGCCAGTACTACAACCTGCGGAGCCTGCTGCGTCGTGCCGACCCGGCACTGGGGATGCTGACCGGGCTGCCCGACTACCCGCTGGTGCACGCCGACGGCCTGCGGGACGGCTTCCGCCGGGTGCCGCGCACGCCCCCGTTCAGCGCCCTCGGCTTCGTCGCCCTCAGCCCCAGCTTCGGTCTGCGGGACCTGCTGGCGCTGCGCCCCGCCGCCGCCCTGCCGCTGCTCGACATCCGCGCCGGCCGCGTCCACCGGCAACTGGACCGGGTCAGCGCCCACGACTTCCTGGACGCCCTGCGCTTCCCCGCGGCCGCGCGGCACCTGGCCTTCGAGGTGTTCTCCCGGAGCTTCTTCGCCGACCCCCGGGAGCTGTCGGCCGCCGAGATGGCGCTGATGTTCCACATCTACTTCCTCGGCTCCAGCGAGGGACTGCTGTTCGACGTACCGCGCGAACCGTTCCCGCAGGTCCTGTGGGATCCGCTGGCCCGTCACCTCGTCGCGCGCGGCGCGCGGGTGCGCACCGGCACGCCGGTGGAGGCGGTACGTCCGCACCCGGGCGGCGGCCACGAGGTGAGCGCCGCCGGCGGCACCCGGCGGTACGACGCCGTCGTGCTCGCCCTCGACACCGGCGGTCTGCGGACGGTGGTGGGCCGCTCGCCGGAACTCGGTGACCCGGCCTGGCGGGACCGGGTGGCGCGGCTGCGGACCGCGCCGCCGTTCCTGGTGAGCCGTCTGTGGCTGGACCGGCCGGTGGCGCCCGGCCGCCCCGGCTTCCTCGGCACCAGCGGCTACGGGACGCTGGACAACGTCAGCGTGCTCTCCCACTGGGAGGGCGAGGCGGCGCGCTGGGCGGCCCGCGCGGGGGGCTCGGTCGTCGAACTCCACGCCTACGCGCTGCCGGGGACCGCCGTCCGGGACGTCGAGGAGAAGCGGCTGGCGGGGCAGTTGCACCGGGTCTGGCCGGAGACCCGGGCGGCGCGGGTCGTCGCCGAGCGGCACGAGTGGCGGGCGGACTGCCCGCTGTTCCCCGTCGGGGGGTATGCCGACCGGCTCACCGTCCGCACCCCGGACCCGGCGCTCGTCGTCGCCGGGGACCTGGTGCGCACGGGGCTGCCCGTGGCCCTCATGGAACGCGCGGCCACCTCCGGTTTCCTCGCGGCGGCCGCGCTGCTGGAGCGGTGGGGGGTGCGGGGGGCGACACTGTGGACGGTGCCGGACGGAGGGCGGAACGCGGTGCTGCGGGCGCTGGCCCGGCGCGGGAGCACTGGTGTGTAGGGGTTCGGGTGCGGGTCGTCTGCGGTTGCTCGCGCAGTTCCCCCCCCCCGCCCCTTCAGGGACGTGCACTGCACGCGGCTGAAGGGTGCGGGGAACTGCGCGACCGGCCACGACGCGCCCGCAGCCGAACGCGTACCGGCGTCCCCTACCGGGCAGGGCGCCGGTCGCCGATCCGGTCGCGCCGAGTCAACGTACGTTGCAGACGCTCCAGCCCCACGCCCCGGTGCCGGCGCAGGGCCGCGCGGGCCGCGTTGGCGCCGGGCGCCCCGTGGACGCCGCCGCCCGGGTGGGCGCCGGCGGAGGCCAGGTAGAGGCCGGCCACCGGTGTCTCCGGGCGTCCGGTGCCGGGCAGGGGGCGGAAGAACAGCTGCTGGTGGAGGGCGGTGGTGCCGCCGTTGATGGCGCCGCCGTACAGGTTGCGGTCCAGCGCCTGGAGGGTGGGCGGGGCCAGGACGCGCCGGGCGCGGATCAGGGCACGGAAGCCGGGGGCGAACCGCTCCACCTGGCGTTCCACCCGGTCGGCCATGACCTCCTGCTCCTTGGCGTCCCAGCGGCCGGTGAGCCCCTCGTCGCCGGCGTCGCCCTGGATGTCGTGCGGGACGTGCGTGTAGCCCCAGGCCGACTCGGTACCGCGCGGTGAGCGGGACGGGTCGGACGTCGTCATCTGCCCGAACAGGCAGAAGGGCCGGTCGGGTACCTGCCGCTGGGAGATCTGGGCCATGAACCGGGTCAGTTCGTCGAGGCCGTCGGCCAGGTGCACGGTCCCGGCCCGCGCCGCCGCCTCGGACCGCCACGGCACGGGGCCGTCCAGCGCCCAGTCGACCTTGAAGGTGGCGAAGTCCCACTGGAAGCGCCGCAGGTCGTCCAGGACCTGGGCGGGCAGGTCGGCCGGGTCGACGAGGGTGCCGTACAGGTCGGGCACGGACACGTCCGCGAGCACGGCACGCCGCGCGGCGACCGTCTCGCCGTCGGCGGTCACCACCCCGACGGCACGGCGGTCGCGGACGAGCACCCGGTCGACGCGCCGCCCGCAGCGCAGGGTGCCGCCCCGGGCGTGCAGCCGGCGGACGAGCGCCTCGGTCAGGGCGCCGGAGCCGCCGACCGGGACGGGGAAGCCGTACGTCTGTCCGAGCATGGACATCAGCCAGCCGAAGCCCCCGCTGCCGGCGGCCTCCGGGGCCAGATCGGCGTGCAGGGCGTTGCCGGCCAGGAGCAGCTTGCCGCCCTCGCCCCGGAACTCCTCCTCCCCCAGGCGGCGCACCGGCAGCACCAGGGTGCGCGCCAGCCGCAGGGCGCCCCCGGCGCGCAGCCGCAGGGCGAGCCGGGCGGTGGCCCGTACCGGCGGGAAGGGGGTGAACAGGGCGTCCAGGATGTCCGGCCGGTACCGTTCCCAGACCTCGTGCAGCCGGTGCCAGGCCGCTCCGTCGCCGGGCGCGAAGGCGTCGACGGAGGCCGCGGTGGTGCCGGGGTCGCGGTCGAGGACCGCGCAGGTGCCGTCGCCCAGCGGGTGGGCCAGGACGTGGGGCGCGTGGCTCCAGCGCAGCCCGTGGTCCTCCAGACGCAGTCCGGCGAGCAAGGGCGACGCGGCGGCCAGCGGGTAGAAGGAGCTGCACAGGTCGCTGACGAAGCCGGGGGCGACCCCGCTGTCGTGGCGTACCGCGCCGCCCGGTTCCGGCTGCTCCTCCAGGACCTCCACGCTCCAGCCGGCGTCGGCCAGCAGGTTCGCCGCGACCAGTCCGTTGGGGCCGGCGCCGATCACCACGGCGTCAGGCACGGCCCGCTCCGGGCTCGGTCCGGGCGGCCCCGTGCCGGGCCGGGGTGCCCCGGCGGCGCCCGCCGTCCGTTCCGTCCCTCGCCTCGCACAGCTCCGCCAGTCTGGCCAGCATGGCGCGGTGGCGCAGCTGGATGATCAGTTCCACTCCGGCGTTGTGGAGCATCCCGCCCGGTCCGCGCAGCGGGTGCTCGTCGACGATGACCAGGCAGTCCTCGCCCCAGGGCCGCAGCTCCACGGCGATGCGGGCCGTGCCGAGCTGGCCCGCCTTGGCCTCCAGTTCCAGCAGGGTGCCTTCCTCGCAGCGGCGGACGACCGTCTCGTTGGTCAGCCGCACGGGCCCGAGGCACACCTCGTAGTGGATGGCGGCGCCGACCTCCGGCCAACGGCCCCGTTCGGGGGTGACCTGGGAGGGACCCACCACCCATTTCACGTAACTGTCGGGATCGGCGAGTACCGCCCACACCGACCGCGGGCTCGCCTGGACCAGTCGATGACGCACTGCCACGCGCTTCTCCCCTGTCCGATCCTGTGCACAACCGACGGCGCGTTCGCACCGCGCACTGAGTGCCCGTTCCGCGCCCCGTCAACCAGGCTCACGGCGATTGCCGGCTTCGCGGGCGGAGAACGGCTCGGGGGCGGGCCCGCCGCCCGGGGCGTCCCGCAGCCGTCGCAGCGGCGTCCGCCGGGCGGGCCGGCCGGGTCGGTCGCCCGCACTGCCGAGGGCGCGCCGACCGCCGCCACGGCGCGGGCCGCGGCACGGATCCCGGCACGGACTGCCGGGGCCGGGCGGCCGGCGCGTCGGCGGTCTCGCGGCGGACGACGCCGCGGAGCCGGTTCTGCGGCGCCGCCGGTCCGAACCGGCGCGCGCCACGGACGACTGGCGTCGTTTCCGCCTCGTATCGGCCGCCCGGTGCGGGACCGGACCGCCCACCGGGTTACACGGCGGCGCGGGCACGGGAGACATGGACCACCACCGTCACCAGGAGGTCTCCTTCGATGAACGCGATGGACGTGGCGCGGGACCCCGGCCTGCGGCGGGCGGTCGAGGCGGTCGACGGCCTGCCCTCGCGCTGGACGCCGGTCGCCGAGCACACCGCGCGCGGCCTGTGGCGGCTGCCCCGGGCGGCGGACGCCGTGGCGCACGCGCTGACCGAGGGCGGTCCGGCCGGGCGCGACCGGGGCTGGGTGATGGTGCGGACCCGGGTGGCCGAGGAGATCGCCTCGGGACGCGACTGGACGCGGGAGGCGGCGGCCTGGCTGGCGCTGGCCGGGGCGGGCTGGGAGGAGTCGGCGCGGCTGACGGGCGACCTGGCCTGGCGGGCCCGCGCCGAGGGGCGCAGCGCCCTGGTCTTCCTCGCCGGCCCGCACGTGGCGGGCACCGATCCCGGCAGGCCGTACGGCAGGGCCCTGTGGCACTGCTTCCTGACGACCCTGCGCTACGACTTCCGGTGCGGCGACATCGAGGAGTTCTTCGCCGCCGCGCCGGACGACGGAGCCGGCCTCGACCCGTACAGCGCCGCCGTGCGCGCCTTCGCCCTCCTGGGGCGGTCCCAGGTGTCGGGTCTCCCGCTGCTGGAGACCGTACTGGCCCGGGCGGCCCACGACGAGAAGGTCGTGCACGCCCTGCTGCACGGTCTCTGGCTCGGTGAGGATCTCCCCGAACAGCCGCGCAGAATGCTGGAGTTGCTGCGTGCCCCGGCGTTCGCGCACGGCCTGGGGGCCGAGGCCCTGCTCCGCAAGGCGTCGGCGCTGCGCCGGCTGCGGCGGTTCGACGAGGCGCTGGCGGCCGTGCAGTCCGCCATCGACGGCCTCGGCCCCTGCGAGGTGGTCGTGCACGGCGACTGCGTGCGCGAGCGCTCCCTGATCCTCGTGGAACGCGATCTGTACCGGGGCGGGCGCCCCTGAGAGCGCGCGGCACGGCAGCCGGGGCAGGGCGAGACAACCCCTGCGCCCACCGAGTCCCGCATTGGCATGGACCTGACGGCACCGGCCTGGCTAAGCTCTGCCCAACCCCTTGTGAGAGCGCTCTCCGACAGCGGTTGTTCCACCCCCACCTTGCTGGAACGACGAAGGGCAACTCCCGTGAGACGCAGCAGACTCAAGCACGCCGGGCTGGCCGTCCTGCTCATGCTCGGCAGCTGGACCGCGGCCGGTTCCCTGCCGGCCTCGGCGAGTGACGAGGCACCGGCCTCCGCCGGTCTCCTCCAGGCCATGCAGGAGGACTTCGGCCTCACCCGGGCGCAGGCCGAGGAACGCCTGGCGGCCGAGGAACGGGCCACCGACCTGGAGCCGGTCGCCCGCCGGGCCGCCGGCGGCGCCTTCGGCGGGTCGTGGTTCGACGCCGCCACCGGACGGCTGACCGTCGCCGTCACCACCGACGCGCCCCCCGCGACGACGGAGGCCGTCGAGGCCACCGGCGCCCGCGTACGCGCCGTCGAGCACAGCGCCCGCGCCCTCGACGCCGCCAAGACCCGGATCGACGGCTTCTCCGCGCCGTCGGGCGTCGCCGGCTGGCACGTCGATCCGGCCGCCAACTCCGTGGTCGTCGAGGTCGTCGAGGACGAGCGCGCCGACAACGATGTCCAGCGCTTCCTGGACCGGGCCCGTACGGCCGGCCCGGTCACCGTGCGGACGGTGACCGACACGCCGTCCACCTTCGCCGCCGGCACGGTCGGCGGCGACCCGTACTACACGGGCAACGTCCGCTGCTCCATCGGTTTCTCGGTGCACGGCGGGTTCGTGACGGCCGGTCACTGCGGCGGGGCGGGAGCCGGGGTGAGCGGCTGGGACGGCTCGTACATCGGTACGTTCCAGGGCTCGTCGTTCCCCGACAACGACTACGCCTGGGTCAGCGTCGGCAGCGGCTGGTGGACGGTGCCGGTCGTGCTCGGCTGGGGCACCGTCTCCGACCAGTTGGTGCGTGGTTCGGCGGAGGCCCCGATCGGCGCGTCGATCTGCCGTTCCGGGTCCACCACGCACTGGCACTGCGGCACCGTGCTGGCCAAGAACGAGACGGTCAACTACGCCCAGGGCGCCGTCCACCAGATGACGAAGACCAGCGTCTGCGCCGAGGGCGGTGACTCGGGCGGCTCCTTCATCAGCGGCGACCAGGCCCAGGGGGTCACCTCCGGCGGCTGGGGCAACTGCACCAGCGGCGGCGAGACCTGGTTCCAGCCGGTCAACGAGATCCTCAACCGCTACGGGCTGACCCTGCACACGGCCTGACCGGCCCGGCGGCGCACCGGGGTCCGCCACCGGCGGGCGGGCCCCTTCCGGGCGGGGACGGCGAGTACGGGCGCCGTCCCCTTCGGCCGGAGCCCGGAGCGCGGAGCGCCCCCGGCCCGTCGCCCGTGGGGCTCAGCCGGTCACGGTGCCGCGCCCCCTCGACCTGCTCCGTGGCCTGCATGGCCCGCGGTATGCGTCCCTGGAGATCAGCTTGGGGATCAGCCCGGAGATCAGCTCACGGCGGACCCGTTCAGTCGTCCCCCGCGCCCCAGCCGGTCCCCCGCGCCTCGTACCCGCCCGCCGTCGTCAGCCGGCGGTAGGCGGCGCGGGCGTGGCGTATGCGGGCCAGGGCCGTGCCGCCGAGGGCCGCGGCGAACAGGCAGGCCAGCCAGCCCGCGTCCCGGGCGCCGGCCCAGGTGAGGGTGCCGGCGGGCGGAATGGCGAAGCCGTTCAGGGACAGCCAGCACAGCACGGCCGTGCCGGGGGCGGCGGTGAACCGGGCGCACAGTCCCAGTACGGCGGCGAGCAGGGACAGTACCGACAGGGCGAGCCCCGGGCGGCCGGGGCCGACGACGCTGTTGAGGAGGGCCACCAGGGCCAGCGCGCCGCAGAAGGCCCCGCTCCACACCAGCGGAGCCGCCACCGGCTGGGGAACGGGCCGCGCACCGCGGCCCAACGGCACCCACTCGACCATCTGACGGCTCCTTCCGGTCCCGGGCGGCGTCGACCACGACGTCGGCTGCCCATCCTGCGGGCAGATTGTCCCACCGGCGCGGAGACGGTACGGCGGCCCGGCCGAATAACGCCCCTGTCACGACCGGACGGGTCCCCGGGGCCGTCGCCGTCGGGTCCGCCTACCGCTCGGCCTCCGCGGGCAGCGGGGCGGCGGACGTCTCCGTCGGGGCGTCGTCGTCGATGCCGGCGGCGTCCTCCCCCTTCAGGTCCCCCTCCCCGTCCCCGTCCCGCCCGGAGCGGCCGACGAGGAGCGCGCGGGCGGCCCGCAGGCCCGAGGCGAGCACATGCGCCCGCCCCGCGACGATCGGACCGAGCACGGCGAGTACCAGGACATAGCCGGCGATGAAGGGGGCGAGCCGCGCGTCCAGCCCCGCGCTCGCGGCCATCGCGGCCAGGATCAGCGCGAACTCCCCGCGGGCCACCAGGGTGGTGGCGATCTCCGCGGCGGGCTCGGCCCCGTAGCGGTAGACGCGGGCCACGCACAGCCCCGCGACGACGTTCATGACGAGGGTGAGGGCCGCCGCCACGGCGACCGGTACGGCGACGGAGGCCAGGTCGCCGGGGTCGATGGCGAGCCCGAAGGCGAAGAAGAAGATGGCGGCGAACGCGTCGCGCAGCGGATGCACCAGCTCCCGGACGCGGGGCCCGGAGGGCGTCCCGGCGAGGATCAGGCCGACCATGAACGCGCCGATCGCGTCGGCGACCCCGAGGACCTCCGAGACACCGGCGACGAGCACCGCGGCCCCGAGGAAGCTGATGACGAGCAACTCGTTGTCGGGGGTGGCGATCAGACGCCCGACCAGCCGGGTGCCGTAGCGGGCCGCGACGGCCAGCACCAGCAGGAAGCCGAACGCCTTGCCCGCCTGGAGAGCCATCTCCCCGAATCCCTCGGCCCCGCTGATGACCGGCTGGAGGGCGGCGAGGTACAGCGCGAGGAAGATGTCCTCGACGACGATGACGCCGAGGACGAGACGGGTCTCCGGACGGCCGATGCGTCCCGTGTCGATGAGGATCTTCGTGACGATCGCCGACGAGGAGATGCCCAGCACACCGGCCAGGACCAGCGCCTCCCGCAGCCCCCAGCCCAGGGCGAACCCGAAGCCCAGGCCGGCCCCGACGTTGAGCACCAGGTAGACGCCGCCCGCGGTCAGCAACCGCCTGCCGCCGCTCTTGAGGTCGTCGAGGTGGAACTCCAGGCCCAGGTAGAACAGCAGCAGCACCAGCCCGAGCGCCGAGAGCATCTCGAAGTCGTGCGCGTCCTCCACCAGGACGAAGCCCGGGGTGTGCGGGCCGAGCAGGATGCCGGCGAGCATGAACAGCGGGATCGTCGGCAGCCCGATCCGGCCGCCGAGCCGGGCCAGGAACGCGGCGGCCAGGAACGCGCCGCCCATGGCGAGCAGGGTGTCAGCGTGCCCCATGTCGCACCGCCTTCGGCCACGCGGAGAGTCGGGATCGCTTCACTTCACGGGGGTGGATGCGGGTCCTCCTTTTGGACTGTTTCGGCTGTTTCGGCTGTCTTCATCTGTGGTGACACCGTCCGGAACCGCCGGCCCACCGGGCGGCGACAGGAACGCGGGCGCGAACGGCCGTACGGGAAGGAGGCGACGACGGTGTACGGCGGTACGGCGGTCCGCCGGCCCTGCCAGGACCACGACGGCGTGCCCTGCACGGAACAGGCGGCGTGCCCGGCCGGACCACGGCACGCGGCACGCGGCACGCGGCACGCGGTCCCGGCCGCTACGGCCCGGCTGCGTCCGGGCTCGCGGCCGCCTCCCCCGCCCCGGCGGACCGGGGCGCGGCGTGCCTCCACCGTCACATGTCGCGGCGGTGGCGACCATCGGGGGTGACACCCAATTCCGCGGGAGGCCGGCACCCAGTACGCCGGAGCCGGCCCGCCGCGCGAGAGGGCCGCGGCCGACTCGGGGATGCCGGCCGCGACCCACCGCCGTACCCGGGCGCGGGAGGACATGACGCCCGGGTACGGCCTGCGGCTTCCCGGCCCGCGGGAGGGGACACTCCGCCGTCCGGGTGGTCCACCGCCGCCCCGCCGGTCGGCCGGCTGCCGCGCCCGGTGCGGGAACCCGGGTGTCCGCCCGGTGCGGGAACCCGGGTGTCCGCCCGGTGCGGGAACCCGGGTGTCCGCCCGGCCGAGCGCCGGAGGAGCACGGCCCTGTGTGCATGGTCCGGCCGGCGGCACGCGCACGTGCGCCGGCCCCGCCGCGGGATGTGCGGCGGGGCCGGCTCACGAACGGTGTGGGCACCCTGGACACGCGGGGATCACCGGGCACATGACCCCGCGGGCCGGGCGCCGTGGCCGACGGTCGGTCAGCACGGCGTGGTGGCCATGAGTTTCTCGAACGAGGACATGCAGTCCGGGCAGTGCCGTGCCCGCTCGCCGTCGGTCGCCGCGATACGTCGGCGGAGCTTCTGCCCGCACAACGTCGCCGCGGCCTGTTTGGCCATCACATGCCACACCAGGGCTCCGCCCGGCTTTTCCGGGCCTACGCACATCTCGTACATACCGGCCTCCCAGGTTGGACGCCGCTGTCACTCTCCAGGAGACACCGAGTCGGGGTGTCACCCCTACCGTGCGGGGGCCATTCGGGTGAACGGACCGGCAGGGACGGGCCCGGGGCGAGGGCCGTGACACACCCGGTGGAGAGAAAACGATCAGCCATCCGGCCCCTTGTCCGTGGACGTCTGACGTGGTGTCGGAATACCGCAGGAGTACTGATGGGTCCGACCCGAGGAAGCTGATGGCGACACAGACGGAACCGCTCGCTCCGGTGCGGGAGGCAGTCCCCCGCGGCGGCGGCCGGGTGATCATCTCCTGGCTGACCACCACCGACCACAAGCGGATCGGCCATCTCTACCTGATCACCTCGTTCTGCTTCTTCCTCATCGGCGGCGCCCTGGCGATGGTGATCCGGGCGGAGCTGGCCCGGCCGGGACTGCAGATCGTCTCCAACGAGCAGTACAACCAGGCGTTCACGATGCACGGCACGATCATGCTGCTGCTGTTCGCCACCCCGACCTTCACCGGGTTCGCCAACGCGATCATGCCGCTCCAACTGGGCTCCCCCGACGTCGCCTTCCCGCGGCTGAACATGTTCTCGTACTGGCTGTTCCTCTTCGGCGGGCTGATCGTGCTGGCGGGTTTCCTCACCCCGCAGGGCGCCGCCGACTTCGGTTGGACGGCGTACACACCGCTGAGCGGCGCCGACCACAGCGCCTATGTGGGGGGCGACCTGTGGATCATGGGGCTGGCGCTGACCGGGTTCGGGACGATCCTCGGGGCGGTCAACTTCATCACCACGATCGCCTGTATGCGGGCGCCGGGCATGACGCTGTTCCGGATGCCGATCTTCACCTGGAACGTGCTGCTCACCTCGGTACTGGTGCTGCTGGCCTTCCCCGTGCTGGCCGCGGCGCTGCTGGTGCTGGAGGCGGACCGGCGGTTCGGGGCGCAGGTGTTCAGCCCCGAGAACGGCGGGGCGATCCTGTGGCAGCACCTGTTCTGGTTCTTCGGGCACCCGGAGGTGTACATCCTGGCGTTGCCGTTCTTCGGCGTGGTCAGCGAGATCATCCCGGTCTTCTCGCGCAAGCCGATCTTCGGTTACACGGGTCTGGTCGGCGCCACCATCGCCATCACCGGTCTGTCGGCGACCGTGTGGGCGCACCACATGTTCGCCACCGGGGCCGTGCTGCTGCCCTTCTTCTCCTTCCTGAGCTTCCTCATCGCCGTGCCGACCGGGGTGAAGTTCTTCAACTGGGTCGGCACGATGTGGCGGGGCTCGCTCTCCTTCGAGCCGCCGATGCTGTGGGCGGCCGGCTTCCTCGTCACGTTCCTCTTCGGCGGTCTGACCGGCGTGCTCCTGGCATCACCGCCGATCGACTTCCACGTCACCGACAGCTACTTCGTGGTCGCCCACTTCCACTACGTGCTGTTCGGCACGATCGTCTTCGCGATGTTCGGCGGCTTCAGCTTCTGGTGGCCGAAGATGACCGGCAGGATGCTCGACACGCGCCTGGAGAAGGTCCACTTCTGGACGCTGTTCGCCGGCTTCCACACCACGTTCCTGGTGCAGCACTGGCTCGGCGCCGCCGGCATGCCCCGCCGGTACGCCGACTACCTGGCCGCCGACGGCTTCACCGCCCTGAACACCGTCTCCTCCATCGGCGCCTTCCTGCTGGGCCTGTCCACCCTGCCGTTCCTCTACAACGTGTGGAAGACCGCCCGCTACGGCGAGCCGGTCGCGGTGGACGACCCCTGGGGTTACGGGCGTTCCCTGGAGTGGGCGACCTCCTGCCCGCCGCCCCGCCACAACTTCTGCGCGCTGCCCCGGATCCGCTCCGAGTCGCCCGCCTTCGACCTGCACCACCCGGCGGTGGCGAAGCTGGACGAGAAGGAGACTGCGGGACAG
Source organism: Streptomyces sp. ISL-12 (assembly GCF_018614415.1). Lineage (GTDB taxonomy): Bacteria > Actinomycetota > Actinomycetes > Streptomycetales > Streptomycetaceae > Streptomyces. The sequence continues at coordinate 19,438 of NZ_JAGGOO010000197.1, forward strand.
CGCGACGTGCTGGACGCGCCGGGCCACGAGAGCGACCGGCCCTGACCGGCGGCGTCAGACGCCGGGCGCCCGCACACCGGTGAGGACCACCTTGTCGCGGGGCCGGGTCGGGACGCGGCGCAGGGGGATGGACAGGTCCTGCGCGGGCAGCGTGTACGTGAGGCGGGCGAGGCGGATCGCGAGGGCCTCCAGCAGGCCGACGGTGACGCGTTCGCCGGGGCAGCGGTGGCCGGTGGCCGGGTCCATGCCGCCCTGCGGGATCAGTTCGTCGGCGGCGACCGGCCGGTCCAGGAAGCGTTCCGGCCGGAAGGCGTACGGATCGCCCCACAGCTCCTCGTCGTGGTTCTGGCCGTGGACGTCGAGCAGCAGGATGCCGCCGGCGGGCAGCGTCGCGCCGTGCCAGGTCAAGTCGGTGACGGCCAGGCCGCCGAGGAAGGGGGCGAACGGGTAGAAGCGGCGCACCTCGTGCGCGAACGCGGTGACGAAGGCGGCGTCGCCGGTCCGCAGCCGGTCGCGGTGGTGCGGCCACTGGTGCAGGGCGTGGGCGCTGAAGGCCACGAACCAGCTGACGGCGACCGTGGGCCGCAGCACGTTGAGCAGTTCCACCGCCGCCGTCCGCGCGTCCGGCGGCCCGTCCGGGATGTCGCGGTGCCGGGCGGTCCGGTCGAGCACCGAGCCCGGGGCGCGGTGACCGCGCCGGACCGTACGTCCTCGATCAGCCGGGCGAACCGGGCCTCCTGGCGGGCGCGGGCGCGCCGGGCCCGCCAGTGGCGGGGGCCGAGGCCGGCGAACCCGTCGACCATCGCCGGCAGGTCCCGGGCCAGCGGCACCGCCTCGCCCTCGGCGAGCGGGACGCCGGCCCAGCGGCAGACGCCGCGGGTGAGGACCACGCCGGCCTCGTCGAACAGCGCCACGCGGGGGCGCGCGCTCCAGGCGCGGACGGCCTCGTCCCAGGCCGCGGTGACCTCTTCGGTGACGCCCGCGACCTCCTCGGGTTCGAGCAGCGGCAGGAACAGTGCCTTGCGGGTGCGGTGGGTGTCCCCGTCGAGGGTGTGCACCGCGCCCTCTCCGAAGAGGGTGTGCAGGACCGGCCCGGGCAGGGCGTCGTGGCGGCGGACGCGGCTCTCGTCGTGGAAGAGGCGCACCGCCTCCGGTCCGCGTACGGCCAGTGCCGGGCGGCCGAGGAGCCGGGTGGCGACCACGGGGCCGTCGCTCTCACGCATCCGGTCGGGCAGCCACGCGCAGCCCTCGGCCAGTGCCGGGAGGGTGCGGTCCATCAGCGGGCGGCGCAGTGCGTTCATGCGGGGTGGGTGCCCTGGCCGGCCGCCGGGACACCCGTCGGCGTCCGCCCTGACTTTTGTCAGGGACCCCTGGCGCTCCCCGCTCCCTACAGTGCCGGGTGACCGACAGGTGCCGCGTCGCGGTACGTCCGTACAGGTCACGGCAGATCAGCACAGGGAAGACAGACATGCCGAACCGTCCCTCCAGCGGGGTCGCGATGCTCGCGGCCGGGACCCTGGTCCTGCTCGCGCCGCTCGCCGTCACCGCCGCCGGCACGGCCACCGACGCCGGCCCGACCGCCGCCACGGCCCCCGCCCCGCCCGTCGGCGTCGGCCGCGACGGGGGCCCGGCGGCGCCCTACACGGTCGAGGCCCACGAGACGGCCGACGTCCGCTCGGGTCCCGCCCGGTCCTACGCGAAGGCCGGGTCCGTGGCGCCCGGCCGGCCGCGCGGCGCCTACTGCTGGACGCACGGCGGGACCGTCACCGGGAACGGCCGCAGCGACGACGTCTGGGTCCGGCTCCTGACCGGCCATGTGAGCGCCGTCCATCTCGAGGGCGGCCCGTACGGCGGCCTGCCCGCCTCGGCGACCTGCTGACGGCGGGTCTCCGGCCCGCCCCCGGATGCCGCCGTCAGGACAGCTTGCCGACGGCCGTGACGGTGGTCGCCTCGAAGGCGTCGACCGGGGCGTCGGCGAGGGCGCCCATCTGGCCCCACTGGACGACGGTCACGATCCTGCCGTCCCGGCCCACCGAGAACAGGGCGACGTCGGACGCGCCCCAGGTGGTGCCGGTGTGGACGCCGAAGACGTCGGCGCCCTCCTCGACGTCCAGACGGCCGTAGTACCGCTGGGTGGCGGTGACCTCGGGGTCCTGGTCCGCCAGGGTGCGCGCGCAGTCGGCCAGGCCGTCGCGGAGCAGGGCGGCGAACGCGGCCGCCCGGCCCTCGTCCCGCTCCACGACCGTGACCTGGAGCGCGCCGGTGTCGTACTCGGTCCAGTAGCGGCGGTGCGCGGAGGTGGAGGGCAGGGCATCGCCGACGCACATCGGCAGCGGGTCCGGCTGCCCGGCGGTGACGGGGCCGGCGGACCAGTCGGAGGAGGGGTGCGGCGGCAAGTCGGCCGGTTCCAGGAATCCGGGTGCTCCGGATCCCGACAGGCCGGGCGGGACGGCGGCGGCCGGGACGGCGGCCACGGCGAGCGCGGCCACGGCCGCCGACGCGGCGACGGCGAGGCGGGCCGCACGGGCACGGACGTACATGGTTCCCCCAGGTGGATCGGTCGGTTATGCACCGTATGACCCGGCATGCCGCTGAAAGGTTGCCCCCGCGTCCGTGCGGCGCGCGCGGCGCTCAGCCGGTGTGCCGCCGTACCTGTTCCTCCAGCCGCCGCAGGCTGGTGTCGAGGGCGTCGGCCACCGCCCGGTCCCCCGGGTCGTGGCTGTCGTCGAAGAAGGACAGGTGGACCGTCACCTCGCTGGTGCCGCCCTCCAGGCCGGCGACCTGGAGCCAGCCGGCGTAGGCACCCTCGTCGCGGGTGCCCCATTCGAGCCGCAGCTGCTCGGGACGGGCCCGCAGCAGTGCGGAGGTGTCCTGGTCGGTGCGGTCCTCGTGCACGGTGACGGCGGGCGGGTCCTCGACGCGGACGTGCAGGTCGCGGGGCATCCAGGTGTCCAGCCGCCCGGCGTCCGCGGCCTGGTCGAAGACGCGTCCGGCGTCGGCGGGCATGGTGCGGGAACGCTCGTACTCGGTCATCGCGGCACCGCTCCTCGGCTCGGGGGTGGTCCTGCCACACCCCCGCGTGCCCGGTCCGGCGCGGTCGAAGCGTCCGGCCGCGCTCGGCGGGCGGGGCACGGCGGGCGGTGCCAGACTGGCGCGCAACGCACCCGGCCGGTGCGTGACTCATCCAGGACGACGTGCCCCACCCGCACGACGAGGGAGGACGAGGTGTCGACGGCAGAGCCGGACGCCGGGCGGCTGTACGAGTTCCTCGCCGATCCGGAACACCTGACGCTGGATCTGTCCACCGCGGTGACGCGCTGCGCCAAGGCCCTGGCACTCCAGCACGCCGTGGTCTACCTCGTCGACCTCCAGCAGCG
>NZ_JAGGOO010000198.1 GCF_018614415.1 Streptomyces sp. ISL-12
GCCGACACCCAGCTCGGGCACCTCCCGCCCGAGGTCGCCGTCCGGCTGGCCTGGCAGTCCCCCACCCAGCCCCCCCCCCCCCCCCCCCCCCCCACCACCGGCGGCAAGGAGAAACCCCAGCCTTTGGAGACGCCCCTGAACGCCGATTTCCCGCCCGACCCGCCCGCCCCGACTCCGGCCCAGCGCGGGTACTGGGTCGGCCCCCGCCACCTGGCCGGTGACGACGGACGCCTCTACGACGCTGTCGCCGACACGCTCACCGGCCTTGGCTGGACGACCCTGACGATCATCCGCGGACGGCAGGAGCCGGACGAGGGACCAGAGGACCGGCAGGTCCTGCGCAGCACCGTCCTGCACATCAGCCCCGACACCCTGCGCTGGGCGCAGTGGGTCCTGGCGGACGAACCGTTCTACCTCGGTGACCTGCCGGTCGCCTGGCAGATCAGCGCGCGTCAGGAGACGAACAGTCCGCTCGCCCAGTGGTCGGCCTACTTCACCCCGGACGTCCCTGGAGAAGTCCTCGTCGACTTCCTCACCGCACTCGATGCCCGCGACCAGCCTGGCCTCCCGCTCGGCGGGCCCGAAGCGGTGGTCGACGCGGTCACCGCGCACGGCTGGATCCGCGACATCGACCAGCCCGCCACCGCCGCGATCGATCCGACGTTCGCCACGCACATCCGCCTCGGCGATGTTCCCGCACTCATCCAGGACGCCGACCCGCGCAGCTTGATTCGCGAGGCGTACGAGACCGGGCCTGCCGGGTGGCAGGCATGGGCGGAGCCGGTGCTGGGCGCGCGCTGCCTGTGGGTCGCATCTTTCAGCTCCAGCACGCCCGACGATCTCGTCGCCGCGTTTGCCGGCTCCCTCAGCTCCACCGCGCCGGTCCTGCGCCGAGTACTGCCGGACAGCACCCAGGACAGGCTCCTGCGTGCCCCGGCCACGTGACGACAAGCTCGTGTACGGCGGCCGGATATGGGTGAGCCGGGCCGTTCCTCCTCGGAGGGGCGGCCCGGCCTCACCCATATCCGGCGTACGCCGTGGTGTCAGCGGGCTGCTGTCACCTTGGCGAGGGCCTTGCTGAGGTGGAGATCGACGAGGGCCGGCGAGCCGGAGAGGACCAGGAGGACCTGGTCTTCTCGGATCGCGGTCTGCTTGAGCACAGTGTCGCGCCCGCCGGCGGTGAAGGTCATGAGCTGGCTCCACTGCTCGTCGCCGAGCCGGGGCGCGGCCAGCTCCCGTGTGCTGACGTTGATCGCGGTGCCTCCGACGAGGACTTCGTACGTGGGGCACCCGGTCATGGCGTCGAAGATCCGGCTGGTGCCGGCGGACAACGCGTCGGCGGTGTCGCTGTACAGGTCCTCGGACAGCGCGGAGCCACTGCTGGCGTCGTAGGTGAAGCCGGTCTTGGCCTGCCGGGGAAAGTCGAGTGAGCCTCCGGTGGCCGCCTCGCCGCCCAGCGCGTCGAGGGCCGGGCAACCCACGACGGCGACGTCGTCGTGGTCGGTGCTGGTCCCGGGAGCGTGGACGTACCCGTTGCCGAGGTCCTGCTGAGTGAGCAGCTGCGTCTCCAGCGCGGCCGACGACAGCGGAGTGTTCTCGCTGTTGTCGTTGTCCTGGTGCTGGACGGAGCTGTGCGGAGCCGTGGTAGCGGCTCGGTCTGTGTCGGTGCCGGGGGAGCAGGCGGGCTGGGTGAGAAGAGCGGTGGTGATGCCGAGGACGGCGGTGGCGCGAACGCGCATGGTGAGATGACCCCTTGTGCTCGGTGCGAGTTGGGCAGCGCGGGTCCTTCGGGCCCGGTGGGGTCGTGGGGGTGGGGGTCAGTGCCCGAGGTGACGCAGGCAGTCCTCGAACGTTGCGTGCGTGGCGTCGGCGGGCCCGGAGTTGCGGTTGAACCAGGCAGTTGTCAGGCGCCGCTCGTGCTGCTGGTGCCCGGCCCGGCAGCGCAGCCAGACCTGGTCGTTGGTGGAGATGATGACCCAGTCCCGGTACGCACCGCACTCGTCGCAGGCGACCACGTCACCGTCGAGGACGATCGGCTGCGACCAGGGCATCATCCGTCCGGCGACCTGGTCGTGGCTGGGGACCCGCAGCTCGGGCGGGAGGAAGTCGTCCACGACGGCGGCCGGCTGGGCAGCGGCCTGCCGCTCGGCCTGGATCCGCAGCACGTCCTCGGGGACCCTGTCGAACAGCTCCGGCCAGAACTGCTCATGCATGCGTTGCAGATCGTCGGTGCGGGTCCTGCGCCTGCGGCGGATTCGGTTGAGCACTCGGGCGTATCTCCTCTGTCTCGTCCTGCTCGCGTGTTGATCGTGCCCCAGGCCCGGCAACCTTTTCAATTCGTAAAGTCCACAGTCAGGAACGCCCACGCCGGGCCTCCGGCCTGCGAGATGCCCGGCCGGTTGTCCGGCGAGCGGGCGCTTCGGCCGTGGCGGTGACGGGTATGGCCTCGCTGGTGTCGGCGGGCAGGTCCGCGCTCCGGCGCAGCCGCCACACGAGGACGTCACTGACGGAGTCCGCCGTGCCCAGCTCCCGGCGCCCCGCGGCGTCGGCCAGCAGGGCGGCCGGGTCGTGGCCAGCTGCCTCGGCGTCGGCGAGGGTGGCGGCGAGCGCGTACCAGCCCGGTTCGGCCAGGACCTGCTTGGCCAGCGCCGGCAGTGCCTCGCGTAGCACCTGCGTCTGCCGGTTCAGCAGCGGACGGCCCAGGCGCCGGCCGCGCTGGAAAAGGGCGCCGAGGGGCTGGGCGGCGGCGGCCTGGTAGGCGGCGCGCAGGTGCTCGGCGGCCTGGCGGGCAGCGGCGGCCTGCTGGGCATGTCCCTTCTTCGCGTGCCAGTGGCCCGCTGCGGTGATGAGGAAGAACAGCATGTCGATCGCCATGGCCGTTGTCGCCCCGTCCTCCCCTCGGCCGAGGGCGGGACCACCGTGGACAAGGTCGCGGGCGGCCTGCCGCAGCGCCCGGTCGTGTCCGCGCTCGGCCCGGACGTGGGAGCGGGAGGCACGCTCGAAGACGAAGGCGGCCTCGCGCAGTTCGCGGCGGGTGTGGGCGGCGGATGTCTTCGCGAGAGCGTCCAGGACCTCGCCGGCCGCCGCGATATGCGCTGCGGCGACCGGGTCCTGACCGTCCTCGATGACCAGCACCGCCTGCCACACGGCCGAGGCCGCACGCCTCCGCGCACCGGCCGGACTGCCCGGCACCCCACGCGAGGCCGGCCCAGGAGCTGGGGAGGAGTGCTCGGCATAGGCGTCGGCGGACCAGCGTTCGCGGATCCGGGGGAGGGACAGGTCCGGGGCGAGGCGGGCCCCGGGGTAGAACACCGGCTCACCGTCCTTGTTGCGGTCATCGGGCAACGCGACCTTGTACCCGAGCACGTCCCCAGATGGCGCGGTACGTTTGCGGATCAGGAGACCGGCGGCGGCCAGCCGGTCGAAGAACTCATCCTCGCTCCGGGCGCCGGCCACCGCACGGCGCACCGTCTCCCGCAGCTCCTCGCGCGCCGTGCGCACCCGGCCCTGACGTTCGGCCTTATGACGCTCGGCGCTGGTCGGGCGCCGCGCGGCGGTTCCATCCCCCTTGTTGAGGCGGCGCAGACCCAATTCCGCTTCGAGGGTACGGGCCTGGGCCTGGACGCGGGCGGCGTCGTGGTCGAGATCGGGTTTGTAGCCGTCCTCGCGCACGAGGGTGGCGACGATGTGGATGTGGTCCTCGGCATGCCGGACCGCGGCCCACCGGCACCCTGCACCCTGCTCCGGATCGTCGATACCGGCGGCGGCGACCATACGGCGCGCGATATCCCCCCATTCCTCGTCGCTCAGGATGCGATCCTCGGCGGCGTTGCGGACGGACAAGTGCCACACGTGCTTCGTCGGCCGCTCGGCGGCGTCGATGTTCTCCAGCGGCTGGTCGAGGAGCTGCTGGAGCTGCTTGAGGGTGGCGCCCTGGTCGCGGCCGGGATCGGGGGCGTTTCCGTCCCAGGAGGCGACGAGGTGCGGGTCGGTGTGCTCCTCGTACTTGCCCGGCCCATACAGGTAGTACAGCAGGCCGAGGGTGCGCTGCCCGCGCTTCTGAATCCTGGGGATCATGCCGGTGGTGGCTCCTGGTCCTGGTCCTGGTGGAGGAGCTGTTCGGTGGCGTGCTGGACGCGCTGGACGGCGCGTTGAGTGGCGGCGATGACGGCGTCGAGTTCGGACGGGTGGGCGCCGGCGTTGACGGCGCGGGCGATCTGGTTGAGGTTGTTGCCGACGTGGCCCAGGTGCCGGCGAGCGGAGAACAGTTCGGCGACGAGTTCACGGCGGCCGGCGATGGCGGCGGTGGTCGTGTCGAGGTCGCGGGCGGCGGCGAGGCCGCTGCGGGCGAGGAAGGCGGGAAGGGTGGTGCGCGCGGCGGTCGCGGCAGCGGTGAGCTGCTGCTTCTCGGCGTCGTTCAGGCGCACACTGCACACGTAGGTGCGCTTGTGCACGGGCGGCTTCGGCGAGCGTTTGCGTGAGGTCTTCTTCGTGGCGCGGCGCTTGCGCGGCGCGGTCTGTTCCGGCTGCGATCCGCCCTCGGTCGCTGCCTCGCGGTCCAGCACCCCCAGGTGCTGGACCGCTCCCGCCACCCCCGGGGCGGGCTCCGGCCAAGACGCCTTCCCCACCGGGGAAGAGTGTCTTGGCCGATAACTTGCTCGCGCCGCGACCGAGTTGGCAGTGGGCGCGGGTGGGGGGATGGTGCCGTTGTCGGACGGGATGGTCATCGGCTACGGGTCCTCGTGGCACGGATGCGGTGCTGGATGGCTGCGGCCAGCTCGACGACGTCCGCCGGCCGGGGCAGCACGTGGACGGGCCCGTCGGGCGTGTGCTGGACCAGCCACTGCCCGTTCGAGGCGCGGACCACGGCGTGCAGGAGCCGACGGCGGACCAGGACGTCCGCCCAAACGCCTGCTTCGGCGAACGTGGAGGTGGAGCCGGTGGGGCTGGGGGTCATTAGGGCCTCCCGAGGCGGGGGTGAGTGACGACCCGGCGCAGGGCCGGGCTACCGAGTGAGAAAGGCGCTCCGACCTGCTGATTTGGCTGGTCAGCCACACTCGGGGCAGCGCTGGACATGGCTGTTGAGCGCCCTGGCCATCCGTGCCTTCGTTGATGCGGCGGTCGTCGCGCTCGACTTCGCCGCCGGTCTGCCGGCATGCCGCGCGGCGTGCGCGCTCAGGAAGCCGATCTCCCGCTCGTACTCGCCTCGGAGAGCCGCGAACTGGCGGCAGGTTTTCATCGGGCGCTGCTCCTCGTCGTCGTGCTGTCCTCGTCGCGCAGCTGCTGCAGGACGAGGCTGAGTCGGTCGTTCCGGCCGCCCTTCAGGCCCTCGCGCCGCAGAATCTCCCGGAGCTGGACCCGGGTGACGGCCTCGTTGCCGTCTCGCGCGAGGAGCGCGGGGACATGAGGCCGGACCTGCTCGACGAGCTGCTCCACGGACTGCTCGGCCTCGCGCGGCGGTCGCTGTGCCTGCGGGCCGCGGGACCGGCCACCGCGTCTGACCCTGGGCTTGGTCTGCTGGGGTGAGGGCCGACGGGCCGGGACCGCGTGTCCGGCCGGTTCGGGGTGGTTCGGTC
>NZ_JAGGOO010000001.1 GCF_018614415.1 Streptomyces sp. ISL-12
GATCGGCCGGACAAGTCCTAGGCGGAGCGCGGCTCCTGCTCGGCGGCACCCCACTGCCGCCAGGTAAGAGCGACCCGGTCCGCGTCCACGGTGCGCGATCCCCTGGATGCGGCCGGGTACACGGCGATCTGTTCCAGGAGAAGCACGACCAAGCCCTTTTTCGCTTTCAACGGGGCGTGCTTCCACCAGCGCACAAGGTCCGGGACGTCCCCAACGGGGACGTGCTTGACCTGCTTCAGGAACCGGGCCTGTGTTGCCGTCTCCCGGATCAGGTTGGTCAGCTCCTTGTCCGCCGTCTTGAAGGCGGCAAGCGACATACCTGACCCCTTGGCGTAGTCCGCGCCCAGCTTCTTCTGCCGTCGGCGTGCCGATGCGACCTGCTTGTCCAGCTTCTCCGCCTGAGCCAGCAATTCATCACGCGCAGCACCGATCAGCTCCGCCACTTCGGGCTTCGCCAGCTCCGCCAGGACGTGTTCGCTGACATAGGTCTCGAACAAGTCAGCATTGATGCGGACTTTTCCACAACCGCCTGGGTGCTGTGGAGAACTCGGGGGGCAACGGTGACCTCGGGCACCGGCATTCGACGGTGACGCCCCCAGCGTGTGCCCACACAGACCGCACACGCTGAGGGGACCCGAGAGCAGGTACTCCCGCTGGTCGCCGCGCTGCTTATCCGGGTCGTTCACCTGCCGCATGGCACGGATGGCGAAGAAGTCCTCCACCGGGATGATCCGAGGGCCGCCGCTGTCGACCAGCTCGCCGTCCTCCGTCTCCCGCAGACCGGCGATGGCCGGGTGATGGAGGACACCGGCCAGCACATCCGGCTTGAACTCGTTGCCCTGGGTCGTGCGGTAGCTGTGCTCGGTCATCCATACAGTGATCGCGGGCCAGGTCTGCTTCTCCAGCCGCCGCGAGGCGGCGGCCCGGATGCCCTCCGCCTCGTCCTCGCGCACGCGCTGGTACGCCATGTCCCAGAACCCGTAGAGCCTTGGCATGATCTCGACCCCTCTACCCGACCCCTCCCAACATTGACTAATTTACCAGCGAGATAGGTCACAGTGTTGATAAACCAACGAACACCTCAGAATCGTGCATATCTCGTGATCATGGACTCACCTCCGCGCGAGGCTCGACACCCAGCACCCTCCAGAGCTCAGCCGTCGGAACGCGGACCGTCCCCCCAAGGGGCAGTGTCCTGACGGGGAACGTGCCCGTCCTGATCAGCTCGTACGCCTTGTCGCGGCCAATGCCCAGCGCACGTCCAGCTGTTGTCACATTGACCGTGGCCGGGAGAGCGAGTAGCTCCTCCAGCCCCATGGCTCCGCTCGGTCCGCTCGCTTCCTGAGCAGTCATGTCGTTGGTCGCCTGTCTCCCCCACGCCAACATGCTGGCAACTTTACAACGGTGTCCGACAGCCCCAGCAAGATCGAAAGAGATCACGCCAGACACGTACGGATACGTACGCACGCCGACGACTGGCTGTGAGCCAAGCAACAGACCAGCAGGGGGTCGGATGTTCGAGCCGAGCTACTACCGGCGGTGCCAGTGCAAGGGGCCGCTCAAGGACAAGGAGGGCAACCCGGTCCTCGACGCGGACGGCAAGCCGAAGATCGGGGACATCGGGCTGACATGCCCGAAGCTCGGCAAGGGACACGGCACCTGGTACTTCTACTTCGAGGCCGAGCGCGGCGAGGGCAACAAGCGCGCCCGAATACGCCGCGGGGGCTTCACCAGGCTGGACGACGCCAAGAAGAAGGCCAAGGAGCTGTACGACGCGGCCACGGCCGGCACCGACGTACTCTCCGACGAAACGTGCGGCGACTTCTTCCTGCGGTGGATCAAGGCGAAGAAGTCCCTCGCCCGCACCACCCGCCACGGCTACGAGGAGCACATCAACAACTACCTGATGCCGCACCTCGGTCACATCAAGCGCCGTGACCTCAAGGTCCGGCACCTCGACAAGATGTACGACGCGATCGAGAAGGAGAACGCCGAGCGGATTCTCCACCGTCTCCGCGTCGATCAGCTCCAGAATGAACGGGACGCCGCGCACCGGGCCTGGGTGAAGACGGCGGGCTATGCCAAGAAGGAGGAGCGCCGCGCCGCCCGCCGTGCCTTCCTCGACGCGAACGCCGCGCTCCGCGAGGGCAAGAAGGGGCTGCGGAAGGTCACCTCCGCCGCCACCATGCACCGCATCAACGACACCCTCAGCTCGGCGCTGTCCTGGGGGATCAAGCGCGAGCAGGCGTTCGCCAAGAACTGGGCGCAGCTCGTGGAGCTGCCGCCGGTCACCCGGCCGAAGCCGCTCGTCTGGACGCCCGAGCGCATCGAGCACTGGAAGCGCACCGGCGAGAAGCCCGGCCCGGTCATGGTCTGGACACCGGAGCTGACCGGTCAGTTCCTCGACTTCGTCAAGGACGACTGGCTCTACGAGCTGTGGCACAGCTTCATCTTCCTCGGCCCCCGCCGAGGCGAGATGGCCGCACTGCCCTGGACAGAGGTCAGCACCGACGCCCTTTGGCTACGGATCTCCCAGCAGATCGTGGAGGTGGCCTACCAGCTGTACGGCGAAGCACCGAAGGCCGACAGCGTCCGCACCCTCTCCCTGAGCCTCGAGTCCGGCGAGAACCTGGTCAGCTTCCGGGCAAAGCAGGAGCAGAAGCGCCAGGAGTGGGGAGACGCCTACGTCGAGACCGGCCGCGTGTGGACGCACGAGAACGGCGAGGCGCTGCACCCCGACTGGATCTCCCGCCGCTTCACGCGCCTCGTGGAGCTGTCCGGACTGCCGCCGGTCCGCCTGCACGACCTGCGTCACCTGGCGGCCACCCTGTCCCTGCTGGCCGGTACCGACATCAAGGTGGTCCAGGAGAAGCTGGGGCACTCCTCGCGCCAGATCACCTCCGACACCTACACCAGCGTGCTGCCCGAGATGATGCGGGCCGAGGCCGAGTCGGTCATGGCCGTCGTCCCCCGAGAAGTCCCCTTCGAGGTGCGCGCCCCGCTGACGATCCCCGAGAAGGCATGGCAAGGGGACATCGCGGTCTTCTTCGCCCACGGTGCACGGCAGTCAGGTGGCACCTGGGCCGTGGGAGCGCAGACCCAGCCCGACTCCGATCTCCTCGGCATGATCACCCTCGCCGGCCGGGGCCAGGACGACGCCGCCAACGCGGCCGTGAAGTGGATACGCGAGCACTGCGCCGCGAACGACCTGGAGCTGGTCCGGGTCGAGAACTTCAATGATCGCTACCCGGAGGAGCAGCGAGCCGACTTCTCGCTCACGCGCTTCACGATCGCCCGCTCCGAGTCTCCGGGGGTGGACGGCTGGGCACTGCCGACGGGCCTGCCGCCCGCAGCATCGCGGCCCGCCCGCCGGGCTCCGAATGGGCGCCGGAAGGCGGCCTGAAGGCCCCTGTGTCCCCTGACCGGTCCCGTGTCCCCTGTGTGTCCCCTGGATCTTGGTCTGAACGGATGAACAGGGGTCGCCACCCTGGAGTGGTGACCCCCGTTCTCGCGTTTCCGCAGGTAGAAACGGTTCTCTAGGTGAACCGCGGGGTGGGGCGGGTGGGACTCGAACCCACGGCCGGCGGATTATGAGTCCGCTGCTCTAACCGGCTGAGCTACCGCCCCATAGCGGCGTGTCGCGTACACGTGTGCGCGCCGTCTGCCGCAGCATAGCCGCTCATACGATCTCCTGCTCCGGGTGGTCGGCTTCCCGCTGCGGCTTCCTGACCTTGAGGACTCCGGGGCGGCCCGCGCGGTTCCCGGACGCGGCCGGAGACTGCGGGCGGACATGAAAAAGGACCCCGAAGGGTCCTCGTTCACCATGCTCTCCCGACTGGACTCGAACCAGTAACCTGCCGGTTAACAGCCGGCTGCTCTGCCAATTGAGCTACGGAAGATCGAAGCTCCCCGGACTGGACTCGAACCAGTAACCTGCCGGTTAACAGCCGGCTGCTCTGCCAATTGAGCTACCGAGGATCGCCTCGTCGCATCGAACGTTGCTCCCTGGGTATCCGCCAGGGGGCGCGCGTTCGCTGCGACACATACATTAGCGCAAGCAGGGGGGTGCTCCGCCAATCGGTCCTCCCCGGCATCGCAGACAGAGGCAAAGGAAGGGTGGCCGTCATGCGTTACCGGCTCACGTTCGTCGTCGGACTCGCCGTGGGGTACGTACTGGGCACGAAGGCCGGACGGGAGCGTTACGAGCAGTTGAAGAAGGCCGCTCGGCAGGTCTCCCAGAACCCGGCGGTGCGCAACACCGCGGAGTCGGCCGCGCTCCAGGGCCGCCAGTTCGCGGACAAGGCGTACCACGTGGTCAGCGACAAGGTCGGGGACCGGATGCCGGACTCGGTGGCCCAGCGGGTGAAGTCCCTGCGGGAGCGCAGCGGGAACGGCTCGGCGGGTGACGACTGGGGCACCAGCAACACCTGAGGGCCCCCACCCGGCACGCCCACCCCTTGCGGTACGGCAGAATTTCGGTCATGGGGATAGTCGCCGGGTTGGACAGTTCACCCGATTTCACTCGTATCGTCGTCTGTGACTCGGACACGGGGGCCGTACTCAGGCAGGGGTACGCGCCGCATCCGGTGGACGGTCCCGAGGGTGGGGGCCGTCCTTCCGACGTCGACCCGCAGGCGTGGCTGCTGTCCCTGGGCGAGGCGGCCGGCGGCGGGCTGCTGGAGGGCGTGCAGGCGATCGGCGTGTCGGCGCAGGCCAACGCGGTCGTGCCGCTGGACGCGCAGGGCAACACCGTGCGGCCCGCGATGGTCGGCGGCGACAAGCGGGCGCAGGTGGCCGGGGCCGACCTGGTCGACGCGCTCGGCGGCCGGGAGGCCTGGGCGCAGGCCGTGGGGAGTGTGCCGCAGGCCGCGCAGCCGGTGACCAAGCTGCGCTGGCTGGCCCGCAGCGAGCCGGAGAACGCCGCGCGGACCGCCGTACTGCTCCAGGCCCACGACTGGCTGGTGTGGCAGCTTCTCGGGCGGCCGGTCCGCAGGACGACGGACCGGGGCGGGGCCTCCGGGACCGGTTACTGGTCGGCGGCGAGCGGGGGGTACCGGCCGGATCTGGTCGAGCTGGCGCTCGGGCACCACGCGATGCTGCCGGAGGTGATCGGTCCGGCCGACGCGGCCGGTACGACGCCGGAGGGGCTGCTGATCTCCGCCGGGACCGGCGAGACCCAGGCCGCCGCCTTCGGGCTCGGGATCGGGCTGGGGGACGCCGTCGTCTCGCTGGGCGCGTCCGGGTCCGTGATGGCCGTGCACTCCGAGCCGCTCGTCGACCAGTCCGGGATGATCACCGCGCTGGCCGACGCGACCGGCATGCACCTGCCGGTCGTCACCACCCTGAACGCCGTACGGACCCTGCGCGGGGCCGCCGAGCTGCTCGGGCTGCCGGATCTGGAGAGCCTGTCCGAGCTGGCGATGAAGTCGACGCCGGGGGCGCACGGGCTGGTGCTGCTGCCCTACCTGGAGGGTGAGCGGACGCCGCACCTGCCGCACACGGCGGGGACGCTGGCGGGGCTGAGGCGGGAGTCGATGCGGCCGGAGCACCTGGCGCGGGCCGCGTTCGAGGGGATGCTGTGCGGGCTCGCCGACGCGCTGGACGTGCTGCGCGGCCGGGGGGTCGACGTGCGGCGGATCTTCTTGCTGGGGCCGGCCGCCGAGCTGCCGGCCGTGCAGGTGGCGGCGCCCGCGCTGTTCGGCGCGCAGGTCGTCGTACCGCAGCCCGCGGACTACGCGGCGATCGGGGCGGCGCGGCAGGCGGCCTGGGCGCTGGGCGTGTCGCAGGGCACGCTGGACCCGCGCACTCCCCCGGCCTGGCAGGGTGCGGTGGCGCAGGTGCTGGAGCCCGGCGAGGAACTGGCGGTGGGTCAGGCGGTACGGCAGCAGTACGTGTCCGTACGGGAGCAGACGCACCCCGGCGCGTTCCGCGTCTGAGCCGTCGCCCGAGGGGGCCTGTTGGGTTAATCGGTTGAGGTAACGCGGGTGGAGTGTTCGACGATAGGGGCCAAGGGCAACCACTCGCCCCCACCGCCGACTCCGAGAGACCGAGCGTGCTCATACGACTGCTGCGGACCTGTCTCAGGCCCTACAAGAAACCCATCGCCTGGCTGGTGGCACTGCAGTTCCTGCAGACCTGCGCCACCCTCTACCTGCCGACCCTGAACGCCGACATCATCGACCAGGGCGTCGTCAACGGCGACACCGGCTACATCCTGAGCTACGGCGCCCTGATGATCGGCATCTCGCTGGTGCAGGTCGTCTGCAACATCGGTGCCGTGTACTACGGCGCGCGGACCGCCGCGGCGCTCGGGCGGGACCTGCGCGGTGCCGTCTTCGACCGGGTGCAGTCCTTCTCCGCCCGGGAGGTCGCCCGCTTCGGCGCGCCGTCGCTGATCACCCGGACCACCAATGACGTGCAGCAGGTCCAGATGCTGGCCCTGATGACGTTCACGCTGATGGTGTCGGCGCCCATCATGTGCGTGGGCGGCGTGGTGCTGGCGCTCGGCCTGGACGTGCCGCTGTCCGGGGTGCTGGTCGCGGTGGTGCCCGTACTGGGTATCTGCGTGACGCTGATCGTACGGCGGCTGCGGCCGCTGTTCCGGGCCATGCAGGTGCGTCTGGACACCGTGAACCGGGTGCTGCGGGAGCAGATCACCGGCAACCGGGTCATCCGCGCCTTCGTGCGGGACGCGTACGAGGAGAAGCGGTTCCGCAAGGCCAACGGCGAGCTGACCGAGGTGGCGGTCGGCACCGGCAATCTGCTCGCGCTGATGTTCCCGGTGGTCATGACCACGGTGAACCTGTCGTCGATCGCGGTGGTCTGGTTCGGGGCGCACCGGATCGACAGCGGCGGGATGCAGATCGGCGACCTGACGGCGTTCCTCGCCTACCTGATGCAGATCGTGATGTCCGTGATGATGGCCACCTTCATGTTCATGATGGTGCCGCGCGCGGAGGTGTGCGCCGAGCGGATCATGGAGGTGCTGGAGACCGAGAGCAGTGTGGTGCCGCCGCTCGCGCCGGTCACCGAGCTGCGGCGGCACGGGCTGCTGGAGATCCGGGGGGCGGGCTTCCGCTATCCGGGCGCCGAGGAGCCGGTGCTGAGGAACGTCGAGCTGGTCGCCCGGCCGGGCGAGACGACCGCCGTCATCGGCTCGACCGGCAGCGGCAAGTCCACCCTGCTCGGGCTGATCCCCCGGCTGTTCGACGCCACCGAGGGGGAGGTGCTGGTGGACGGGACGGACGTACGGAACCTCGACCAGAAGGTGCTGGCCAAGACGGTCGGGCTGGTGCCGCAGAAGCCGTACCTGTTCGCGGGCACCGTCGCGACCAATCTGCGGTACGGCAATCCGGACGCCACCGACGAGGAGCTGTGGCACGCGCTGGAGGTCGCGCAGGCGAAGCC
Organism: Streptomyces sp. ISL-12; assembly: GCF_018614415.1. GTDB lineage: Bacteria > Actinomycetota > Actinomycetes > Streptomycetales > Streptomycetaceae > Streptomyces. Next base: position 7,408 of record NZ_JAGGOO010000001.1, read on the forward strand.
GTTCGTGGAGCGGCTGGAGGGCGGGCTCGACGCGCCCATCGCGCAGGGCGGCACGAACGTCTCCGGCGGGCAGCGGCAGCGGCTCGCCATCGCCCGGACGCTCGTCCAGCGGCCGGAGATCTACCTCTTCGACGACTCCTTCTCGGCGCTGGACTACGCCACCGACGCCGCCCTGCGTGCCGCGCTCGCCCAGGAGACGGCCGAGGCGACCGTCGTCATCGTCGCGCAGCGGGTCTCGACGATCCGGGACGCCGACCGGATCGTCGTCCTCGACGAGGGCCGGGTCGTCGGTACCGGACGGCACCACGAGCTGATGGCGGACAACGACACCTACCGGGAGATCGTGCTCTCCCAGCTCACGGAAGCGGAGGCTGCCTGATGGCCGGGCCGGCGGGGCGGATGATGGCCGGGGGCGGACCCGACCAGCACTCCATGGACTTCAAGGGATCGGGCAAACGGCTGGTCGGGCAGTTCCGGCCGGAGCGGCTGACGATCGGTGTGCTGCTGCTGTGCGTGGTGGTCAGCGTCGGGCTCAACGTGATCGGGCCGAAGATCCTCGGCAACGCCACCGACCTGGTCTTCGCCGGGATCATCGGGCGGGAGATGCCGTCCGGGGCCAGCAAGGAGCAGGTGCTGGAGTCGATGCGGGAGCGCGGGGACGGCCAGGTCGCCGACATGCTGCGCTCCACCGACTTCACGCCGGGCGAGGGCATCGACTTCACGGCGGTCGGACACGTACTGCTGCTGGCGCTCGGCACCTTCCTGGTCGCCGGGCTGCTGATGGCGGTGGCGACCCGGCTGGTCAACCGGGCGGTCAACCGGACCATGTTCCGGCTGCGCGAGGACGTGCAGACGAAACTGTCCCGGCTGCCGCTGTCCTACTTCGACCGGCGCCAGCGCGGCGAGGTGCTCTCGCGCGCCACCAACGACATCGACAACATCGGCCAGACCCTCCAGCAGTCGATGGGCCAGCTGATCAACTCGCTGCTGACCATCATCGGCGTCCTCGCGATGATGTTCTGGGTCTCCTGGATCCTGGCGCTGGTCGCGCTGGTGACCGTACCGCTGTCGTTCGTGGTGGCCACCCGCGTCGGCAAGCGGTCGCAGCCGCACTTCGTGCAGCAGTGGCGCACCACGGGCAAGCTGAACGCGCACATCGAGGAGATGTACACCGGGCACACCCTGGTGAAGGTGTTCGGGCGGCAGGAGGAGTCGGCGGCGCGGTTCGCCGAGCAGAACGAGGCGCTGTACGAGGCCGGGTTCAAGGCGCAGTTCAACAGCGGGGTCATGCAGCCGCTGATGATGTTCGTGTCCAACCTGAACTACGTGCTGGTCGCCGTGGTCGGCGGGCTGCGGGTGGCGTCCGGCTCACTGTCCATCGGGGACGTACAGGCGTTCATCCAGTACTCCCGGCAGTTCTCGATGCCGCTGACGCAGGTCGCGTCGATGGCCAACCTGGTGCAGTCGGGCGTCGCCTCCGCCGAGCGGATCTTCGAGCTGCTGGACGCGGAGGAGCAGAGCGCGGACCCGGTGCCGGCGGAGAAGCCGGCCGAGCTGCGGGGGCGGGTGGCGCTGGAGCACGTGTCGTTCCGGTACGACCCGGAGAAGCCGCTGATCGAGGACCTGTCGCTGACGGTGGAGCCGGGGCACACGGTCGCCATCGTCGGCCCGACCGGGGCCGGCAAGACGACGCTCGTCAATCTCCTCATGCGGTTCTACGAGGTGTCCGGCGGGCGGATCACCCTCGACGGCGTCGACATCGCGAAGATGTCGCGGGACGAACTGCGCGCCGGGATCGGGATGGTGCTCCAGGACACCTGGCTGTTCGGCGGCACCATCGCGGAGAACATCGCGTACGGGGCCGCGCGCGAGGTGACGCGCGGGGAGATCGAGGAGGCGGCGCGGGCCGCGCACGCCGACCGGTTCGTACGGACGCTGCCCGACGGCTACGACACCGTGATCGACGACGAGGGCACGGGCGTGAGCGCCGGTGAGAAGCAGCTCATCACCATCGCGCGGGCGTTCCTGTCCGACCCGGTGATCCTGGTCCTGGACGAGGCGACGTCGTCGGTGGACACCCGTACCGAGGTGCTGATCCAGAAGGCGATGGCCAAGCTGGCGCACGGGCGGACCTCGTTCGTCATCGCCCACCGGCTCTCCACCATCCGGGACGCGGACACCATCCTCGTCATGGAGAACGGGTCGATCGTGGAGCAGGGCGCGCACGACGAGTTGCTCGCGGCCGGCGGGGCGTACGCGCGGCTGTACCAGGCGCAGTTCGCGCAGGCGGTGGCGGAGGTCGACTAGGGCACCAGCATGGCGAGGGAGACGGTGTCGGCCAGGGCCTGCTGGCCGGCGATGTTGGCGTGGACGCCGTCGCCGGTGTCGTAGGACGGGTTGATGCTGTTCGGCTTCACCGGGTCCTTGAGGACCTGGTCGAAGTCGAGGATGCCGTCGCAGGTGCCGGCGCAGTCGTTCCACCGGGTGACGAAGGTGTTGACGGTGTGCCGGGTCCGGTTGTGCTGGTCGGTGTAGCCGGGGCGCGGGGTGATCGGGGTGACGTACACCTCGATCCCCGCGTCGTGCAGGCGCTGGAACGTGGTGCGGTAGGAGGCCAGGATCTGGTCGGCGTCGCATCCGGCGGGCAGGTCGTTGGTGCCGTAGTAGTACAGGACGGCGGTGACTCCGTGCAGGGACAGGACGTCCCGTTCCAGCCGGGCTCCGGCGTCCAGGCCGCGGACGGCGTCGCCCAGGTTCGGGCAGTCGGCCGCGCTGGTGGTGCCGTTGACGCCGGCGTTGGCGATGGCGAACTGCCGGGTGGGCGGCAGTTCGGCGGTGACCCGGCGGGCCAGGTCGTCCGTCCAGCGCCGGTTGGTGCCCAGCTCCGTGCAGCCCGTTCCGCAGTTGGTGGAGCCGATGCCGTCGACCACCGAGCTGCCGTAGGCGACGACGGTGCCCTGCAGACGGGGGTTGTGCACGTCGACGGCGGTGACGAGGTAGGTGGACTCGGTGGTCCTGGTGTAGGCGGCGGCGTCGGTGTCGGCGGTGTGGTCGCCGGTGCCGGGCTCGGTGAGGTAGTTGGTGCGGAAGGCGGTGTCGTGCCGGCCCGGTACGACGGTGCCGGAGACGGACAGCGACACCGCCACGTCGCTCTGGGCGCGGGTCGCGAGCCGGGTGGGGTCGCTCCACACCTCGCCGCCCGCGGGGACGACCACGTGGCGCCGGCCCTCGAAGGTGACGGGGCGCGGGCGTCCCTGGGTCGCCGCGCTCTTGCCGTCGGTGAGCGCGGCGGTGGCGGCGTCGACGGTGAGGGGGGTCGTGCCGAAGGTGTTCTGGACGCGGATGCGCACGGCGTCACCTCCCTGGCTGAGGTGGGTGACCATGCGGACGGTCTGGTCGGTGAGGGTGGTGGGCGCGAGGTTGTGCTGGGAGCTGGACCAGGAGGTGAACCAGGCGCGGGCGCCGGCGCGTTGGGGGGTGGCGGTGTCGCCGGTGGCCTTGGCGGTCGTGCCTGAGACTGTCGTGCCCGGGGCCGTCGTGCCTGAGACTGTCGTGCCTGAGACTGTCGTGCCCGAGACCAGGGTGGCGGCCGTGGTGAGCGTGAGGGCCAGGGCCGCCGCGGTACGTCTCACCCGCGCGCTCGGTCGCAGGACTCGCTCAGGAATCAGGAACATCAGCGCCTCGCCGGGGACGACTCTGTCTTGGCTTGCGGACGATGCTGTTCTGTCCCTCTCACCTCAAGAACAAACTTACGATCGGCGCCGTCTCACTAGTCCAGGTAGCCCCGGAGTTGGTCCGCGAAGGCGTGGTCGCGGAGTTTGTTGAGGGTCTTGGACTCGATCTGGCGTATCCGCTCCCTGGTCACGCCGAAGATGCGGCCGATCTCCTCCAGGGTGCGGGGGCGGCCGTCGGCGAGGCCGTAGCGGAGCTGGACGACCTTGCGTTCGCGTTCGCCGAGGGTGGAGAGCACCGCCTCCAGGTGCTCGCGCAGCAGCAGGAACGCGGCCGACTCGACGGGGCTGGCGGCGTCGCCGTCCTCGATCAGGTCACCGAGGGCGACGTCGTCCTCCTCGCCGACCGGGGCGTGCAGCGAGACCGGCTCCTGGGCGAGCCGCAGCACCTCGCTGACCCGCTCGGGCAGCAGGTCGAGGTGGGCGGCGACCTCGGCCGGGGTCGGCTCGTAGCCGCGCTCCTGGAGCATCCGGCGCTGGACGCGGACCACCCGGTTGATCAGCTCCACGACGTGCACGGGGACGCGGATGGTGCGGGCCTGGTCGGCCAGGGCGCGGGACATGGCCTGGCGGATCCACCAGGTGGCGTACGTGGAGAACTTGTAGCCGCGGGCGTAGTCGAACTTCTCCACCGCCCGGATCAGGCCGAGGTTGCCCTCCTGGACGAGGTCGAGCATGGTCAGCCCGCGTCCCACGTACCGCTTGGCGACGGAGACGACCAGGCGCAGGTTGGCCTCGATGAGGCGGCGCTTGGCCATCCGGCCCATGACGACCAGCCGGTCCAGGTCATGGGCGAGGCGGCTGTCCAGGTCGGTGGCGGTGCTCAGCTTCTCCTCGGCGAACAGGCCGGCCTCGACGCGGCGGGCGAGTTCGACCTCCTCGGCCGCGGTGAGCAGCGGGACGCGGCCGATCTCGCGGAGGTACTGGCGGAACAGGTCCGAGGAGGGGCCGCTGGTGTCGGCCCGGGCGGGCGGCGCGTCCACGGGCTCCGGCTCGGTCCCCGCCGCGGGCTCGGCGGCCGGTTCCACGGCTTCGGCGGGCGGCTCCACGGCTTCGGCGGGCGGCGGGTCCTCCGGGTGGTGCGCGGCGCGGTGCTGGCCGGGCAGCGCGGCGAGGACGTCCGCGGCGGCCTCCGGTTCCGGGCCGCCGGCCTGTGCGCGGGTCTGCGCGCCGCTCTGCGCGAGGGTCTGGGTCTGCACGGGTGCGACCTCCAGGGTGATCGCTGCCCGGCCGTGCGGCAGCGGTACTTCGGGGACGGAGTCGGCGGCCTCGCCGCTGTCCGTCCCGTACGCGATGGTCGGAACCGCGGGGTTCTCCGGACCCGTCGGGGACGGATCGGCCGCGCTCCGAGGACTCAGGCACCGGCACCAGTGTGGGGTACGACACAACCCCGCCACGAGGGGCGTGCGGTGACTTTTTGCGTCCGGTCCGTGACCGCGCGGTATCAGAGGGCGGCGGCGCCGTGGTCGCGCAGGGCGCGGTCGTACTTCTCCAGCACCCACAGCTCGTTCTGCACGGTGGCCAGCTGGGCGGGGTCGCCGCCGTTGCCCAGGCGGGTGAAGGTGGCGTGGATGTCGCGGATGCGGCGCTCGACGGCGCGGCGGCGGACCCGGACCAGCACCTCGCCGGCGTAGACCTCGTCGACGGCGCGGCGCATGATCGCCTCGACGGCGAGTTCCGTGACCATCGCGCGGACGGTGTCGTCGGGGGCCGCCTCCCGGACCCTGACCAGGTACTCCTGCGGGTCCTCGACACCGTGCTCGGCGCCGCCCGCGTCCAGGATCGCCTGGCGTACGGCGGCGTAGGGCGGGGCGGTGAACTCGTCGACGCCGTACGCGTCGAAGGCCGGGGAGACCAGCTCCGGGCGCTGGAGGGCGAGCTTGAGCAGTTCCCGTTCGGTGGCGTAGACGGGGTTGCGCAGGGTGAGGGAGGGGCCGCTGGGGGCGGCCGGGGCGGGGGCGTACTGCTGCTGCCGCGAGCCGCCGGGAGCGGGGCCCCGGTCACCGCCGCCGCGCTCGCGGGCCCAGCGGGCGAGCTGGCCGACGCGTTTGACCACGAACTGGGTGTCGAGGATGCCGAGCATCCCGGCGAGCTGGACGGCGACCTCGTGCTGGGCGCCGCTGTTCTTGATGCGGGCGACGACGGGGGCGGCCTCGTCCAGGGCGGCGGCGCGGCCGGCGGGCGTGTCGAGGTCGTAGCGGGAGACGATCTGCCGCAGGGCGAACTCGAACAGCGGCGTGCGCGGCTCGACCAGGTCGGCGACGGCCTCGTCGCCCTTGGCCAGCCGCAGGTCGCAGGGGTCCATGTTGTCCGGCGCGATGGCGATGTACGTCTCGGCGGCGAACTTCTGGTCGTCCTCGAAGGCGCGCAGGGCCGCCTTCTGCCCGGCGGCGTCGCCGTCGAAGGTGAAGATCACGCGGGCGCTGCCGTTGTCCATCAGCAGCCGGCGCAGGATCTTGATGTGGTCGGTGCCGAAGGCCGTGCCGCAGGTCGCGATCGCGGTCGTCACCCCGGCGAGGTGGCAGGCCATGACGTCGGTGTAGCCCTCGACGACGACCGCGCGGGAGGCCTTGGCGATGTCCTTCTTGGCCAGGTCGATGCCGTAGAGGACCTGGGACTTGCGGTAGATGGGGGTTTCGGGGGTGTTGAGGTACTTCGGCCCGTTGTCCGCCTCGTAGAGCTTGCGGGCGCCGAAGCCGACGACCTCGCCGCCGATGTCGCGGATCGGCCACATCAGCCGGCCGCGGAAGCGGTCGATGGGGCCGCGGCGGCCCTCCTGGGCGAGGCCGGACAGCAGCAGTTCCTTGTCGCTGAAGCCCTTGCCGCGCAGGTAGCGGGTGAGGTGGTCCCAGCCTTGCGGGCTGTAGCCGACGCCGAAGTGCTCGGCGGCGGCCTGGTCGAAGCCGCGCTCGGCGAGGAAGACCCGGCCGGCGTCGGCCTCCGGGGAGGTCGCGAGCTGCTCGGCGTACCACTGCGCGGCGACCTTGTGGGCCTCGACCAGGCGGATGCGCTCGCCGCGCTGGTGGGAGGGGTTGTACCCGCCCTCCTCGTACCGCAGGGTGATGCCGGCCTGGCCGGCCAGCCGCTCGACCGCCTCCGAGAAGGTGAGGTGGTCGATCTTCATCACGAACGTGATGGTGTCGCCGCCCTCCTGGCAGCCGAAGCAGTGGAACAGTCCCTTGCTGGGGCTGACCTGGAAGGACGGGGACTTCTCGTCGTGGAACGGGCACAGCCCCTTGAGGTTGCCGCCGCCCGCGTTGCGCAGCTGGAGGTACTCGGACACGACGGCGTCGATCGGGACCGCGTCCCGTACCGCCTTCACGTCCTCGTCGTTGATCCGTCCAGCCACGCGTGAATTCTACGGGGGCGGTACGACACTCAGGCGCCGAGGCTTTCGAGGGGGACGCGCGGATCGGCCAGCGCGTCCGCGTCCACCGGGGTTCCGGTGCGGATCAGCCGCTGGACGTCCTCTGTGACATCCCACACGTTCACGTTCATCCCGGCCAGCACCCGCCCGTCCTTCAGCCAGAACGCGATGAACTCCCGCTTCCCCGCGTCCCCCCGGATCACCACCTCGTCGTACGTCCCCGGCGGCGCCCATCCGCTGTACTCCATGCCCAGGTCGTACTGGTCGGAGAAGAAGTAGGGCACGCGGTCGTAGGTGATCTCCTTGCCCAGCATGGAGCGGGCGGCGGCCGGGCCGCCGTTCAGGGCGTTGGCCCAGTGCTCCACGCGACGGCGGGTCCCGGCGGGGTGCGGGAAGGAGGCCGCGTCGCCCGCCGCGTAGATGTCGGGGTCACTGGTGCGCAGCGCCTCGTCGACGACGATGCCGCCGCCGTCGGCCGGGCCGGCGATCTCCAGGCCGGCCGCCTGGGCCAGCGAGACGCGCGGCGCGGCGCCGATCGCGGCGAGCACGTCGTGCGCGGGGTGTTCCTCCCCGTCGTCGGTACGGGCGGCCAGCACCACGCCGTCCTGGCCGACGATCTCGGTCAGGGACACGCCGAAGCGGAAGCGGACGCCGTGCGCCCGGTGCAGCTCGGCGAAGACGGCGCCCAGCTCGGGGCCGAGGACGCCGTGCAACGGGGTCGGCGCGCGTTCCACGACGGTGACCTCGGCGCCGTACTCGCGGGCCGCCGCCGCGACCTCCAGGCCGATCCAGCCGGCGCCGGCGATCACCAGGTGGCCGTTGTCCCGGCCGAGGGCGGCGAGGACGCCCTTGAGGCGTTCGGCGTGGGCGAGGCGGCGCAGGTGGTGGACGCCGGCCAGGCCGGTGCCGGGGACGTCGAGGCGGCGCGGCTCGGCGCCGGTGGCGAGGAGCAGCTTGTCGTAGCGGACGCGGGTGCCGTCGTCGCCGTAGTGCACGGTGCGGGTGGCGCGGTCGACGGAGACGACGGTCTGGCCGAGGTGCAGCTCGATGTCGTTGCGGGCGTACCAGGCGGGTTCGTGCACGAAGACGCTGTCGCGTTCCTCCTTGCCGAGGAGGTAGCCCTTGGAGAGCGGGGGCCGCTCGTAGGGGTGGTCGCGTTCGTCACAGATGAGGATCACCCGGCCGGAGAAACCCTCCGCGCGGAGCGTCTCGGCGGCCTTGGCGCCGGCCAGCCCTCCTCCGACGATGACGAATGTCTGATCAGCGTCGACCACTTGTTTGCCTCCTCGTCAGCGTTCCGCCACATGCGAGCGTCCCGCACGGAGCGGGCTGCGGGAAGAGGGGTGGTCCGATCAGCTCAGTCGGGCGTGGAGGGAGCGGGCGGAGGCGTCGGTGAGGGAGGCGATCTGATCGACGATCACGCGTTTGCGGGCGCGGTCGTCGGGGGCCTTGTCGAACAGGGCGCGGAACTGGGGGTCCAGGCCGTCCGGTGCCCGGCGGGTGAGCGCGGCGGCCAGTTCGGCGACGACGATCCGCTGGTCGGCGCGGAGGCGTTCCTGTTCGTCGCGCTGCATGACGTACCGGTCGGCGACGGCCTTGAGGACGGCGCACTCCAGGCGGGTGACGCGGGGGACGACCAGTTCGGCGGTGTAGCGGGTGAGACGGCCGGTCCCGTACGCCGCGCGGGTGGCGGTCTCGGCGGCCAGGCAGAAGCGGCCGATGAGCTGGCTGGTGGCGTCCTTCAGACGGGCCTGGGCGAGCGCGGTGCCGTCGTAGCCGTGCGGCCACCACTCCTGGGCGAGGAGGCGGTCGAGGGCGGCGTCGAGTTCGGCGGGGTCGGTGCCGGGGGGCGCGTAGCGGGCGCGGGCCGTGTCGAAGACGGCTCGGCGTTCGGGGTCGGCGAGCAGGCAGTCGGGGTCGATGTGACCGGCGTGCAGGCCGTCCTCGACGTCGTGCACGGAGTAGGCGACGTCGTCGGACCAGTCCATGACCTGGGCCTCGAAGCAGATGCGGTCGCCGGGGGCGGTTTCACGGACCCAGTCGAAGACGGTGCGGTCGTCGTCGTAGACGCCGAACTTGGGTGACGCCGGGTCGGTGGGGTGGGCGCCTCTGGGCCAGGGGTACTTGGTGGCGGCGTCGAGGGTGGCGCGGGTGAGGTTGAGGCCGACGGGGCCGTCCGGGGTGAAGCGCTTGGGTTCGATGCGGGTGAGCAGGCGCAGGGACTGGGCGTTGCCCTCGAAGCCGCCGCAGTCCTCGGCGAACTCGTTGAGCGCGGATTCGCCGTTGTGGCCGAAGGGGGGATGCCCCAGGTCGTGGGAGAGGCAGGCGGCCTCGACGAGGTCGGGGTCGCAGCCGAGGGCGGCACCGAGTTCGCGGCCGACCTGGGCGCATTCCAGGGAGTGGGTGAGACGGGTGCGGGGGCTGGCGTCCCAGGCGGGGGTGGGATCGCCGGGGGTGACGACCTGCGTCTTCCCGGCGAGGCGGCGCAGCGCGGAGGAGTGCAGGACGCGGGCGCGGTCGCGTTGGAAGGCGGTGCGGCCGGGGCGTTTGTCGGGTTCGGGGGCCCAGCGGGCCACTGACGTGGGGTCGTAAGGGGCGAGGGGTGCGGTGCCTTCCAGTGCGGTGCCTTTCATGGACCGACAGTACGTCGTGCGCGAGTGCGGGGACGCTCCGCCCGGAGAACTACCGCCCCGATGACCGCGCGTCGTACGCGTGCTGCGCCGACAGGACCTCGTCGCTGTGCTCGACCGTCCATTCGTACAGGCGTGTGAAGGGAGCGCGGAACGACTCACCGAGGGGCGTGAGGGAGTACTCCACGCCCAGCGGGGAGGTTTCGAGCACCCGGCGCCGGATCATGCCGTTGCGTTCGAGCCTGCGCAGCGTCTGGGTCAGTACCCGCTGGGTGACGCCCTCCAGCTGCCGCTTGATCTCGTTGAACCGCGTCGGCTGCTCCAGGACCGCCAGGACCATCATCGACCACTTGTCGGAGATCTGGTCGAGGATGGGCCGGCTCGGGCACTCCGCGCTGAACCGCGGGGTACTGCGGGGCGGCTGGGGCGAGGGATTGGTATCCATCATGATCCTTGGTTGTCCATAAGTGCGTTATTGACCGGTTCATGGCGCGGGTCCCAGGGTTGGTATGCGTTGCAAACCTACTAGCCCACCGCAAACCTGGGGACACTCATGCACCTGGACCAGTACACGACGCTCCATGTCGGCATCGATGCCGGAGTCGCGCGGATCACCTTGGACAATCCCCCGGTCAACGTGCTCAGCGGGACCTTGATCCGCGAACTGCACGACGCCCTCGGGGCACTGCGGGACGACCGCTCGGTCCGCGCCATCGTGTTCTCCAGCGCCAACCCCGAGTTCTTCATCGCGCACGTCGACATCCACATCCTCGACGAGATGGACGGACTGCGGGAGATCGCGGACCGCAACCCGGACGCCAATCTGTTCCAGGGGGTCGGCGAGCTGCTGCGTCACCAGCCTCAGGTGACGATCGTGAAACTGGCTGGCAAGGCCCGGGCCGGCGGTGCCGAGTTCGTCGCGGCGGCCGACATGGCCTTCGCCGCGCGGGAGACCGCGGGACTCGGCCAGAGCGAGGTGCTGATGGGCATCGTTCCGGGCGGCGGAGGAACGCAGTACCTGCGCGAGCGGGTCGGGCGCAACCGCGCGCTGGAGCTGCTGCTCACCGGTGACCTGGTGGACGCGGACACCGCGGCCGCCTACGGGTGGATCAACCGTGCGGTGCCCGCGGCGGAGCTGGACGCGTTCGTCGACGGGGTGGCGGAGAAGGTCGCCGCGCTCTCCCCGGAGCTCGTCGCCGCCGCCAAGCGGCTGGTCCCTCCGGCGGACCTGACCGACGGCCTGCGCGCCGAACACGACGCGTGGGCGGCGCTGGTGAGCGGGGACCTGCCGGCACGGCTCATGACGGGGGCTCTGGAGCGCGGTGCGCAGACCCCGGCGGGCGAGCGCGACCTGGAGTCGGTCATGCGAAGCGTCGCTGCCGACCGGTAGGGACCAGCAGGGACCGCAGAGCCAGTGGCGCGGGAGTCACGGCGCGGGAAGCCGTCGGGCGAGACCTGTGTGCGTGATGCGCGAGGACGCTCTCAGGCCGACGCCAGCTCCAAAGGGGCCGTGGGTGCGGTCGCCGGCGCCTCCTCGTAGCGGTGGAGGATCAGGCGGGCCATCGCCGGGTGGGTGCCGAGCGGGGCCGCGGCGATCCACGGGGCCGCGGCCGCCGTCTCCGTCGCGAAGCGGCCCGGGGCCGTGAAGTAGGAGGCGACGGCGATGTGGCGGTGGCCGGCGGCGGTGAGGGCGGCGATCGCGTCGGGGACGGTCGGCGCGGCCGTGGACGCGTAGGCGGGGACCACGGGGACGCCGAGGCGGGCGGCGAGGAGGCGGGCGGTGCGGCCGGTGTCGACGGCGGAGTCGGGGTCGCGGGAGCCGGCGGCGGCCAGGACGACCGCGTCGCCTCGGCGGCGGTGCCAGCCGGCCTCGGTGAGGCGGGCGTGGAGGGCGTCCACGAGGAGGGGGTGCGGACCGAGCGGGGCGGCCACCCGGGCCCGTACCGGGGAGGCGGCGGCCATCTCGGGGATGTCCCGCTTGACGTGGTAGCCGCGGCTGAGGAGAAGCGGTACGAGGACGGCCTCCCGGTCGCCGAGGGCGGCGAGGGTGTCGGGGAGCAGGGGATCGTTCAGCTCGATGTGGCCGAGGTGGACCGGCAGGCCGGGGCGCAGGGCCCGGACCTGGTCCAGCAGGGCGCGTACGGTGCGCAGGGCACGGGGGTCTCGGCTGCCGTGGGCCACGACGACCAGGGCGGGGTCGGGGTCGTGCGGGGAGCCCGGCGGGGTGGGAAGGGTGGTCGTCGTCATGGATCGATCGTCGCCGGGGGAGGTTGCCGGCCCGTTGCACGGGCGTCACGGGTGTTTTCGGGGGGATCACGGCGGGGTGGGTGGGCGGTGTGAGGTGGCTCGGGCCCGGGTTCGCGCAGGTGCTGTGAACCGTCGGGGCCGGTGGGACGTCCCTGAGAACCAAGGAGGGCCTTCGTGGGCTCTCATGGGCCGTGACGGTCGGTTATGAACCGTGACGGGCCGTCATGGATCGTGAGGGCCGTCATGGACCG
>NZ_JAGGOO010000019.1 GCF_018614415.1 Streptomyces sp. ISL-12
CATCGGCTTCGCCCGCCCGGTCGCCGAACTCGACGACCGGCTGAAGGCCCAGCACGACCTGCTGATGGCCAACTTCTTCGCCCAGACCCAGGCCCTCGCCTTCGGCAAGACCCCCGACGAGGTCCGGGCGGAGGGCGTCGCGGAGGAACTGGTCGCGCACAGGACGTTCCAGGGCAACCACCCCACCACCACGATCCTCGCGCGGGAGCTGACCCCGTCCGTCCTCGGCCAGCTCATCGCCCTCTACGAGCACAAGGTGTTCGTCCAGGGCGCCGTGTGGAACATCGACTCCTTCGACCAGTGGGGCGTCGAACTCGGCAAGGTCCTCGCCAAGCGCGTCGAACCCGCCCTCACCGAGGGCGCGGAGGTACCGGGGCTGGACGCTTCGACCAAGGCCCTGGTCGGCGCCTACCGGGAGCTGCGCGGACGGCAGTAAGCGCGAGAGAAGAGCGCGGACCCCCGCGCGCCCGAAGGCGGCGGGGGCCCGTGTGCCGGAGGACGGCTACGCCGAGGCCGGCGGATACAGCGAACGCGGCAGCTGGGAAGCGGCCGCCGAGTCCAGCAGCCACAGGGTGCGGGCCCGGCCCCGGGCCCCCGCCGCCGGGGCTTGGATCTCGCCCGCGCCGGACAGGGCGATCGCCGCGGCCTGCGCCTTGTCCTCGCCGGCCGCCAGCAGCCACACCTCGCGGGCGGCCCGGATCGCCGGGAGGGTCAGGGACACCCGGGTCGGCGGCGGCTTGGGGGCGCCGTGGACGCCGACCACCGTGCGCTCGGTCTCGCGCACCGCCGGCAGCTCCGGGAAGAGCGAGGCGACGTGCGTGTCCGGGCCGACGCCGAGGAGCAGGACGTCGAAGGTCGGCACGGGGGCGTGGTTCTCCGGACCGGCGGCCTGGGCCAGCTCCTCCGCGTACGCCGCCGCGGCGGCGTCCACGTCGGGGCCGTACTGGCCGTCGGAGGCCGGCATCGCGTGCACCCGCTTCGGGTCCAGCGGAACCGAGTCCAGCAGGGCCTCGCAGGCCTGCGTGACATTGCGCTCCGGGTCGCCCTCCGGCAGGAACCGCTCGTCGCCCCACCACAGGTCCAGCCGGCCCCAGTCGATGGCGTCCCGGGCGGGGGAGCCCGCCAGGGCGGCCAGCAGGCCGTTGCCGTTGCGGCCGCCGGTCAGGACCACGGAGGCGTAGCCCCGGGAGGCCTGGGCGTCCACGACGCGGGTGATCAGCCGGGCCGCGGCGGCCTGGGCCATCAGTTCCTTGTCGCGGTGCACGACCAGCTGCGGAGTGTGCGTGCTCACTTCGCCGCCCCCTTCTTCACCGGCGCCTTCTTCTGCGCCGCGTCTTTCGCAGGTGCCTTGGCGGCGTCCTCGACGGGAGTGGGGACCGCGACGGCCTCCCCTCCTTTGCCACCGGCGGCACCCGCTGTGGCCGCCTTCTCGTGCAGCCGCTCCACGCCGTAGCGCAGCGCCGAGGCGTAGGTGTCGTCCGGGTCGAGCCGGCGCAGTTCCTCCGCGATCAGCTCGGCGGTGTCCCGGCGCTTGAGCGCCACCGCCCGGTTGGGCTGCCCCTGGACGGAGAGGTGGGCCAGCGTGCCGTCCGCCCGGTCCAGGGCGATCGGACCGCAGTCCGTCTCCATCCGGACGGCGGTGAGACCGGGACCGGCGGAGTGCGTCCGCTTGACCGGCACGTCCAGCCGGTCCGCGAGCCACATGGCGAGCAGCTCGCAGCTCGGGTTGAACTCCTCGCCCTCCACCTCGACGCCCTGCACCTCGCAGTCCACCTGGTCCAGGGCCGCCGCCAGCATCGAGCGCCACGGCGTGATGCGGGTCCAGGACAGATCGGTGTCGCCGGGGGCGTAGGCCCCGGCGCGGGCCGCCAGCTCCCGTACCGGTTCCTCGGAGGCGTAGGTGTCGGTGACCCGGCGCTGGGCCAGGGCGCCGAGCGGGTCCTTGGCCGGTTCCAGCGGGGCGTTCACCGGCCACCACACCACGACGGGGGCGTCGGGGAGCAGCAGCGGCAGGACCACCGACTGGGCGTGGTCGACGACGTCGCCGTACAGCCGCAGCACCACCGTCTCGCCGGTGCCCGCGTCGGCGCCGAGGCGGACCTCGGCGTCCAGCCGGGAGCGGGTGCGGTCCCGGGGGGAGCGCGAGACGCGCTTGATGACCAGGAGCGTGCGCGAGGGGTGTTCGTGCGCGGCGTCGCTCGCGGCCTTCAGCGCGTCGTAGGCGTTCTCCTCGTCGGTGACGATGACGAGGGTGAGCACCATGCCGACGGCCGGGGTGCCGATGGCGCGGCGGCCCTGCACCAGCGCCTTGTTGATCTTGCTGGCCGTGGTGTCCGTGAGGTCGATCTTCATGGCCGGCGCCAGCTCCGTCCGTCTCGCTCCAGCATCTCGTCCGCCTCGACGGGTCCCCAGGTACCCGCCGGGTACTGGGCCGGGGTGCCGTGGGTGTCCCAGTACTCCTCGATCGGGTCGAGGATCTTCCAGGACAGCTCGACCTCCTCCGTGCGCGGGAAGAGGTTGGCGTCGCCGAGGAGGACGTCCAGGATGAGGCGCTCGTACGCCTCGGGACTGGACTCGGTGAAGGACTCGCCGTAGGCGAAGTCCATCGACACGTCCCGGATCTCCATCGACGTGCCGGGCACCTTGGAGCCGAAGCGGACGGTGACGCCCTCGTCGGGCTGGACGCGGATGACGATCGCGTTCGACCCGAGTTCCTCGGTGGCCGTGGAGTCGAAGGGGGAGTGCGGGGCCCGCTGGAAGACGACCGCGATCTCCGTGACCCGGCGGCCGAGACGCTTGCCGGTGCGCAGGTAGAAGGGGACGCCCGCCCAGCGGCGGTTGTCGATGCCGACCTTGATCGCGGCGTAGGTGTCGGTCTTCGACGCGGGGTCGATGCCGTCCTCTTCGAGGTAGCCGACCGCCGCCGCGCCGCCCTGCCAGCCCGCCGCGTACTGGGCGCGGACGGTGTCCCGGCCCAGGTCCTTGGGGAGCCGGACCGCGCCGAGCACCTTGGTCTTCTCCGCGGCCAGCGCGTCGGCGTCGAAGGAGGCCGGCTCCTCCATCGCGGTCAGCGCGAGCAGCTGGAGCAGATGGTTCTGGATGACGTCACGGGCGGCGCCGATGCCGTCGTAGTACCCGGCACGCCCGCCGATGCCGATGTCCTCGGCCATGGTGATCTGGACGTGGTCGACGTAGGACCGGTTCCAGATCGGCTCGAACATGGTGTTGGCGAAGCGCAGCGCCAGGATGTTCTGGACGGTCTCCTTGCCCAGGTAGTGGTCGATGCGGAAGACCTGGTCCGGGGCGAAGACCTCGTGGACGATGGAGTTGAGCTCCTCGGCCGACTTCAGGTCGTGGCCGAAGGGCTTCTCGATGACCGCGCGCCGCCAGGAGCCGCCGGACTGGTCGGCCAGCCCGTGCTTCTTCAGCTGCTGGATGACCACCGGGAA
The DNA here is from genome assembly GCF_018614415.1 of Streptomyces sp. ISL-12. Taxonomy (GTDB): domain Bacteria; phylum Actinomycetota; class Actinomycetes; order Streptomycetales; family Streptomycetaceae; genus Streptomyces. The sequence continues at coordinate 3,450 of NZ_JAGGOO010000019.1, forward strand.
GGACTTGGGCGGCACGGACAGGTAGAAGGCGAAGTTGCCGCCCGTGCCCTGCGCCTTGTCGAGCTCCTCGATGGTGCCGCGCAGCCGCTCGAAGGCCTCGTCGTCGTCGAAGGTGCCCTGGACGAAGCGCATCCCCTGGATGAGCTGCTGCCAGACCTCCTCGCGGAACGGCGTACGGGAGTGTTCCTTGACGGCGTCGTGCACGACCTGGGCGAAGTCCTCGTGCTCCCAGTCGCGGCGGGCGAAGCCGACGAGCGAGAAGCCCGGCGGCAGCAGACCCCGGTTGGCGAGGTCGTAGACGGCGGGCATGAGCTTCTTGCGTGACAGATCGCCGGTGACGCCGAAGATGACCAGGCCCGACGGCCCCGCGATACGCGGGAGCCGTCGGTCTGCGGGGTCACGCAGCGGGTTGCTGCTCGACAAGGATCTCAGCCCTCCGAGGGGGCGAGGCGCTGGAGCTCGGCCTCGGTCGACTTGAGCAGGTCGTTCCAGGAACCCTCGAACTTCTCCACGCCCTCGTCCTCAAGGAGCTGGACGACCTCGTCGTAGGAGATGCCGAGCGCCTCGACCGCGTCGAGGTCGGCGCGGGCCTGCTCGTAGGTGCCGGAGACGGTGTCGCCGGTGATCTCGCCGTGGTCCTCGGTGGCGAACAGGGTCGCCTCCGGCATGGTGTTCACGGTGTTCGGGGCGACCAGGTCGGTGACGTACATGGTGTCGCTGTACGCCTTGTCCTTCACGCCGGTCGACGCCCACAGCGGACGCTGCTTGTTGGCGCCGGCCTTCTCCAGGGCCGCCCAGCGCTCGCCGGAGAAGATCTCCTCGTACGCCTGGTAGGCCAGCCGGGCGTTGGCGACGGCGGCCTTGCCGCGCAGCGCCTTGGCCTCGTCGGTGCCGAGCGCGTCGATCCGCTTGTCGATCTCGGTGTCCACGCGGGAGACGAAGAAGGACGCGACCGAGTGGATGTCGGACAGGTCCAGGCCGCGCTCCTTGGCCTTCTCCAGGCCGGTCAGGAACGCGTCCATGACCTTGCGGTAGCGCTCCAGCGAGAAGATCAGCGTCACGTTGACGCTGATGCCCAGGCCGATGACCTCGGCGATGGCCGGGATGCCGGCCTCGGTCGCCGGAATCTTGATCAGCGTGTTGGGACGGTCCACCAGCCAGGCGAGCTGCTTGGCCTCGGCCACCGTCGCCTTGGTGTCGTGCGCCAGCCGCGGGTCGACCTCGATGGAGACCCGGCCGTCCTTGCCGCCGGTCGCCTCGTAGGTCGAGCGCAGGATGTCGGCGGCGTCGCGGACGTCCGCCGTCGTGATCATGCGGATGGCCTCTTCGACGGTCACCTTCCGGGCGGCCAGGTCGGAGAGCTGCTGGTCGTAACCGTCGCCCTCGGAGATCGCCTTCTGGAAGATGGTCGGGTTGGTGGTGACGCCCACGACGTGCTGCTGGTCGATCAGCTCGGCGAGGTTGCCGGACGTGATCCGCTTGCGCGACAGGTCGTCCAGCCAGATCGCGACGCCTTCATCGGAGAGGCGCTTGAGTGCGTCTGTCATCGAAAATGCATCTCCTACGTGTCGTTATACGAGCGTCAGCGCTGGGCCGCGGCGATCGATTCCCTCGCCTTTTCGACGACGTTCTCCGCAGTGAAACCGAACTCCTGGAAGAGCACCTTGCCGTCGGCGGAAGCACCGAAGTGCTCCAGGGAAACGATGCGGCCGGCGTCCCCGACGTAACGGTGCCAGGTGAGACCGATCCCGGCCTCGACGGCGACGCGGGCCTTCACGGACGGGGGCAGGACGCTGTCCCGGTACCCCTGGTCCTGCTGCTCGAACCACTCCACGCACGGCATGGAGACCACGCGCGTCGGCACGCCGTCGGCCTGCAGCCGCTCGCGCGCCTCGACGGCGAGGTGCACCTCGGAACCGGTGGCGATGAGGATGAGCTGCGGCTCGCCGCCCTCCGCCTCGAACAGCACATAGCCGCCGCGCGCCGCGTCGTCGTCGGCCTCGTACGTCGGCACGCCCTGGCGGGTCAGCGCCAGACCGTGCGGCTGGCCCTTGCCGAACTCCTTCGTCCAGCGGCGCAGGATCTCGCGCCAGGCGATGGCCGTCTCGTTGGCGTCGGCCGGGCGGACGATGTTCAGACCCGGGATGGCGCGCAGCGAGGCCAGGTGCTCGACCGGCTGGTGCGTCGGGCCGTCCTCACCGAGACCGATGGAGTCGTGCGTCCACACGTACGTCACCGGCAGGTGCATCAGGGCGGAGAGGCGGACGGCGTTGCGCATGTAGTCGGAGAACACCAGGAAGGTGCCGCCGTAGATACGGGTGTTTCCGTGCAGCGCGATGCCGTTCATCTCCGCGCCCATGGAGTGCTCACGGATGCCGAAGTGGATGGTGCGGCCGTACGGGTCGGCCTCCGGCAGCGGGTTGCCCTCGGGCAGGAACGACGACGTCTTGTCGATCGTCGTGTTGTTCGAGCCGGCCAGGTCGGCGGAGCCGCCCCACAGCTCGGGCACGACCGCGCCGAGCGCCTGGAGCACCTTGCCGGAGGCGGCACGGGTGGCGACACCCTTGCCGGTTTCGAAGACCGGGATCTTCTCCTCCCAGCCCTTGGGCAGCTCACCCTTGGCGATGCGGTCGTACTCGGCGGCGCGCTCGGGGTTGTTGTCCCGCCACTGCTGGTACGCCTTCTCCCAGACGGCACGGGCCGCCCGGCCCTTCTCCAGCGCCCCCCGGGTGTGGCCGATGACCTCGTCGGAGACCTCGAAGGACTGCTCCGGGTCGAAGCCGAGCACGCGCTTGGTGGCCGCGACCTCGTCGTCGCCGAGCGCCGAGCCGTGCGCGGCCTCGGTGTTCTGCGCGTTCGGCGCGGGCCAGGCGATGATCGAGCGCATGGCGATGAACGACGGCCGGTCGGTGACCTGCTTGGCCGCCTCGATCGCGTCGTAGAGGGCGTGGGGGTCCAGGTCGCCGTCCGGCTTCGGGGCGACGCGCTGGACGTGCCAGCCGTAGGCCTCGTAGCGCTTGACGGTGTCCTCGGAGACGGCCGTCTCGGTGTCGCCCTCGATCGAGATGTGGTTGTCGTCCCACAGCAGGATCAGGTTGCCGAGCTTCTGGTGGCCCGCAAGGGAGGACGCCTCGGCGGAGATGCCCTCCTGGAGGCAGCCGTCACCGGCGATGCAGTAGATGAAGTGGTCGAACGGCGACTCGCCGGCCGGGGCCTCGGGGTCGAACAGGCCGCGCTCGTAACGGGCGGCCATCGCCATGCCCACCGCGTTGGCGACACCCTGGCCCAGCGGGCCGGTGGTGGTCTCCACACCGGTGGTGTGGCCGTACTCGGGGTGGCCCGGGGTCTTCGAACCCCACGTCCGGAAGGACTTCAGGTCGTCCAGCTCCAGGCCGAAGCCGGCCAGGTAGAGCTGGGTGTAGAGGGTCAGGGACGAGTGTCCGGCGGACAGCACGAAGCGGTCGCGTCCGACCCAGTCCGCGTCGGCGGGGTCGTGCCGCATCACCTTCTGGAAGAGGGTGTAGGCGGCAGGTGCCAGGCTCATCGCCGTACCCGGATGGCCGTTACCGACCTTCTGTACGGCGTCGGCGGCCAGGACACGGGCCGTGTCTACGGCCCGCTGGTCCAGCTCGGTCCACTCGAGGTCTGTGGTGGTCGGCTTGGTGCTCACCCTGGGTCAGGGCTCCTCTCCACATGTCGGTTGCCGGTGTGCGCGAAACGCCCACCGGCTGCCGGCGTTCTTTCGGCATCGGCCGGCCGTTGTCGAGCCTACCCCCGTAAGTACGTGCGCTTTTCCCCGCTATTCCAGACTGCCGGGAGTCTGTGTGATCCGCCTGTCGACCGGGTGAAACGGCATTCGGCAAGTGAATACGGAGGCGCTCATCTGACTGCTCAATCGACTCCGCGTACGCACGTCGGAGCACGGCCGCCAACACGACCCCACCCCCGCGAAGGCCGGGGTAGGGGCAACGTCTAAAGTGGCGTGGTACGCGCGAGCCTTTACCCGCACTTCACACGGGGATGCACGGGAAGCTCGCTGGGATGTCTCTGTCAGGGGTGTGCGTGACGGCCGTTGAATCCCGTCCTGCGGGGGTTATCGGGACGAGCCAGAGCCCGAGTCACCGGCCGTTCGGGGCCCGTGTCAAGGCGTTCGTGGCGCTGACCAAGCCGCGGATCATCGAGCTTCTGCTGATCACCACCGTTCCGGTGATGTTCCTCGCCGAACAGGGCGTGCCCGATCTGAAGCTGGTGCTGCTGACCTGTATCGGCGGCTACCTCTCCGCGGGCGGCGCCAACGCGCTGAACATGTACATCGACCGGGACATCGACGCGCTGATGGACCGCACCTCCCAGCGCCCGCTGGTCACCGGGATGGTCAGCCCGGTCGAGTGCCTGGTCTTCGGCATCGCCCTGGCGGTCGTCTCCACCCTGCTGTTCGGCCTCACCGTCAACTGGTTCTCGGCCTGGCTCTCCCTCGGCGCGCTCCTCTTCTACGTCGTCGTCTACACGATGATCCTCAAGCGCCGCACCTCGCAGAACATCGTCTGGGGCGGCATCGCCGGCTGTCTGCCGGTGCTGATCGGCTGGTCCGCGGTGACCGACTCGATCTCCTGGGCGCCGGTCATCCTCTTCCTGGTGATGTTCTTCTGGACGCCGCCGCACTACTGGCCGCTGTCCATGAAGGTGAAGGACGACTACGCGCGCGTGGGCGTGCCGATGCTGCCGGTCATCGCCTCCAACAAGGTCGTCGCCAAGCAGATCGTCATCTACAGCTGGGTGATGGTCGTCGTCTCCCTGCTGCTGACCCCGCTGGGCTACACCGGCTGGTTCTACACGGCCGTCGCCCTGCTCGCGGGCGGCATGTGGCTGTGGGAGGCGCACGGGCTGCAGAACCGCGCCAAGGCCGAGGCGACGGGCGCCAAGCTCAAGGAGATGCGGCTGTTCCACTGGTCGATCACCTATGTGTCGGTGCTGTTCCTCGCGGTCGCGATCGATCCGTTCCTGCGCTGACCTTCCCGACGTCCGACGGGCGGGGTACGTGGCCCGGGCCACGTACCCCGCCCGTCGCCGTTTCCGCTACCCGTCGGTAGCATCCTGGCCATGGCAGACACGGAGCAGGCAGAGACGGAGCAGGGCCCCGAGAAGGGCGTCGAGAAGGGCGTCGAGAAGGCCGCCGCGAAGGCCGAGCGCACGGCGGGCCGGCTGGCCGGGCGGATCGGGGCCTTCGCCAAGGAGCACGGCGGTGCCGAGGGCCAGGTGTCCCACCTCGGCCGACGCGGCGCGCGGATCGTGCTCGTCGGCGCGGACGGCGACTGGGGCGACCTGGTCGCGCCGTCGTACGAGATCGCCGAGAAGGCGGTCGGGAAGGCGGGGATCACCGTCCACGAGTCCTTCGACGGGGAGTTCGCGGGCAAGGTGCGGACGGGCCCGTACGAGTGGTCGCGGATGGCCGGCCTCCAGCTCGGCGGCCCGCGCAACGGCTGAATCCCGGTGGATCCGTGCCCGAGGCGCGGAGGGCGTCACCTGAGACGCGGCCAGGGCATCACCTGAGACCCCGTTCACCCGTTAGGACTCGTGAGCAGCAGCACGGCGTCTACACGGGGAGCCCGGATGATCGAAACGCCGTCCCTGGTGGACCAGTACTGCCACGGCGTCCTCCGGACAGAGCTGGGCCTCGGCACCTTCGAGGCCCAGCTCGGCCGCACCGAGGGTCCGCCCGCCCCGGGCACCACCCTGTTCGACACCCAGACCGGGTTCGCCGTACGCCGCTGGTGTCCGCCCCTGCTCGGCCTGGAACCGCACTGCCCGCCGGCCCGCTATCTGGCCCGGCGCCGCGAACTGGGCGTCCTGGAGGCGGACCGCAAGCTGCTGCGCGGCAGCGGTATCACCACGTACCTGGTCGACACGGGGCTGCCCGGCGACCTCACCGGTCCGGCCGAGCTGGCCTCGGCCGCCGACGCCGACGCCCACGAGATCGTGCGGCTCGAACCGCTGGCCGAACAGGTGGCCGACACCTCCGGCACGGTGGAGTCCTTCCTCGCCAACCTCGCCGAGGCGGTGCACGGCGCCGCCGCCCACGCCGTCGCCTTCACCTCGGTGGCGGGCGTCCGGCACGGCCTCGCGCTGGCGCCCGAGCCGCCGGAGCCGGGCGAGGTGCGCGGCGCCGCCGGACGCTGGCTGGCCGGACGCCGGGCCGGCGGCGAGCTGAGCGACCCGGTGCTGCTGCGCCACCTGCTGTGGATCGCCGTCGCCTCGGGACGGCCGCTCCAGCTCCACGCGGGGCTCGGCGAGCCCGGCCCGCACACCGACCGCACCGACCCGGTGCTGCTCACCGGCTTCGTCCGGGCCACCGCCGGCCTCGGCACCGACCTCGTCCTGCTGCACGGCTACCCGTACCACCGGCACGCCGCCCACCTCGCCGGTGCCTTCTCGCACGTGTACGCCGACTCGGGCGCCGCCCTGGTCCGTACCGGCGCCCGCGCCGCCACCGTCCTCGCCGAGATTCTGGAGCTGGCCCCCTTCGGCAAGATCCTCTTCTCCAGCGGCGGCGGGGGCCTGCCCGAGCTGCACGTGGTGGGCGCCCGGCTGTTCCGCGAGGCGCTCGGCCGGGTGCTCGGCACCTGGGTGACCGAGGGGGCGTGGTCCCTGGCGGACGCGCAGCGGGTGGCGGGGATGATCGCAGCGGGGAACGCGGTGCGGGTGTACGGCTTGGCGTGAGCCCGGGGCGGACCTCGGTGTACGGCCTGAAGTGAGCCGGGTCAGGCCCGGGTGAGCGCGGCTTCCGTCGCCGGGCCGGGCACCGGGGCGTCCTCCCGCGGCCGCTCGCGCAGCGCCAGCAGGACGCGCAGGGCGCCGATCCACACCAGACACGAGCCGACCATGTGCAGGCCGACCAGGACCTCGGGCAGGTCGGTGAAGTACTGCACATAGCCGATGACGCCCTGCGCCAGCAGGATCAGGAACAGGTCCCGGGTGCGGGCCAGCGGCCCCTGGGGCGCGTCGACCGCCTTCAGCACGAACCACAGGGCGAAGGTCAGCGTCACCACGATCCACGCCAGCACGGCGTGCGCCTTGGACACCGTCTCCCAGTCCAGCGGCATGCGCGGGACCTCGCTGGAGTCGCCCGCGTGCGGGCCGGCGCCGGTGACCACCGTGCCGACCGCGATCAGCAGCACGGAGACGACGACGAGCACCCACACCAGCTGCTGGACGGACGTGCCGGTCAGGGGGCGCGGTGCCGCGTCGCCCTCCCGGGTGCGCTGCCACATCACGGTCGCGACCGCGATCAGCGCGGTGGACAGCAGGAAGTGGGCGGCGACGGTGTACGGGTTCAGACCGACCAGGACGACGATGCCGCCGAGGATCGCGTTGCCCATCACGACCCAGAACTGCGCCCAGCCCAGCCGGGTCAGCGAGCGCCGGTACGGCTTCTCGGACCGGGCGGCGATGATCGCCCAGCCGACCGCCGCGCACAGCACATAGGTCAGCAGCCGGTTGCCGAACTCGATGATGCCGTGGAAGCCCATCTCGCTGGTGGTGGTGAGCGACTCGTCCGTGCACTTGGGCCAGGTCGGGCAGCCCAGGCCCGAGCCGGTCAGGCGCACGGCGCCGCCGGTGCCGACGATGATCACCGACATCACGAGGGCGGACAGCGCCGACCGCTGGACGGTGCGGGGCTGCGGGGTCCAGCGCGCGGCGATGAAGGCGAGCGGGTTGCGCACGGCGGCTGCGAGGTCGTCGCGGGTCACGTTTGGCACGCGGTCCATCGTAGGGGGCCGCTTGTGCACGCGTTCACGAGGGTCCGGCTCCGTCTCATTCCCAGCGGAAGAACTTCCCCGCCGCGCCCAGGGCCACGACCGCCCATACGGCGAGGATCCCCAGGTCGGCCCAGGGCATCCCGGCCCCGTGCTGGAGCACGTCCCGCAGCCCGTCGGAGAGCGCGGAGATGGGCAGCAGGCCCAGGACGCTCTGCGCGGCGTCGGGGAACTTGTCCAGCGGCACGATCACGCCGCCGCCCACCAGCAGCAGCAGGAAGACGAGGTTGGCGGCGGCCAGCGTCGCCTCGGCCTTCAGGGTGCCGGCCATGAGCAGGCCGAGGCCGGAGAAGGCCGCCGTCCCGAGCACCAGCAGGAGGAGCACGGCGAACGGGTTGCCGTGCGGCGACCAGCCCAGCGCGAACGCGATCACCGTGAGCAGGACGACCTGGAGTACCTCCGTGACCAGCACGGACAGGGTCTTGGCGGTCATCAGGCCCCAGCGGGGCAGCGGCGAGGACGCCAGCCGCTTCAGCACTCCGTACCGGCGTTCGAAGCCGGTGGCGATGGCCTGCCCCGTGAACGCCGTCGACATCACGGCGAGCGCGAGGATGCCGGGGGCGAGGAAGTCGACGGCCTCGCCCGCGCCGGTGTCGATGATGTCCACCGTGCTGAACAGCGCCAGCAGCAGCGTCGGGATGATCACCGTCAGCAGCAGCTGCTCGCCGTTGCGCAGCAGCATCTTCGTCTCCAGGACGGCCTGGGCGGCGATCATGCGGGGCAGGGGCGCGGCACCGGGCTTCGGGGTGTAGAGGCCGGTGGTCATGAGCGCAGCTCCTTGCCGGTGAGTTCCAGGCTGTGTCTTCCCGGGGGACGACCCCCGGACCCCCGGCAGGTCCCCGTGCGGGCCGGAATCATGAGCGCAGCTCCTTGCCGGTCAGCTCCAGAAAGACGTCCTCCAGGGTGTGCCGTTCCACCGAGATCCGGTCCGGCATCACCCCGTGCTGGGCGCACCAGGACGTCACCGTCGCCAGCAGCTGCGGGTCTATCTTGCCGGTGACCCGGTAGGCGCCCGGTGTCAGTTCGGCCGCCGAGGAGTCGGCCGGGAGCGCCTTGAGCAGGCTCGCCACGTCCAGGCCGGGACGGCCGGTGAAGCGCAGGGTGTTCTCGGCGCCGCCGCGGCACAGCTCCTCGGGTGAGCTCTGGGCGATCACCCGGCCCGCGTCGATGATCGCGACGTCGTCGGCGAGCTGCTCGGCCTCGTCCATGTGGTGCGTGGTCAGGATCACCGAGACGCCGTCGGCGCGCAGGTCCCGGACCAGGTCCCAGGTGGCGCGGCGGGCCTGCGGGTCCAGGCCGGCGGTGGGCTCGTCCAGGAAGACCAGCTCCGGGCGCCCCACCACGGCCATCGCCAGCGCGAGCCGCTGCTGCTGGCCGCCGGAGAGCCGGCGGTAGGCGGTCCGGCCGCAGGAGCCGAGGCCCAGGCGTTCGATCAGGGCGGGCACGTCCAGCGGGTGCGCGTGCAGCCTGGCTACGTGGCGGAGCATCTCGTCGGCGCGGGCACCGGAGTAGACGCCGCCGGACTGGAGCATCACGCCGATGCGGGGCCGCAGCTCCGCGGCCTGGCGCCGGGGGTCGAGGCCCAGGACGCGCACCGTGCCGGAATCCGGCCCGCGGTACCCCTCGCAGGTCTCGACCGTGGTCGTCTTGCCCGCCCCGTTGGGACCGAGGACGGCGGTCACGCCCGCCCGGGCCACCAGGTCGAGGCCGTCCACCGCGGTCTTCGTGCCGTACCGCTTCACCAGGGCCTGGACCTGGACCACGGGCTCGCTTCGCATGGGTCACGAGTCTAGGGAGGCGCGCGGGGGCCCGGGCGCGGGGGTGCGCGATGTCCTCCGCACGGGGAGGGTGCGGGGCCGGTGGCGGGGTCCGCGATCCGACCGGAGGGGTTCAGGCGCGGCGGTACGCGGTCTCCTCCTCGCGGGGACGGTGCAGCGCCAGCCACCGCTCGGCGTAGGCCACCGCGTCCGCCACCGGGAACAGGCGCGCGTCGGCCGCGCCGACCGTGCCGCGTACGACGGGCCGGTCCCGTTCGAAGTCGTGCCCCAGTTCGTCGAACCGGTCCGAGGTGATCGACACCTCCGTCACCCGCTCCCAGCCGTACGGACCGGGGCGGCCCACCTCGACGAGCGGGGCGGGTATGCGGTACTCGGCCAGGTGGAAGGCGGTGCAGGAGGCGTAGCCGGCGCCCAGGAGGAGGACCCGGGCGCCGAGCCGCTCCAGGGTGGCGAGGGGGCTGCGCTCGCCGAGCCGGCAGTCCGTGGCGTGGTCCGCGACGACCTCGGCGGCGCGCGGGCCGACGGCCGCGAACGACGTCTGCGGATGGGCGCTGCGCAGGGCGCCCGGCCAGGTCCGTACGGTCTCCGGGACCACGCCGACGCCGCGGGCGGGGGTGGTGCGCGGGTCGTACGGGGGCATGGCGGTGCGGATGGCGGGCCACCACTCGGCGGGCACCGGCGGGTTCTCCCACAGGGCCGGGTCGGAGAGGTCGGCGGTCTGGGTCGGCACGACCAGGGTGCCGTCCGGGCCGAGGGCGTCCAGGAGTCCCTGGACCACGGCCACGGCACCGCCGCACACCCAGCCGAGGGAGCGCAGCGAGGAGTGGGCCAGGAGGATCTCGCCGGAGCGCACGCCGAGGGCGCGCAGTTCGCCGGCGAGGGTGCCTCGGGTGACGAGTGGGCCGGTGGGAGGGGGTGCGGACATGCTGGCGAGTGTCCCCGAGGGGGCCGGGAGGCGCTACCGTTTTTGATCGATCAGTGATCGTTTCCGCAGGTCAGATTAGGTACACCTAAGTGACGCACGGCACCGTCGGGGGTCCTGGCGTGGCTTGCCGGGGTCGGAAGAATTACGCAACAATGGCGTTGTGAAATACGTCGGCGAGGTGCCCCACGAGGAGCTCGCGACCGGTGAGCGCTCCACGCGCAACCGCGTCGCGCGGTCCATCCTGGACCACGGACCGTCGACCGTCGCCGAGCTGGCCGGCCGCCTCGGCCTCACCCAGGCCGCCGTCCGTCGCCACCTCGACGCGCTGACCGCGGACAACGTCGTGGAGCCCCGCGACCGCCGCGTCTACGGCACGCGCACGCGCGGGCGGCCCGCGAAGGCGTTCGCGCTGACCGACTGCGGCCGGGACGCCTTCGACCAGTCCTACGACAAGCTGGCCGTGGACGCGCTGCGCTGGATCGCCGAGCGCGAGGGCGGGGAGCAGGCGGTCGCCGCCTTCGCCCGCGCCCGGATCGCCGCCCAGAGCGGCGCGTACCGCAAGGCCGTCGAGGCGGCGCCCCCGGAGCGGCGGGCGGAAGCGCTGGCCAAGGCCCTGAGCGCGGACGGGTACGCTGCCACCGCGCGCAGCGCTCCCCACCCCCAGCAGGGGGAGCAGCTCTGCCAGCACCACTGCCCGGTCGCCCACGCCGCCGAGAAGTTTCCGCAGCTGTGCGAGGCCGAGACGGAATTTTTCGCCGAGCTGCTCGGTACTCACGTACAGCGGCTGGCGACCATCGCGCACGGCGACGGCGTCTGCACGACGTTCATTCCGAAGACTTCCAAGACCACCGACAACGCATCCGTAAGCACGGCCGGGAGGAACCCCGCATGACTCTCCCCACGGAGACTGCCCACCCTGAGCTCGACGGCCTGGGCAAGTACGAATACGGCTGGGCCGACTCCGACACGGCCGGCGCCTCTGCGAAGCGCGGCATCGACGAGGACGTCGTCCGCGACATCTCCGCCAAGAAGTCCGAGCCGGAGTGGATGACCAAGCTCCGCCTCAAGGGCCTGAAGCTGTTCGAGAAGAAGCCCATGCCGAACTGGGGCTCGGACCTCTCCGGCATCGACTTCGACAACATCAAGTACTTCGTGCGCTCCACGGAGAAGCAGGCGGAGTCCTGGGAGGACCTGCCCGAGGACATCAAGAACACGTACGACAAGCTCGGCATCCCGGAGGCGGAGAAGCAGCGCCTCGTGGCCGGTGTCGCGGCCCAGTACGAGTCCGAGGTCGTCTACCACCAGATCCGCGAGGACCTGGAGGAGCAGGGCGTCATCTTCCTGGACACCGACACCGCGCTCAAGGAGCACCCGGAGCTCTTCAAGGAGTACTTCGGCACCGTCATCCCGGTCGGCGACAACAAGTTCGCGTCGCTGAACAGCGCCGTGTGGTCCGGCGGCTCCTTCATCTACGTCCCGCCGGGCGTGCACGTGGAGATCCCGCTCCAGGCCTACTTCCGGATCAACACCGAGAACATGGGTCAGTTCGAGCGGACCCTGATCATCGTCGACGAGGGTGCCTACGTGCACTACGTCGAGGGCTGCACGGCGCCGATCTACAAGTCGGACTCGCTGCACAGCGCCGTGGTCGAGATCATCGTCAAGAAGAACGCCCGCTGCCGCTACACGACCATCCAGAACTGGTCGAACAACGTCTACAACCTGGTCACCAAGCGCGCCGTGGCGTACGAGGGCGCGACCATGGAGTGGATCGACGGCAACATCGGCTCCAAGGTGACGATGAAGTACCCGGCCGTCTACCTGATGGGCGAGCACGCCAAGGGCGAGACCCTGTCCATCGCCTTCGCGGGCGAGGGCCAGCACCAGGACGCCGGCGCCAAGATGGTCCACATGGCCCCGAACACGTCCTCCAACATCGTCTCCAAGTCGGTGGCGCGCGGCGGCGGCCGTACCTCCTACCGCGGTCTGATCGAGATCGGCGAGGGCGCCCCGGGCGCCAAGTCCAACGTGCTGTGCGACGCGCTGCTGGTGGACACCATCTCCCGCTCCGACACCTACCCCTACGTGGACGTCCGCGAGGACGACGTGTCCATGGGCCACGAGGCGACCGTCTCCAAGGTCTCCGAGGACCAGCTCTTCTACCTGATGAGCCGCGGTCTGACCGAGTTCGAGGCGATGGCGATGATCGTGCGCGGCTTCGTCGAGCCGATCGCCAAGGAACTGCCGATGGAGTACGCCCTCGAACTCAACCGGCTGATCGAGCTGCAGATGGAAGGCGCGGTCGGCTGACCCCCGCGCCGTACCGTCAAACCCTTACGTAACGGAAAGCGAGCACTACGACAGCCATGGCTGAGGCTCAGAACATCCCGGTGGGAAGCACCACCGCCGGTGCGATCGCGGTGGCCGCCGAGGCCGACTCGACCGTCGCCACCCGCATGAGCGCGCCCCCGTCCTTCGACGTGGCCGACTTCCCGGTCCCGCACGGCCGGGAGGAGGAGTGGCGGTTCACCCCGCTGGAGCGGCTGCGCGGCCTGCACGACGGCACCGCGACCGCCTCCGGTGACGGCGTCAAGGCCGACATCGAGGCCCCCGCGGGCGTCACCGTCGAGACCGTCGGCCGGGACGACGCGCGGCTCGGCAAGGCCGGCACCCCGGTGGACCGGATCGCGGCCCAGGCGTACTCGGCGTTCGAGCAGGCCTCGGTCATCACCGTCCCCAAGGAGACGGTGCTCACCGAGCCCGTCCGCATCGCCGTGCACGGCCAGGGCGGGGTCGCCTACGCCCACCAGGTGATCGAGCTGGGCGCGTTCGCCGAAGCCGTGGTCGTCATCGACCACACCGGTGACGCGGTGCTCGCCGCCAACGTCGACTACGTCCTCGGCGACGGCGCCAAGCTCACCGTCGTCTCCGTCCAGGACTGGGACGACAAGGCCGTCCACGTCGCCCAGCACAACACGCTGATCGGCCGCGACGCCTCCTTCAAGTCGGTCGTCGTCACCTTCGGCGGCGACGTCGTCCGCCTGCACCCGCGCGTCACGTACGCCGGCCCCGGCGGCGAGGCCGAGCTGTTCGGCCTCTACTTCACCGACAAGGGCCAGCACCAGGAGCACCGCCTCCTGGTCGACCACAACGTGCCGCACTGCAAGTCCAACGTCGTCTACAAGGGCGCGCTCCAGGGCGACGACGCGCACGCGGTCTGGATCGGCGACGTGCTCATCGAGGCCAAGGCCGAGGGCACCGACACCTACGAGATGAACCGCAACCTCGTCCTCACCGACGGCGCCCGCGTCGACTCGGTCCCCAACCTGGAGATCGAGACCGGCGAGATCGTCGGCGCCGGCCACGCCAGCGCCACCGGCCGCTTCGACGACGAGCAGCTCTTCTACCTGATGGCCCGCGGCATCCCCGAGCTGGACGCCCGCCGTCTGGTGGTCCGCGGCTTCTTCGCCGAACTGGTCCAGCAGATCGGTGTCCCGGACATCGAGGAGCGCCTGATCGCCAAGATCGAACAGGAGCTGGAGGCGTCGGTCGCATGACCTACGTACGCGCCTGTGGGCTGAGCGAGCTGGAGGAGGACACCCCGAAAAGGGTGGAACTCGACGGCACGCCGGTCTCCGTCGTCCGCACGGAGGGCGAGGTGTTCGCGGTCAACGACATCTGCTCGCACGCGAACGTCTCCCTCTCCGAGGGCGAGGTCGACGACTGCCACATCGAGTGCTGGCTGCACGGCTCGCGCTTCGACCTCCGCTCCGGCAAGCCCGACAGTCTTCCGGCGACGCGCCCCGTCCCCGTTTACCCCGTAAAGATCGAAGGGGACGACGTGCTCGTCTCCCTCACCCAGGAGTCCTGAGGCACCCATGGCAACGCTTGAAATCCGAGACCTGCACGTCACCGTCGAGGCCGACAACGCCACGAAGGAGATTCTCAAGGGTGTCGACCTGACCGTGAAGCAGGGCGAGACGCACGCCATCATGGGCCCCAACGGCTCCGGCAAGTCGACCCTCGCCTACTCCCTCGCGGGTCACCCCAAGTACACGATCACCGGCGGCACCGTCACCCTCGACGGCGAGGACGTCATCGAGATGTCCGTCGACGAGCGCGCCCGCGCCGGCCTCTTCCTCGCCATGCAGTACCCGGTCGAGGTCCCCGGCGTCTCCGTCTCCAACTTCCTGCGCACCTCCGCCACCGCCATCCGCGGCGAAGCCCCCAAGCTGCGTACCTGGGTGAAGGAGGTCAAGGAGGCCATGGAGCGCCTCAACATGGACCCCGCCTTCGCCGAGCGCAACGTCAACGAGGGCTTCTCCGGCGGTGAGAAGAAGCGCCACGAGATCCTCCAGCTGGAGCTGCTCAAGCCGAAGGTCGCGATCCTCGACGAGACCGACTCCGGCCTCGACGTCGACGCGCTGCGCATCGTGTCCGAGGGCGTCAACCGCGTCCGCGAGTCCGGCGAGGTCGGCACCCTGCTGATCACGCACTACACGCGCATCCTGCGCTACATCAAGCCCGACTTCGTCCACGTCTTCTCAGGCGGCCGCATCGTGGAGTCCGGCGGCGCCGAACTCGCCGACAAGCTGGAGGAAGAGGGCTACGAGGCATACACGAAGGGTGGCGTATCCGCGTGACACAGCTGCCGGGCCTCCTCGACACCGAGGCGATCCGCAAGGACTTCCCCATCCTGGACCGCCAGGTCCACGAAGGGCGCAAGCTCGTGTACCTGGACAACGCGGCGACGTCGCAGAAGCCGCGTCAGGTGCTCGACGCTCTCAGCGAGTACTACGAGAGCTACAACGCCAACGTCCACCGTGGCGTGCACGTCCTCGCCGAGGAGGCCACGGCGCTGTACGAGGGCGCGCGCGACAAGGTCGCGGAGTTCATCAACGCGCCCTCCCGCGACGAGGTGGTCTTCACCAAGAACGCCTCCGAGTCGCTCAACCTCGTCGCGAACATGCTGGGCTGGGCCGACGAGCCCTACCGCGTGGACTCCGACACCGAGATCGTCATCACGGAGATGGAGCACCACTCCAACATCGTGCCGTGGCAGCTGCTCGCGCAGCGCACCGGCGCGAAGCTCCGCTGGTTCGGCCTGACCGACGACGGCCGCCTCGACCTGTCCAACATCGAGGAGATCATCACCGAGAAGACGAAGATCGTCTCCTTCGTGCTGGTCTCCAACATCCTGGGCACCCAGAACCCGGTCGAGGCGATCGTCCGCCGCGCCCAGGAGGTCGGCGCCCTGGTGTGCATCGACGCCTCCCAGGCCGCGCCGCACATGCCGCTGGACGTCCAGGCCCTCCAGGCCGACTTCGTGGCCTTCACCGGCCACAAGATGTGCGCCCCGACCGGCATCGGCGTCCTGTGGGGCCGCCAGGAACTCCTGGAGGACCTGCCCCCGTTCCTCGGCGGCGGCGAGATGATCGAGACGGTGTCGATGCACTCCTCGACCTACGCGCCCGCCCCGCACAAGTTCGAGGCGGGCACGCCCCCGATCGCCCAGGCGGTCGGCCTCGGCGCGGCGATCGACTACCTGTCGGCGATCGGCATGGACAAGATCCTCGCCCATGAGCACGCCCTGACCGACTACGCGGTCAAGCGGCTGATGGAGGTCCCGGACCTCCGCATAATCGGCCCGACGTCGTCGGAGGAGCGCGGCGCCGCGATCTCCTTCACGCTCGGTGACATCCACCCGCACGACGTGGGTCAGGTCCTCGACGAGCAGGGCATCGCGGTCCGGGTCGGCCACCACTGCGCCCGGCCCGTCTGCCTCCGCTACGGAATTCCTGCGACCACGCGAGCGTCGTTCTATCTGTACTCCTCGCCGGCCGAGATCGACGCCCTGGTCGACGGCTTGGAGCACGTACGGAACTTCTTCGGATGAGGGGCTGAGGCGTGAAGCTGGACTCCATGTACCAGGAAGTCATCCTGGACCACTACAAGAACCCGCACGGGCGTGGTCTGCGCGATGGCGACGCCGAGGTTCACCACGTGAACCCGACGTGCGGCGACGAGATCACCCTCCGAGTGAAGTACGACGGCACGACGATCGAGGACGTCTCGTACGAGGGGCAGGGCTGTTCCATCAGCCAGGCGTCGGCCTCCGTACTGAACGACCTGCTCGTCGGCAAGGACCTCACCCAGGCGCAGAAGATCCAGGAGACCTTCCTGGAGCTGATGCAGTCCAAGGGCAAGCTGGAGCCCGACGACGCGATGGAGGACGTCCTGGAGGACGCCGTCGCGTTCGCCGGGGTGTCGAAGTACCCGGCCCGGGTCAAGTGCGCCCTCCTGAGCTGGATGGCGTGGAAGGACGCGACGGCCCAGGCGCTGGACGGCGCCGGCACCGACGCCGAAAGGAAGACGGCATGACCGAGACCGTTGAGATGAAGCCGGCTTCCGAGGAGGAGCTGCGCGAGGCCCTGATGGACGTCGTCGACCCCGAGCTGGGCATCGACGTCGTCAACCTGGGCCTGATCTACGGCATCCACGTCGACGACGCCAACATCGCGACCGTCGACATGACCCTGACCTCGGCGGCCTGTCCGCTGACCGACGTCATCGAGGACCAGGCCAAGTCCGCCACGGACGGCCTCGTCAGCGAACTGCGCATCAACTGGGTCTGGATGCCGCCGTGGGGCCCCGACAAGATCACGGACGACGGGCGGGAGCAGCTGCGCGCGCTCGGCTTCAACGTCTGAGCCACCCCTCGCCGTACGACGGCCTCCGGTGCGACCCGCCGGGGGCCGTCGCCGTTTCACATCCCTTTCTCCCCTCGCTCTCAGCCTCCGCTCAGACCCGCGCGGCAGCGTGGGCCGGTGACCGCTTCCACCCGCCCCGTCTTCCTGCTCGGCTGTCCCCGCTCCGGCACCACCCTGCTCCAGCTGATGCTGCACGCCCACCCGAGGATCGCGCTGCCGCCGGAGAACCGCTTCGTGCTCCCGGCCTACGAGCGCCGGCTGGCCTTCGGCGACCTGCGCGACCGCGGCAACCGGGCCGGGCTGGCCCAGTGGATCACCGGGCGGCAGGAGACCCGCTTCCACGAGCTGGGACTCGACACGGCGACCGTGGCGTCCCGCATCACCGACGGACCGCCGACCCTCGGCTCTGCGCTGGGCACCGCGCTGCGGGCCTACGCCGAACAGCACGGCAAGACCCGCTGGGGCGACAAGCGCCCGGCGTACGCCCTGCACGTCCCGGAGATCCTGCGCCTCTTCCCCGACGCGCAGTTCGTGCACCTGGTGCGCGACGGACGGGACTGCGTCGCCTCGCTGCTGCGGATGCCGTGGTGGCACGCCGGGTTCCACGAGGCGGTCGCCACCTGGTCCCAGGTCATGGACACCACCCGCCGCCACGCCCGCCGCCTGGGCCCGGACAGCTGGCACGAACTGCGCTACGAGGATCTGCTGACCGACCCCGAACCGGTGCTGCGGGGGCTGTGCGCCTACCTGGGCGAGGAGTACGACCCCTCGATGACCGAGCCGTACCGGCTCGCGGAGGTCGCCGTGCCCGCCCGCAAGACCTGGCACCGCAACACCCACGGCGCGCTGGACGCCTCCCGCTCGGGCACCTGGCGGCAGCGGCTCACTCCCGACCAGATCCGCCTGTGCGAGGCCGCGCTCGGCGACCGGCTGACGCGGGCCGGCTACGAGCCGAGCGGCGCGGTCCGCCCCGCCCCCGGCGAGCTGCTCCGCTACCGCCGGGTGTCGGCACTGCGCCGCGCGGCCCACGCCAGGCGGCGGCTGCGCGACCGGCGGACACGGCAGAGGGAACGGGGCCCGGTCGCGGAGGTGCCGCCCGGCATCTGATCACCTGTTATGTGTACGCCCGTACACGACTCCTGTGTACGCTCGTCCGCATGGGATACCTGCTGCTCGTCGGCGCCATCGCCGCGGAGGTCGCCGGCACCACCGCGATGAAGTACAGCGAGGGGTTCAGCAGACTGGTGCCGAGCCTGCTCACGGTGGCCGGTTACGTCATCTCCTTCACCCTGCTGGCCCAGACCCTGAAGACGCTGTCCGTCGGCACGGCCTACGCCATCTGGTCCGGCCTCGGCACGGCCGCCATCGCCACGATCGGCGTCGTCTTCATGGGCGAGGGCATGACCGCCGCCAAGGCCGCCGGGATCGGGCTGATCATCGTAGGAGTGGTGGTGCTGAACCTGGGCGGGGCGCACTGATGCCCCGCCGCCACGACCCCGGCCGCCGGCAGCGGATCATCGACGCGGCGATCCGGGTGGTGGGCCGGGGCGGCATCGCGGGGCTCAGCCACCGCACGGTCGCCGCGGAGGCGGACGTACCGCTCGGCTCCACGACGTACCACTTCGCGACGCTGGACGAGCTGCTGGTGGCGGCGCTGCGCCAGGCGAACGAGGGCTTCGCCGAGGTGCTGGCGGCCCACCCGGCGCTCAGGGACCCGGCCGCCGACCTGGCCGGGGGACTCGCCCGGGTGCTGGGGGAGTGGCTGGCGGGCGACCGCACGGGGGTGGAGCTGGAGTACGAGCTGTACCTGGCGGCCCTGCGGCGGCCCGCCCTGCGCCCGGTGGCGGCGGAGTGGGCGGACGGCGTGGCCGACCTGCTCGCCCCCCGCACCGACCCGGTCACCGCGCGGGCGGTGGTCGCGCTGATGGACGGGATCTGCCTGCAGGTGCTGCTGACGGGGACGGCGTACGACGAGGGGTACGCGCGGGAGGTGCTGGGACGGGTGCTCGGCCGGACGGCGACCGGCGGGTGAGGTGCCCGGCGGGCTGCCGGTCCGGGTGCTCGGTCCGGCCGGTGACCGGCGGACGAGGTGGGCCGGTGGGGTGCCGGGCCGGGTGCTCGGCCGGGCGGCGACCGGCGGACGAGGTGGGCCGGTGGGGTGCCGGGCCGGGTGCTCGGCCGGGCGGCGACCGGCGGGTGAGGTGCCCGGCGGGCTGCCGGTCCGGATGTCCGGCCCGGCCGGTGACTGGGGGGTGAGGTGCCCGGCGGGCTGCCGGTCCGGATGCTCGGCCCGGCCGGTGACCGGCGGACGAGGTGGGCCGGTGGGGTGCCGGGCCGGGTGCTCGGCCGGGCGGCGACCGGCGGGTGAGGCGTCCCAGTGGGCTGGTTCGCCCTCGGCACGCCCGGCCGGTTAAGTTGCCCCCATGACCGACACGACTGCTCCCCGCACCACCGGTGCCGTGGCCGCCGGCCTGGCCACCGTCGCCGCCGACGGCACCGTTCTCGACACCTGGTTCCCCGCCCCCGAACTGGTCGACGGGCCCGGCCCGTCCGGCACCGAGCGCCTCACCGCCGAACAGGCCGCCGAACTCCTCGGCGGCGGCGCCACCGCCGCCGTCGGCCCGGACACCCGCCGGGGCGTCGAGGTGGTCGCGGTCCGCACGGTCATCGCCTCCCTGGACGAGAAGCCGATCGACGCGCACGACGTCTACCTGCGCCTCCACCTGCTCTCCCACCGCCTGGTCAAGCCGCACGGCCAGAACCTGGACGGCATCTTCGCCCACCTCGCCAACGTCGCCTGGACCTCGCTGGGCCCGGTCGCCGTCGACGACCTGGAGAAGGTCCGGCTGAACGCCCGCGCGGAGGGCCTGCACCTCCAGGTCACCTCGGTCGACAAGTTCCCCCGCATGACGGACTACGTCGCCCCCAAGGGCGTGCGCATCGCCGACGCCGACCGCGTCCGCCTGGGCGCGCACCTCGCCGAGGGCACCACGGTCATGCACGAGGGCTTCGTCAACTTCAACGCGGGCACGCTGGGCACGTCGATGGTCGAGGGCCGCATCTCCGCCGGCGTCGTCATCGGCGACGGCTCGGACATCGGCGGCGGCGCCTCCACGATGGGCACGCTGTCCGGCGGCGGCAACGTCATCATCTCCATCGGCGAGCGCTGCCTGATCGGCGCCGAGGCGGGCGTCGGCATCGCGCTGGGCGACGAGTGCGTGGTAGAGGCCGGCCTCTACGTCACCGCCGGCACGCGCGTCACGATGCCCGACGGCGAGATCGTCAAGGCCCGCGAACTCTCCGGCGCGTCCAACATCCTCTTCCGCCGCAACTCGGTGACGGGGACGGTGGAGGCCCGGCCGAACAACGCGGTGTGGGGCGGGCTGAACGACGTGCTGCACAGCCACAACTGAGCACGGGAGCTTCCGCCCCGCTTCGGCAGTGACGAGCTGTCCGGAGCGGGGCGGACCCTTGCTCACCGCCTCTTCGCGCGGGGCGCTGCTCCCTGATCATGTCCGTCGGGCCGGTGGTCTCCCGCAGCGGCGGGAAGCCGGGCGTGACCTCCGGAGGGGTTCGGCAGATGAACAGGCGGACGCTTCTGTCCGATCAGACGCCGAACCGACGAAACGAGGTCCTGGTATGAGGAACGAGCGGGCGAAGGGTGTGGCGCGTTGGGTGACCGGGGCGGGGGCCGCGGCCGTGGTCTGCTGGCTTCCGGCGGGGGCCGCGCACGCCGACGAGACCAACACCGACTCGCACAACGGGCCCCGGATCGGGCTGGTGAACGTCGGGCAGGTCGACGACCCGATGGAGGACGTGCTGGAGCACACGCTGCTGTTCGGGGACGGTTACCGCTGGCAGTGACCTGACGTACGTGTGCCGGTGAGCGCCGGGGGCCGTCACGCGGGTTCCGGCGCGCAGGCATAGTGGTGGGTGGTCGCACGCGTCACCAGGGGCACGGGGGCCGGACAGCGGGTCCGCCCGGGGCACGAGAAGGTGACGATGGATGCGCAGGCCGAGGAGAGTTTCCGCGAGTTCGTGGCGAACCGGTCGTCCGCGCTGCTGAAGACCGCCGTCCTGCTGAGCGGCGGCGACCGGCACGCGGGCGAGGACCTGCTGCAGAACGCGTTGATCAAGGTGGCGGGGCGCTGGCACCGGGTCGAGGAGCCCGAGGCGTACGTCCGGCAGGTCCTGTACCGGCAGCAGGTCAGCCGCTGGCGGCTGAAGTGGCCGAGGCGGGAGGTGAGCGTCGGCCGGCCGCCCGAGACCGGTACGGACGCCGACGCCGTGGC
Organism: Streptomyces sp. ISL-12; assembly: GCF_018614415.1. Lineage (GTDB taxonomy): Bacteria > Actinomycetota > Actinomycetes > Streptomycetales > Streptomycetaceae > Streptomyces. The sequence continues at coordinate 24,969 of NZ_JAGGOO010000019.1, forward strand.
CGCCGCCGACCTGCGGCTCGTCATGCGCGGGGCGCTCGCCCGGCTGACCGCGCGGCAGCGGACGGTGCTGGTGCTCCGCTACTTCGAGGACCTTCCCGAGGCCGACGTCGCCCGGCTGCTGGGGTGTTCCGTCGGCACCGTACGGTCCACCACCCATCGTTCGCTGGCCCGGCTGCGGGCCGTCGCCCCCGAACTGGCCGCCCTGGGCCCGGCGGGGCCGCGGCCGGTCGGCAACCCCTCGCCCCTGGAGGTGCGTTCGTGAACGTCGAGAGCCTGGTGCGGGACACGTTGCGGGAACAGGCCGCCGGGCAGCGGGCGGTGGAGCCCGGGTTCGCCGACCGGGTGCTCGCGGTCCGTCGGCGTCGGCGCAGGGTGCGGGGGCTGGCGTCCGTGGCCGCCGTCGTCACCACCGTGATCGCGATCGCCGTGGGGGTCCCCCTGCTGGACTCCGGCCGGGATTCCGGCCGGCACGAACCCCCGGCCGCCGGGAACGGGATCAGCGCCCACCCGGACCAGTCGCCACCCCGTGATCTCATCGCGGCGGGGGACGTGGCCCTGGCCGCCTACTACACGGCCGAGACCGTCGAACGGACCGCCGGCGAGGGCGTCAGCCGGCGCACCTACTGGCTGCTCGACCCGGCCACGGGACGGTACGAGAAGGACGACCGGTGGTCGTACGTCGCCGTCGCGCCCGGGATGCGGACGGCGGCCGTCCTGGAACGGGACCTGCCGGCCGACCGCATCGGCATCCTCGACCTCGCCACGGGAGACGTCGACCGGTGGGTCAAGGTGGGCCACGGGGTCGGCGGGCTCGCCTACTCCCGGGACGGCGGCCGGATCGTCGCGACGACCTACGACGAGAACCCCGATCTGCGGGTACGGGTCCAGGCCGCCGAGGGCGGCGGCGAGGCGTGGATGTCGGAGTCCGGCGGGACGAGCCGTACCGGGTTCCTGGTCCTCGACGTCGTCACCGACGAGAGCACCTGGAGCGCCGTACCGGCCGGCCGTGACGTCAACGCCCGCGAGGACTTCGCCTTCTCCCGCACCGGACAGCTGGTCTACTCGCGGGTCGTCGGTGAGCGGGACGGACTCCAGCGGTTCTACGACCTGAGCGGAGCGAAGACCGCCGCGCCCGCCGACGAGCGGTATCTGCGCTCCGACGTACCCGCCCGGCTCTCCCCGGACGGACGGCTCGCCGCGCTCGGGCTGGCCAAGGAGCGGAAGGACACGTCATGGTCGTCGATCCGGGATCCGCGGACCGGCGAGGAGGTCACCGAGGTGCGCGGTGCCACCCTGCTCGCCTGGGCGGACGACCGTCGGCTCATCGCCTGGGAACGGGCGCCGGGAGTGGCGGAGTACCGGCCACGCTTGGTCCTGGTGACCCTCGGGAGCGACGAAGTGACCCAGCTGTCCGGTACGCGGGTGCCGGACGACGACTTCGACCGTCAGGAGTGGGAGCCCGTGTTCGTCACCCGGTGACGTCCGCGGCCAGGCGTTCGTACGCCGCCCGCAGCCCGTCGGCCGCCTCCCGGCCGGCGGGGCGCAGGGGCGCGCGGACCGGGCCCCCGGGGAGGCCGAGGTGGTGGAGGAGGGCCTTGGCGGTCACCGTTCCGGGCAGGCCCGCGGCCATCATCGCCTCGATCAGCTCGCTCGCCCCCAGTTGGAGCCGGGCCGCCTCGGCCGTGCGGCCCGCGTCGTGGGCGTCCAGGATCGCGCGCATGCGGCCCGGGATCACGTTCGCCACCGTACTGACGTAGCCGGTGCCGCCCGTCGCGTACAGCGCCAGGGCGTACTCGTCGCAGCCGGTGTAGTACGCCAAGTCGGTGCGGGACAGCACCCGCTGGGTGCCGAGGAGGTCGTACGCGCAGTCCTTGACGGCGACGATCCGGGGGTGGCCGGCGAGGCGGAGCAGTGTGGCGGGTTCGACGCGGGTGCCGGTGCGGGCCGGGATGTCGTAGAGCATGACCGGGAGGTCCGACGCGTCGGCGACCTCGCGGAAGTGGGCCTCCAGCGCGTCCTGCGGCGGCCTGCTGTAGTACGGCGTGACCACCAGCAGGCCGTCCGCGCCGGCGCGCTGGGCCGCGCGGGCCAGGGCCGTGGTGTGGCGGGTGTCGGCGCTGCCCACCCCGGCCACGATCGTCGCCCGGTCGCCCACCGCCTCCCGTACCGCCGAGATCAGCTCGGTCTTCTCGGTGTCCGTGGTGGTGGGGGACTCGCCCGTCGTCCCCGACAGGACCAGGCCGTCGCAGCCCCGCGTCACGAGGTGGTCGGCGAGGCGGCCGGCGCCGTCGAGGTCGAGGGCGCCGGCGTCGGTGAAGGGCGTGACCATGGCGCACAGGGCGCGGCCGAAGGGAGGGGCGGTGGTCGTCATGGGAGGAGTGTCGGCCGGTGGAGTGTGCAGCTCCACTTAATATCCCTACCGATTTCCGGTAAGCGTCGCTGAAATGTCGTGCACGGCCGCGCACCGGGCCGCCCGGGAAGGAGCGTGCGTAGCGGGCGGCGGGGCCGGGTACCCGGGGCCGCCAGGAACGGAGCAGGCCGAGGGAGGGCGCACTGATGACGAAGTCGAGGGGCGGCAGCGGTACGGCGGCGGTCGGGGCCAAGGGGCCCGACGAGCTGCGGCGTCAGATCGAGGAGGTCCGCGAGCGGCTCGGGGACACCGTCGGGGAGCTGGCGGGCCGGGCGGATGTGAAGGGGCGGGCGACGGCACGCGCCGCCGACCTGCGGGACAAGGCCGGTGCGCTGACCGTGCAACTGCGCAGCAGCGCCGCGCGGGCCGGGCACACGGTGCAGGACCGGGCGAGCCGGGCCGGCCGCGGTGTGCCGGAACCGGTGCGGACGGGGCTGCGGCAGCCGCGGCCGGTGCTGATCGCCGGCGCGGTGGTGGGCGCGGTCGTCGCGGTCGGGGTGCTGTGGCGGCGGGGCGGCGGACGCCGCTGACGTGGAGTCGGGGGTCTTCCTTGACCTCAAGTCCGGTTGAGGTCGGAGGGTGGTGGGCGCAGGCGACGATCACCCACTCGACGGAGGCCGGCATGACCCGCCGTACCGACACCCACCCCGATCTCACCCGTCCGGACGCCGGGGCACCCTTCTTCAGTACCTGGCGGGTAGGCACGCCCGAGCGGCAGCGACAGGCGGTGGAGGCGATCGCCCGGACCTGGGAGCGGCGGCCGTGGCCCGCCGACGGCCTGCGGAGCTATCACGTCTACACCGGCCATGACGGTGAGACCCTGCTGCACCACTCCCAGTGGGCGAGCGAGCAGGCGTACGAGGCGTTCGTCAAGACGCACCGGCAGGAACGGGTCGACGAGATCGACACCGCCGTGCCGGGGATCGAGCGGCTGGGGCTCGGGCGGTACCGCCGGCACGGCGGCCTGGAGCGGGCGGCCGGGGACACGCGCGTCCCCGGCCTCGTCGTCATCGTGCGCGCCGACTTCGCACCGGAGGCCGCGGAGCGCCGCGCCGGCTGGGTCGACCTGCTCCTCGGGACGGTCGAGCGCGGCCACGGGCTGATCTCCGCCCACTTCCACCTGAGCACCGACGGCACCCACGTCCTGAACTACGCCGAGTGGGAGAGCGCCGGCGCGTACGACGACGTGCCGGCCGCTCACTGGGACGGGGCCCGGACCTGGCCGGGGCTGCGCGGCTTCACCAGCGGCCGGTACGGCCACGCCCTCGGCCTCGTGCCGGGCCCGTCCGCTACGGACGGAACCGCAGCACCTGCGGGTCGTGGTCGCTGATCTGGTCGTGGAACTCGGCGTTGACGTGCACGCTGTCGTAACGGAAGTGCCCGCCGCGCCGGATCGACGGGCTGACCAGGATCTGGTCCAGGACCTGGCTGTTGCCCTGGTAGACGTACGAGTAACGCTCGTCGCGCGGCAGCGACTTGACCGCCGACCACAGGGCCCCGCCGTCCTCCAGGAGCTTGGTGGTCGTGGAGAACTCGAAGTCGTTGATGTCGCCGAGGGTGACGACGTCGGCGTTCTTCTGGGTGGCGAGGATGTCCTTGACGAAGGCGTTGACGGCCGTGGCCTGGAGGTGGCGCTGCGTCTCGGAGCCGCGCGTCGGGGGCTGGTACTGGCTGGTCAGCCCCTGGTCGCCGCCCTTGGAGGCGAAGTGGTTGGCGATGACGAAGACCGTCTTGCCGCGGAAGACGAACTCGCCGGCCAGCGGCTTGCGGCTGTTCTCCCAGGCCTCGTCCGTCGGGTCGACGCGGCCGGGGGAGAGGGTGAGCGCCGCCTTGCCGCGGACCTTCGTCACCTCCGTGGCCGTCGTCGCGTCGCCGCCCGCGCGGTCGGTGAAGGAGACCCGCTCCGGGTTGAACAGGAACACCTGGCGGATGTTGCCGCCGGGCTCGCCGCCGTCCTCGCCGTCGGCCGGGTCGACCGAGCGCCAGTCGTAGCGCGGGCCGCCCGCCGCCACGATCGCGTCGATCAGCTTCGCCATCGTCTCGTCGGCGGCGACCGTGCCGTCGTTCACGGCACCGTTGTCGTCCTGGATCTCCTCCAGGGACACGATGTCGGGCGAGGCGAGGTTGTGCGTGATCGCCTCCGCGTGCGCGGCGAAGGTGTCGTCGGACGGGTCGAGGTTCTCGACGTTGTACGTCGCCACCGCCAGCTCGTCGCGCTGCTGCGCGCGGGTGGTCTCGCGCTCCGTGCCGCCGTCGCGCAGGGTCCCGAGCCGGTTGGCCACGAGGGTGTAGCCGCCGTACTGGTTGTAGTCCAGCGGGCCCGCCGTGGTGCCGGCGAGGGTGTCGCCCACGGTCGCGTCGGGGAAGTCGGCGACCGCGCCCAGGGACTGGATCTGGAGCCGGCCGGTGTTCTGGGAGTCGTAGGAGCCGTAGACCGTGCCGCCGCCCGCGCTCGGGTGCTCCTCGGGCTTCACCGTCACCCACAGCTCGGTGTACGGGTCGGTGGCGCCCACCACGCGGGTGTCGGTGACCTGGACGTTCATGCCCTCCAGGGACTCGTAGTAGTCCAGGGCGTAGCGGGAGGGGCGCAGCGGCAGGGTGTTGACGGAGCCGCCGTCGGCCTCGGGGGTGTAGGCGCGCGGCACCGAGCGGGCGGTGATCCGGGTCGCGGCCGGGACCGTGTTGCCGGACGAGACGACGGTGACCGTGGGGCGGGTGATCTCGGTCAGCGACTGGTTGCCGGAGGAGGTGCCGCCGGGGACGTACTCCGAGACCGTGCCGGAGACGGTGACCGCGTCGCCGACCGTGACCTTCGGGGTGGAGCTGGTGAAGACGAATATGCCTTCGCTGGTGGCCGGGTCGGCGTCCGGGGACGGGTCCTGGATCCAGAAGCCCTTGGAGGAGCCGTAGGTCCGGGTGCCGGTGACGATTCCGGCCACGTCGGTGACCTGCTGACCGGCGTACGGGGAGAGCCTCGTGGTGCCCTGGACGTCGTGGACGCGCACCGAGGCCGCGTGCGCGGACGGGACGAGGACGACGGTGGACGCCGCTGAGCAGACGGCGGCGACGGTGAGCGCGGCGAGGCGCGCGGACGACTTGCTCGGCATGGGGTCCCTCCGGGGACGTGACGTCAAGCGCCGGGAAGCGTGGGGCGGGAAGCATCGGGAGGGGAGCGCGCATGCCCGCATGAACACTCGTGCCCCCCCTGTTTCTACGCGCGTCAATCTCCTGTGCGGCCAAGGTCCTTGTCAAGGTTTCGGCCATGTACGGCAGCCGACAGGGAGATGAACCGGGCGGCATGGGTGGAAACCCGTCTAGGCTGAGCGGCTGAGCCGTACGGCGTCCAGGTGGCCGTACGGCCGTCGAGGCGCGCGAGGAGAAAACAGCCCATGTCAGACAGCTCCACCCTGCCGCCCGCGCGGCTCCACCCCGAAGCGGAGCTGGCCCGCGACGCGCTCTCCGCCCCGCTGCTCTCCCGGGCCGTCCGGCTCGCCCGCTGGGCCGGGCCGGACACCCGGGTGGAGGCCGGGGGAGAGCTGGTCGAGGAACAGCTCGGCGCGGCGGCCGAGGCGCTCGGGCTCAGCGGCGGCGACGCGGTGGCGGACGCGAGCGAGGCGTGGCGGGTCGCCCTGGACGCCGGGCTGGTCGAGATCGTCGACGAGGACGAGGGCACCGTCACGGCGGGCGAGGAACTGGCGCTGCTCACCGGCGGCTCCCCGCAGGACGTGCTCGGCGTGTGGCTCGCCGCCCTGGAGACCGTCCTCGCCGACGCGAGCGCGCCCGACCTCGGTGCCCTGGTCGACGCGATGGCCGAGGGCGAGGGCGAGCTGGACCTCTCCTCCCTGGACTGGGACCCCGAGGCCGAGGCGGAGTTCCTCGACGGGGTGCTCGGCAACCTGTACCTGCTCACCGTCGGTGAGGACGCGCCCGGCGACGCCCCGGTGCCGCTGCCCGCGCTCGCCGCCTCCGTCCTCGTCCCCAGCGACATGGGCGAGCCCACCAACGACGTGCTGCAGCAGGTCTCCGACGCGATGATGCGGCTGGACGACCAGTTCCGGCTGCTGGAGCCGATCGGGCTGGTCACCTACCAGCCGGTCGACGAGGCGCTGATGGCCGAGGGCGACGAGGAGCCCGCCGCGCCCGTCGACGACACCGACGTCTCCCGCTACGGCATGGTGCGGCTGACCCCGCTCGGCCTGTACGGGCTGCGCGCCCGGCTGCTGGAGGCCGGGTTCACCGCCCCGGCCGTCGGTGAACTCGCCGACAAGGGCGCCGACACCCTGCTCGACGGCACGGCCGGCTTCCCGCCGGCCGCCGCGCACGCCGAGACCGAGGGGTGGCTGGCCCGCCGCGAGCCGCTGGCCGCCGCCCGGGAGCTGCTGGCGGCGGCGCGCGGCGCGGACGCCGGGGCGCCGCTGCGCCGGCTGCGCTGCCAGCAGGCGCTGGCCCTGGTCGGCGCCGACGCCGAGCCCGCGCTGCGCGAGGTCCTCGACGACGCGGAGCTGGGCGGGCTGGCCCGGGTGTGGCTGGCCGAGCACGGGGCCCGCGACGTTCCGCCGCCGCCGGAGTCCATGGTCTTCTGGCTGACCGTCGACACGGTGGCCGCGCAGCTCGCCGCCGAGGGCAACTCCGAGGAACTGCGCGCCCTGGTGGAGGGACTGGCCGCGCAGCACAGCGGCTTCTTCGCCACCGCCTGGCGGGTCGACCACCCCGCCACCGCCGACGTCCTGGAGGCGATGGGGCGGCTGCACCCCGACAAGAAGATCGCCAAGGAGGCCCGCAAGGCGGCGTTCAAGGCGCGGTCGCAGCACGGCGGATGACGGCCGGTGACCGCCCGGCGGACGACGGCTGGTGGCGGCCTGGGGAGGACGGCTGTGGTGGCCTGGGGAGGACGGCTGTGGTGGCCTGGGAGATGACGGCTGGTGGTGGCCTGAGGGAGGACGGCCGGTGACCGCCCGGCGGATGACGGCCGGTGGCGGCCCGGGGGAGGACGGCCGGTGACCGCCCGGGGATGACCGCCGATGGCGGCCTCGTGACGCGCCGCCGGGCGGATTCACACAAGCGGGGCACGGAGTGTCGTACGGAGTTCAGCCTCCGTTAAGCGGTGGGCGGGACGGTTGCGCCGCACCGCGCAGCGCCACCCCCCTTCCTGGCACGCCCACCGTCACAGGAGACACACCATGTCGCTCACCCGCAGGGACTTCGCCACCCGCTCCGCGCTCACCGGCGCCGGGGTCGCGCTGGCGGGCAGCGTCGGCGCCCTCGCCACCGCTCCGAACGCCCTGGCCTCCACGGAGACCGAGGGGACGGACGACGAGCACGGGCACGGCGGGGTCGGCTACGGGCCGCTGCTCCCCGACCCGGACGGCATCCTCGCGCTGCCCGCCGGCTTCTCCTACCGGGTCATCACCTACAGCGGCCGCACCAAGCTGGAGTCGGGCGAGTACACCCCCTCCAACCACGACGGCACCGCCACCTTCGACGGCCCGCGCGGCACCACCCTGCTGGTCAACAACCACGAACTGGGCGGTCCCCGCGCCAACTGGCCGCACCCCGTCCCGCTCACCGAGGGCCTCGTCTACGACCCGGCGGCCTCCGGCGGCTGCACCGTCGTCGAGGTCCGCCCCGGCGGCGAGGTCGCCGAGTGGGTCGGCATCGCCGGCACCGCCACCAACTGCGCGGGCGGCGCCACCTCCTGGAACACCTGGCTGACCTGCGAGGAGACCGAGGACAAGGCCGGGTCCAACGGCATGACCAAGGACCACGGCTACGTCTTCGAGGTCGACCCCGCCGACCGCCGCGCCAACCGCGACCCGAAGCCCGTCAAGGCGCTCGGCCGGTACGCCCACGAGGCCGTCGTCATCGACCCCAGGCGCGGCCACGCCTACCTCACCGAGGACGCCTCCGGACCCAACGGCCTGTTCTACCGCTGGACCCCGCCGGAGGGCTTCCGGCACGGCCGCGGCAGGCTCCGCACCCTCGCCGACGACGCCGGGCGCCTGGAGGCGTTCAAGTGCTTCGACTCCGGCGGCAAGTTCGTCGACGACCTCTCCCGCGCGACGAAGACCGGCACCGTGTACGGCGTCGACTGGGTCGAGGTCCCCGACCGTGACGCGAAGACCGTCTCCGTGCGCAAGCAGTTCACCGACGGCCAGGTCACCCGCGCCCGCAAGCTGGAGGGCATGTGGTGGGCGGACGGCGGCGCCTACGTCGTCTCGTCCTTCGCCCGCGACGAGAGCCCCGGCAAGCCGCACGACGGCCAGGTCTGGTTCTACGACCCCAAGCGCCGCACCCTCACCCTGAAGGTGCTGCTCGGCGTCAACCCCGACCCGTCGGCGGACGGCGCCTTCGACGGCCCCGACAACATCACCGTCTCCCCGTACGGCGGTCTGGTCATCGCCGAGGACGGCGACGGTGTGCAGCACCTGTTCGGCGCCACCGACAGCGGACGGACGTACCCCATCGCCCGCAACGAGCTGAACACCGGGACCGAGGAGGAGCCCGAGTACAGCGAGATGACCGGTGTCACCTTCTCGCCCGACGGACGCACCCTCTACGCGAACATCCAGACGCCCGGCATCATGCTGGCGATCACCGGGCCCTGGAAGCGGCAGAAGCGGCGCTGAGCGGGACGGCCCGGGTTCCGTGCCGGACCCGGGCCGTCCGCGGTCACAGCGACTTGGCGGCCGGCTTCACCATCCCGCGGACCGTGCGGGACTTGACGAACTCGCCCATCGCCGTCATGTCCCACTCCCCGGAGAACTGCCGGATCAGCTTGGCCATCATCACGCCGGTCTGCGGCTCGGCGGTGGTGAGGTCGAAGCGGACCAGTTCCTCGCCGGTCGCGGCGTCCAGCAGGCGGCAGTACGCCTTGGCGACCTCGGTGAACTTCTGCCCGGTGAAGGAGTTGACCGTGAAGACCAGACCGGTGACCTCCTGCGGGAGCCGGCCGAGGTCGACGACGATCACCTCGTCGTCGCCGCCGCCCTCGCCGGTGAGGTTGTCACCGGAGTGCTTGATGGCGCCGCCGACGATGGACAGCTTGCCGAAGTAGCAGCTGTCGATGTGGTTGCGCTGCGGGCCGTACGCGATGACCGAGGCGTCCAGGTCGATGTCCTTGCCGCGGTACGCCGGCTCCCAGCCCAGGCCCATCTTGACCTGGGAGAGGACCGGGCGGCCGCCCTTGACCAGGGAGACGGTCTGGTTCTTCTGGAGGCTGACGCGGCCCTTGTCCAGGTTGATCTTCCCGGCCCCGGGGGCGGGGGCCGCGGGCGCGGCGGGCGGGGCCGGCGGGGCGGCGGGGGTGGCGACCGGCGCGGGCGGCGGCTGTACGGCGGCCGGGGCCGGGGGCGGCGTGACCGGCTGGGCGGCGGGCGCGGCCGGCTCCTCCACCGAGACGCCGAAGTCGGTGGCGATGCCGGCGAGGCCGTTGGCGTAGCCCTGGCCGACCGCGCGGGCCTTCCAGGCGCCGTTGCGGAGGTAGACCTCGACGATCACCAGGGCCGTCTCGCTGCCGAGCTGCGGGGGCGTGAAGGTGGCCAGGACGGAGTTGTCGTCCGCGCTGCGGATGGTGGCCGTGGGCTCGATGCCCTGGAAGGTCTGGCCCGCGGCGTCCGGGCTGGCGGTGACGACGATCTTCTCGATGCCCGGGGGGACCGCGCTGGTGTCGATCGTGATCGCGTCCGGGGCGGAGCCGCCGCCGGAGCGGTAGGTCACGCCCGGACCGGTGGGCTGGTTGTAGAAGATGAAGTCGTCGTCGGAGCGCACCTTGCCGTCGGCGGTGAGCAGCAGGCCCGATACGTCGAGGCGCACGGGCGCGGCGACGTCCACCGTCACGCGGGCGGCGGACAGGGGGATGTTCGAGCCGGGGGTCATAGCTGTCATGCCGGGTGAACGAGCGGGGGCGTTTTGCCGTTCCCTTACCGTGGGCTGATCGGTGACCGGGTGTTTCTCGCCCCCGCCGCCCCTGCCCTTCCCGTCCCCGGGGACTGCCGCCCCGGACCCCCGCTTCGGCCTGAACGGCCTCGTCCGCGAACGCCGGACGGGCTGCAAAACGCCGGACGGGCTGGAATCAGCCCCTCCGGCGTTCACATGGTGAGCTACGGCACCACCACGATCTTGCGGCCCACCCCCGCCGCGAACTGCTCCAGTGCCTCCGGGTACCGCTCCAGCGGGATGCGGTCGCTGATGAAGGCGTCCGGGTCCAGGACGCCGTTCGCGAACAGTTCCGCCGCCCGCTCGTAGCTGTGCAGGACCGCCATCGAGCCGGTGATGGTGATCTCCTGGTTGTAGATGCGGTACGGGTCGATCTGGACCCGCGTCGCGTAGTCCGCCACGCCGAACTGGAGGAACGTACCGGCCTTGGCGACCCGGTCCAGGCCGTCCTGGATCGCCGCCGCGTTGCCGGTCGCGTCGATGACCAGGTCCCAGCCCTGAGGGCGGTCCAGTTCGTCGGGGGTGGCGGCGGCACCCGAGACGCCCAGGCCCTTGGCGGTCTCCAGGCGGGCCGGGTTGAGGTCGACCATGTCGACGCTGGCCGCGCCGGTCCGCTTGGCCAGCTCCAGCATCATCAGGCCCATCGTCCCGGAGCCGTAGATCAGGACGTGGGCGCCGAGGCGGGACCGGAGGACGTCGTAGCCGCGCACCGCGCAGGACAGGGGCTCGATCAGGGCCGCGTCCTGGGTGCGGACGTGCTCGGGGAGCTTCACGCAGTTCGCCACGGGCGCCACCGCGTACTGGGCCGCGCCGCCCGCCGTCGTCACGCCGATGGCCGCCCAGCGCTCGCAGAGGTTGTTGTGGCCGTTACGGCAGTAGCGGCACTCGTAGCAGTACAGGGACGGGTCCACCGCGACCCGGTCGCCGACCGACACCTCGGTGACCCGCGTGCCGACCCCGACCACCTCGCCGGCGAACTCGTGCCCCGGCGTGATCGGCAGCTTGGGCGCGAACTCCCCCTGGAGGATGTGCAGGTCGGTGCCGCACAGCCCGCACGCGGCGACCTGGACGACGACCTCGCGCGGTCCTGGCGTCGGGTCCGGGATCTCGGCGACGACGGCGCGGCCCACGGACTCGATGACGGCGGCCTTCATTTCACGGCTCCCAACGACAGGCCCTGGACCAGCTTGTCCTGGGCGGCGAACCCCGCGGCGAGCACCGGCAGGGAGATGACGAGCGACGCGGCGCACACCTTGGCCAGGAACAGGCCCTGGCTGGTGATGAAACCGGTCAGGAAGACGGGGGCGGTCTCGGCGACCACACCCGTCAGCACCCGGGCGAAGAGCAGTTCGTTCCAGCTGAAGATGAAGCAGATGAGGGAGGTCGCGGCGATGCCGGGCAGGGCGATCGGGGCGACCACCCGCGCCAGGATCGTCGGCAGTTTCGCGCCGTCCACCCGGGCCGCCTCGATGATGGCGACCGGGACCTCGGCGAGGAAGGACTGCATCATCCACACCGCGATCGGCAGGTTCATCGAGGTGTAGAGGATGACCAGCAGCCAGATGTTGTCCAGCATGTCGGTGTTCTTGGCGAAGAGGTAGATCGGGAGCAGGCCGGCCACCACCGGCAGCATCTTCGTCGACAGGAAGAAGAACAGGACGTCCGTCCACTTCTTCACCGGGCGGATGGACAGCGCGTACGCCGCCGGGAGGGCGAGGACGAGGACGAACAGGGTCGACGCGACCGACGCGACGACCGAGTTGGCCAGCGCCGGCCAGGGGCTCGCGCCGCCGTCCGCGCCGAAGAACTCGCGGTAGCCGTCCAGCGTCAGGGCGGCCGCGAAGGACGGCGGGTTGGTGGCGGCGTCCTCCTCCGAGTGGAAGGAGGTCAGCGCCATCCAGGCGATGGGGAGGAAGAAGACGATGCCGAGCAGCCAGGCCACCAGGCCCAGACCGGCCCCGCGCTTGCGACGGCTGACTCCTGCAGTCGTGGTCACGGCGCTCATGCGCGGCCCACCTCCTCGCGGAACAGGGACGACACCACGCGCAGGGCGAAGGTCGCGATGATGATCGAGCCGATGACGACCAGGACGCCGGCGGCCGAGGCGAGGCCGTTCTCGTGGGCCTGGTAGAAGCTCTGGTAGACGGTGTACGGCAGGTTGGCGGTGCCCAGGCCGCCGGAGGTGATCGTGAAGACCGCGTCGAAGTTCTGCACGATGTAGATCGAGCCGAGCAGGGCGCCGAGTTCGAGGTAGCGGCGCAGGTGGGGCAGGGTGAGGTGGACGAAGATCTGCCAGTCGCCGGCGCCGTCCACCCGGGCCGCCTCGATCTGCTGCTGGTCGCGGCTCTGCAGCCCCGCCAGCAGGATCAGCATCATGAACGGCGTCCACTGCCAGACCAGGGACAGCTCCACCGCGAGCAGCGGGGTGTTGGAGATCCAGTCGGGCTGGGGGCCGCCGACGTAGTGCAACAACCCGTTCAGCAGGCCGTATTCGGGGTTGTAGAGCACGTGCTTCCACAGCAGGGCCGCCGCGACCGGGACCACCAGGAACGGGGCGATCAGCAGGGTGCGGACCACGCCGCGGCCCTTGAACCTCCGGTCCAGGAGCAGCGCGAGGGCGAGGCCGAGGACCAGGCTGGCCAGCACCACCGCGACCGTCAGCAGGATCGTCGTCCAGACCGACTTGCGCAGGTCGGGGTCGGTGAGGACGTCGCCGTAGTTGGAGAGGCCGGTGAAGTGGCGGGCGTCGGGGTAGAGCGCGTTCCAGTCGAAGAAGGAGATCACCAGCGTCGCCACGAAGGGCAGCTGGGTGACCGCGATCATGAAGATCAGGGCCGGGAGGAGCGGGGCCCGGGTGGCCCAGGCGCGCAGCCGCGCGGAGGGCTGGTTCGGCGGGGTGCGCAGCTCAGGTGCGGCCACGGGGGCCGTTGTCGTGGCGGTCATCGTCCCTCGTACTCCTCGGAGATCTCTTCGGCGAGCTCCTGCGATTTCCTCAGGGCCGACTCGACGGACTGGCGTCCGGCGATGGCCGCGCTGATCTCCTGGGAGACCTTGGTGCCGAGGTCGGTGAACTCCGGGATGCCGACGAACTGGATGCCGGGCGCCGGGCGCGGCTGCACCCCCGGGTCGTTGGGCCGGGCCGCCTCGATCGCCTCCCGGGTCATCTCCTGGAAGGCGCCGGCCTCCGCGCGGTAGGCCGGGTTCTCGTACGTGGAGGCGCGCTTGCCGGCCGGGACGTTGGACCAGCCGATCTCGTCGCCGACGAGCTGCTCGTACTCCTTGCTGGACGCCCAGGAGACGAACTTCCACGCCTTGTCGGGGTTGCGGGAGGCCTGCTGGATGCCCCAGGCCCAGGTGTAGAGCCAGCCGGAGGACTCGGTCTTCTCGACCGGGGCGGGGGCGTAGCCCAGCTTGCCCTTGACGGGGGAGTCGGCCGCCTCCAGGGAGCCGGCGGCGGAGGTGGCGTCGTACCACATGGCGACCTTGCCCTGGGTCATGTTGTTCAGGCACTCGGCGAAGCCGGCCTGCGGGGCGCCGGACTCGCCGTGCTCGCGCACCAGGTCGACGTAGAACTTCACCGCCTTCTCGAACTCGGGGGAGTCGAGGCGGGCCTTCCAGTCCTGGTCGAACCAGGTGCCGCCGAAGGTGTTGACGACCGTGGTGAGCGGGGCCATCACCTCGCCCCAGCCGGGCAGGCCGCGCAGGCAGATGCCCTTCATGCCGGACTCCGCGCCGTCGACCTTCGCGGCGAGGTCGGCGACCTGCTGCCAGGTGGGGTGGTCGGGCATGGTCAGGCCCTCCTTCTCGAAGATGTCCTTGCGGTACATCAGGAAGGAGGACTCGCCGTAGAAGGGCTGGCCGTAGAGCTTGCCGTCCTCGCCGGTGAGGGACTCGCGCATCGGCTTGAGGACGTCCTGCTCGTCGTAGGCGGTGTCCTTCGCGGCGTAGGAGTCCATCTCGTGCAGCCACTCGTTCTTGGCGTAGATGGGGATCTCGTAGTTGGAGAGGGTGGCGACGTCGTACTGGCCCGCCTGGTTGGCGAAGTCCTGGCTGATCTTGTCGCGGACGTCGTTCTCCGGCAGCACGGTGAAGTTCACCTTGATGCCGGTCTCCTCGGTGAAGTGGTCGGCGGTGAGCTTCTGCAACTCGACCATCTGGGGGTTGTTGACCATCAGGACGTTGATGGCGTCGCCGCCGGACCCCGCCCCGCCCGCCCCGACCCAGCAGCCGGAGAGCAGCGGGGCGAGCAGCGTCCCTGCGGCGGCCGTGGCGAGCGTGGCTCGCGGCCTCCGTCGGCTCTGGGTTCGCATGGATCGCTCCTGAACATAGGGGGAGGTATCGGGCGGTAAGGGGTGACCCCGTCCCACGAGGGGGAGGAAGGGGACGGGGTCAGACTCGGATGACCTGAGGGCCCAGCAGGGAGTAGCGGTGGGCCTCGGACGCGGGCAGCTGGGTGCTGGTGACGATCGCCTCCAGGGCGCCGACCTCGGCGAACCGGCAGAAGCTGACCGCCCCGAACTTGGTGTGCACCCCCGCGAACACCGTGCGCCGCGCCGCCCGCACGGCCTGTGCCTTGACCTCGCTGACCGCCGGGTCGGGCGTGGTCAGGCCGTGTTCGCGGGAGATGCCGTTGGCGCCGATGAAGGCCAGGTCGAGGACGAAGCCGGCCAGCATCTTGGTGGTCCAGTGGTCGACGGTGGCCAGCGTGCCCGGGCGGACCCGGCCGCCGAGCAGCAGCACGGAGGTGTCGCCGCGCCCGGCGAGCGCGCCGGCCACCGGCAGGGACGCGGTGACCACGGTCAGCGGCCGGTCCACGGGCAGTGCCTCGGCGATGAGCTGGGGGGTGAAGCCCTCGTCGACGAAGACCGTCTCGGCGTCCCCGAGCAGTTCGGCCGCCGCGGCGGCGACCCGGCGCTTCTCGGGGACGTGGCTGGTGGCGCGCACGGCGAGGGTCGTCTCGAACCCGGCGCTCTCCACGGGGTAGGCGCCGCCGTGGGTGCGGCGGACCAGACCGTGGTCCTCCAGGGCGCGCAGATCCCGGCGCACGGTCTCCTTGGCCACGCCGAGTTCGGCCGCGAGGACGGTGACGTCGACCGAGCCGGAGGCACGGGCGGCCCGCACGATCTCCCGCTGGCGCTCTTCCGCCGATCTCGTGCCCATGTCACACCTGCCTCACGCGCGCCGTTGCCCGTTCGGGCCCGGTAAGGCCCCGGTGAAGAGTTCTACAGCGGGTACGCGGCGCTGACCAGGTCTGTTGCGGAGCCGATACTGCCCGCTTGGGCCCGTTTCGGTGGACGGGGGAGCGTCGTGGACCAGGGGTGCGGCGAGGCGGGACGTCTGATCGGGCAGCGCGGATGCCCGAACGGGGAGGAGGACGGGCCCGTTCGGTGCCCGTCCTCCTCGGTGCTGCCGTGTGTTTCGGTCAGTACGGCCAGATCGGCGGGTCCGTGACGAAGTGGCCGCCGAGGCGGGCGTGGGCCGGGTTGTCCGGGTCCAGTTCGCCCTGTTCGGCGATGAGTTTCGCGGCGTACGGCTCGGAGTCGTCCTGCGGCTCGTAGCCGAGGGCGCGCGCGGTGGTGAGGTCCCACCACAGGCGGGTGTTGGCGGAGGAGCCGTAGACGACCGTGTGGCCGACGCCCTCGGCGGTCAGCGCGGCGTGGAAGAGCCGGGCGCCGTCGGCGGGGCTCATCCACACCGAGAGCATCCGGACGCTGGTCGGCTCGGGGAAGCAGGAGCCGATGCGGACGGAGACGGTCTCCAGACCGTGCTTGTCCCAGTAGAACTGGGCGAGGTCCTCGCCGAAGGACTTGGACAGGCCGTAGAAGGTGTCGGGGCGGCGCCGGATGTCGATGGGGATGAGGGGGTCGTCGCCCTGGGGGCGCGGGGTCCAGCCGACGGCGTGGTTGGAGGAGGCGAAGACGACGCGGCCGACGCCTTCCTCGCGGGCGGCCTCGTAGACGTTGTACGTGCCCTCGATATTGGCCTTCAGGATCTTGTCGAAGGACGCTTCCAGGGAGATGCCGGCCAGGTGGACGATCGCGTCGACGCCGCGGACCGCCTCGCGCACGGCGTCCTTGTCGGCGAGGTCGGCGACGATGGCGTCCGGTGCGCCCTCGATCGGACGCAGATCGAACAGGCGCAGGTCGTAGCCGTGGGCGGGGAGCAGCTCCCGCATCAGGGTGCCGAGGCCGCCGGCGGCGCCGGTGAGCAGAACGGTGCGGGGAGCGGGCATCCTCGGGTCTCCTTGACTGCACGAGTACGCATCTGAGTGCACATCTGAGTACGGGTGTCAAAGTGCACATGTGAGTACACATCTGAATACGTCATTCACAAGCGTGGACACGCTAAAGATGCGCGTCGTCACGCGTCAAGAGCGCGGACGCTTGACCGCCCTCCAGGGGCGTCTTAGCGTGAGCATGTTCAGAAATATAAACACCGGACACGCATGCAAACGGGAGAACCTGTGACGTCAGCCCCGCTCGCCGCTCGGCTCACCGCCCCTCGGGGCCCGCTGTTCTTTCCGGTCACGGCGTACGGCCCCGGCGGCGAGGTCGACCTCGACGTCTACCGCGCCCATGTGCGCCAGGGGGTGGAGGCGGGCGCCGCCGCCGTGTTCGCCTGCTGCGGCACCGGGGAGTTCCACGCGCTCACGCCCGAGGAGTTCCAGGACTGCGTCCGGGCGGCCGTCGAGGAGACGGCGGGCCGCGTCCCGGTCCTGGCGGGCGCCGGCTACGGCACCGCCCTCGCCGTCCGCTACGCGCGCCTCGCCGAGGAGGCCGGCGCCGACGGGCTGCTCGCCATGCCGCCGTACCTGGTGCTCGCCGGGGAGGAGGGGCTGCTGCGGCACTACCGGGAGGTGGCCGCCGCGACGTCCCTGCCCGTCATCGTCTACCAGCGCGACAACGCCGTGTTCACCCCCCGCGCGGTGGTCGAACTGGCCCGCACGGAGGGGATCGTCGGCCTCAAGGACGGCCTCGGCGACCTCGACCTGATGCAGCGGACCGTCAGCGCCGTGCGCACCGAGGTGCCCGGTGACTTCCTCTACTTCAACGGGCTGCCGACCGCCGAGCAGACCCAGCTCGCCTACCGCGGACTCGGCGTCACGCTGTACTCCTCGGCCGTGTTCTGCTTCGTCCCCGAGATCGCCCTCGCCTTCCACCGGGCGCTGCGCACCGGCGACGACGCCACCGCGCACCGCCTGCTGGACGGCTTCTACCGGCCCTTCACCGAACTGCGCGCCCAGGGACGCGGGTACGCCGTCGCCCTGGTGAAGGCCGGGGTACGGTTGCGCGGCCTGGACGTGGGCGAGGTGCGGCCCCCGCTGCACGAGCCGACCGGGGATCATGTCAAGCGGCTCGCCGAGGTGATCGAGCGCGGCCACGCGCTCCTGGAGGAGGCACGGTGAAGGCATCGGCATTCGTCTACCCCTGGGACGTCGACGGCGACCCGCGGGCGCCGGAGACGGTCGCGGGACTCGGCGTGGAACAGGTGACGCTCGCCGCCGCCTACCACTCCACCCGCGCCCTGACCCCCCGCCACCCGCGCCACCGGATCGTCACCGCCGAGCACGCCGCCGTCCTCTACCCGCCGGACGCCGGCCGCTGGGCCGGACGGGACCCGCGCCCGTACCCGGCCGGTGACTGGGCGCCCGGGGACGCCTACGGCGTGGCTGCCGACGCGCTCGCGGACGCGGGCCTGGAGGTGCACACCTGGGTCGTGCTGGCCCACAACTCCCGTCTCGGCGCCGAGCATCCGCACACCTCCGTCGTCAACGCCTACGGCGACCGCTACCCCTGGGCGCCCTGCATCGCGCAGCCCGCCACGCGCGCGTACCTCGTCGACCTGGCCGCCGAGGCGGCGGTGCGGCCGGGGGCGCGCGGCACCGAACTGGAGTCCCTCGGCTGGTACGGCCTGGCCCATCTGCACGCCCACGACAAGACCGCCGGCGTGGGCCTCGGAGACGCCGGGCAGTACCTGATGTCGCTCTGCTTCTGCCCCGACTGCCGGGCTGGGTACGGCGGACAGGGCCTGGACCCGGACG
The DNA here is from genome assembly GCF_018614415.1 of Streptomyces sp. ISL-12. Taxonomy (GTDB): domain Bacteria; phylum Actinomycetota; class Actinomycetes; order Streptomycetales; family Streptomycetaceae; genus Streptomyces. The sequence goes on from NZ_JAGGOO010000019.1 coordinate 43,355, forward strand.
AACTGGCCGTCGCCGTCCGCGACGCGCTGGAGCCGGTGTGGCGGGGGACGGCGCCCTCGGACGGGGGCTGGGCGGGCGTGGAGAAGCTGCTCGGCGAGACGCGGGCGGGCGCCACGCGCGCGTGGCGGGACACCACCGCCCGTTCGCTGCAGGAGGCGGCCGTCGCGGCGGTCCGCGCCGCCGCTCCCGAGGGCTTCCAGGTCCTGCTGCACGCCGACCCGGTCTCGTACCACTGCGGCGCCAACGCCGGGGTCGACCCCGCGCACATCCTGTCCGTCGCGGACGGGGTGGTCGTGCCCTGCACGGGCGGTGCGGGCCTGCTCACCCCCTTCGCCGAGCAGGCCCACGACGGCACGGTCATCGCCGCCAACTTCACCGTCGTCTCCGGCATGGGCGGCAGCCCCGGCACCCTCGCCGCCGACGCGGCCCGCGCCGCCGACCTGGGGGCCACGGAACTGCGGCTGTACCACGCCGGACTGGCGTCGGACGGGGATCTGGCGGCGGTGCGGAGGGGGCTGGGCGGGCGTCCGTACCGGGGGTGACCGTGCCGGGCGTCGTCCGGACCCAGTGGGGGCGTCCTCCCCTGAGGGAGAACGCCCCGGTGACTCATCGAGTGTTACGTATAACTTCCGATTCTACTTCGGCGTGGAACTCGGGTCATCAGCATGCGTAGCGTCATCATTGACGTCGTTATCAGCAGGAAGTACCGCGGTGCAGATGGATTCGGCAAGTGGGAGCGTGTGTGCGTCGGTCCGGCACGCGCTGTCGACAAGGAAAAGACCAGAAAGGGCGTAGAACGCGATTCCGCAGAGAGACGCAGTCACGCCCGAAATACTTCGCATCTTCTCCCATGCCGACGTATTGGTGTTTTCGGACATCGTTCCTCCGATCTGAGGCTCACCGCCACCCTGGCGGCGGCGCTCGTCACTGTAGAGCCCTGGTTCCTACGCGCGTAGATGCTGGGCTCTCCTGTTACTCATTTGTGAGAAAGTTCGAATGTTCGAGTAGCGAACGTTTGGATCATCCGACAGTTCCGGGCCTGTGGTGCCACGGCGCGGTTGCCGGGCGCCGCAGTGACCCGCGCAGGGCTCCCTGACGGCCGGGGCGGCGACCGTGGCCGCCGCGGTGTTCGGCGGGCCGGCCGGGACTGCCGGCGAGGGCGTCACCACCAGCGCCTGAAGAACCGATCCGCGCTTCTTCTGTCAGAAGCATTGACGAAACATTGCGCCCCTCCTACCTTCAACGCGTCGTACTCCGTACGTCATATATGAGACGCGATATGCGAGATCCGAGAGGCGCACATGACCTCTGTGCCCACGCCGATCCCCTCCCGCACGCAGTACGTGCTCCAGGAGATCAAACGCCGCATCCTCACCGGCCGGCTGACACCCGGTCAGGCCCTGGTCGAGACCGAGCTCGCCGCACAGTTCGGGGTCTCCAAGACCCCGGTGCGCGAGGCGCTCAAGACCCTGGCCGGCACCGGACTGGTCGTGATGAGCCAGTACAAGGGCGCCACGGTGCGCATGGTGGACGCGGACATGGCACGCGAGGTCTACGACGTGCGGCTGCTCCTGGAGCCGGAGGCACTCAAGCGCGCCGTGCGGCGCGGCGCCTCCCTGGACGCCGCCCGGTCCGCGCTGGCCCGCGCCGACCGGGCCACCGACACCGCCGAACGGTCGCTGGCCAACCGGGAGTTCCACCGCGCCCTGTATCTGCCCTGCGGCAACCCGCTGCTCGGCCGGATGCTCGACGAGGTCCGCGACCAGGCGGCCCTGGTCTCCGCCGTCGCCTGGGCCGCCGACCCCTCCTGGGAGCGGGAGGCGGGCGAGCACCAGGAGATCCTGCGGCTCGCCCTGGCCGGGGACGCGGACGGTGCCGCACGCGCCCTCCACGCGCACATCGCGTTCTTCGTCGAGCGGGCCTTCCCGGCAGCGGACCACGAGGCCGGGCGGACCCAGGAAGAGGACGGTCAGGCATGACAACGACGTTCGAGACCCAGCGGGCGGCCCTGGCCGACGTGGTGGCGATCCCGGTGACCCCGTTCGCCGCGGACGGCTCCGTCGACCCCGCCACGTACCGGGCCCTGCTGCGTCGCCTGCTGGACGCCGGCATCACCACCCTCACCCCCAACGGCAACACCGGCGAGTTCTACGCCCTCACCCCGGCCGAGCGCCGTCAGGTCACCGAGCTGACCGTCGAGGAGGCCGGCGGCCGGGCCGGCATCCTGGCCGGCGTCGGCCACGACGTGCCGACCGCGATCGCCTCCGCCCGGCACGCCCGGGACCTGGGCGTCACCATGGTGATGGTGCACCAGCCCGTCCACCCCTACGTCTCCCAGGCCGGCTGGGTCGACTACCACCGCGCCGTCGCCGAGGCCGTCCCCGAGCTGGGCGTCGTCCCCTACATCCGCAATCCGCAGCTGGCCGGGGCGCGGCTGGCCGAGCTGGCGGACACCTGCCCCAACGTCATCGGCGTGAAGTACGCCGTGCCGGACGCGGCCAAGTTCGCCGCCTTCGCCCGCGACGCCGGGCTCGACCGGTTCGTGTGGGTGGCGGGGCTGGCCGAACCGTACGCCCCCGCCTACTTCTCGGCCGGCGCCACCGGCTTCACCTCCGGGCTGGTCAACGTCGCCCCGGCCGTCTCCCGGAACATGATCGAGGCGCTGCGGGCGGGCGACTACCCGGCCGCCATGAAGGTCTGGGAGCAGATCCGCCGCTTCGAGGAACTGCGCGCCGCCAACGGCTCCGCCAACAACGTCACCGTCGTCAAGGAGGCCCTCGCCTCGCTCGGCCTGTGCCGCCGCGACGTCCGCCCGCCGAGCCGCCCGCTCCCCGAGAGCGAGCGGGCCGAGGTCGCCGAGATCGCCGCGGGGTGGTCGATATGACCGGCCGCAAGCGCCCGGAGGAGCTGCGCAGCCACCAGTGGTACGGCACCGAGGGCCTGCGCACCTTCAGCCACCGCGCCCGCACCCGCCAGCTCGGCTACCTGCCCGAGGAGCACCTCGGCAAGCCCGTCATCGCCATCCTCAACACCTGGTCCGACATCAACCCCTGCCACGTCCACCTGCGCGACCGCGCCCAGGCCGTGAAGCGGGGCGTGTGGCAGGCGGGCGGCTTCCCCCTGGAATTCCCGGTCTCCACGCTCAGCGAGACCTTCCAGAAGCCGACCCCGATGCTCTACCGCAACATGCTCGCCATGGAGACGGAGGAGCTGCTGCGGTCCTACCCGGTGGACGGCGCCGTCCTCATGGGCGGCTGCGACAAGTCCACGCCCGCGCTGCTGATGGGCGCGGCCTCCGCCGACCTGCCGGCCGTGTTCGTGCCCGCGGGGCCGATGCTCCCCGGGCACTGGCGGGGCGAGACCCTCGGCAGCGGCACCGACATGTGGAAGTACTGGGACGACAAGCGGGCCGGGCTCATCGGCGACTGCGAGATGCAGGAACTGGAGAGCGGGCTGGCCCGTTCGCCCGGTCACTGCATGACGATGGGTACGGCGTCCACCCTGACCGCCGCCGCCGAGGCCCTCGGCGTCACCGTGCCGGGCGCCTCCAGCATCCCCGCCGTCGACTCCGGGCACGACCGGATGGCCGCCGCGGCCGGGCTGCGCATCGTCGAACTGGTCCACCGGGACCGCAAGCTGAGCGACATCCTCACGGCGGACGCCTTCGAGGACGCCGTCACCACCGTGCTCGGCCTCGGCGGCTCCACCAACGCCGTGATCCACCTGATCGCGATGGCGGGCCGCGCGGGCGTCACCCTCACCCTCGACGACTTCGACCGCATCGCCCGCACCGTCCCGGTGCTGGCCAACGTCCGCCCCGGCGGACAGACGTACCTGATGGAGGACTTCCACTTCGCCGGCGGACTGCCCGGCTTCCTCTCCCGCATCCCCGACCTGCTCCACCTGGACCGGCCCACGGTCTGCCACGACACCCTGCGCGAGCAGCTCGAAGGCGCCCTCGTCCACAACGACGACGTGATCCGCCCCCGCGACAACCCGGTCGCGGCCGAGGGGGGCGTCGCCGTGCTGCGCGGCAACCTCTGCCCGGACGGCGCCGTCATCAAGCACATCGCCGCCGAACCGCACCTGCTCAAGCACACCGGCCGCGCAGTCGTCTTCGACGACTACCGCACGATGCAGCGCACCATCAACGACCCCGCCCTGGACATCACCGCCGACGACGTGCTGGTGCTGCGCAACGCCGGCCCCAAGGGCGGCCCCGGCATGCCCGAGTACGGCATGCTGCCCCTCCCCGACCACCTCCTCAAGCAGGGCGTACGGGACATGGTGCGGATCTCCGACGCCCGGATGAGCGGCACGAGTTACGGCGCCTGCGTGCTGCACGTCGCGCCCGAGTCGTACATCGGCGGACCGCTCGCCCTGGTCCGCACCGGCGACACCATCACCCTGGACGTCGCCGCCCGCACCCTCCGGCTCAACGTGGACGACGAGGAGCTGGAGCGCCGCCGCGCCGCGTGGACGCCGCCCCCGGCACGGTACGAGCGCGGCTACGGCGCGCTCTACAACGAACAGATCACCCAGGCCGACACCGGCTGCGACTTCGAGTTCCTGGCCCGCCCCGGCAAGGTGCAGGACCCGTACGCGGGCTGACACCCCCCGGACAACAGAAAACCTCCGCACACCCCTGTACCGACAGAAAGCGCTTCCTGTACGCACCACGCACATCCGACTACGCAAGTGAACGCCCCGCGCGCGTACGACCCGCGCGAGCACGCCCCACGCAAGCAAGCCCCACGCACGACGTACCAGAACGGAGAACAGTCATGGCCCAAGCCGCAGCCGTGGCGAAACCGCCCGCGCCACCGAGGCGGCGCCGTGCCTCCGCCACGCCGCGCAGGCTCCCGTACCTGCTGATCGCCCCGGCGGGTCTGCTGATGCTGGGCTTCATCGCCTACCCGGTCATCAGCGTCTTCTACTACAGCCTGCAGGAGTACAACCCCACCAAGCCGTGGCGGAACGGCTACGCGGGCTTCGACAACTTCACCAAGATCTTCACCGACGACCCGGTCTTCTGGGACACCCTGGTCTTCAGCGCCAAGTGGGTCTTCGTCGAGGTCGGCCTGCAACTGCTCTTCGGACTCGCGCTCGCCCTGATCGTCAACCAGACCTTCGTGGGCCGGGGGCTGGGCCGCGCCCTGGTCTTCTCCCCGTGGGCCGTCTCCGGCGTGCTGACCTCCGCGATCTGGGTGCTGCTCTACAACTCCCAGACCGGCATCACCCGTTACCTCGCCGACATGGGCATCGGCTCCTACGGCACGAGCTGGCTGTCGGACACCTCCACCGTGTTCCCGGCGGCGGTCGTCGCCGACCTGTGGCGCGGGGTGCCCTTCTTCGCGATCCTCATCCTCGCCGACCTCCAGTCCGTCTCGAAGGACCTGTACGAGGCCGCCGAGGTCGACGGGGCCGGCCGGATCAAGCAGTTCTGGCACATCACCCTGCCGCACCTGAAGGACGCGATCATCCTCTCCACGCTGCTGCGCGCGGTGTGGGAGTTCAACAACGTCGACCTGCTCTACACCCTGACCGGCGGCGGTCCGGCCGGCGAGACCACGACCCTCCCGCTCTACATCGCCAACACCTCCGTCGACGCCCATGACTTCGGCTACGCGTCGGCGCTGACCACGGTCGCGTTCGTGATCCTGCTCTTCTGCTCGATCGTCTACCTGCGGCTGAGCAAGTTCGGAGGCGAGAACAAGTGATCACCAAGGAGGCCACCACGGCCGCCCCCGCCGCCGAGCGGGCCGCCCCCGCCCCGCCGCGCCCGGCGAAGAAGGAGGGCCCCGCCTGGGACCAGATCCCCCGCTGGCAGATCTACCTCCCGCTCGGGATCTACCTCGTCTTCACCCTCATCCCGTTCTACTGGATCCTGCTCTTCTCCCTGCGCCCGGCCGGCTCCACCTCGCTGGTGCCCTGGCCGATGACCTTCGACCACTTCGAGAAGGTCTGGACGGAGCGCAACTTCGGCACCTACTTCGGCAACAGCGTCCTGGTCGGCGTCGCCACCCTGGTGATGACCACGGTCGTCGCCCTGGCCGGCGGCTACGCCCTCGCCCGGTTCGACTTCAGGATCAAGCGGGGCTTCATGCTCGCCCTGCTCTGCTCCCAGTTCGTGCCCGGCGCGCTGCTCCTCGTGCCGCTCTTCGAGATCTTCGCCGAACTCCAGATGATCAACTCCCTCGGCAGCGTCATCATCGCCGAGACGGTCTTCCAGCTGCCGCTGTCGATGATCCTGATCAGCAACTTCATCAAGAACGTGCCGTACTCCCTGGAGGAGGCGGCCTGGGTCGACGGCTGCGGGCGGATGCGGGCCTTCCGGATCGTCGTCCTGCCGCTGCTGCGGCCCGGTCTGATCGCGGTGGGTTCCTTCGCCTTCGTGCACTCCTGGAACCACTTCCTGTTCGCCCTGATGTTCCTCAACAACCAGGACAAGCAGACCATCCCGGTCGGCCTCAACTCCCTGATGAGCGCGGACAGCGTCGACCTCGGCGCGCTCGCCGCCGGCGGCATCATCGCGGCCGTCCCGGTCGTCATCGTCTTCGCCTTCATCCAGAAGTGGCTGATCACGGGCTTCAGCGCCGGGGCGGTGAAGGGCTGATGAGACGGGGACCGGCCGACCCGCGCACCATCCACCACACCTACGGCTTCGCCGGCGAGCGTGACCTGACCGCCGGCACCGCGGGGAGGGTCTCATGAGCGCACCCCTGCCCGTCGTCCTCGCCGGCGCCCGCGGGCACGGCCGCTGGCATCTCGCCAACCTCCGCCGCCTGGAGCGGGCGGGCCGCGTCCGGCTGGCCGGCCTCTGCGAGCTGACCCCCCTGACGGAGGGAGAGTACGGCGGTGAACTCCCCGCCCAGTCCGCCGACTTCGGTGCCCTCCTCGACACCACCGGCGCCCGGGTCGCCGTCGTCTGCACGCCGATCCCCACCCACACCGACCTCGCGCTGACCGCCGCCCGCCGGGGCGTGCACCTGCTCCTGGAGAAGCCCCCGGCACCGTCGTTCGCGGAGTTCCGCCGGATGGCCGACGGGGTCGCCGAGGCGGGCGTCGCCTGCCAGATCGGGTTCCAGTCGCTGGGCTCGCACGCGGTGCCCGCCGTCCGGGAGCTGATCGCCGACGGCGCGGTCGGCGAGGTCACCGGCATCGGCGGGGCCGGCGCCTGGGTGCGCGACGAGGCGTACTTCCGGCGTTCGCCCTGGGCCGGACGGCGCCGCATGGACGACGGCACCGACGTGGTCGACGGGGCGCTGACCAACCCCCTCGCGCACGCCGTCGCCACCGCCCTGACCCTCGGCGGCGCCACCCGCGACCAGGACGTCGCCGCCGTCGAGACCGAACTGCACCGCGCCAACGACATCGAGGCCGACGACACCTCCTGCGTCCGCGTCACCGCCCCGACGGGCCTGCGGATCACCGTCGCCGCCACCCTGTGCGCCGAACGCGCCGCCGAACCGTACGTCCTGGTGCACGGCACCCGCGGCCGGATCACCTTCTGGTACAAGCAGGACCGCGTCCTGATCCAGCGCGCCGGCCACGGCCCCGAGGAGCACGAGCACGGCCGCACCGACCTGCTGGAGAACCTCCTCGACCACCTGGCGGACGGCACCGATCTGCTGGTCACCCCCGACGGCACCGGCGCCTTCATGCGGGTCGTCGAGGCGATCCGCCGGGCCCCCGACCCCCGACCGCTGCCCGAGACGGCCTGGCACCGGATCGCCGCCGAGGCCCGCCGGGTGGTCCCCGGCGTCGACGCCCTGGTCGAGTCCGCCGCCGGCACCCTCTCCCTCTACTCCGAACTCGGCGCCCCCTGGGCCGCCAAGGAGGTGACCGCCCGATGACCGGCACCGACGCCCCGGTCCTGCGCGTCGCCGGCCGCCCCGTCGCCCGGTACGTCACCCGGCCCGAGCTGCCCGCCCGCCTCTCCCCACGCCCCTACCTGCACCCCGTCACCACCCTGGCCGGCACGCCGGTCACCGAGTCCGCGCCCGCCGACCACGCCCACCACCTCGGCGTCGGTGTCGCCGTTCCCGACGTCGAGGGGCACAACTTCTGGGGCGGGCGCACCTTCGTCCGCGACCGGGGCCCGACCGAGCTGGACAACCACGGCGCCCAGCGGCACACCGCCTTCCCGCTGTGCGACTCCGACGGGTTCGTCCAGGAGCTGTCCTGGGTCGCCGCCGGCACCGAGCTGCTGCGCGAGCGCCGTACGGTGGCCGCCACCGCGCTCACCGACCGGGCCTGGGCCCTGGACCTCACCTTCTCGCTCACCAACATCACCTCCGGCCCGCTCACCCTCGGCAGCCCCGCCACCAACGGCCGCCCCGGCGCGGCCTACGGCGGCTTCTTCTGGCGGGCCCGCAAGGAGGACGCGGCGCCGGACGTCCTCACCCCGGACGCCGAGGGCGAGGCCGCCGCGCACGGCCGCCGCGCCGACTGGCTCGCCCTGGTCGGCGCCGGCTGGTCGCTGGTGTTCGCCGGGGCCACCGAACGGACCCGCGAGGACCCCTGGTTCGTGCGCACCGAGGAGTATCCCGGCGTCGGCTCCTCGCTCGCCCACGCCACCCGGCTGGCGGTCGCCCCGGGCGACACGGCCGTTCGCCGGATCGTCACCGTCGTCGCCGACGGCCGCCTCGACGCCGACGGCGCCGCGGCCCTCGTACGGAAGGCGGTCAGCCCGTGAGCAGCAGCAGTACGTACCGCAACCCCGTCCTGAACGCCGACTGGTCCGACCCGGACGTCGTGCGCGTCGGCGACGACTTCTACCTGACCGCCTCCAGCTTCGGCCGCGCCCCCGGCCTGCCGCTGCTGCACTCCCGGAACCTGGTCGACTGGACCCTGCTCGGCCACGCGCTCGACCGGCTGGAACCGGCGGAGACCTTCGCCGCGCCCCGGCACGACTGCGGCGTCTGGGCCCCGTCCATCCGGCACCACGACGACCGCCTCTGGATCTTCTGGGGCGACCCCGACCAGGGGATCTTCCAGGTCAACGCCCCCGACGCCCAGGGCCCGTGGACCCGCCCGCACCTGGTCAAGGCGGGCAAGGGCCTGATCGACCCCTGCCCGCTGTGGGACGAGGAGACCGGCGAGGCGTACCTCGTGCACGCCTGGGCCCGGTCCCGCTCCGGTATCAAGAACCGCCTCACCGGCCACCGCATGCGCCCCGACGGCACCGGCCTGCTCGACGACGGCAAGGTGATCGTCGACGCCGACCGCATCCCCGGCTGGTTCACCCTGGAGGGCCCCAAGCTCTACCGGCACGACGGCTGGTTCTGGATCCTCGCGCCCGCCGGGTCGGTGGAGACCGGCTGGCAGGGCGCCTTCCGCTCCCGCGACTTCTTCGGACCGTACGAGGAACGGATCGTCCTGGAGCAGAAGGACACCGACGTCAACGGCCCCCACCAGGGCGGCTGGGTGCGCACGGCGGCCGGGGAGGACTGGTTCCTGCACTTCCAGCAGCGGGGGGCGTACGGGAGGGTGGTGCACCTCCAGCCGATGCGCTGGGACCCGGACGGCTGGCCGGTGCTGGGCGACGACGGCGCGCCCGTCACCGAGCACCGGCGGCCCGCGCTGCCGCCCTCGGCGGGAACACCCGCCACCGACGACGACTTCCCCGGCGGACGGTTCGGCCCCCAGTGGTCCTGGACCGCCAACCCCCGAGGCGGCTGGACCGTCCCGCACACCGGGGACGGACTGCGGCTGGCCTGCGTCCGCTCGGCCGACGCGCACGACCCGCGCAGGCTGCCGAACGTGCTCACCCAGCGGCTGCCCGGCACCCCGTGCGCGGTCGAGGTGGAACTGCGCCTCGACAGCGACGAACCGGGCGCGCGGGCCGGGCTCGTGGTGCTCGGGGACGCGTTCAGCTGGATCGGGCTCCAGCGGGGCGCGGACGGGGCGGTGCACCTGGTGCACCGGTTCGGCGAGACGGTCGCGGAGGCGGAACGGGACGCGGCGCACGCGCGGCTCGCCCCCGGGGGCCGGGCCCGGCTGCGGATCGAGATCGGCCCGCACGCGCGCTGCCGCTTCCACGCCGACACCGGGGACGGCTTCCGCCCCTCGGGGCAGGTCTTCGCCGCCACTCCCTGGCGCTGGGTCGGCGCCCTGCTCGGCCTGTTCGCCGTCGCACCCACCGGAGAGCAGGCCGCACCCACCGGAGAGCCGGCCGCGGGCACGGCCGACTCCACCGGGTTCCGGATCACCGCCTTGTAACTCCGTACCCCCGTACCCCCGTACCCCCGTACCTCCGTACCTCCTACCTCCGTACGCCTGTGGGGAGCCGCAATGACGCACTTCCGTAGCAAGCGCTTGCCAGGCGGTGGCAGAACACTGGCCGCCGTCCTCGGCCTGGTGGCCGCCCTGACCCTCGGGACGCTCGGGGAGGCCCGGGCCGCCGCGGCTGCCCCGCCGGGGACCGACCGCTTCTCCGACCGGCCGCACGGCTTCGCCTCCCTGGCCGGCGGCACCACGGGCGGCGCGGGCGGCGAGGTCGTCACCGTCACCGACCAGGCCGCGCTGGCCAAGTACGCGGCGGCCGAGGAGCCGTACGTCATCCGGGTGGCGGGCTCGATCGCCGTGGAGCCGTTCGGCTCGGACATCACGGTCGCCTCCGACAAGACGATCGTCGGCGTCGGCACGAGCGGCGAGATCGTCCACGGCGAGCTGCACCTGAACCCCGGCACGCACAACGTCGTCATCCGCAACCTGACGATCCGTGACTCCTACGTCGAGGGCGACTGGGACGGCAAGACCACCGACTTCGACGCGATCCAGATGGACTCCGTCCACCACGTCTGGATCGACCACAACCACTTCACGCACATGGGCGACGGACTGCTCGACATCCGCAAGGACAGCCGGTACGTCACCGTCTCCTACAACCGCTTCACCGACCACAACAAGGCGATGGGCATCGGCTGGACGGAGAACACGCGGACCGAGATCACCATCGACCACAACTGGTTCGCCGGCACCAAGCAGCGCAACCCGTCCGCCGACAACTGCGCCTACGCGCACCTCTACAACAACTACCTGTCGGCCCAGGTGGCCGACGGCGACCCCGTCTGGACCTACGGGAACTGGGCGCGGGGCGCCACCCGGATGGTCATCGAGAACAGCTACTACGACGGTGTCCAGCACCCCTACCAGGCGGACGCCACCGCCGAACTGGTGCAGCGCGGCTCGGTGACCGAGAACACCACCGGCCGGCACGACACCTGGGGCGACGCCTTCGAGCCGGGCGACTTCTACACCTACCGGCTCGACCCGGCGGCGGCCGTCCCGGCACTGGTCGAGCGCTTCTCCGGTCCGCAGCGGCGGATCGGGGTCCACTGACTCCCCCCACGCGTTCAGCACGTCCGTACGTCCAGCACTCCGCTCCACTCCGCTTCATCCAGCCTGATCCAGAAGAAGAGAGCCGACTCATGAAGATCAGCATGCGCAGCAGCACCGGCAGGCGCCGGACACCGGCCGTCGTCGCCCTGGGGGCCGTACTCGCGCTGACCGCCACCGCCTGCGGGGACGACGGCAGCGGCACGGGCGGCAGCGAGGGGGCCGAGGGCAGCGGCAAGGGGGAGATCGTCTTCTGGGACAACAACGGCGGTGTCCGCACCGACATCTGGAAGGAGATCATCGCCGACTTCGAGAAGGCCAACCCGGACATCGACGTCGAGTACGTCGGCATCGCCTCCACCGAGTACCAGTCGAAGGTCGACACGTCCATCCAGGGCGGCGGGCTGCCCGACGTCGGCGGGGTCGGCGCGGCCATGCTCGCCGGGTTCGCCGCGCAGAACGCGCTGGAGCCGCTGGACGACCGGCTCGCGGACTCCTCCCTGAACGGCAAGCTCAACGAGGACATGGTCGAGTCGCTGAAGGCGGCCGGCGGCGGCGACGGCACGCTGTACTCGGTGCCGACCTCCGCCAACAACGGTGTGCTGTACTACCGCACCGACCTGTTCGAGAAGGCGGGACTGGAGGAGCCCTCGTCCTGGGACGCCTTCTTCGAGGCCGCCGACAAGCTCACCGACGCCGGCGACAACGAGTTCGGGTACACCATCCGCGGCGGCGCCGGTTCCGTCGCCCAGGCCCTCGACGCGATGTACGGGCAGTCCGGGATCACCTCCTTCTGGGACGCCGCCGGGGAGAAGACCACCGTCAACGACCCGAAGAACGTGGCGGCGCTGGAGAAGTACGCCGCGCTCTACAAGAAGGTCACGCCGGCCGCCGACCTCAACAACGACTTCACCAAGATGGTCGCCCAGTGGGACTCGGGCACGATCGGCATGCTCAACCACAACCTGGGCTCCTACCAGGACCATGTGAAGGCGTTCGGCGAGGACAAGTTCCGCGGCATCCCGCAGCCGGTCGGACCCGGCGGCAAGCGGGTGCAGGTCTCCAACCCGGTCGACGGGCTCGGCGTGTTCAAGAGCTCCAAGAACAAGGAGGCGGCCTGGAAGTTCATCGAGTACGCCGTCTCGCACGAGGCGAACTCGAAGTTCAACGAGTCGGCGGGCCAGGTGCCGGCCAACACCGACGCGGCGAAGGACGGGTGGGTCTCGGAGTCGGAGCCGACGAAGCTGGCCGCCCAGGCGCTGTCGGACGGTTCGACGACGATCGTGCAGCTGCCGTACTACCTGCCGGACTGGAACACGATCTCCAAGGCCGACAACGAGCCGAACTTCCAGAAGGTGCTGCTCGGCAAGATGAGCGCGAAGGACTTCCTGGACACGGTGGCCGACCAGCTCAACGAGGCGCAGGCCGAGTGGAACGAGCAGAAGGGGTAGCACCGGCTTTCACCGTCGGACGGTCCGTGGTGCGCGGGGTGCGGGCCGTCCGCGGTCGCTCGCGCACCCCGCGCCCCCGGGCGGCTCGCCGCTCACCCCTCTGGAAGGAACCGGAGTGTCAGTCAGCCGAAGACAAGTCACCTCGGCCGCCCTCGCCGCCGTCCCCCTGGCCCTCGCCGCCACGGGCACCGCGCAGGCCGGCGGCCGTCGTCCCCGCACCCTCCACATCGCCGGGGACTCCACCGCCGCGCAGAAGTACGCCGACGCCGCGCCCGAGACCGGGTGGGGGATGGCCGCCCCCTTCTTCCTGCGCGCGGACCTCGCCGTCGCCAACCACGCCGTCAACGGGCGCAGTTCCAAGAGCTTCGTGGACGAGGGACGGCTCGACGCCGTGTTCTCGGTGGTCCGGCCCGGCGACTTCCTGCTGATCCAGTTCGCGCACAACGACGAGAAGAGCGAGGACCCCACCCGCTGGACCGAGCCCTGGACGACGTACCAGGAGTATCTGCGGCTGTACGTCGACGGGGCTCGGGCGCGGGGTGTCCGGCCGGTGCTCGCCACCCCCGTCGAGCGGCGCCGGTTCGACGCGGCGGGGACCGCGCTGCCGAGCCACGGGGAGTACCCGGCGGCCATGCGGGCGCTCGCCGCCGAGGAGGGCGTGGCGCTGCTGGACGTCCAGGCGCTGTCGCTGGCGCTGTGGCAGCGGCTCGGCGTGGAGAGGACCAAGACGTACTTCAACTGGACCGCCACCGAGCAGGACAACACCCACTTCAACCCGCCCGGCGCGATCGAGGTGGCCCGGCTCGTGGTGCGGGAACTGCTGCGCACCCGGGTGCTGGGACACCGTGACGCGCGCCGCCTGGACGCGGAGATCCCCGCGTCCTGGATCAGCTGGCCCGAAGCCTGACACGACGTATCCGAGGAGAGCCGCACACATGCAGACACAGAGATGGCATGGGCACGTCATAGGAAAGGGTGCCGCGCTGGCCGGCTGCACCGCCCTGGTGGTGGGCCTGACCGCCGCCGGCGCCGAGGCCCGCCCCCAGCACCGGGGCCCCGCCCGGCAGACGCTGTCCGCCAACGACGGCTGGGCCGCGTACGGCACCGGGACGACCGGGGGCGCCGCCGCCGACGCGGAGCACGTGTACACCGTGACGACCTGGGCCGAGTTCAAGGCGGCCCTGGCGGCGGACGGGACCGCGCCCCGCATCATCAAGGTCAAGGGCACCATCGACGCCGTAGCCGAGGGCTGCGACGCGTTCGCCGTGCCCGGCTACGACTTCGACGCCTACCTGGCCGCGTACGACCCGGCGACCTGGGGCTACGACACCGACCTGAGCGCCGAACCCGACGACAGCCCCGAGGGACTGCGGCGGGCCTCCGCGGCTCAGCAGAGCCAGGCCATCAAGGCGAGCGTCCCGGCGAACACCACCATCATCGGCGTCGGCCGGAACGCCGGGATCAAGGGCGCCAGCCTCCAGATCAAGGGCGTGGACAACGTCATCGTCCGCAACCTGACCTTCGAGAGCCCCGTCGACTGCTTCCCGCAGTGGGACCCGACGGACGGCGACACCGGCAACTGGAACAGCGAGTACGACAGCACGGTGGTGTACGGCTCCACCCATGTCTGGCTGGACCACAACACGTTCACCGACGGCGAGCACCCCGACAGCGCGGCCCCGACCTACTTCGGCATGCTGTACCAGCAGCACGACGGGCAGCTCGACATCGTGCGCGGCGCCGACTACGTCACCGCCTCCTGGAACGTCTTCACCGACCACGACAAGACGATCCTGATCGGCAACAGCGACAGCGAGTCCACGGCCGCCGGCGACCGCGGGCACCTGAAGGCGACCTTCCACCACAACCTGTTCAAGGACCTCGTCGAACGCGCGCCCCGGGTCCGCTTCGGCCAGGTCGACGTCTACGACAACCACTTCGTGGCGAACGAGGACTACGCCTACAGCTTCGGCGTCGGCAAGGAGTCCGCGCTGGTCGCCGAGTACAACGCGTTCACGCTGCCGGACGGGATCAGCGCCGCCAAGGTGCTGAAGAAGTGGAGCGAGGCGCCGGTCACCGCCGCCCACAACCGGGTCAACGGCAAGCCGGTGGACCTGATCGCCGTGCACAACGCGGAGATCCCGGCCGAGACCCTCACCTCCGGCGCGGGCTGGACGCCGCAGCTGCGGACGAAGGTGGACCCGGCCAAGGCCGTCCCCGCCCTCGTCGACCGCGGCGCGGGCGCCGGCCGCCTGCGCTGACCCCGCGCGGAACCAGGGCCGGGGCGCCCCCGCGCCGCCCCGGCCCACCGGAGGTCCCCCACCG
>NZ_JAGGOO010000199.1 GCF_018614415.1 Streptomyces sp. ISL-12
CGTACGGCACCAAGGCCCCTCCACGCGTTCCACAGAGAGGTGAGATGACAGCAGACGAGTCGCTAGGCCGTCTCGACGACGACGATTACCCCGCCTACACGATGGGCCGGGCCGCCGAGCTGCTCGGCACCACTCCCGGCTTTCTCCGAGCCATCGGCGAAGCACGACTGATCACACCACTGCGCTCCGAGGGCGGACACCGCCGCTACTCCCGTTACCAACTGCGCATCGCGGCCCGCGCGCGTGAGCTCGTCGACAGGGGCACCCCGATCGAGGCCGCATGCCGGATCATCATCCTCGAAGACCAACTCGAAGAAGCCCAGCGCATCAACGCCGAATACCGCCGCGCCGGCGGATCGCCCAGTCCATCGGCCGCGGCCTGAGGTGAGCGGGCCCGCCGGTATCGGCGGGCCATCACACCCGCGCACGGCCGGGCCGTGGCGTGCAGGGACGGTCCTCGTGGCCGAACGGTTCCACCGGCACGGCCTCCGGCCACGGTCGCGGCGCCGCCACAGCGGGTGAGGCGGCCGGCCTGCTCCACACCCGAACGTCCGGGTAGATCTCGCCCTCCTCACCAACTGACGCGAGACAACGTTCGTCTCCCTCTCCGCTCCAGGCCCCCCGTACGCCGCAGTTGCTGACCGGGCCGCGTGCGCGGCGACAGCACCACTGCCGCAGGAGTGAATGCGCCCGCTGCTGTGGTCAGTAGGCGGCGAGAGAGATGGCGATGTAGTGCGCGGTGAAGGCCGCCACGGTCAGAGCGTGGAACACCTCGTGGTAGCCGAACCAGCGAGGTGAGGGGTCGGGGCGTTGGACGGCGTAGACCACCGCGCCCGCGCTGTACAGGAGACCGCCGGTGACTATCAGTGTGACTACGGCCGCTCCGCCGGTGTGCAGGAAGTCGGGCAGGTAACGCACCGGTGCCCACCCCAGGGCCAGGTAGCAGGGGGTGTACAGCCAGCGGGGAGCGTTGACCCACAGGACGCGGAAAACTATGCCGGCCAGCGCGCCCGACCATACGATCCACAGCAGCAGGGCACGCCGGTCAGGGGGGAGGAGCACCACGGCCAGAGGGGTGCAGGTGCCGGCGATGATCAAAAAGATGTTGGCGTGGTCGAGGCGACGCAGAACGGCCTCGCCCAGTGGCCCCCAGGTACCCAGGTGGTAGACGGCGCTCGTCCCGAACAGCAGCCAGGCGGTGACGGAGTACACGGTGCAGGCCAGGGCCGCCTGCTGGGTCCGGGCCAGGCAGACAAGGACGATGCCGGCGCTCAACGAGGCGGGGACCATCGCGGCATGGAGCCAGCCACGCAGCTTCGGCTTGACCGGCTCGACCAGGTCGGCCGCCCACTCGACCAGATCGGCAACCGGGTGAGGCTTTTCCTCGGCACTGCCATGATGTGATCCGCCGGGGAGACCGGCTACGGCCTCCCCAGACACAACTTCCCGTCCCGTCTCGGATTTCTGAGCATCATCGGCAACCATCCGATCATGCTAAAAGCCTGCCCGTAGCAGCATCCCCGGAGGTCGGTCTCGTAACGTCAGGCCGGCATCACCGGACGGCCCTGCTCGGCCATCAGGAGAGCGCAGACGCCGGCGACCTGCTCCAACTGGGCCTGCGGGAGCCGTGTAAGTCGACTGGCCCATGGGAACGATCAAGGCTCCCGATCGGGTACCTCCGCTCACCTACGCCAAGGACCGCCGATGCTTCCCGAGTTCCGCTCCCACGCATCCGCCCCCCTCGCACATCAGCTGGAACTGAGATTGGGACTACCCCCACAGCTCGAAACCGGCCGTCTCGACGTGGAGCGTGTCGCCGGCATCGCGGTCCTCGCGGCGGCTCACTCCGATGGTTACGCGGCCACCGCGCACCTTCTCGGACTGCTGGCCGCGCTCCCCGCCCCTTCCGAGGCAGGAGAACGCTTCTGGTCGGACCTGTGGAGGTCCTCGGGCACGGCCTACCTGCTGCCGACCAACATCAAGGAACTGGTGCTGCGTTCGCTGGCCGGAGAAGGAACCGGTCTGGCCGGACAGATCCTCTCGGCCGTCGACGAGATGACACCTCCCCAGCGCGTCGCAGCCGCAGAGGTGATCGGCCAGGCACTCATCGAGTCCGACCACCTCCCGGACCTCAAAACACAGGTCATCGGCGAACTTTGGCTCCGGGACCTCGAACTCACCGCCTGGCGCGTCCTGCACGCGAACCACAAGCCGGCCGATCCCGCCGGACGAAGCGCCTTCATCGATGCTTGGACGAGCATCTGACCCGGCCGAGCGGCACACAAAGAGCGAACGTACTGGTCAGCAGCCCTTCCTGCGTGAGCGATGCGTGAGCGGACAGTGAGGCACGAGTCGTCACGACGCGGATCTCACCTCATAGCCAATGTGTTCTGACCTGGTAGTTCCGGACACTGAAGAACCGCCCGGAACCATCCACCACGCCCCCACCAGGACTTTTAATCCATTGGTTGTGGGTTCGAGTCCCACAGGGCCTACTGGTCCGCCCCCAGTTCAGAGGTAGTTCGAGCTGGGGGCGTATCCGTTTCCTCCTTGCGTGTGGTCGCGGAGCGGCCCCGGTCGACAGGACGTTCGCCGAGGCCGCAGAGCGCTACGGCACGGATGGATCAGACGGTGGGTTGGCCGCTGCCCGGGCAAGTCTCGCGAGTGCCGGGGGTCTGGTGGTACGCGGCGGGCTCTCCGGGCTCGGCGCCGACCCAGGCGCCGCAGACGGAGCAGGCGGATGAGCACTGGCCGGGATCGAATCGGTGTCCGTTTCGGTGTTCACACATGATCAGCTCTCCGCTCGACGGGATGATGCTGATGTGTGGTGCTCTCCGCCGCGCTCGGGTTCGGGACGCGCCGGAGGTCTCAGATGCGCCGGACGAATGCCTTGGCACCGTTGTGGAAGGTGACGGTCACTCCGACGTGGTCGGGACGGCTTCCCTCTTTGGTGGACCACCGGGCGATGGCGGCGATCTGCGGCGCCTCGGCCCGGCCGATCACGGCCGCGAGCCACTCCTCGCCGCCGTCCTGGACGGTGCTGTCCGTCCAAGGGGCGGGGCCGCCGTCGACATCGGCGGTGGGGGTGTCGTGCTTCTCGCCGTCGGCGAGCTGGCCGGTGACCTGCCACTGCACCTCGTTGGAGCCGACGGCCACGACGAAGCCGAACGGGTATGTGGTGATGCCCGCCTCTTCAAGTGTCTGCACGCGCGCCACCCCGGGCGTGTTCTTGATGCAGTCCATGACAAACGGGACAAAGCTTTCAGGGCGCATCGTGGTCCTCTCCGTGCGAAGCGGCCAGTCTAGGCACTCGCCACGCCCCGTGTTCGACGTCTTCGGCAGAGTGCCGCGGGCGCCGTCAAGGCCGCTGGGCGTGGCCTGCGGCCGGGAGTGTCGGCACCAGCCGGGCACCGTCGAGTCGGGTGCTGCCCCGGTCGGGCCCGTCTCCGGTGGGCTGTCGCGACGTGAGCGGAGCATCCGCGGGCCATGGTGACCGGTCTTCATTCAGCTCGTGCACTCCGGCGGCGATGAGGCGGGCGACCGCGAGTGGTCTGCACAGAGAGGCCATCGACTCCATGGGCACTGACCAGTAGGCCCTGGCGCCCACGTGAGGGAAGGACACGGCGTCCAGCCGCGGTACTCCCGGGTACGTGCCCTGCCCGAGGCACTCGACCACTTGGCTCCGCCAGTCCTCGGCAGCCCGCTGCCACGTCTTCGGCACGCTCGCGGGTACCAGCGAGTAGTAGCGCGGGCCACAGACGTCGCAAATGACCGGGCCACCGCCGAGTACCTCGTCCAGGACGGCATCGATATCGAGTGGATCGGTGCTTGCGGCGACGGCCTGGACGAGGCGGCCGGGGATACGCGCCGCTGAGAAGAGGGCGCCGAGAGGGAGCATGGCCACGCCGTGGGTCTTCCACTCCGCTCGGGCCCGCCGGTGGGACGGGTGTGCGGAGAGCAGCCAGTTCTCGGCGGTCAACTGCCGGTCGGCAGCTGCGTGCACCACGGCATCGGTCTGCGCCTCAACTGGTCGGAGGGCCGGTTGTGCGGCGCGCTGGTGCGCGGCTTCACGCGGCATGGTCGAGACCTCCACGGTCGGCGTGTTCCGTCTCACACGCGCAACCGTAGAAGCCCGGCCGATGCGGCAGGGGCACAGTTTGTGCCCCCTCTTTCACGCGGCGAGAAGCCCCAGCTTCACCGCCAGTTCCGAAGCGCGGCGGCGTCGCGCCGGGCTCTTCGCCTCTGTCTCCTCCAGCACGATCCGCTTCGCGTAGCCGTTGTACCTGATCGTCTCGGGAGCGGCTTCGTGTGCCTGCGCCAGCGCGGCAAGAGCGGAGTCGGGTTGGCCGTCGAGGTGGTAGCCGCGAGCTTCCTCGATCCGGTGGCGGGCCCGGCGAGGCCGGGACGGGATGAGTACGGCGTCCGCTGCGGCGGCCTGCCGAACGGACTCTCCGCCGTGGTGAAGTTCCACTGCGACGGTGACGGCATGGGCACCCATGATGGCTTGGGAGAAGCTGGTGACGGGGTGGTAGTACTCCTCCGGAAGCCGCGTCGCCAGGTTCCGGGCCTTGTCCCAGTACCGCCACGCTGTGCCCGTCTCGCCGCGGCGAGCCGCCGTGTACCCGGCCTCGAATGTCAGCGCACCGACGATGGCCAGGACGTCGTCGGAGGCGTCGGGAAGGAGCGGCTCCAGGAAGGCAAGGGTCTGCTGCGTGACCTCGTCGGCCGCATCGAAATGTGCCGGACCCGAGTCCCGGTGGGCCTGTGCGGCGAGCCACGCGGCGACGCCGATGGCGTGTGGGTCCTCAGACTCCTGCGCGGCGATCAGGCCGCGCTCGGCAACGCGCCACAGCAGCGCGGCGTCCGGCTGGTATGCCACGAAGAACTGCGCCAGAGTAGACCTCGGCGAGGACTGCGTGCGCTGCCCGCTGGTCCGCGCTCGTCTCAGCCTGTCGCACCGCTGCTTGGGTGTCCCGGATCAGGTCCGGAAGCAACGCGCCGATCACATCGCGGTGGTGGGGAGCCGAGTGGCGGGCCGACCACGCGCGCGCAAGGCGGACCCGCAGGTGCGCGGCCGGCGGAGCCTCCTGTCGGGCGCCGAGCGGAAAGGCATCGACGGCTGCCTTCACTTCGGGCAGGCGTCGGTGGCCGGGGCCAGTGAAAAGATCGACGGGCGCGGACTGGTTCCCCGTGAGGTCGGAGAGGTCCCGGACTCTGAGGATTTCGGCGAGTCGAAGCACTACGTCGATCTTGGGCGTCTTCAGCCGGCCGGTCTCCACGCCTTTCACCCAGGATCCTGAGCGGCCGGCCAGTCCGCCGAGCTGGTCGCGGGTGAGTCCGCGTCGGGTGCGGAGGATCTGGAGTCGCTGTCCGAAGACGAGTGGGTCGGCGTATGGGTCCGGGGTGGCAGCAGAGGGCATGGCCTCGCCTCTCTCGGTGCGGGTCGCACTGTCCAGAGTAGGGCCGGGGCCGTTCTGCTGTGCCGGTGTCGAGGTGGCTCTGCGCGTTGCGGCAGCCGGGTATGACGAAACGGCCCCGAGGGCGACGGGGCCGTGATGTCAGCGGGGGAGGAGTGCGGCGGCGCCGCAGTCCCACAGGGCCTACGGACGCGGGCCGGGGGCCGTCAACCGCTGTGCGGCGCCCAGACCGGATCGGTCGGCCCGGGCCCCGCCCCGCACGATCGCCGACTGTCAGGGCCCTTGCCCGGCCGACGGGCCAGGACCGACTCTCGTCAGGGCTCCGCCCGCCCGGCCCCGGTGAACCGGCCGTACGTGGACCGGAGTCGCAGGTCCCTTCCGCTTTGCCCAGCCGCTGCCGACGGGCTCGCGTCGGCGTACACGGCTGGGCCTGGCGCCCGGATCAGCCCCCGAACGGCACCGCGTCCGCCTTGTCCGCGTGCCAGTTCGTGGCGACGGGCTGGTCGACCGTGACGGTGTGCGGGAGGGCGAGGGTCACGGCGTTCAGCTCGTCGCCCAGGAGGGACAGGTGGATCTGGTCGAACTGGATGCCGCCGTCGGTGTTCGTGGTCTTGGGGTTGATGCCGGCGTAGGCGGCCTTGGAGCCGGACAGGACGATGTCCTCGCCGACGCTCTGCTCGATGGGCGACACCTCGGTGTCGATGGAGGAGCCGTAGGACGCGGAGGGGTAGAGGCCCTCCAGGGTGCAGGTCACTCCGCGCTTGGCCTTGGCGGTGACGAGGTCGTAGCCGCCCGCCTGGGTCTCGGCGGTGACCTTGAAGGTCAGGTCGCTGGTCGTGCAGACCCGCGGGGCGGCGCTGGCCCCGGTGCCGGCGACGGCGGCGGTGGCAGCGGCGCCGGTGAGGGCGACGGCGGCCGCGGCGGCGGCGAGGACGAGACGGGCGGAACGGGTGGCGAGACGCGAGCGCATCGGATTCTCCAGACTGCTGAAGTCGGTCGTTTCGGTCGGCGGGTTGCTGACCTGACCGCAGCTTGCGCCGTGATCCGTCCCGGCCGCCACGGATGCCCGCCACTGAGGGACGCTGGAACGCTGGAACAGCCTCTGACCTGCCAGGACGTCGTCCCTCTGGAATGGGGTGCCGGGACGGGTGGACAGGGGCGGCGCGCCCTCCCACCGCCGCCGGACGCTCCCGGCGGGAGCGGGGGATGGGCGAGGATGGTGCCGGAGCGGCTGCCGCCGAGCCGAGCCGAGTCAGCCGTCCCCCAGTGCACCGAAGGACCGCGCCGATGTCCCGTCCGTACGTCCTCCTCTCCGCCGCCGTCTCCCTCGACGGCTACCTGGACGACACGGGCCCCGACCGCCTGCTGCTCTCCTCCCCGGCCGACTTCGACCGCGTCGACGGGGAACGGGCCCGGGCCGGCGCGATCCTCGTCGGCGCCGGCACGATCCGCGCCGACAACCCCCGGCTGCTGGTCAACTCCGCCGAGCGCCGCGCCGCCCGCCTCGCCGCCGGGCAGCCGGAGTTCCCGCTGAAGGTCACCGTCAGCGGCTCCGGCGAGCTGGACCCGGCCGCCGCCTTCTGGCACACCGGCGGGGAGAAGGTCCTCCTCACCACGGACCAGGGGGCCGAGCGGGCCCGCGCCCTCCACATCGCCGCCGGCGTCGTCCCGCTCGGGCCCGACCTCCACTGGCCCGCCGTACTCGCGTACCTGCACGACCACCACGGCGTACGCCGGCTCATGGTCGAGGGCGGCGGAACCGTCCACACGCAACTCCTGCGCGCCGGCCTCGCCGACGAACTCCAGCTCGTCCTCGCCCCGCTGCTGGTCGGTGACCCGGCCGCGCCCCGACTCTTCGGCCCCGGCGACTACCAGCGCGGACGCCTCCGCCTGGTCGAGACCCGGCAGATCGAGGACGTCGTCCTCATGCGCTACGTGCCCACCGCGCCCGGCACCGGCACCACCCCCACCGCGGCCGACCGGCACTGGCTCGCCCTCGCCTGCGAGCTGGCGGCGCTGTGCCCGCCCTCGACGACGGCGTTCAGCGTCGGCGCGGTCGTGGTCGCCGCCGACGGCACCGAACTGGCGCGCGGCCACTCACGGGAGGGGAACGACCCCGTGGCGCACGCCGAGGAGGCCGCCCTCGCCAAGCTCAGCCAGGCCGACCCGAGGCTCGCCGGCGCCACCGTCTACAGCAGCCTCGAACCCTGCGCCCGCCGCGCCTCCCGGCCCGCGCCCTGCGCCCGGCTCATCCTCGACGCGGGCGTCCGCCGGGTGGTCACGGCCTGGCGGGAGCCGGACACGTTCGTCACCGGGGCGGACGGGAGCGGGGTGCTGGCCGCGCAGGGCGCCCAGGTCGTCGTACTCCCCGAGTACGAGGCCCGCGCCAAGGAGCCCAACCGTCACTTGCTGAGCTGACCGCACGGCCGATCGGCCCAACCCGCCATGCGCCCCGCCGCCCGCACCGGCACGCTGCCAGTGACCGACGACGCGGAGGTGGGCATGAGGACAGCGGTGCGCAGGCGGGCGGCGGCGCTGGTGGCGGCGGTCCTGGTCGGGGCGGCCGGCGCCGGGTGCGGTCAGGAGTCCGGCCGGGCGATGGCGCGGGCGCTGCCCGCCGACGCGGAGTTCACCCACCCCGGCGTGCTGGTCAGCCAGGCCCAGCTGGACACCGTACGGAAGAACACGACCGCCGGGCGGCAGCCGTGGCTCTCGGCGTACCTGGCCATGCGGGACAGCAGGTACGGGTCCTACCGGCACCGGGCGCGGCCCTTCGCGACGGTCCACTGTCCCGCCGGGAAGAAGGCGGGCCGGGGGTGCGAGGAGGAGCGCGAGGACGCCATCGCCGCGTACACGCAGGCCCTCCTGTTCTCGGTCACCGGGAAGCGGCCCCACGCGGAGAAGGCCCGGCAGATCATGGACGCCTGGTCCGGGAAGCTCAAGGAGCACACCGGGGAGAACGCCGGGCTCCAGGCCGGGTGGACCGCGTCGACCTGGGCGCGGGCCGCCGAACTGGTCCGGCACACCCCGGGCGCCGGCTGGCCGGACGACCGGGTGCGGCGGTTCGAGGACATGCTGCGCACCGCCCACCTGCCCCGGCTGACGAAGAAGGTCCCCGACCGCAACGGCCACCAGGACCTGATCGCCACCGACGGCGCGATCTCCGCCGCCGTCTTCCTGAACGACCACAAGACCTTCGACCACGCCCTGCGCCGCTTCCGCGACCGCGTCCCCGCCTACTTCTACCTGGAGAAGGACGGCAAGCTGCCGTTCACCCCGGCGGGCAGCAGCATCGCCACCCGCGAACGGCTGGTCTCGTACTGGCACCAGCAGAAGACGTACAAGGACGGCGTCACCCAGGAGACCTGCCGCGACTTCGCCCACGTCGGCCACTCCATCGCCGCCACCGCCCACATCGCCGAGACCGCCTGGCACCAGGGCGTCGACCTCTACGCCGAGGTGAAGGACCGGCTGAAGGCCGCCCTCGCGCTGCACGCCCGCCAGCAGCGGGCGGACACCGCGCCGGCCTGGCTGTGCGGCGGCGAGGTCGAGCGGAATCTCGGGCCCGACCTGGAGGTCGCCCTCAACCACCTGGAGAACCGCCTCGACGTCCCCGTCCCCGCCGCGCACAAGCTCGCCGCCGGCACCCGCCCGGCCGGCACCGACGACCTCTCCGTCTCCTGGGAGACGCTCACCCACGCCCGCAATCCCGGACGCTAGATACGCGGCCCGCAGTCCCGGGCGCTG
>NZ_JAGGOO010000200.1 GCF_018614415.1 Streptomyces sp. ISL-12
GGACCGTGAGGGCCGTCATGGGTCGTCTTGGGAGGGAGCCCGATGCACAGACGGTGGCGACCGCGGCTGCCGCGTACCCGGGCCGGGTGGCGGCGGCTGACGCAGGCCGTGGTGGTGGTGTGTGTACTGGCGCTGCTGCCAGGGGCGTGGCTGCGCCTGGTGACGGACGACCGGCTGCGTGCCGTGGACGACGTGCCCCGCACCGGCGTGGCCGTCGTCTTCGGCGCCGGGCTGTGGGACGACGAGCCGTCGCCGTACCTGGCGCACCGGCTGGACACGGCGGCCGAGCTGTACCGGGCGGGCCGGATCGAGGTGGTCCTGGTCACCGGGGACAACAGCCGTGCGGAGTACGACGAGCCGGACGCCATGCGGACGTACCTGGTCCGGCACGGGGTGCCCGACGCGCGGATCGTCAGCGACTACGCGGGGTTCGACACCTGGGACTCCTGCGTGCGCGCGAAGAAGATCTTCGGGGTCGACCGGGCCGTTCTCATCAGCCAGGGCTTCCACCTCCGGCGGGCGGTGGCGCTGTGCGAGGCGGCGGGGGTGACGTCGTACGGCGTCGGGGCGGCGGACAGGCACGACCTGACCTGGTACTACGGGGCCGTACGGGAGATCTTCGCGGCGGGGAAGGCGGCGCTGGACGTGGTGTTCGAGCCCGACCCGCACTTCCTCGGGCCGAAGGAGCCGGGGGTGCGGCGGGCGCTGGAGGCCGCCGGCCGCTGACCTCACGGCGGGGCCGGGGTGGCGGGGAGGTCGCCGTCCCGGCCGCGTAACAGGGAGCCGCCGGGCCGCGTAACACGCGCGCCGCACTGTGGGTGACATGCAGAACATCGCGACGCCGACACCCACGCCGACGCACTGCCCGTACTGCGCCCTGCAGTGCGGGATGAATCTGACGCCGGCCGCCGACGGGACCGTGGAGGTCTCCGAGCGGGTGGACTTCCCGGTGAACCGGGGTGCGCTGTGCGGCAAGGGGCGGACCGCGCCGGCGGTGCTGTCCTCGCGGGTGCGGCTGACGTCGCCGCTGGTGCGGGCGGCGGACGGGACGCTGGTCGAGGCGGGGTGGGACGAGGCGCTGGACCGGATCGCCGGGGCGCTCGGGTCGATTCGCGCGGAGCACGGCGCGGACGCGCTCGGGGTGCTCGGCGGGGGCGGGCTGACCAACGAGAAGGCGTACGCGCTGGGGAAGTTCGCGCGGGTCGTGCTGGGGACCTCGCAGATCGACTACAACGGGCGGTTCTGCATGTCGTCGGCGGCGGCGGCCGGTACGAAGGCGTTCGGGCTTGACCGGGGGCTGCCGTTTCCGCTGGAGGACATTCCGCGGACGGGCTGTGTGATCCTGGTCGGTTCGAATCCGGCCGAGACCATGCCGCCGTCGCTGCGCTTCTTCCGCGAGCTGAAGGAGAACGGCGGCACGCTGATCGTCGTCGATCCGCGCCGCACGAAGACGGCCGAGCAGGCCGACCTGCACCTGGCGCCCCGGCCGGGTACGGATCTGGCGCTGGCGCTGGGCCTGCTGCACCTGGTGGTGGCGGAGGGGCGGGTCGACGAGGCGTACGTGGCCGAGCGGACCTCCGGCTGGGAGGAGGCGCGGGCGGCGGCGATGGCGCACTGGCCGGAGTACGTGGAGCGGATCACCGGGGTTCCGGTGCCGGAGCTGCGGGAGGCCGTGCGGATGTTCTGCGCGCCTCAGGCGGCGATGGTGCTGACCGCGCGCGGGCCCGAGCAGCAGTCCAAGGGCACGGACACGGTGGGCGCGTGGATCAACCTGTGCCTGGCTACCGGGCGGGCCGGGCGGCCGTACTCCGGGTACGGCTGTCTGACCGGGCAGGGCAACGGGCAGGGCGGGCGCGAACACGGGCAGAAGGCCGACCAGTTGCCCGGCTACCGGAAGCTGACCGATCCGGCGGCGCGGCGGCATGTGGCCGAGGTGTGGGGGGTGGATCCGGAGTCGCTGCCGGGGCCGGGGCGCAGCGCGTACGAGTTGCTGGACGCGCTGGGGAGGGATGTGCGGTCGCTGTTGCTCATGGGGTCCAACCCGGTCGTGTCGGCGCCGCGGGCGGCCCATGTGGAGTCGCGGTTGCGGTCGTTGGACTTCCTGGCGGTGTGCGACGTGGTGCTGTCGGAGACGGCGGAACTGGCGGACGTGGTGCTGCCGGTGACGCAGTGGGCGGAGGAGACGGGGACGACGACCAGTCTGGAGGGGCGGGTGCTGCTGCGGCGCCGGGCGATCACGCCGCCGGACGGGGTCCGCAGCGACCTGGAGGTGCTGCACGAGCTGGCCGACCGGCTGGGGGTGGAGAAGGGGTTCCCGGCCGATCCGCAGGAGGTGTTCGAGGAACTGCGGCGGGCGAGTGCGGGCGGGGTCGCGGACTACTCCGGGATCAGTTACGGGCGGTTGGCGGAGGAGGGTGGGGTGTTCTGGCCGTGTCCGGCCGGGGACGCCGAGGTTCACCCCGGCACCCCGCGCCTTTTTCTCGACCGGTTCGCCACGGAGGACGGGCGGGCGCGGTTCGTGCCGGTCGCGCACCGGCCCGCGGCGGAGGAGACGGACGAGGAGTACCCGGTGCTGCTGACCACCGGGCGGGTGGTGGCGCAGTACCAGTCGGGCGCCCAGACCCGGCGGGTGGACGAGCTGAACGCGGCGGCGCCTGGGCCGTTCGTCGAGCTGCATCCCCGGCTGGCGGCGCGGCTGGGGGCGGCGGAGGGCGACCCGGTGGCGGTCGTGTCGCGGCGGGGGCGGGCGGTGGCCCCGGCCCGGATCACGACCGGTATCCGTCCGGACACGGTGTTCATGCCGTTCCACTGGCCGGGTGAGGGGCGTGCGAATGTGCTGACCAATCCGGCGATGGATCCGACGTCGCGGATGCCGGAGTTCAAGGTGTGTGCGGTGCGGGTGGAGGCGGTGCGGTAGGGCGTGGCGGCTCGGTAGGGCGCGGTGCGGTAGGGGGCGGGACGTCCAGCTCGCACCAGACGCTTTTGCCGACGGTCCGCGTCATGGTGCCCCAGCGGTCGGCGAGTGCCGCCACGATGAGCAGGCCGCGTCCGGAGGTCTCGTCCTCGGGGACGTCTCGGGGGCGCGGCAGCAGTTCGCCCCTCGGGTCGGAGACGTCGATGCGGAGACGGCGGGCGAACAGGGCGAGTTCGACGCGGAAGAGGCGGTCACGGAGACAGCCGTGCAGTACGGCGTTGCCGCCCAGTTCTGAGACGAGGAGGGCGGCGTCCGGGGCGAGGCCGGCGTGACCCCATTCGGTGACGAGGCGCTGCGCGCGGTGGCGGGCGAGGGCGACGCTCTTGGGGAGAGGGGTGTAGTCGAGGCGGTCGTACTGGAGGGGTCGTTCTTCGGGGGCGGTCAATCCGCTCACCTCCGGGCGGGGGTTGGAGACGCCGACTGAAGCCAGGCGGCGTCTTTCTGTGCACGCTCCGTTCCGGACGGTAGCGACGCGCCAACTCTCGTTCAATGTCTTCCCGGTAGATATCCACCGATCGTGTTGCGTGCGGCTCCTCCGCGGACCCAGACTGACCCCGCACAACCGCGAAGGAGTAACCCGTTGGTGACAGCTAGCCAGGCTCGTCAGGGCAACAGCACCTCCAGCGTTCTGGGCCGCAGACTGGGAGCGGAGCTCCTCGCCCTGCGTACGGCTGCGGGCCTCACCCAGCCGCAGGCCGCCAAGGCTCTCTCCGCCTCCACTGCGAAGGTGGCCAAGCTGGAGGCCGGCTGGGTACCCGTACGCGACCCGGACATCCGTGCCCTGTGCGAGACGTACGGCGTCCATGACCCCCGCGTCATCGGCGGGTTGCTGGAGCTCGCCAGAGTCGATCGCGAGCGCCGCAAGGCCAAGGGCTGGTGGGACGACCACAAGATCCCTGGGGTCATGCAGGAGTACGTCGCACTGGAGAACGCGGCGACGATGATCAGGGCGTGGCAGCCGTCCTTCATCCCCGGTCTGCTCCAGACGGCCGACTACGTGAGGGCGCTGAGGAGCACCGGGATCTCCTCCGCAGCAATGAAGAAGCAGTCCGACGAGGACTTCGTCCGGGCCCGCACAGCACGACAACAGCGCCTGTACGGCGACGCGCCGCTCACGTTCCGCGCGGTGATCTACGAAGCGACGCTGCGCAACTTGCCCGGCGACCGGGAGACGGCTCGTGGCCAGCTCGATCACCTCTGCCGGACGGCCGACCAGCCCAACATCACCGTCCAGGTCTTCCCGTTCGACGCGGGCACGCACTTCGGCCTGAACGGGCCGTTCAACATCATCTCGTTCGCCGAACCCGGCGCTATGGACGTTGTGTACGTCGAGGCTCCCTTCGCACAGAGGTGGGTGGAGGGTGGCCGCGAAGCCGCCGCTTACGATGAGCTGTTCGAGTTGATCGCCGAACGGTCCCTCGACCAGCGAGCGTCCGTCGCGTTCCTTCACCGTCTCCGGAAGGATCTCTGAGCCGTGCCCGAGCCCGCCTTCCGCAAGTCGAGCTACAGCGATCCCGAGGCGGAGTGCGTCGAAGTCGCCACCAACGTGCCGATGACCGTCGCCGTACGGGACTCGAAGGACCCCGACGGCGCCGCGCTTCGACTCCGCCCGGCCGCCTGGGTGTTGTTCCAGGCGGCGGTTGGCGAAGGCGGCATGGAGCTCGACTCGGAGTCCGGATGATTCCTCTCCTTTCAGTGCTCCACCCGAAGGGGTGGTATGACCCGGCACGTCTTGTTCTCGCGCCGAGGAGGCCAGGACAGTTGGCAGCGGAATTCACCGTTCTGCATCCGACTCTGGGAGAGAACATGAGCTCGAAGAAGAAAAGCGTCGTGCGGGCCATGGCCACGGCGGTCGCCGCGGCTGCCGCGTTCACACTGGTCGGGCCGACCGGGACCGCGCACGCGATCAACAAGGTCACCTGCGACCCCGACAAGGCGTTCCTGAAGATCTGGTCCCACATGAACGGCACTGACAGCGTGGACTGTTATGCGAACGCCGGGAAGACGAACTTCGGCGGGTGGTGGGTCGACAAGATCTCCACCGGGAACAACGACGTGAAGTACTACGACAACAACGGCGACGTGGTGAAGATCGCGCGGAATACGGTGATCAACTTCCCGAACCGTCCGCCGAAGGTCAACGCCATCGAAATCCTGTGAGGAACGTCCCGCAGGCGTCGTGACGCGCACCGAGGGCCGCTCACCCGCACCGGTATTCCCGCCGCGGGTGAGCGGCCCTCGGCCTGGGCGCGTCGGCGGCCGGGAACGAGCGGGGCGGCGCGTGCGCCGGGATCCGGCCGATGACATCGCGCAGGAGGTGAACGTCGGTGTGGAGGTGGCCGGGGGCCGACGCACGCGGGTGTCGGGCCGGCTGTGTCGTGCCCGGCGTCCGGGAGGCGCGTCGGCGTCTCGGCGGCACGCCGGGACGGCTCAGCGGCTCTCCGTGGGGGGGAGGAGGGGGGCAGGGTCCCGGCTCAGGAACGTCAACACTTTGGCGTTGAGTGTCGAGGGGCCGCTCGTTCGACAGCCGTCGTCGTTCTAGGCGCCGTACGGGTGCTGTTGCTTCGCCTCCCGTAGGGCCCTCCCCCACCACGTCAGCTGGTCCAGCATCACCTTCGCCGCCGCGTCCGGGGCGGTCGGGTCCTTCAGGTGGCCCTCGTCGTCGAAGGCGGCGCCCGCGTGGTGGAAGGAGACCGTGTCGCGGACGGTCACGGCGTGGAGTTCCGCGAAGACCTGACGGAGATGCTCGGCGGCGCGCAGGCCGCCGGCCAGGCCGCCGTAGGTGACCAGGGCGACGGGCTTGGCCTGCCATTCCGTGTAGTGCCAGTCGATGAGGTTCTTCAGGGCCGCCGGGAAGGAGTGGTTGTACTCGGGGGTGAGGACGACGAAGGCGTCGGCGGACGCCAGTTTCGGGGTGATGGAGGCCAGTGCGGTGTCCGTCTCGGGGGAGCGGGCGAAGGTGGTCGGCAGGTCGGGCGTCGTGGCGACGTCGACGACCTGCGGGGTCAGGTCGGTGCGGGCCCGGAGGCGGTCCAGGAGCCAGTCGGCGATGACGGGGGCGAAGCGGCCGTGGCGGTTGCTGCCGATGACGAGGGTGGTGCGGAGGGGGGCGTCCGTTGTCTTCATGGAGGGCAGCCTGGTAGCTCAAGTTTGGTTGAGGTCAAGGGGTCACCCGTCACCCGTTCACACCTGGGCGGGCCCGCGTTCGGGGCGTGGTCGTGACCTGCTGGAACGGGAGACGAAGGCACCCGTTCTCCGTAATTCTGACGTTCGGTCAGGGAGCGGAGTGGAGGTGCCGGCTTTTTCCTCGGAGGGGCAGGGGTCACCGACAGCCCGAGCCGGCCACCTCGAAGGAGTACTGCTGATGCGACGTACCGCCCGCCTGCTGACCGGTACCGCACTCGCCGCGGCCGGTACCGGCCTGATCGTCGCGGGGCCCGCGTACGGCGGCGTACCCGGCGATCCGTCCGGTGGGCTGCTGCTGCGGCCGGCCTCGGTCGTGCCGGGCGACCGGGCGGCGGTGGACACGGAGGCGTGCGGGGAGGGCGGTACGGCGGCCGGGGACGCCAGTGCCGTGGGGGCCGGGGCGTTCACGCTGGCGCCGGACGGCGAGGCCGGGACGACGACCGGCCGGTTCCGGGTGCCGCCGGGTGCGCAGCCGGGGACGTACGAGATCGTCGCCACCTGTGCGGGGAGCGGGAAGCGGGTGGCGGGGGATCTGGTGGTCACCTTGTCGGCGGGGGCTCAGGTGTATCCGAAGGGGAGCGTGAAGACGGGGGTCGGTGGCGCGTTGGGCCCCGATCCCGTGCAGACCGCGGCCGGTGTGGCGGCTCTGGCCGTCGCCGCCGCGGGCGGTACCTGGCTCCTGCATCGCCGGGCGAGAGGCGACGGGATCTGACGGGCACCCTCCGCCGCCCGTCCGCCGGTACCGCACTTCCCCACCCCCTCCGGGTCCGACGCCCCTCGCGGCCCGGAGGGGGCCCGGGGCGAAGGGAGAAGGGTCCTCGTCATGCGCCGCAGGGTCGGTAACACCGTCATAGCGGGCGTCACCGTCCTCGCCCTCGGCTCGGGGGCCTGGCTGCTGTGGGGCGGGGCGGGGGCCGGGCCCCCGCCGCAGCCCTCCGCCGCCGAGGCCCGCGCCGGGCACGGGCGGCAGGAGCCGGGGGTACCGCCGCTGCCGCCCTCCCCGCCCGACCGTGTGCGTATCCCCGCGATCCGCGTCAGCGCCCCGCTGACCGGCCTCGGACTGACCGCCGGCGGCAGCCTGGACGTGCCGCCCGCCGAGGACGACAACCTCGCCGGCTGGTACGAGGCCGGCACCACGCCCGGTGAGACGGGGACCGCGATCGTCGCCGGGCACGTCGACACCGCGCGGGGGCCCGCCGTCTTCTACCGGCTCGGCGCGCTGAAGCGGGGCAGCACGGTGGAGGTGGACCGGCGGGACGGGTCGGTGGCGGTGTTCACCGTGCACGCGGTGGAGGTGTACGACGCCGAGGACTTTCCCGACGAGAAGGTCTACGGGCGTGCCGGGCGGGCCGAGTTGCGGGTCATCACGTGCGGGGGCGGCTGGTCGCGCGGGACCGGGTATCGGGGGAACGTGGTCGTCTTCGCCCATCTGACCGGCAGTCGCCGGTGAGCCGTGGAGGTCAGGCCAGCCACTGTTCGTACGCCATGTTCGCCACGAGGGCGAAGACGACCGTCAGCAGCACGATCCGGACGAAGCCGCTGCCCTTCTTCAGGGCCGTGTGCGCGCCGAGCATGCCGCCGGCGAGGTTGAAGACGGCCATCAGGGCGGCCAGTTGCCACAGGACCGCGCCCTGCCAGGCGAAGGTGGCGAGCGCCCCGGCGTTGGTGCAGCAGTTGACGATCTTGGCGGTGGCGGAGGCCGTGACCAGGTCGAGGTGGAGTACGGCGGTGAGCGCCAGGACGAGGAAGGTGCCGGTGCCGGGGCCTATCAGGCCGTCGTAGAAGCCGATGCCGAGGCCGGCGAGGCCGATCGCGGCGAGGACCTGGCGGCGGGTGGCCGGGCCGGTGGCGGGGGCGGTGCCGAAGGCCGGGCGGAGGATCACGAACGCCGCGACCGCGAGCAGGACCACCATGATGACCGGCTTGAGGACCTCGGTGCTCATGCCGGCCGCGAAGAACGCCCCGCCGGAGGAGCCGGCCAGGGCCGCCAGGCCGATGCGGACGGCGAGCCGGACGTCGACGGGGGCTTTGCGCGCGTACGTCACCGCCGCGCCCGTGGTGCCTACGATCGCCACCGCCTTGTTGGTGCCCAGCGCGTGCGCGGCCGGGGTGCCGGCGGGCAGGCCGAGCAGGAGGACGGGCAGCAGCAGGAGCCCGCCGCCGCCGACCACGGCGTCGATCCAGCCGGCGGCCAGGGCGGCCAGGCAGAGCAGGACAATCATGGTCAGCGTGATGTCGGGCATGATCATGACGATAGCCCGCCGTTCCCTCACACCCACGTCCCGCTACCACTGAGGGCAGCGTTCCTCGCGGGAAACAGAGGTGATGCGGCCGGGTAACACCGGCACCGCACGCTCGGTGGCATGACCTCGAATACGCGTGTGGTGGTGATCGGCGCCGGCCTCGCGGGTGTCACCCTCACCCGGCGCCTCGGCGAGCTGGGCGTGCCCGCGCTGCTGATCGGCGAGGAGCAGCACCCGCCGTACAACCGGGTGCTGCTCGCCGAGGTGCTGGCCGGACGGTACGGCGCCGAGGTGATCGCGCTGCCGGAGCCCGCCGGGCTGGTCCGGGGCCGGGTCACCGGCATCGACCGGGACGCGCGGACCGTGGCCTGTGCCGACGGTTCGGTGATCGCATACGACACGCTGGTGCTGGCGACCGGGTCCAATGCCGTGCTTCCGCCGTTGCGTGGACTGTTCACGCCCGAGCATGAACTGCCCCGGGGCGTGCACGCGTTCCGGACCCTGGACGACTGCCTGGCGTTGTCGCGGGCGGTGCGGCCGGGGGCGCGGGCGGTCGTGATCGGGGGCGGGCTGCTCGGGGTGTCCGCCGCGCGGGCGCTCGCGGTGCGGGGCGCGCAGGTGGTGCTGGCCCAGCAGTCCGAGCGGCTGATGGAACGGCAGCTCGACCCGGGCGCCTCCCGGCTGGTGCGCCGGCACCTGGAG
Source organism: Streptomyces sp. ISL-12 (assembly GCF_018614415.1). Lineage (GTDB taxonomy): Bacteria > Actinomycetota > Actinomycetes > Streptomycetales > Streptomycetaceae > Streptomyces. The sequence goes on from NZ_JAGGOO010000200.1 coordinate 9,106, forward strand.
GACCTGGGGGTGGAGGTGCACACCGAGTGCCGGGTGCGGGACGTGCGCTGCGTCGGCGGTGCGGTGCGGTCGGTCGAGCTGGCCGACGGGTACGCCCTCGACGCCGATCTGGTGGTGCTGGCGTGCGGGGTCCGGCCGCGTACCGGTCTGGCGGTGGAAGCGGGCCTCGACGTACGTAAAGGCGTCGTCGTCGACGACGAGCTGCGGACCAGTGACCCGCACATCCGCGCCATCGGCGACTGCGCGCAGCACGCCGGCACGCTGTACGGGCTCGCCGCGCCGGCGCTGGAACAGGCCGACGCGCTCGCCCGGTCGCTGGCCGGTGACCCGGCCGCCCGCTACGGCGGCACCCGCTCGCTGACCCGGCTCACCCTGACCGGGCCGGACAGCCCCTTCGACCTCGCCGCGTTCGGGGAGACCGAGGCACTCCCGGGCGATGACGTCGTGCAGCTCGCCGACGCCACCCGGGGCACGTACCGCAAGGTCGTCGTCCGCGACGACCGGCTGGTCGGCGGGGTCCTGGTCGGCGAACTCGGCACCGTCGGCGCCCTCGCCCGCGCCTGGGAGGGAGCAGAGCCGCTCCCCGACGACGGCCCCCTGCTCCACCTGCTCACCAACGACGGAGGCTCCTGAATGTCCACGGATCAGTCGACCATCGTGCTCGTCGGCCACGGCATGGTCGGCCAGCGCTTCCTCGAAGCGCTCGCCGAGCGCGGCCTGACCGCCACGCACCGCGTGGTCGTCCTGTGCGAGGAGCCGCGTCCCGCCTACGACCGGGTCGCCCTCACCTCGTACTTCTCGGGGAAGACGCCCGACGACCTGTCGATGACCGACCTGGCGTTCATCGAGGAGCACGGCATCGAGCTGTACGTCGGTGATCCGGCCGAGGCGGTCGACCGGGAGGCGAAGACCGTGACGGCCCGGTCGGGGCTGGTCGTCGGGTACGACGTGCTGGTGCTGGCCACCGGCTCGTACCCCTTCGTGCCGCCGGTCCCCGGCAAGGACGCCACCGGCTGTTTCGTGTACCGCACGATCGAGGACCTGCTCGCCATCGAGGAGTACGCGAAGACCGCGACGACCGGTGCGGTGGTGGGCGGCGGGCTGCTGGGCCTGGAGGCGGCGGGTGCGCTGAAGGGGCTCGGGCTCACCTCGCACATCGTGGAGTTCGCGCCCCGGCTGATGCCCGTACAGGTGGACGAGGGCGGCGGCGCCGCACTGCTGCGGACCATCGAGGAGATGGGGCTGTCCGTCCACACGGGGGTGGGGACGCAGGAGATCGTGACCGACGGTGAAGGTGCCGTGCGGGGCATGAAGCTGTCCGACGGGTCGGAACTCGCCACCGATCTCGTGGTGTTCAGCGCTGGTGTGCGGCCTCGCGACCAGCTCGCCCGGGAGTGCGGGCTGACGGTCGGCGAGCGCGGCGGGATCGCGGTCGACGAGCAGTGCCGGACCGTCTCCGACCCGCATGTCTTCGCCATCGGCGAGTGCGCGCTGGCAGCCGACGGGCGGGTGTACGGGCTGGTCGCGCCCGGGTACGAGCAGGCGGCGACGGCCGCCGCGACGATCGCCGAGGACGAGGCGGCGTTCACCGGCGCCGACCTGTCCACCAAGCTGAAGCTGCTCGGCGTGGACGTGGCCTCCTTCGGCGACGCGCACGGCACGGCCGACGGCTGCCTGGACGTCGTCTACTCCGACTCCCGGGCCGGGCTGTACAAGAAGCTGGTCATCGGGCGGGACGGCACGCTGCTCGGCGGCATCCTGGTCGGGGACGCGGAGGCGTACGGCACGCTGAAGGCGTTCACCGGATCCGTGCCGCCGGTCTCGCCGGAGTCGCTGGTGCTGCCGGCGGGGGCGGGGGCCCCGGCGCAGCTCGGCCCGGCGGCCCTGCCGGACGACGCGGTGATCTGCTCCTGCCACAACGTCACCAAGGGCACGATCCGGGGCGCGGTCACCGACCACCAGTGCGTGACGGTGCCCGAGGTGAAGAAGTGCACCAAGGCCGGTACCGGCTGCGGCTCGTGCGTGAAGGTGCTCGGGCAGCTGGTCACCGCCGAGCTGGAGGCGAGCGGCGTCGAGGTCGACAAGGGCCTGTGCGGCTGCTTCGGGCAGACCCGCGAGGAGCTGTACGAGATCGTCCTCGCCCTGCGGATCACCTCCTACCAGGAACTCCTCGACCGGTACGGCCGGGAGGCGGCCCGGGGCGGCGACGGGTGCGAGGTCTGCAAGCCGACGGTCGGCTCGATCATCGCCTCCCTCGCCCCGGCGATCGGCGCCAGCGGCTATGTCCTCGACGGTGAGCAGGCCGCGCTCCAGGACACCAACGACCACTTCCTGGCCAATCTCCAGAAGAACGGCTCGTACTCCGTCGTCCCGCGGATCCCCGGCGGGGAGATCGCGCCGGAGAAGCTGATCGTGATCGGCGAGATCGCGCGGGACTTCGGGCTCTACACGAAGATCACCGGCGGTCAGCGCATCGACATGTTCGGCGCGCGGGTGGAACAGCTCCCGTCGATCTGGGCGCGGCTGGTGGACGCCGGCTTCGAGTCCGGGCACGCGTACGGCAAGTCGCTGCGGACGGTGAAGTCGTGCGTGGGGCGGACCTGGTGCCGGTACGGCGTGCAGGACTCGGTGCGGATGGCGATCGACCTGGAGCTGCGGTACCGGGGGCTCCGGTCGCCGCACAAGCTGAAGTCGGCGGTGTCGGGCTGCGCCCGCGAGTGCGCCGAGGCCCAGTCGAAGGACTTCGGCGTCATCGCCACCTCCAGCGGCTGGAACCTCTACGTCGGCGGCAACGGCGGCGCCACCCCGCGCCACGCCGACCTGCTCGCCCAGGACCTGTCGGACGCCGAACTGGTCCGCCTGATCGACCGGTTCCTGATGTTCTACATCCGCACCGCCGACCGGCTGGAGCGCACCTCGACCTGGCTGGAGCGCATCCCCGGCGGCCTGGACCACGTGCGCGACGTCGTCGTCCACGACTCGCTCGGCATCTGCGACGAGCTGGAGGCGCTGATGAGCGCCCATGTCGCCGGCTACCGCGACGAGTGGGCCGAGACCATCAACGACCCCGAGAAGCTCGCCCGGTTCGTGTCCTTCGTCAACGCGCCGGACACCCCCGACCCGGTCGTCGGCTTCGTCCCGGAGCGCGACCAGATGAAGCCCGACCTGCCGCTGCTCTCCATCGGCCACCGCCCCCTGGAAGGAACCTCCCAGCGATGACCCTGGCCCCCGAGACCACCGACCTGCTGGTCCAGCTCCGCCTGACGGACGGCTGGTTCACCGTCTGCGACCTGAACCGGCTGCTCCCCGGCCGGGGCGTGGCGGCCCTGCTGCCCGACGGCACCCAGGCGGCCCTCTTCCGCGACCGCACCGGCACGCTGTACGCCATCGACAACCGCGACCCGTTCACCGGCGCGGCGGTCCTCTCCCGGGGGCTGACCGGCACCCACGGGGGCCGCCCGTTCGTCGCCTCCCCGCTGCTGAAACAGCGCTTCGACCTCGCCACCGGGCAGTGCCTGGACGACGAGTCGGTGCGGGTGACGGCGTACGAGGTGCGGGCGCGGGCCGTCACGGCGGCCGTCTAGGGCCTGTCGTTTGGATCAGGACGCAG
>NZ_JAGGOO010000201.1 GCF_018614415.1 Streptomyces sp. ISL-12
TTCCAACACCAGCGCTACTGGCTCGACGCGCCCGAATCCACGGTCCGTTCCACGGCCGGACTCCTCGCCGCGGACCACCCCCTGCTCACCATGGGCATACCTTTGGCGGACTCCGAAGCCGTGGTGTTCACCGGATCCCTCTCCCCGCACCGGCACGGCTGGCTGCGCGAGCATGTCATCGCCAGTACGGCACTGCTGCCCGGCGCCGCCTGGCTCGACCTGGCGCTGTACGCCGGGGCACAGGTCGGCTGCCACGCCCTGCACGAACTGACCCTGGATACACCCCTGTTGCTGCCCGCTGACAGCGAGGTGGCGGTGCAGATCACCGTCGAAGCGCCCGCCGAGAGCGGCGACCGGGAGATCCGTCTCCACGCCCGGAACAGCGACGACGAACCGTGGACCCGGCACGCGCGCGGCACCCTGAGCCCGAGCCCGGCCCCCGCCGCCGCGCCGCTCGCCCAGTGGCCGCCGGCCGATGCCACGGAGCTGCCGGTGGACGGTGTCTACGACTGGTTCGCCGCCCACGGATTCGAGTACGGCCCCGCCTTCCAGGGCGTACGCCGTGCCTGGCTGCTCGGCGAGGAACTGTACGCGGAACTCGCCCTCGACCCGGAGCAGGAAGCGGCCGCCGCGACGTACGGGATCTACCCGCCGCTGCTGGACGCGGCCCTGCACAGCGCCAAGCTGCCCATGCGCGAGGAGGGCCCGGACCCGCGACTTCCGTTCGAGTTCGGCGGGGTCGTCCGGCACGGCGACGGCATCGCCGCGCGGGTGCGCCTGACCCCGCAGGACACGGACCGGATCTCGGTACGGGCCGCGGACCCGTCCGGACAGCCCGTACTGACCATCGACTCCCTCCACCTGCGCGCTCCGTCGCCGGACACACTGCGCGCGATGCGGTCGCGATCGCTGTACGAGGTCCGGTGGAACCAGCTGCCCGACCCCGTACCGGCGTCCGGCACCGGCCGCTGGATCGCGCTGGGCGACACAGAAGAACTCGGACTGCCCCGGTACGCGGGTCTGGACGCGCTGCGGACCGCTCTCGACTCGGGCACTTCGGCGCCCGACGTGGCGGTGCTGCCGCTCACCCCGTCCGGGACCGGCGCGGCAGCCGTGCACACCATGGTCAACACGGTCCTCGGCATCGCCCAGAACTGGCTGGCCGACGAGCGACTCGCCGGCTCCCGGCTGCTGGTGCTGACCCGGGCGGCGGTGGCGGCCGACGGCAGCGAGGAACTGCCCGACCCGGCGCACGCCGCGGTCTGGGGCCTGCTGCGCTCGGCACAGACCGAACACCCCGGGCGTTTCGTCCTCGCGGACACCGATGGGACCGAGGCATCCGGCCGCGTCCTGCCGGGCGTACTCGCCCTGCACGAACCGCAGTCGGCGCTGCGGGCCGGCACCGTACGTGTCCCGCGACTGACCCGGGCCGCCGGACCGGCCGCCGAGGCCACCGCGAGCACCGCACCCGCCCCGGCCGACGGGACAGTACTCATCACCGGTGCCACCGGAGCGCTCGGCACCCTGCTCGCCCGGCACCTCGTCACCGTCCACGGCGTACGCAAGCTGCTGCTCATCAGCCGGCGAGGCACCGCCCCGGGACTGGTCGAGGAACTCACCGCACTGGGGGCGGAGGCGGACCTTGTGGCCTGCGACGCGGCCGACCGGGAGGCGCTGGCCGAGTTGCTGCGCGGCATCCCCGACCTCACCGCCGTCGTCCACGCGGCCGGAGTCACCTCCGACGGCGTCCTCGCGGCGCTGACCCCGGAGCAGGTGGACATGGTGCTGCGGGCCAAGGCGGACGCGGCGCTCCACCTGCACGAACTGACCCGGGACAGCGACCTGTCCACGTTCGTTCTGTTCTCCTCCGCCGCGGGCGTCCTCGGCACCCCCGGCCAGGCCAACTACGCCGCCGCCAATGCCTTCCTGGACGCACTCGCCGTGCGGCGACGGGCCGGCGGCCTGCCCGCGGTGTCCCTCGCCTGGGGCCTGTGGGACACCGGGACCGGCATGGCCGGCGCACTGCGGCACACCGACCGCGACCGCCTCACCCGCCACGGAATCGCCCCGATGCCCACCACGGAGGCACTGCACCTGTTCGACCTGGCGTGGCGAGGCGAGAGCGCCGCGCTGGTACCGGCACACCTACGCGTCCCGGCCCAGGACATCCCGGTGCTGCTGCGCGAACTCGCCCCCGTGCGCCGCGGGCCCGCGCCCAGCACCGGCCCCGCCGCGGCGCAGGGCTTCGCGGAGCGCCTCGCGGCGGCCGCCCCGCAGGAGCGCACCGCTCTGCTCCTGGACCTGGTGCGCACCCGGGCGGCAGCCACCCTGGGGCTGGCCGGCGGCCACGCCGTCGACCCCGGACGCGGCTTCCTGGACATGGGCTTCGACTCGCTGACCGCGGTCGAACTGCGTAACCGGCTGGCCGAGGCCACCGGGCTGCGACTGCCGACGGCCATGCTCTTCGATCACCCGACCCCGGCCGACCTGGCCGAACGCCTCACGGCCGAACTCGCCCCCGCCGTCCCCGACCGGTTCGCGGAACTCGACCGCCTCGAAGCCGACGCCTCCGGCCTGGACCCCCAGGAGCGCGCCTCGCTCGCCGAGCGGCTGCGCGGTGTAGCCGACCGGCTGGCCGCCCTGGGCGTCGCGGACCGGGTCGACACCGCCACCGACGACGAGATCTTCGACTTCATCGACAACGAGCTCGGAATCTCCTGACTTCCGCACCGCCGCTGGAGGGCGGACTTCATGGCCAACGAAGAAAAGCTCCGCAGCTACCTCAACCGCGTCACCACCGATCTCCACCACACCCGGCAGCGGTTGCGGCAGATGACGGAACCCGTCGCGGTGGTCGCCATGTCCTGCCGCTACCCCGGCGGTGTGCGTGACCCCGAAGGACTCTGGCAACTGCTCGACTCCGGCACCGACGCGGTCTCCGAGTTCCCCACGGGCCGCGGCTGGGACATCGAGGCCCTGTACGACCCCGACCCCGACAAACCGGGACACACCTACACCCGCAACGGCGGATTCCTGCACGACGCCGACGAGTTCGACGCCGCGGCCTTCGGCATCTCACCCCGGGAGGCACTGACCACCGACCCGCAGCAGCGCCTGCTGCTCGAGCTGTCCTGGGAGGCGTTCGAACGGGCGGGCCTGCCCACGACGTCGGTCAAGGGCACCCGCACGGGCGTGTTCGTCGGCGTCATGTACAACGACTACGGGTCCCGGATGCACACCATGCCGGCGGACGTCGAGGGCTACATCGGCAACGGCAGCGCGCCCAGCATCGCCTCGGGACGCATCGCCTACACCTTCGGCCTCGAAGGACCCGCGGTCACCCTGGACACCGCCTGCTCGTCGTCGCTCGTCGCGGTCCACCTCGCCGCCCAGTCGCTGCGCCGCGGCGAATGCGACATGGCGCTCGCCGGCGGCGTGACCGTCATGTCGACCCCCACCACCTTCGTGGAGTTCAGCAGGCAGCGGGCCCTGGCCGCCGACGGCCGCTGCAAGGCGTTCTCCGCCGACGCGGACGGCACCGGCTGGGCCGAGGGCGCCGGTCTGCTCCTCCTGGAGAAACTGTCCGACGCCCAGCGCAACGGACACCGCGTACTGGCCGTGATCCGTGGCGCGGCGGTCAACCAGGACGGTGCCAGCAGCCGGCTCACCGCACCCAACGGGGCGGCCCAGCAACGCGTCATCCGGCAGGCCCTGCAGGACGCCGCGATCGGCCCCGACGGCGTCGACGCCGTCGAGGCGCACGGCACCGGCACCCGGCTCGGCGACCCGATCGAGGTCGAAGCGCTCCTGGCGACGTACGGCGCCGGCCGGGACCGCCCGCTGTGGCTGGGGTCGCTGAAGTCCAACATCGGCCACACCCAGGCCGCCGCGGGCGTCGGCGGCATTATCAAGATGGTGCAGGCACTGCGCCACGAGACCCTGCCGCGGACCCTGCACGTGGACCGGCCGACCTCCGAGGTCGACTGGAGCGCCGGGCGAGTGGAGCTGCTGACGCAGCCGCGGCCCTGGCCGCGGGGGGAACAGCCGCGGCGGGCGGCGGTGTCGTCGTTCGGCATCAGCGGTACCAACGCACACGTCATCCTGGAGGAACCGCCGACCGAGCCGGACCAGCCGCAGGACGTTCCGCGCACGCCGGGACTGGCAGGCACGGAGCCGTGGCTGCTGTCGGCCAGGAGCGCGGACGCGCTGCGCGAGCAGGCCCGCCGCCTCGCCGTGCTGGTGGAGCGCGAGGAGACGGCGAGCCCGGCCGAGATCGGCCACGCACTGGCCACGACCCGCTCGTCCTTCGAACACCGGGCGGCCGTCGTCGGCACCAGCCGCGAGGAGTTCCTCGCGGGCCTGGCCGCGCTCGCCGACGACGCGACGGCCGCCGGCGTCGTGCGGGGCCGCACCTGGCAGGGAAAGGTGGCGTTCGTCTTCCCCGGCCAGGGTTCGCAGTGGCACGGTATGGCGGCCGAACTCCTCGACGCCTCACCGGTGTTCGCGCGACGCATGACCGAGTGCGCCCGGGCGCTCGCGCCGTACACCGAGTGGGACCTGCTGGAGGTCGTGCGCGGCGCGGACAGCGACTGGCTCACCCGCGTGGACATGGTCCAGCCCGCACTGTTCGCGGTCATGGTGTCTCTGGCGGAGCTGTGGCAGAGCCACGGGGTGCGGCCCGCCGCCGTCATCGGGCACAGCCAGGGCGAGATCGCCGCGGCATGCGTCGCCGGAGCGCTGACCCTGGAGGACGCGGCGAAGGTGGTGGCGCTGCGCTCCAAGGCGCTGATCGCGCTCGCCGGCAAGGGCGGCATGCTGTCGGTGGCCCTGCCCGCCGCAGACCTGGGCCCCCTGCTGGAACGCTGGCAGGGACACCTGTGGCTCGCGGCCGTCAACGGCCCCCAGGCGTCCGTGGTCTCCGGGGACCCGGCCGCGCTGAGCGAGCTGGAGACCCACTGCCGCGCCGACGGGGTGCGCACCCGTACCATCCCGGTGGACTACGCCTCGCACTCGGCACACGTCGAGGAGATCCGCGAGCAGCTCTTGGCCGAACTGGCCGACGTGACCCCGTGCCGGGCACCGGTCACCTTCTGCTCGACCGTCACCGGCGGCCCGCTGGATACCGCCGGTCTCGACGCCGGCTACTGGTACCGCAACCTGCGCGCCACGGTCCTCCTGGAGACGGCCACCCGGACCCTGCTCGAACAGGGCTACCGCGTGTTCATCGAGGCCAGCCCGCACCCCGGCCTGACCATCGCCCTGCAGGACACCGCCGCCGAGGCCGGAGCGGACGCCGTCGTCCTGGAGACCCTGCGGCGCCAGGACGGCGGGCCGCGCCGGTTCCTCACCTCCCTGGCCCAGGCGCACGCCTACGGCGTGACGGTGGAATGGGGATACGCGGGAGAGTCCCGGATCGCGCTGCCGACGTACGCCTTCCAGCGGGAGCGGCACTGGCTGGAGGCCCCCGACCCGGCCGTCACGGACGCCGGCTCGCTCGGTGTCTCCCCGCTGGGCCACCCGCTGCTGGCGGCCGCGGTGCCTGCGGCCGGGGGCGGTGAACTCGTGCTCACCGGACAGCTGTCGGCACGAACGCAGACCTGGCTGTCCGACCACCAGGTGGCCGGACGGCACGTCGTGCCCGGCACCACCGTCGTGGAGATGGCGCTGGCGGCCGGCGCGCAGGTCTCCTGCGACACCGTGGACGACCTCACCCTGCGCGCACCGCTGGTCCTGCCCGACGGCGGCGGCCTCCAGGTGCAACTCCGGGTCACGCGGCCCGAGGAGGACCTGACCCGCCGACTGGAGCTGTACGCGCGCCCCGTCGACGCCCCGGCGTGGACCCACCACGCCTCCGCGGTCCTCGCGCCGTCCGCCCCCGCCCCCGACGACGAGCCCGCACCGCCCGCGGCATGGCCGCCGCCGGGCGCCCAGCCCGTCGACGTCACGGGCTTCTACGACGCACTGGCCGAGCGCGGCTACCACTACGGGCCCGCGTTCCGCGGACTGCTCGGCGCGTGGCGGCGCGGCGAGGAACTCCTCGCCGAAGTCGCCCTGGACGCCGCGCAGCGCACCGACGCCGCGTCGTACCTGCTGCACCCCGCCCTCCTCGACGCCGCCCTGCACGTCATCGGGGTGCGGGACGGCGCCGGGCTGCGGCTGCCGTTCGCCTGGAACGGCGTACGGCTGCGGGCCACCGCGGCCACCTCGCTGAGGGTACGGATCACCCCGCGCACAGCGGACAGCTACGCCGTCGAACTGGCCGACGCCGAAGGCACCGTCGGCTCCGTCGAGGAACTCGTGCTGCGCACGGTCGACCCGCGGCAACTGGACACCGGGCGCGGCGGCGACGCACTCCTGCGCGTGGAGTGGACCCCCGTCCCGGTCGCCGGCGTGCCCGCCGCACCGCGGGCCCCGGCGGTGCTCGGGCCGCGCCCGGTGTGGGCGGACACACCCCACTACCCGGACCTGGCCGCCGTACCGCAGGACGCGACCACCGTCGTCGCGGACCTCACCGAGCCGTCGCCCGAGCCCCGCGAGACGGCGTACCGCACGCTCGCCCTGCTGCGGGACTGGCTCGCCGACGAGCGCTTCGGCGATGCCCGACTGGTGCTGCTCGTCGGCCCTCCGGAAGATCCCGCCCACGCTCCGACCTGGGGCATGGTGCGTTCCGCGCAGTCCGAACACCCAGGCCGCTTCACGCTGCTGACCAGTGACGAGGACTCCCTCGACCTGGTGCCCGCCGCCCTGGCGACCGGCGAGCCGCAGCTCGCGCTGCGGGCGGGCACCGTCCTGGCGCCCCGCCTGGCGCGCGGCGCCGCCCCCACGGACCTGGACGTGCCGGCTGGCCAGGAAGGGGCGTGGAGGCTGGACTTCGCCGGCCGCCGGACCTTCGAGAACCTGGCGCTGGTGCCGAACCCCGAGGCGCGCGCCCCCCTCGCCCCTGGACAGGTACGGATCGCCGTCCGCGCGGTCGGGCTCAACTTCCGGCACATCCTCATGACGCTCGGCATGGTGCCCGCCATCGAGGGCCTGGCGGGAGGTGAGGGATCCGGCGTGATTCTCGAGGCCGGGCCCGGCGTCACCGCGTTCGCCCCGGGCGACCGGGTGATGGGTCTGTTCTCCGGCACCGGCAGCGGACCGGTGACCGTGGCCGACCACCGGATGCTCACCGCGATACCGGCCGGGCTCGACTTCGCCCAGGCAGCGGCGATTCCCGTCGTGTACCTCACCGCCTACTACGGGCTGAAGGATTTGGCCGGCCTCGACGCCGGCCAGTCGCTGCTGGTGCACACCGCCGCGGGCGGTGTCGGCACGGCCGCCGTACAGCTCGCCAGGCACTGGGGCGCGGAGGTCTACGGCACCGCAAGCGAGGGCAAGTGGCAGGCGCTGCGGGACCTGGGTCTTGCTCCGGAGCGGATCGCCTCCTCCCGGAACCTCGACTTCGAACACCACCTCATGCGCGCCACCGACGGCCGGGGCGTGGACGTCGTGCTGAACTCGCTGGCCCGGGAATTCGTGGACGCCTCGCTGCGGCTGCTGCCCCGCGGCGGACGGTTCATCGAGATGGGCAAGACGGATGTCCGAAACGCCGACGAGGTGGCCGCCCAGCACCCCGGCGTGCACTATCGGGCCTTCGACATCGCCGAGCCGAGCCCCGAGCGCATCGGGGAGATCCTCGCCGACGTGGCCCGGCTCTTCACCGACGGGGTGCTGCGGCCGTCCCCGCTGACCTGCTGGGACATTCACCAGGCACCGGAGGCGTTCCGCTTCCTCGGACACGGCTGCAACATCGGCAAGGTCGTCCTGACCGTACCGGCGCCGCTGAACCCCGAGGGCACCGTGCTGATCACCGGCGGCCTTGGCACGTTGGGCGCGCTCGTGGCCAGGCACCTGGTCGTCGAACACGGCGTACGGCATCTGCTGCTGACCGGCCGACGCGGCCCGGACACTGTCGGCGCGACCGAACTGCGGGTCGAACTGGAGGGGTTGGGGGCCGACGTGACGATCGTCGCCTGCGACGTCGCCGACCGGGAGGAACTGGCCGCCTGCCTGACCCGCGCCCGAACCCCGCTCACCGCGGTCGTGCACGCGGCGGGAACACTCGACGACGCGTTGCTCGGCACGATGACACCCGGCCACATCGACCGGGTGCTGCGGCCGAAGGCCGAAGCGGCACAGCACCTGCACGAACTGACCCGCACGGCCGACCTGTCGGCGTTCGTCCTGTTCTCCTCAGCCGCGGGAACCCTCGGCGGCCCCGGGCAGGGCAACTACGCCGCCGCGAACGCGTATCTGGACGCCCTGGCCCAGCAGCGCGCCCGACAGGGGCTGCCCGCCACGTCGGTGGTGTGGGGGCTGTGGGCCGAACGCAGCGGCATGACCGGGCACTTGGCGGAAACCGACCTGCGACGGATGAGCCGTGCCGGTCTGCCTCCGCTTGCCTCCGACGACGGGTTGGCCCTCTTCGACGCGGCACTGCGCAGCCCGCGGCCCGTCGCCGTGGCGATCCCCGTCGACCCGGCGCGTGCCGACCCCGAGCAGGTGCCGTCCCTGCTGCGCGGGCTCGTCCGGACGCCCGCCCGGCGCAGCGCAACGACAGCCGCCGGCACGACGGACCGTGCCTCGCTGCGCGCCCGCCTGGACCGGGCACCCGCCGGGGAACGCGGACGCCTGCTGCTCGATCTGGTGCGGGGCGAGGCCGCCGCCGTCCTCGGGCACTCCTCGGCGGCGGCACTCTCCGGCGAACAGAGCTTCAAGGACCTCGGGTTCGACTCGCTGACCGGCGTGGAACTGCGCAACCGGCTCGACGCGGCCGTCGGGCTTCGGCTCCCCGCGACCATGGTCTTCGACCACCCCACGGCCGAGGCCCTGAGCGCGGAACTGCTCTCCCGGATGTTTGCGGACCAACCCGCGGAGCAGCCGGCCGCGCACGAAGCCCGCGAGGTGCTCGACGCTCTCGACGCGTTGGACGGCGACGCGCTCGCCGACGCGCTGAACTCCGACGCGGTCGAGCGGCTGCGGGGTCTGCTGCGCAAGTGGCAGGCGGTCGCCGTAGCCGGTGCACAGAGCGATGTCCAGTCCGCCACCGACGACGAGCTGTTCGACATCCTCGACAGCGAACTCCGCCTCTGACGCCGCGGCGTCCCGCCACCACTCATCCCACAAGGACGGAACGATGACAGAATCGACAGAGCGGGTCGTCGCGGCACTGCGCTCCTCGCTGAAGGAGAACGAACGGCTGCGCCTGGAGAACCAGCAGCTGGCCGAGGCCGCGCACGAGCCGGTCGCGATCGTCGGTATGGCGTGCCGGTTCCCCGGCGGGGTGGACACCCCCGGCGCCCTGTGGGACCTGGTGACGCAGGGGCGCGACGCGGTCGGCGAGTTCCCCACCGACCGCGGCTGGAACGTCGATTCCCTCTGCGACCCCACCGGCCGGACCGCCGGAACGAGTTACGTGGATGTCGGCGGGTTCCTGCACACGGCGGGGGATTTCGACGCGGAGTTCTTCGGGATCTCGCCGCGTGAGGCGCTGGCGATGGACCCGCAGCAGCGGTTGCTGCTCGAGACGTCGTGGGAGGCGCTGGAGTCGGCGGGTGTCGACCCGTCGTCATTGCGGGGCGACCGCACCGGCGTCTACGTCGGCGGCCAGGCGACGGACTACGGCTCGCGTGAGCACGACGTCGCCGAGAGCATGCGCGGCTATCTGATCACCGGCCTCGCCCCCTCCGTGCTGTCCGGGCGTATCGCGTACACGCTGGGCCTTGAGGGTCCGGCGGTCACGGTGGACACGGCGTGTTCCTCCTCGCTGGTGGCCCTGCACCTCGCGGTGCAGGCGCTGCGCCGGGGGGAGTGCGACCGGGCGCTGGCCGGCGGCGTGACCGTGATGGCGAGCCCCATCGCCTTCGTCGAGTTCAGCCGTCAGCGGGGGCTGGCCGCGGACGGCCGGTGCAAGGCGTTCGCGGAGGCGGCCGACGGCACGGGCTGGGCGGAGGGTGTGGGTGTTCTGGTGCTGGAGCGGCTTTCGGAGGCGCGGCGTCAGGGGCACCGGGTGCTGGCGGTGGTGCGTGGTTCGGCGGTGAACCAGGACGGTGCGAGCAATGGTCTGACGGCGCCGAACGGTCCGTCGCAGCAGCGGGTGATCCGGCAGGCGTGGGCGGACGCGGGGGTGTCGGGTGCCGAGGTGGATGTC
>NZ_JAGGOO010000202.1 GCF_018614415.1 Streptomyces sp. ISL-12
GTTCTGGTCTGGGCGTGGGGCCGGATCGGGGTCTTTGTCTGTCCGGGGGCCTGGACCGAGGTCTTCGTCCGTGCCGGGGACCGGACCGGTGCCGCGGTCGGTCCGGGGGCCGTGGGCCGTGTCTGGGTCCGTCCGGGGGACGTGGGCCCTGTCTGTGTCCGTCCGGGTGCCGGGGGCGGTGCGGTGCCCGCTGCCGGCGGCCGGGGGCGGTGCCGCCGTGTCGGGCGGGGCGGTGTAGGCCGTGGTGACGGGCTCCTGACGGGAGGGGCGGCGCCGGGTCACGAGACCGGCTCCGCCGTGTTGCCGCCCGGGTCGCGGGCGGGGACGACCGCGGGTGGTTCCGCGCGGGCGACGGCGTGGGGTTCCGGTTCCGGGAGGACCCGGGCACCGCCGGGCCGGCCGAGGCCGGCGGTCGCGTGCCGGGGCCGGTGGCGTTCGGTGACCGGGGGCGCGGGCTCGGTGTGCTCGGCGTGTCCGGTGCGGTCGGCGACTCGGGTGCCGTCGGCGTGTCCGGTGCGGTCGGCGACTCCGGTGCCGTCGGCGTGTCCGGTGGGCCCGGCGTGTCCGGTGCCGTCGGCCGTCGGCCGTGGTGTGAGCAGGTCCGCCACCTCCAGGACGTGGTGGCCGGCCATGGCCGGCAGACAGCTGCCGCGGGCCGGGCCGATCGCGCCGGCCCACTCCGCCGGGATCGCGGCGACCCCCCGCGCCGCCCCGGCCAGCGCGCCCGCGACCGCCGCCGTCGTGTCGGCGTCGCGCCCCATGTTGACGGCCATGAGCACCGCCTCCGCGAAGTCCCCGTCGGCCGCCGCGTACGCCCCGAAGGCGAGGGCGACCGCCTCCGGGGCCAGGTCGGTCCAGGGGTAGCCGCCGACGACCACCGCGGAGCGGACCGCGCGTTCGCCGCGGTGGGCCGCCGTCACCGCCCGGCGCAGCGAGCGCGCCGTCCAGGAGTCGTCGGGGACGACGGCCAGCGCGGAGGCCACCACCGCCACGGTCGGCGCCCCCGCCATCGCCGCCGCGACCCCGGCCGCCACCGCCTGGCCGCCGTAGATCCCCTCGCCGTCATGGCTGACCGAGCCGTCGACCGCCACCAGCCGGGCCGCCTCGGCGGGGCGTCCGGCCGCGAACACCCCGTAGGGCGCCGCGCGCATCGCGAGCCCGTCGCTCCAGGCGTGCCGGTGCTGGGCGGAGATGGGGGCGGCCAGTCCCCGGCGCAGGTTCTCCAGGGTGCCGCGTTCGCTGAACCCAGCGCCCCGGAAGGGGCCCTCGTCGCGGTCGGCGATCCACTCGTGCCAGGCCGCCTCCACATGGGCGGGCGTGAGCGCGGACCCGTGCCGGGCCAGCAGCAGCCCGGAGAAGATCGCGTACTCGGTGTCGTCGGTGCCGGCGGGGCGTTCGGCGACGTAACCGGTGATGCGGCCCCAGCGGGCGCGGATCTGCGAGGGCTTCATGTTCTCGGCCGGTGCCCCGAGCGCGTCGCCGACGGCCAGACCGAGCAGCGCGCCACGCGCCCGTTCACGGAGTGCGGTCCCTGCCATGCGGCCGGCTCCTCTCCCTGGGCCCCTCGGATTGCCTCGGGGACTTTGCGGAACTGTCCCCGGTGCGTGGCTCCCCGCAGCCTCATGAGCCCCAGCATCACCCGGTCGACATGTGTGCGGCCTGCGGCACGGATGAGCAATCAACGGTAAAACCGCAGGTTAGCCCAGCCTTTCCTTGCTGGCGGGGCAGGAATGACGGACGTACATTGGTGGTTGTCAAGAAGTGGACTTCGTCTAAAGAAGCCCGCCCGAGAAGCCCGAAGAAGCTGGTGGGGGACCCTCATGGCCATCATCGAAACCGAAGCGACCCTGCACGAGGCGCACCGCGACAACCACACCCACCGGGACGTCAACGGCGGCTGGCTGCGCCCCGCCGTCTTCGGTGCGATGGACGGCCTGGTCTCCAACCTCGCGCTCATGACCGGCGTGGCCGGCGGCACCGCCAGCCAGCACACCGTCGTGATCAGCGGCCTCGCCGGCCTGGCCGCCGGCGCCTTCTCCATGGCCGCCGGCGAGTACACCTCCGTCGCCTCCCAGCGCGAGCTGGTCGAGGCCGAGCTGGACGTCGAGCGCCGCGAGCTGCGCAGGCACCCGGCGGACGAGGAGGCCGAGCTGGCCGCCCTCTACGAGGGGCGCGGCGTCGACCCCGGCCTCGCCCGCGAGGTCGCCCGGCAGCTCTCCCGCGACCCCGAGCAGGCGCTGGAGATACACGCCCGCGAGGAGCTGGGCATCGACCCCTCCGACCTGCCGTCCCCGCTGGTCGCGGCCGTGTCCTCGTTCGGCTCCTTCGCCCTGGGCGCCCTGCTCCCCGTACTGCCCTACCTGCTCGGCGCGAGCGCGCTGTGGCCCGCGGTGGTGCTGGCGCTGGCCGGGTTGTTCCTCAGCGGCGCGGTGGTGGCCAAGGTGACCGCGCGGAGCTGGTGGTACAGCGGACTGCGGCAGCTCCTCCTGGGCGGCGCGGCGGCCGGTGTGACGTACGCCCTGGGAACATTGTTCGGAACGGCCGTAGGATGACCGGGCCCCAGACTTATGCGTTGGGCCGCATAAGTAGTCGGTTACACGTTGCTCAATGGTTTCGAGCGCATGACCACTGGGCATGAGCCGTAAGCGCTGTGGGCAAAGGTGCTCACGGCACATCCGCGGGATGGGTGACGAAGCCCGTTCCGCCCCTCGGTCCGACGGACATCGATCTGTTCCCGCCGGACCCCCACAGCTCCCGCCACCGGGTGTCGGTACCCCCGCTACGCACCCCCTGGCGTCCGCATGTTGGAACGGAATATCCGCTTTCCGAGAGCCGTTCCATCATGTAACCTGCACGAAATTTTGCGCTCACATTGAGCCGCGCAGAGGGCCAGCGTCGTCCCTCGGCACCTTTCGCACTTTGCCACTGACGACGACGGGAGAGCCGATGCGTACGCCGCGCCAGCCGTCCCAGCACTCCGAGAACGGCCGAAACTGGTCGTTCATGGATGCTCGCCCTGCTGCGCAGGGTATGTACGACCCCCGCAACGAGCACGACGCCTGTGGCGTCGGCTTCGTCGCCACTCTCACCGGCGAGGCGTCCCACACGCTGGTCGACCAGGCCCTCACCGTGCTGCGCAACCTGGAGCACCGCGGCGCCACCGGCTCCGAGCCCGACTCGGGCGACGGCGCGGGCATTCTCTCGCAGGTCCCGGACGCCTTCTTCCGCGAGGTGGCCGGATTCGAACTCCCCGAGGCCGGTCACTACGCCGTCGGCATCGCCTTCCTGCCGGAGCACGGCACGGACGACGCCGTCTCCCGCATCGAGGCGATCGCCGCCGAGGAGGGCCTGACCGTCCTCGGCTGGCGCGAGGTGCCGGTCGCCCCGCAGCTGCTGGGCGCCACCGCCCGCTCGACCATGCCGGTCTTCCGTCAGGTCTTCGTCGCCGACGGTCAGTCGCAGGGCATCGTCCTGGACCGCCGCGCCTTCGCGCTGCGCAAGCGCGCCGAGCGCGAGGCCGGCGTCTACTTCCCGTCGCTGTCCGCCCGGACGATCGTCTACAAGGGCATGCTCACCACGGGCCAGCTGGAGCCGTTCTTCCCGGACCTGTCCGACCGCCGCTTCGCCTCCGCGATCGCGCTCGTGCACTCCCGGTTCTCGACGAACACCTTCCCGTCCTGGCCGCTGGCCCACCCGTACCGCTTCGTCGCGCACAACGGCGAGATCAACACGGTCAAGGGCAACCGCAACTGGATGCGCGCCCGCGAGTCCCAGCTCGCCTCGGACGTCTTCGGCTCCTCGGCGGACCTGGAGCGCCTGTTCCCGATCTGTACGCCCGACGCCTCCGACTCCGCCTCCTTCGACGAGGTCCTGGAGCTGCTGCACCTGGGCGGGCGGTCGCTGCCGCACTCCGTGCTGATGATGATCCCGGAGGCGTGGGAGAACCACGACTCCATGGACCCGGCCCGCCGCGCGTTCTACGCGTTCCACTCCAACCTGATGGAGCCCTGGGACGGCCCGGCCTGCGTCACCTTCACCGACGGCACCCAGGTCGGCGCGGTCCTCGACCGCAACGGCCTGCGCCCCGGCCGCTACTGGGTCACCGACGACGGCCTCGTCGTCCTCGGCTCCGAGGTCGGCGTCCTCGACATCGACCCGGCGAAGGTCGTCCGCAAGGGCCGCCTCCAGCCCGGCCGGATGTTCCTGGTGGACACCGCCGAGCACCGCATCATCGAGGACGACGAGATCAAGGCGCAGCTCGCCGCCGAGAACCCGTACGCCGACTGGCTCCAGGCCGGTGAGATCGAGCTGGGCGACCTGCCCGAGCGCGAGCACATCGTCCACACCCACGCCTCGGTCACCCGCCGCCAGCAGACCTTCGGCTACACCGAGGAAGAGCTGCGCGTCATCCTCGCGCCGATGGCCAAGGCCGGCGCCGAGCCGATCGGCTCGATGGGCACCGACTCGCCGATCGCCGCGCTCTCCGACCGCCCCCGGCTGCTCTTCGACTACTTCACCCAGCTCTTCGCGCAGGTCACCAACCCGCCGCTGGACGCCATCCGCGAGGAACTGGTCACCTCCCTGCGCTCCGCGCTGGGCCCCCAGGGCAACCTCCTGGAGCCCTCGGCCGCGTCCTGCCGCTCCGTCGTGCTGCCCTTCCCGGTGATCGACAACGACGAGCTGGCCAAGCTCATCCACATCAACGCCGACGGCGACATGCCGGGCATGAAGGCCGCGACCCTCTCCGGTCTCTACCGGGTCTCCGGCGGCGGCGACGCGCTCGCCGCCCGCATCGAGGAGATCTGCGCCGAGGCCGACGCCGCCATCGGCAACGGCGCCCGCCTGATCGTCCTGTCCGACCGGCACTCCGACGCCGAGCACGCGCCGATCCCCTCGCTGCTGCTCACCGCCGCCGTCCACCACCACCTCATCCGCACCAAGCAGCGCACCCAGGTGGGCCTGCTGGTCGAGGCCGGCGACGTCCGCGAGGTCCACCACGTCGCCCTGCTCATCGGCTTCGGCGCCGCCGCGGTCAACCCGTACCTGGCCATGGAGTCCGTCGAGGACCTGGTCCGCGCGGGCACCTTCCTGCCCGGCATCGAGGCCGAGCAGGCCATCCGGAACCTGATCTACGCCCTCGGCAAGGGCGTCCTCAAGGTCATGTCCAAGATGGGCATCTCCACCGTCGCCTCCTACCGCGGCGCCCAGGTCTTCGAGGCCGTCGGGCTGGACCAGGCGTTCGTCGAGAAGTACTTCAACGGCACCGCCACCAAGATCGGCGGCGTCGGCATCGACGTCATCGCCCAGGAGGTCGCCGCCCGGCACGCCAAGGCGTACCCCGTCTCCGGCATCGCGCCGGCGCACCGCGCCCTCGACATCGGCGGCGAGTACCAGTGGCGCCGCGAGGGCGAGCCGCACCTGTTCGACCCGGAGACGGTCTTCCGCCTCCAGCACTCCACGCGCTCCGGCAAGTACGACATCTTCAAGAAGTACACCGAGCGCGTGAACGAGCAGTCCGAGCGGCTGATGACGCTGCGCGGCCTGTTCGGCTTCAAGTCGGACCGCCCCTCGATCCCGGTCGACGAGGTCGAGCCGGTCTCGGAGATCGTCAAGCGGTTCTCCACGGGCGCCATGTCGTACGGCTCCATCTCGCGCGAGGCCCACGAGACCCTCGCCATCGCCATGAACCAGCTGGGCGGCAAGTCCAACACCGGTGAGGGCGGCGAGGACCCGGAGCGCCTGTACGACCCGGCCCGCCGGTCCAGCATCAAGCAGGTCGCCTCCGGCCGCTTCGGCGTGACCAGCGAGTACCTGGTCAACTCCGACGACATCCAGATCAAGATGGCCCAGGGCGCCAAGCCCGGCGAGGGCGGCCAGCTGCCCGGCCACAAGGTCTACCCGTGGGTCGCCAAGACGCGTCACTCGACGCCGGGCGTGGGCCTGATCTCCCCGCCGCCGCACCACGACATCTACTCCATCGAGGACCTCGCCCAGCTCATCCACGACCTGAAGAACGCCAACCCCCAGGCGCGCATTCACGTCAAGCTGGTCTCCGAGGTCGGCGTCGGCACCGTCGCCGCCGGTGTGTCCAAGGCGCACGCGGACGTCGTGCTGATCTCCGGCCACGACGGCGGTACGGGTGCTTCTCCTCTGACGAGTCTCAAGCACGCGGGCGGCCCCTGGGAGCTCGGCCTGGCCGAGACCCAGCAGACCCTGCTGCTCAACGGCCTGCGCGACCGGATCGTCGTCCAGACCGACGGCCAGCTCAAGACCGGCCGCGACGTGGTCATCGCCGCGCTGCTCGGCGCCGAGGAGTTCGGTTTCGCCACCGCGCCGCTCGTCGTCTCCGGCTGCGTCATGATGCGCGTCTGCCACCTGGACACCTGCCCGGTCGGCATCGCCACCCAGAACCCGGTGCTGCGCGACCGGTTCTCCGGCAAGGCCGAGTACATCGTCAACTTCTTCAAGTTCATCGCCGAAGAGGTCCGCGAGATCCTCGCCGAGCTGGGCTTCCGCTCCATCGAGGAGGCCGTCGGCCACGCCGAGGCCCTCGACGTCACCCGCGCCATCAGCCACTGGAAGGCCCAGGGCCTGGACCTGGCGCCGCTGTTCCACGTGCCCGAGCTGCCCGAGGGCGCGGTGCGCCACCGCGTCGTCGAGCAGGACCACGGCCTGGAGAAGGCGCTCGACAACGAGCTGATCAAGCTCGCCGCCGACGCCCTGTCCGCCACCGGCGCCGCCGACGCGGCCCCGGTCCGCGCCCAGGTCGCCATCCGCAACATCAACCGCACGGTCGGCACCATGCTCGGCCACGAGGTGACCAAGAAGTTCGGCGGCGCGGGCCTGCCCGACGACACCATCGACATCACCTTCACCGGCTCCGCCGGCCAGTCCTTCGGCGCCTTCGTCCCGCGCGGCGTCACGCTGCGCCTGGAGGGCGACGCCAACGACTACGTCGGCAAGGGCCTGTCCGGCGGCCGGATCATCGTCCGCCCGGACCGCGGCGCCGACCACCTCGCCGAGTACAGCGTCATCGCCGGCAACACCATCGGCTACGGCGCCACCGGCGGCGAGATGTTCCTGCGCGGCAAGACCGGCGAGCGGTTCTGCGTCCGCAACTCCGGCGCGCTGGTCGTCTCCGAGGGCGTCGGCGACCACGGCTGCGAGTACATGACCGGCGGCCAGGCGGTCGTCCTCGGGGAGACCGGGCGAAACTTCGCGGCCGGCATGTCCGGCGGCACCGCCTACGTCATCGACCTCGACCGGGACAACGTCAACGCCGGCAACCTCGGCGCGATCGAGGCCCTGGACGACACCGACAAGGAATGGCTGCACGACGTGGTGCGCCGGCACGCCGAGGAGACCGGCTCCACGGTCGCGGGCAAGCTGCTCGCAGACTGGTCCGCGTCGGTCGAGCGGTTCAGCAAGATCATCCCCAGCACGTACAAGGCAGTGCTCGCCGCCAAGGACGCCGCCGAGCGAGACGGTCTCTCCGAGTCCGAGATCACCGAGAAGATGATGGAGGCGGCGACCAATGGCTGACCCCAAGGGCTTTCTGAACCACGGCCGCGAGGTCGCCACCTCCCGCCCGGTCGAGGAGCGTGTCAGGGACTTCAAGGAGGTCTACGTACCCGGCTCGCTGCTGCCCATCATCAGCAAGCAGGCCAGCCGGTGCATGGACTGCGGCATCCCGTTCTGCCACAACGGCTGTCCGCTCGGGAACCTGATCCCCGAGTGGAACGACTACGCCTACCGCGAGGACTGGTCCGCCGCCTCCGAGCGGCTGCACGCCACCAACAACTTCCCGGAGTTCACCGGCCGCCTGTGCCCGGCCCCGTGCGAGTCGGCGTGCGTGCTCGGCATCAACCAGCCGCCGGTCACCATCAAGAACGTCGAGGTCTCCATCATCGACAAGGCGTGGGACAGCGGCAGCGTCGCGCCGCAGGTCCCCGAGCGCCTGTCCGGCAAGACCGTCGCGGTGATCGGCTCGGGTCCGGCGGGACTCGCCGCCGCCCAGCAGCTCACCCGGGCCGGCCACACCGTCGCCGTCTACGAGCGAGCGGACCGCGTCGGGGGCCTCCTGCGGTACGGCATCCCCGAGTTCAAGATGGAGAAGCGGCACATCAACCGCCGTATCGAGCAGATGCGCGCGGAGGGCACCCGGTTCCGCACCGGCGTGGAGGTCGGCCGCGACATCCAGGCCGGCGACCTGAAGAAGCGCTACGACGCCGTCGTCCTCGCCGTCGGCGCCACCACCGCCCGCGACCTGCCGGTCCCCGGCCGCGAACTCAAGGGCGTGTACCAGGCGATGGAGTACCTGCCCCTGTCCAACAAGGTCCAGGAGGGCGACTACGTCACCTCCCCGATCTCCGCCGAGGGCAAGCACGTCGTCGTCATCGGCGGCGGCGACACCGGCGCCGACTGCGTGGGCACCGCCCACCGCCAGGGCGCCGCCTCCGTCACCCAGTTGGAGATCATGCCCCGGCCGGGCGACGAGCGGAACCCGGTCACCCAGCCCTGGCCGACCTTCCCCATGCTCTACAAGGTCACCTCGGCGCACGAGGAGGGCGGCGAGCGGGTCTACTCCGTCTCCACCACCCACTTCGAGGGCGACGAGGACGGCAACGTCCAGTGGCTGCACCTGACCGAGGTCGAGTTCGTCGACGGCAAGCTCACCCCGAAGCCGGGCACCGAGCGCAAGATCCCGGCCCAGCTGGTCACCCTCGCCATGGGCTTCACCGGCACCGACCGCGAGAACGGCCTGGTCGAGCAGTTCGGCCTGGAACTGGACCAGCGCGGCAACATCGCCCGCGACGCCGACTTCCAGACCAACGTCCCCGGTGTCTTCGTCGCCGGTGACGCCGGCCGCGGCCAGTCACTCATCGTCTGGGCGATCGCCGAGGGCCGCTCGGCCGCCAAGGGCGTCGACAGCTACCTGACCGGCGCCAGCGAACTGCCGGCCCCGATCCGCCCGACGGACCGCGCCCTGACGGTCTGACGCCCCACCAGGACTGTCCCGTACAACGGCGTACGGGTCACAGACGGCGCCCGCCCCCGTCCCCGACCGGACATGGGGCGGGCGCCGTCGCATGCTCTAGGGCACCTGGTACGTGTCCCCGTACACCTGCCACTCCAAAGGCGTCGCCAGCTCCAGGTTCCCGGCCTCCAGGAACCGCCGCTGGGCGGTGTCGACGCGGGTGGTGTCGCCGTCCCGGCTGTTGCGCAGGGCCTCGCGGCGCACGTCGAGGAAGGCGCTCAGGTACGTCTTCTCGTCGCCGCCCTCGGCCGGGGTCTCGGCCTGCCGCATGGCCTGCTCGCGCAGCCCGTAGAAGCCGTCCCGCTCGGTGTCCGGGCCGTGGAAGATGATCGCGTCGTAGTACACGTACTGGCCCAGCGTGGACAGCCCGTCCAGCTTGGCCAGGCGCACGGACGGCTCGAAGTAGACCCGGTCGCGCTCCTCCTCCTGCGCCTTCCGGAACGCCGGGACCTCGGCCTCCGCCCGCCAGGCGTCCGTGAAACCGGGGTCCAGGCCCTCATGGGAATCCGTGCCGTCGACCTCGCGCAGGGCGGGCAGATAGCGGGCGAGGCCGTTGCCGGGGTGGTCGTCGGTGTACCGCTCGACCAGGGTGAGCAGGTCGTGGGTGCCGGTGCAGAAACCGGCGATGCCCGCCGTGTACCCCTGCCCGTCGCCGAGGTCCTCGATGCTGCCGTAGAGGCTGCGCCAGTCCAGCGTGGAGTTGTCGGCGCTCGCCACGAGCCGCTGCGCCAGCTCCTTCTTGTCCGGGGCGGACAGCCCGGCCGGCAGGCCGGCGATCACCGCGTCGTCCTGCTCCCGCTCCCGCTCGGCCCGGTCCTTGGCCTCCTCGCGGGCCGACCCGGCGGTGGCCGCGGGCGGGCCGGGCACAGGCTCGTCGGAGTCGGCCGGCGCCAGGAAGAAGACCGCCGCCGTCGCCACCACGGGTACGGCCGCGAAGAACAGCACCCCGCGCCTCATGCCGTACCGCCGTTCGTCGGTGTGGCGGCCGCGGGCGTGGCCGTGGTGATCAGCAACCGGTGCCTCACGCCGCACCCCCGCCCGTCAGCGCCGCCACCCGGACCAGCACCGCCACCGCCAGCACCACCAGCAGCGCGGCGCACGCGCCCGCCTGGACCAGCGTCCGGCGTCCGTCCCGGGGCGCGTAGGCGAACGCCGCCGCCACCAGACCCCCGGCCACCAGACCGCCGAGGTGGCCCTGCCAGGAGGTGAGCCCGGCGGAGATCAGCAGCCACAGCAGCAGATACGCCATGAACCGGTTGACCGGCCCCATGTCGGCGCCGACCCGGCGGGCCAGCACGTAGTACGCCGCCCCCAGCCCGAAGATGCCGCCCGAGGCGCCCACCGACGTCTGCCCGGGGTCGGCCAGCAGCACCACCAGGACCGAACCGCCGAGCACCGCCAGCAGATAGAGCACGAGGTAGCGCAGGCGGCCGAGCATCGGCTCCACCACCCGGCCCAGCTGCCACAGCGCCACCATGTTCATCACGATGTGCAGCAGCCCGAACGTGCCCTCGGTCGGCTGCAGATGGAGGAAACCGCCGGTCAGCAGCCGCTCCCACTCGCCGGCCACGACGCCCTCGGCGTGGAAGCCGGACGGGTGGTCTGCCTGGTAGACGTAGAAGCCGTCGTCCGGCCCGGTCAGCCGCGCGGTCAGCACCGAGAACCGGTCCACGATCTCCGGTCGGACCACCTCGGCGACGTAGGCCAGCGCGTTGAGCGCGATCAGCGCGTACGTCACCACCGGCGTCGCCGTGACCCGGCCGCCGACGATGGTCCGGGCCTGGCGGACCGATCGCGCCCCCTCCCTCACGCACTCCGGGCACTGGTGGCCGACGGACGCCTCGCGCATGCAGTCCGGGCAGATGTACCGCTCGCAGCGGGTGCAGCGGACATGACACTCCACCGCCGGATGGCGGTAGCAGGTCGTGACGACGGGCTCGGACTCCAAGAGCCGGCTCCTCTGCGGTGGTGAGGGACGGGCGGCGGCGAACAAAATAGCGAACTCCTGTGGACGGGCTGAGAGCAGGGTCGGCCGGTGCCGTAACCTCGGCAGCCTGTGCCGTGGTGCGAGTGGGGGAGTCCGGATGGCCGCGATCAGCCTGAGCAAGGTCGAGGAGAGCGCGCCCGCGCTGGTCAGCCTCTACAAGAGCGCCGGTGCCTCACTGGGCAGACACGGACTGGACGGGCAGCGGGCCGCCGTCTACCTCGTCGTCGACTACTCCGGCTCCATGAAGCCGTACTACAAGGACGGCAGCGTGCAGGCGCTCTCCGACCGGGTGCTGTCGCTCTCCGCGCACGTCGACGACGACGGCACCGTGCCGGTCGTGTTCTTCTCGACCGACGTCGACGCGGTCACCGACATCGCGCTCGCCGACCACCAGGGCCGGATCGAGCGGATCGTGGCCGGCCTGGGCCACATGGGCAAGACCGCCTACCACCTGGCCATGGACGCCGTCATCGACCACTACCTCGACAGCGGCTCCACCGCCCCCGCCCTCGTCGTCTTCCAGACCGACGGCGGCCCCATCAACCGGCTCGCCGCCGAGCGCTACCTCTGCAAGGCCGCCCGGCTCCCCCTGTTCTGGCAGTTCATCGGCTTCGGCGACCGGGGCAGCAAGCAGTTCGACTACCTCCGCAGACTCGACGAACTGGCCGTCCCCGGCAAGCGCGTGGTCGACAACGCCGGCTTCTTCCACGCCGGACAGGACCCGCGCACGGTCTCCGACGCCGAGCTGTACGACCGTCTGGTGGGCGAGTTCCCCAAGTGGCTGGTGGAGGCGCGGGCCCGGGGGATCGTCACCGGGAGCTGACGCGCGCCGGGGCGCTCCGGCTCACGTATCGCACTCCAGCACCGTCCGGCACAGCCCGCACCGCGCCCGCACCCGGCCCCGCACCGGAACCCGGATGCGCTGGTGACAGGTCGGACAGGGGAACGAGACCCGCAGCGGGCCCCGGGCGTCCGGGGTGAACGCGTACGGCACACCGCCGCCCGCACCGCCGGACGGATGGTCCCGCGCGTGCCGCCGGTCCCGGGCGTAGCGGCGGCGGCCCGCCCAGCCGGCCGCCGTCAGCGGCGGCTGCCGCTCGTCCCTGCGGGCCCGCTCCCGGCCCTCCACGTACGCCGAGTACGCCTGCGGGCTGGTGAACCACACCGACGGGTCCTCACCGAACACCAGCGCCCGCTTGGCCAGCACGTACCCGAACTCCTCCGGCGTCAGGTACCCCAGCTTCTGCGAGGACGCCGCGTCCTCCCGGTACGCGTCCAGCAGCAGCCACCCCGCGCCCAGGTACGTCGTCACCGTGTCGGTCAGGATCTCGTTGTCCCGCGTGCCCGGGAACGACAGCCCCAGACGGTGCAGGTACACATGCGTCACCTCGTGCGCCAGCGCGGCGCCGATGTCCCGGCGGTGGGTGCGGAAACGGTCGTTCAGCTCGACGAAG
>NZ_JAGGOO010000203.1 GCF_018614415.1 Streptomyces sp. ISL-12
GAGTTCCAACACGTACTGGAAGGCCTGACCTTCCACACCCCCACCCTCCCCCTCCTCTCCAACATCACCGGACAACTCGCCGACCCCGACGCCATACGCACCCCCGCCTACTGGGTCCGCCACGCACGCACAGCCGTACGCTTCGCCGACGGCATCCAGACACTCGCCGACCACGGCGTCACCACCTACCTCGAACTCGGCCCGGACGGCACCCTGTCCGCGATGGGCCGCGACTGCCTCGACTCCGGTGCGGAGAGCCAGGCGGTGTTCGTGCCCGCGCTGCGCCGCGAGGGTGACGAGGTGCGCGCCGTCCTCACGGCACTGGCCGTCTGCCACACCCGGGGCGTATCGGTCGACCGGTCCGCGCTGCTGGGCCGGACGGACGCCGGCCCGGCCGACCTGCCGACCTACGCCTTCCAGCGGGAGACCTACTGGCTGACGGCGGACGGCGCGGCGGCCGGCGACGTGACGGCGGCGGGCTTGGAGGAGACCGGTCACCCGTTGCTGGGCGCGGTGGTGGAAGTGCCGGAGTCGGAGGAGGTGCTGTTCACGTCCCGGCTGTCCCTGGCCACCCACCCCTGGCTGGCCGACCACGTCGCGGCCGGGGCGGTACTGCTGCCGGGGGCGGCGTTCGTGGAACTGGCCGTGCGGGCCGGTGACGAGGTGGGGTGCGGCGTGGTCGAGGAACTGGTCATGGAGACACCACTGCCGCTGGCCGAGGGCACCGGGGTGCGGCTGCGGGTGAGCGTGGGGGCGGCCGGGGAGGACGGCCGGCGCACGGTACGGATGCACTCGCGGGCCGAGGACGCGGGCGCCGCCTGGGTCCGCCACGTCTCCGGGACGCTGCGTCCGGTATCCGCGCCGGTGACGACACCGGATACGACGCCGAGTACGACGCCGGAGGCGGTGGACCTGTCGGTGTGGCCGCCGGCGGGCGCCGTCGCCGTGGACCCGGCGGAGGTGGCGGCACTCTACGACGGTCTGGAGCAGGCCGGGTACCGCTACGGGCCCGTGTTCCAGGGGGTCCGGGCCGCCTGGCGCGCGGACGGCGCGGTGTACGCCGAGGTGGCCCTGCCCGACGACCACGAGGACCGGGCGGCGGCCTTCGGACTGCACCCGGCGCTGCTCGACGCCGCCCTGCACGCGGCCGACTTCCAGCACCGCGCCGACCGTACCGGCGCGCACACGGCACTGCCCTACGTGTGGCGCGACGTCACCTTGCACGCCACGGGTGCCACGGCCGTGCGGGTACGGGTGGTTCCGACCGGCGGGGACAGCATGACCCTGTACCTGGCCGACGGGACCGGCGCCCCTGTCGCGTCCGTGGGCTCGATGGTGTCCCGCCCGGTCGAGCCCGCGCGGTTCGCCGGCGGCCGGGCCGCCGAGCACCTGCTGCGCCCGGACTGGGAGGAGACGACGCCGGCGGTACCGTCCGCCCCGGACCACGGCACGGAGTCCGTGACGGTGCCGGTCGGTACGGCGGCGGAGGTCCGCGCACTGGCCGCACGCGGCGGCGGCCTCACCGGCACGCTGACGGTCGAGCTGACGGAACCCGGCGCCCTGCGCGACCTGACCGGCCGCCTGCTGGCCGTCGTCCAGGCATGGTCGGCCGAACCGGCTCTGGACGGCACGCGGCTGGCCGTGATCACCAGGGGCGCGGTGGCCGTGGCGCCGGGAGAGGATGTCGCCCCCGCGCTCGGCGCCCTGTGGGGTCTGGCCGGGACCACGCAGTCGGAGAACGCCGGACGCGTCGCCCTGGTCGACATCGACGACGCGCCGTCCTCGCGCACGGCACTGAGCATGCTCGTACCCGCCCTGTTCGCCGCCGACGAGACACAGGCCGCGGTCCGCGAGGGACGGTGCTTCGTGCGCCGGCTCGTGCGCGCCGAGGCGCCGGGTGAGGCACCCGTGACCGGCAGCACGCCGATCGGCGACGGCACGATACTCGTCACGGGCGGCACGGGGTCGCTCGGCGCGGTGGTGGCCCGGCACCTGGTGCGTACGCACGGAGCGCGCAGCATCGTCCTGGCCAGCAGGAGCGGACCCGAGGCGCCCGGCGCGGCCGAACTGGCGGCGGAACTGGAGGCGGCCGGGGCTCGCGTCCACGTGCTCGCCTGCGACGTCGGGGACCGGGCGGCCGTGGCCGGCCTGCTGGCCGGAGTACCGGCCGACGCGCCGCTGACGGCGGTGGTGCACACGGCCGGCGTACTGGACGACGGCGTACTGACGGCGCTGGCACCGGACCGTATGGACACGGTGCTGCGCCCGAAGGCGGACGGCGCCCGCCACCTCCACGAACTGACCGCCGGCCTGGACCTCTCCGCCTTCGTCCTCTTCTCCTCCGCGGCCGGCACCTTCGGCAGCCCGGGGCAGGGCAACTACGCCGCCGCCAACGCCTACCTGGACGCCCTGGCACAGCACCGCGCCGCCCGAGGACTCCCGGCGCTCTCCCTCGGCTGGGGCATGTGGGCCCAGGACGCCGGCATGACGGCCGGACTCGACGCCACCGACCACCGCAGGCTCGCCCGCGACGGCATGACACCACTCTCGGCGGCCGAGGGCATGGAGCTGTTCGACGCCGCACTGCGCGGCGGCACACCGGTACTGCTCCCCATGAAGCTGGACGTGGGCGCCCTGCGTGCCCAGGCCTCCGGCGGACCGGTCCCCCCGCTGCTGCGCGGTCTGGTCCCCCCGCCCCGGCGCGGGCGGCAACGGGTCAGGCGGGCACCGGCCGACGGAGCGGACGCGCTCAGCACCCGGCTGGCCGGCGTGGGCGCCGCCGACCGGCAGGCGATCCTCCTCGACCTGGTCCGGCAGGAAGCGGCCCACGTCCTCGGTCACACCTCCGCCGGCCGCATCGGCCACGGGGCGGCCTTCACCGACGTCGGCTTCGACTCGCTCACGGTGATCGAACTGCGCGACCGGCTCCTCGCCCGCACCGGGCTGCGCCTCCCCGCCACCTTCGCCTTCGACTTCCCGACACCCGTGACGCTCGCCGACCACCTCAACACCCTGCTGGACACAGGCACCGCGGAGGACCCGCTGCTGGGCGAGCTGGCACGACTGGAGGACCTGGTGGCGGCCCGCCCGGCCGACCGGGCCAAGGACACCGTCGCCGCCGCCCGGCTCCGGGTGCTGGCGGCCCGGCTCAGCGCCGTCGCCCCCGGACCGGCCGGCGGCACCGACAGCATCCAGACGACGCTCGACACAGCGTCGGTCGACGACGTCCTGGCCTTCATCGACGAGGAGTTCGGGATCGTCGACCCGTCGGACCCCAGCCGCGCCCACGAGTGAAGAGGAAGGTGACCCCCGGTGGACAATGACGAGAAACTGGTCCGGTATCTCAAGCGGGTGACCGCCGACCTGCACGAGACCCGGCAGCGGCTCCACCAGATCGAGGCCGCGCGCACGGAACCCGTCGCCATCGTCGGCATGGCCTGCCGGCTGCCGGGCGGCGTGACGTCACCCGAGGACCTGTGGAACCTGGTGGCGGCCGGTGGCGACGCCGTCGGCGCCTTCCCCGAGGACCGGGGCTGGGACCTGGACCACCTCTTCGACCAGGACCCCGACCACCCCGGCACGAGTTACGTCCGCGAGGGCGGTTTCCTGCGCGACGCGGGCGACTTCGACGCGGGTTTCTTCGGTATCTCCCCGCGCGAGGCCCTGGCGATGGACCCACAGCAGCGGCTGCTCCTGGAAACGTCCTGGGAGGCGTTCGAACGGGCCGGCATCGACCCGACCGCCCTGCGCGGCAAGAACGTCGGCGTCTACTTCGGCACCCTCAACCAGGATTACGCCACTGATGTCGACGCGGTTCCCGACGGCGTCGAGGGCTACCTGATGACGGGCAGCTCGGCGAGCGTGCTCACCGGCCGGGTGTCGTACGCGCTCGGCTTCGAAGGCCCCGCCATGACCATCGACACGGCGTGCTCGTCCTCCCTGGTGTGCCTGCACCTGGCGGCCCAGGCCCTTCGGTCGGGCGAGTGCTCCATGGCCCTGGCGGGCGGCGCCACCGTCATGTCGACGCCCAGCGTCTTCGTCGGATTCTCCCGGCAGCGCGGCATGGCCGAGGACGGCCGTTGCAAGGCGTACGGCGCGGCGGCGGACGGCACGGGCTGGGCGGAGGGCGTGGGCGTACTGGTCCTGGAGCGCCTGTCGGACGCGGAACGGCTGGGGCACCGGGTACTGGCGGTGGTGCGCGGCAGCGCGGTCAACCAGGACGGCGCCTCCAACGGCCTCACCGCCCCCAACGGCCCCTCCCAGCAACGCGTCATCCACGACGCCCTGGACGCCGCCCACCTCGCCCCCTCGGACATCGACGCGGTCGAAGGCCACGGCACCGGCACCCGACTCGGCGACCCGATCGAGGTGCAGGCCCTGCTGGCGACGTACGGTCAGGATCGTGAACGGCCCCTGTGGCTGGGCTCGTTGAAGTCGAACATCGGGCATGCGCAGGCGGCTGCGGGTGTGGCCGGCGTCATCAAGATGGTCATGGCGATGCGGCACGGCACCCTGCCCCGCACTCTGCACGTCGACACCCCCAGCCCTCAGGTGGACTGGTCGGCGGGTGCGGTGGAACTGCTGACCGAGGAACAGGCGTGGCCGGAGACAGGACGCCCGAGGCGGGTGGGAGTCTCGGGCTTCGGCGTCAGCGGCACCAATGCCCACGTGATCCTGGAACACGTCCCCGAACCCTCCGACATCCCCGGCCCACCCTCCGACGGCCCCCTGCCCCTGCTGATCTCCGGAGCCGACGACCAGGGCACCCGCGCCCAGGCACGCCAACTGGCCGACTTCCTCCAACGCCGGCCCGACATCGGCTTGAGCCGGCTCGCCGGACTTCTGGCCCACACACGCGCCGCCCTGCCCAACCGCGCGGTGGTGGTGGCCGGCGACCGGGCCGAAGCACTGGCCGGACTGGAAGCCGTGGCCGAAGGCGCCGGAAGTAACCGGGCAGACGTGCAAGGACGGGTGGTCTTCGTCTTCCCCGGCCAGGGCACCCAATGGGCCGGCATGGGCGCCGAACTCGCCGACACCCACCCCGTCTTCGCCCAAGTGCTCGATGAATGCGCCGCGGTGATGGACGAGCTGACCGACTGGTCCCTCCACGACGCCATCCACGGACACCTCCCCCTGGACCGCGTCGACATCATCCAGCCCGTGACCTTCGCCGTCATGATCGGCCTGGCCCGCATGTGGCAAACCGCGGGCGTACGGCCATCAGCAGTCATAGGACACTCCCAGGGCGAGATCGCGGCAGCCCACGTCGCCGGAGCCCTCTCCCTCGCCGACGCCACCAAAATCGTCGTCCTGCGCAGCCAGGCCATCGCCACCCACCTCTCCGGCCACGGCGCCATGATGTCCCTCGCATGCACCCCAACCCAAGCCCAGGAACTCACCGCCCCCTACAACCACCGCATCCAGACAGCCGCCCTCAACGGACCCACCTCAGTCGTCGTCGCAGGCGAACCACAAGCACTCACCGAACTCGCCACCACCTGCGACCAGAACGGCATCCGCACCCGCACCATCGACGTCGACTACGCCTCCCACACCACCCACGTCGAAACCATCGAAGAACACCTCACCGACACCCTCGCGGACATCACCCCCACCACCTCACACACCCCCTTCTACTCCACCGTCGAACCCGACTGGCTCGACACCACCCACCTCGACGCCACCTACTGGTACCGCAACCTCCGCAACACCGTCCAATTCGCCCCCGCCATCACCCACCTCCTCACCCAAGGCTTCACCACCTACATCGAAATCAGCGCACACCCCGTCCTCACCACCAGCATCGAAGCAGCCATCGAACACACCGAACCAGGACCCGCCCTCGTCACCGGCACCCTGCGCCGCGGCCAAGGCGGCACCCGACAACTCCTCACCTCCCTCGGCCACGCATGGACCCGCGGCCTCCCCATCAACTGGACCACCCTCCTCGGCCAAGGAGCCGAAACACCCCCACACACCGCCTGGAACCTCCCCACCTACCCCTTCCAACACCAGCGGTATTGGCTGGGCCGAGGCGGCGGCGCGGCTGACGCCGCGGCGCTGGGACTGGCGCAGGCCGGGCACCCGCTGCTGGGTGCTGTGACGGAGCTGCCCGGGTCCGGCGGTCTGCTGTTCACCTCGCGGCTGTCGCTGCGTACGCATCCGTGGCTGGCGGACCATGCGGCGGCGGGAACGGTGCTGGTGCCGGGGGCGGCGTTCGTGGAGCTGGCGGTGCGCGCCGGGGACGAGGTCGGCTGCGGTGCCGTCGAGGAACTGGTGATCGAGGCGCCGCTGCCGCTCCCCGAGCACGAGGGCGTGCAGGTGCGGGTGACCGTGGACGCGCCGGACGGGTCCGGGCGGCGCCAGGTGTCGGTGCACTCGCGCCGCCAGGAGGCGGCCTGGGTGCGGCACGTCAGCGGCACGCTGAGCCCGGAGAGCGGCCCGGTCGGCGGCAGCGTCGATCCGGAGGCACAGGACCTGACGCGGTGGCCGCCCGCCGGGGCGGTACCGGTCCCGGAGGACCGGGTGCGCGGCGTCTACGAGGAGTTGGCGGCGGACGGATACGGGTACGGTCCCGCCTTCCGCGGCCTGCGCGCGGCGTGGACGCGGGGCGACGAGATCTACGCGGAGGTCGCCCTGCCCGAGGAACTCACCACCGAGGCAGCCGCGTTCGGCCTGCACCCCGCGCTGCTCGACGCGGCCCTGCACGCCACCGCCTTCCGCGACCGCACCGGCGCAGACGCGGGCCCCGCGTTGCCCTTCGCCTACCGAGGGGTGTCGCTGCACGCTTCCGGCGCGTCGGCACTGCGGGTATGGATCACGCCTTTCGGAAAGGACGGGGTGGGTGTCCGGCTGGCCGACCCGAACGGCGCGCCTGTCGCGGTGATCGAGTCGCTGGTGTCGCGGCCGGTGCCGACGGGCGGGCTGGACGCCGCCGGCGCCGGCGGTCGGGCGCCGCTGGAGCAACTGTTCCTCGTGGGCTGGGAGGAGCTGCGGGTCGCTCCCGCCACCCCCGTGGAGACGGTCTCCGTGCGGACCGTGGAGGACGTGACGCGGGTGACCGGACCGTCGGCGGTCCTGCTGTACGAACCCGAGGGCACTGACGTGCACCACGTCACCCACCGCACCCTGGAGGTGCTCCAGGCGTGGCTCGGCGCACCCGCGCTGGAGCAGACCCGCCTGGTGGTGCTGACCAGGGGTGCCGTGCGCGTGCGGGACGGTGACCGGCCGAACCCGGCGGTGGCCGCGGCGTGGGGCCTCGTCGGCACAGCGCAGTCGGAGCACCCCGGCCGCGTCCTGCTCCTCGACACGGACGCCACGGCGGCCTCCGCCGACGCGCTCCCCACCCTCCTGGCCGCCCTGCTCGACGGCGACGAACCACAGCTCGCCCTGCGTGACGGAGTCTGCCACCAGCGGCGTCTCACCCGGGCCGGCGCCGACGAGGTCCTGACGGCACCGGCGGGTGAGCCCGCGTGGGAGCTGGGCACGCGGGCCCCGGGCACGCTGGACGGCCTGGCCCTCCTGCCGGCGCCGAGGGCACGGGCGGCACTGCCTCCTGGGCACGTCCGGATCGAGACGCGCGCCGCGGGCCTCAACTTCCGTGACGTACTGATGGCGCTGGGCATGTACCCGGGTGAGATCAGCATCGGCAACGAAGGCGCCGGTGTGGTCACGGAGGTCGGTCCGGGTGTCACCCGCTTCGCCCCGGGCGACCGGGTCATGGGCCTCTTCGAGGGCGCGGGCGGCCCCGTGGCCGTAGCCGACTGCCGCACCCTCGCGCCCATGCCGAAGGGCTGGTCCTTCGAACAGGCGGCCTCGGTGCCCTGCGTGTACCTCACCGCCTGGTTCGGACTGCGGGACCTGGCGGGGCTGGAGCGCGGCGAGTCGGTGCTGATCCACGCCGCCGCCGGTGGTGTCGGCATGGCCGCCGTGCAGCTCGCCCGGCACTGGGGCGCCGAGGTCTACGGCACCGCCAGTCCGGCCAAGTGGGACGCGGCGCGCGCCGCCGGCGTACCCGACGGGCGGCTCGCCAACTCCCGCACCCTGGACTTCGAACGGCAGTTCCTCGACCTGACCGGCGGCCGGGGCTTCGACGTCGTCCTGGACGCGCTCGCCGGTGACTTCGTCGACGCCTCGCTGCGCCTGCTGCCCAGGGGCGGCCGGTTCATCGAGATGGGCAAGACCGACATCCGCGACGCCACCGAGGTCGGCGCCCGGCACCCCGGCGTCACCTACCGGGCCTTCGACCTGGCCGACGCGGGCGGCGAACGCATCGAGCGGATGCTGACCGAGCTGGTCACCCTCTTCGACCAGGGCGTTCTGACCCCGCCGCCGCTCACCACCTGGGACATCCGGCACGCTCCGGCCGCCTTCCGGTTCATGAGCCAGGGCCGGCACATCGGCAAGAACGTGTTCACGCTGCCGCGCCGGCCCGACCCGCGGGGCACCGTCCTCGTCACCGGCGGCACCGGAGCACTCGGCAAGGTGGCGGCCTGCCGCCTGGTGACCGAGCACGGCGTACGCAACCTGCTGCTGACCAGCCGCAGCGGCCCCCGGGCCGACGGCGCCGCCGAGCTGGAACGCGAACTGACCGCCCTCGGGGCGAGGGTCCGCATCGCCGCCTGTGACGTGTCCGACCGGGACGCCGTGGCCGCGCTGCTGTCGACCGTCCCCCCGGACGCCCCGCTGAACGGTGTGGTGCACAGCGCCGGCACCCTGGACGACGGCGTACTCACCGCCCTGACCGCCGAACGACTGGACACCGTCCTCGCCTCCAAGGCCGACGCCGCACACCACCTGCACGAACTGACCCGGCACTTGGACCTGGCACTGTTCGTCCTGTTCTCCTCGGCCGCCGGCACCCTCGGCAGTTCCGGACAGGGCGGCTACGTCGCCGCCAATGCCTACCTGGACGCCCTCGCCCACCAGCGCCGGGCCCAGGGCCTCCCCGCCGTCTCGCTGGCCTGGGGCCTGTGGACGCAGGGCGCGGGGATCGGCCTGACCGGTCACCTCACCGGCGCCGACCAGCAGCGGATGGCACGCGGCGGAGTCATCGGGCTGTCGGAGGACGAGGGTGCGGCACTGTTCGACGCCGCGCTGCGCCTGCCCCAGCCGGTGCTGCTGCCGATGAGACTGGACTTCGGCGCGCTGCGGGCGCAGGCCGCCACGGGGCCGGTGCCGCCGCTGCTGCGCGGCCTGGTCCGGCAGACCCGGCGCATGGCGGGCACCGCCGCCGACGCCGGTGCCTTCACCCAGCGTCTCAGCCGTGCCACCGCCGAGGAACAGGAACAGCTCCTGCTCGGCCTGGTCCGGGAGGAGGCCGCCCGGGTACTGGGTCACGCCACCGCCCACGCCATCGGCCCTGACCTGGCCTTCAACGAGCTGGGCTTCGACTCTCTCACGGCGGTCGAACTGCGCAACCGGCTCGCCAACCACACCGGGGTCCGGCTGCCGACCACCCTCGTCTTCGACTATCCGACACCCGTCGCCCTGATGCGTCACCTGCGCGCGACACTCGGCCCGGACGACACCCCCGCTCCCGCCGCGCCGGGCAGCGAGGAGGACCTGCGCCGCGTCCTGGCCAGGACACCGCTGAGCCGGTTCCGGGAACTGGGCGTCCTCGACGCCCTCATGACGCTCACCGAGGAAGGGGAAGCGGACGCGGAGGAGCTCCCGGCGCAGGAGCGGGAGACGGCGATAGCCGACATGGGCGTCGACGACCTGGTGCAACGCGCCATGAGCAAGGCCGGTAAGTGATGACGATGGGGAAGAAGGCGGAGGCCGGGATGACCACTCCCGACGCGAAGATCGTCGAAGCGCTGCGTGTCACGCTCATGGAGAACGAGCGGCTGGAACGGGAGAACACCGACATCCGCCGAGGGCTGTCGGAACCCGTCGCGATCGTCGGCATGGCCTGCCGCCTGCCGGGCGGCGTGACCTCTCCGGAGGAGCTGTGGAACCTCGTCGCCACCGGCGGCGACGCCATCGGTGACTTCCCGACCGACCGGGGCTGGGACCTGGACCACCTCTTCGACCCGGACCCCGACCACCCCGGCACCAGTTACGTCCGCCAGGGCGGCTTCCTGCACGACGCGGGCGACTTCGACGCCGCCTTCTTCGGCATCTCCCCGCGCGAGGCGCTGGCCATGGACCCGCAGCAGCGGCTCATGCTGGAGACCTCCTGGGAGGTCTTCGAACGCGCCGGCATCGACCCGACCGCCCTGCGCGGCAAGGACGTCGGCGTCTTCACCGGCGTCACCTACCACAGTTACGGCTCCGGAGCCCGCGTCCCCGAAGAACTCGAGGCGGTCATGGGCACGGGCACCTCGGCCAGCGTCCTGTCCGGCCGCGTCTCCTACGTGCTCGGCTTCGAGGGCCCGTCGGTCGCCGTGGACACGGCGTGCTCGTCGTCGCTGGTCGCCCTGCACCTGGCCGTCCAGGCGCTGCGGGCCGGGGAGTGCTCGATGGCACTGGCCGGCGGCGTCACCGTCATGGCCAACCCTGGCATCTTCGTCGGCTTCTCCCGGCAGCGGGGCCTGTCGGCCGACGGCCGGTGCAAGGCGTTCTCCGCGTCGGCGGACGGCACCGGCTTCTCCGAGGGCGCGGGCGTGCTGCTGGTGGAGCGCCTGTCGGACGCGGAACGGCTGGGGCACCGGGTACTGGCGGTGGTGCGCGGCAGCGCCGTCAACCAGGACGGCGCCTCCAACGGCCTCACCGCCCCCAACGGCCCCTCCCAGCAACGCGTCATCCGTCAGGCACTGGCCGGCGCGGGCCTGACC
>NZ_JAGGOO010000204.1 GCF_018614415.1 Streptomyces sp. ISL-12
CGGCGGCGGCGACGGCGGCGCGCAGCCGGTCCTCGGTCTCCACGCCGTCGGTCTCCGCGCCGATCCAGTCGCCGAGCCACCGGGTGAAGTCGGCGGGGGCCAGCGACGGGACGAAGTAGGCGTGCAGGCAGTCCAGGACGTTGAGGACCGGCGCCATGACGTCGTCCAGGCCGCCGACGAACCGCAGCGCCAGGTCGTCGTCGGCGAAGACGGCCGGGAGCATCATGCCGATGGGCGCGGAGGAGCCGAGGCCGTCGACGGAGCCTCTCACCGGTCGTCTCCGATCACGCGGACCCGGTGGTCGAAGGAGAAGACCAGGGACGGGGCGCTGAGGTCGATGCGGTCGGTGGCGTCGCCGCGCTTGCCGGTCAGCGGGTCGGCGGGGTGCAGGATGACCTCGTCGACGAGTTCGACGCCCGGGACGCGCTGGAGCACCGCGAAGATCTCGCCGGCCTGGACGGGGCGGCCGAAGGGCCAGCCCTTGCCGTCGGCGCCGCCGGTGAGCGGGTCGAGGTGGCGGTAGAGGGCGTCGTGGGCCTGGCGGCGCACCTTGTCGGTGTCGGCGGCGCGGAAGGCGTGCAGCGTGGCGACGACGGTGACGCCCTGGTAGAACGGCGGGCCGACGGCCAGGCGGGTGCCGATGAGGCGGCGTTCGTCGAGGTAGCGGGTGATGCGGTCGAGCAGCGCGTCGCCGGGGACGAGCTGTTCGAAGCGGAGCCGGCCGCCGGGGTCGGGGACGGCCTGGGGGACGACGAGGACGCGGACGGCGTAGGCGCCGTGTTCGCTCTCCTCGCCCTCCAGGCAGGTGATGCGGGCGGTCTCCGGGGCGGCGCGGCGGGCGAGTTCCTCGTAGTCGCGCAGGGTGACGGCGCGTTCCTGGGCGCGCAGCGTGATGGGGGCGCGGACCTTCGCCTCCTCGACGGTCTCGCCGTCGACGCCGCCGCGGGCGGCCTCGCGGTTGACGACCTCGCTGACGAACGGGATGGAGGTGCGCAGGATCCGTACGGCGCCGCGGGCGACGTTGCCGGCCCGGCCGCCGCCGGTGCGGTAGCGGCGGGCGCGCAGCACGGCGCCCTTCGGGGGGACCATGCCGTACTGGCGCAGGCTGCCGTCGGGTTCGCGGACGGAGGGGCCGAAGGCGATCTCGCCGGTGGTGGTGTCGAGGGTGATGTGCCGGTCGTCGGGGCGGGAGCCCGCGAAGTGCGGTACGACGTCCCAGTCGGCCCAGCCGTCGTGCTCGGCGCTCTGCAGCAGGACGGGCGGGGTGTCGCCGACGACGGGGGCGTGCTCCAGGCGCAGGCGCTGGCCGGGCAGGCCGGTGGACTCGCCGAGTGCCTCGTCGTAGACGGTCTCGGCGTGGATGGCGGTGGTGGTGCCGCCGATGGTGCAGGCCTCGGCGGAGCGGACCGTCGGGGAGGTGGTGTAGAAGGGCTGGTCGGGCAGCGGTTCGGTGACGCGGCAGCGCAGCCAGCCGGCCTCGTGGCCGCCGGTGCGGGAGAGGACGTGGGTGCCGGGGACGTGCAGGACGATCTCGCCGGGGCGGTTGAGGCCGCCGGTGCCGTCGCGGTCGACCTCGCAGGGCTGCCAGCCGTCCTCGGTCCAGGCCTCCCAGACCAGGGGCGGCTGGCGGGGGTCGACGCCGACGCCGTCGACGCGGCTGTCGAGTTCCAGGACCACGGCGCAGTGCGGCACGGCGGCGGTGAGGCCGAGCAGCATGCAGTCGCCGGGGCGCGGGGACTCGGCGAAGCACAGGATGTCGGTGCCCTCGGCGAGGTCGTGGGTACGGTCGGCGACGGCCTCGCCGCGCTGCTGGACGACCAGGTGGCGCAGGGCGCTGGGGGCGATGCGCAGGTCCCGGTCGACGGCGAAGACGACCGCTTCCTCGTTCTCCGTGCGCAGGGTGGCGACCTCGGTGCCGACCGGTACGGAGACGGCCTCCTCCTGCGGCGCGGACAGCCAGAAGGTGACGTCGGTGCGGGCCGCGGTGGGCGGGAAGAGGGTGATGCCGACCAGGTCCAGGAAGGCCAGGTGGTTCTTCTCCGGGACCCGGTTGAGCCGGTAGACGATCTGGTCGGCCATGTGCGCGACCGTCTCGACGAGGGTGACGCCGGGGTCGGAGACGTTGTGGTCGGTCCACTCCGGGGCGCGCTGCTGGATGTAGCGCTTGGCGTCGTCGACGAACTGCTGGAAGCGGCGGTCGTCGAGGTTCGGGGAGGGCAGGGGCATCAGCGGTCGCTTTCGGGGAGGGTGCCGGGGCCGTCGGACGGTGCCGGTGTGCCCGGTTCCTCGTGGGAGGGGATGACGTAGAACGGGAAGACGAGGCTGCGCGGGTTGTTGGTGCCGCGGATGGAGTAGCGGACGTCGATGAGGAGGGTGCTCTCCTCGGCGCCCACCGACACCTCCACGTCCTGCACCTCGATGCGCGGCTCCCAGCGGTCCAGGCTGAGGTAGACCTCGTGCTGGATGCGGCCGGCGGTCTGTTCGTTGACCGGGGCGAAGACCAGGTCGTGGATGGCGCAGCCGAACTCGGGGCGCATGGGCCGTTCGCCCGGCGCGGTCGACAGGACGAGCCGGATGGCCTCCTCGATCTCCTTCTCGCCGCTGACCAGGGCGATGCCGCCGGTCGGCCCGATGCGCAACGGGAACGACCAGCCGGAGCCTACGAACTGTTCGGCCATCAGCGGGCCACCTGCCTTCCTGGACTGCGGGTCATGACGCACCCGGTATGGGAATCGTGGCCACCTTGAAGATCGGGGACATGACCGTGAACTGGGCGCCCGTGACCCTGGTCTGGACGGGGGAGGTGAGGTTCAGGCCGGCGGTGCCGGTGATGTTCGTCATCGCCCCGCCGGTCAGGTTCGCGACCGCGCCCGCCGTCAGGTTCAGGGCGGCTCCCGCGTTGACGCCGATCTGCGTGGCGGCCCGCATGTTGATCAGGCTGCCGCTCTGCAGGGTGAGCGGGCCGCCGCTCTTGATGGTCAGGGAGCGTCCGGCGGTCAGGGTCATGCTGGTGCCGGCGTCCACCGACACCGAGCGGCTGCCCTTGATGCTGACGGTGCCCTTGCTGTCGACGGTGATCGCGGTGTTGGCCCGGTCGAGGTTGATGACCAGTTTGTCGTCGCCGGACTGGATGCGTACGCCCTGCTTGCGGGCGAGTTTGGCGCTGAGCAGGTCGACGCGGTTGCCGGTGCGGTCCGAGATGGTGTGCCGGCTGGCCTGGTTGCGGGCACCCGCGTAGAGCTGGACGTCGTTCTTGGTCTCCTGGTCCCGGCCGTTGTAGAGCCCGCCGATGACGAAGGGGTGGTCGAGGGCGCCCCGGTCGAAGGCGACGAGCACCTCGTCGCCGACGTCCATCGGGAAGAAGCCGCCGCCGCCCTTGCCGCCGAGCTGCACCGAGCGCGTCCAGTCGCTGACGTAGGTGTCGTCCAGCCAGGGGAACTTGAGCTTGACCCGGCCTCGTTTGAGCGGGTCGGTGACATCGGTGACGACGGCG
The DNA here is from genome assembly GCF_018614415.1 of Streptomyces sp. ISL-12. Taxonomy (GTDB): domain Bacteria; phylum Actinomycetota; class Actinomycetes; order Streptomycetales; family Streptomycetaceae; genus Streptomyces. Next base: position 3,494 of record NZ_JAGGOO010000204.1, read on the forward strand.
TTGGCGACGCTGGGCAGCTTGGGCGAGGTCTCGGTGCCGCCGGAGGCCAGGCCGTACAGGGAGCGCCACTGGCGTCCGCTGACGGTGAGCGCGGACTCGTAGTGCTCGCCGCTGCCGAAGCTGTGGCGGACGGAGGTGACGGTGTACTTGCCCTCGAAGGGCTTGCCGGTGTCGGCGAGCGCCACCGGGACGCCGGGCCGCAGCTTGGGGTTGCCGCGGACGGCGACCTCCAGTTCGGCGAAAGCGGAGGTGACGTCGTCGGCGAGGGCTTTCGCGGCGTAGGTGACCTCGGCCTGCTTGTCGTAGGGCGTGGCGGTCTCCACCAGCTTGGCCGGCGGGAAGAAGCGGGCCGCGCTGCCGGGGGTGGCGCCGATCTCGAAGCCCGGGTTGGTGGTGGCCGGGGCGGTGGCGACGATCTCCTTGGCGAGGTTGACGTCCCAGCCCCGCGACTCCACCTTGGCGACCTGGTCGGCGGCGGTGACGGCGGTGCGCAGCCGCAGGATGTCGTGCCGTGCCTGGAGCACGAAGGGGCTCTTGTCACCGTCCGTCTCCGGGGAGGGCGCGCCGGAGGACGGTTTGGGCGAGACGAAGTTGAACTTGCCCTTGGCGTCCAGGGACATGACCATCTCGTTCTCGTCGGCGAGCCGCGCGATGAAGTCCCAGTCGGTGACGTTGCCCTGGCTGATGAACTCGTACGGCGTCTTCGTCGACTCGATGCGGCCGACCGGCACGCTGTTGAGCTTGACCAGTTTCCGCACGATCGAGGAGGCGGTCTCGTTGGTGTACGCGGCCACCCGGCGCTGGCGCAGCAGGCGGTGGCCGAGGTCGTAGCCGCGGATCACGGTGAAGGAGCCGGTGCCGTCGTAGTCGGCCTCCAGGGCGGTGACCTCGCCGGTCAGCAGCGGGTCGGCGACGCCCTTGCCGTTGGCGACGGGGGTCAGGACCACCTTGCTGCCGAAGTTGACGCCGAGCCGGGTCAGCAGGGTCCGGTTGGGGTCGCGGAAGGTGAGGCGGAACGCGGCGGGGACGCCGACGCCCTGGTCGACCCAGCCCCCGACCAGCAGCGGAGCGATCGTCTTGCGCAGCTCGACGCCGTTGATCTTGACCTTGATGATGTTGGAATACGTCAGCGGCGGCATCAGCGGTGCACCTCTCCGGTGGCGGGGAGGAGCAGGTCGGTGCCGGTGGGCAGCCGCGCGGGGTCGTCGATCCCGTTGGCCTCGGCGATGGCCCGCCAGGCGGAGGCGTCGCCGTACTCCTGCCAGGCCAGCGACTGGAGCGAGTCGCCGGCGACGACGCGGTGCACGCGCTGGGCGGTGAGCGCGCCCGAGGTCGGGTTCTGGCCCTCGGTGGCCTGCGGCAGCTCGTGCAGCTGGAGCTGGCAGGTGGCGCGGATCGGGATGCCGGAGGTCCCGAACAGCGTGTACGAGACGTCGACGGAGCCGACGTAGGCGGTGAACCGGGCCGTGGAGAAGGAACCCCACTGGAAGACCACCCAGGGCGGCGAGGGCCGGTCGTCGGCCAGGCTCTTGCTCGTCACCACACAGCACTTCAGCAGGAGGTCGACCTGCTTGAGGACCTTGTTGCCGCTGGGCTCGTCCGAGGAGTCCAGGAAGATCTCCACGGACATCTCACGGGCCACCGGACTCATGAACTCGGGTATGGCGGCGTTGCGGGTGCTGGCCGCGTGGCCTTCCTTCCACTCGGCGCGGCGGGACAGGGTCAGCTGCGCCGGGTTGAACTGGAAGGTGAAGGTCTCGATGAGGGCGCCCGGCGAGGTGCTGTCGCCGGCGGGCGGCTCGTGGATGGCGAGGGTGGCGTGGACGAGACTCTTGCCGGCGCCGCTGCTTTTGGCCATGAGGTGGGCCGCTCCTTTCGTTCCGCTGCTTCCGGTGGTTCCGGTGGTTCCGCTCGGGCTGTTCAGTCGGTGAAGCCGTGGTGGGCGATCTCCAGGACCTCCGTGGCGACGGCCGGGCTGCCGGCGTCGAAGGACGGTCCCTGCCAGCTGACCGGCAGCACGTCCAGCAGCCCCCAGCGGGCGACCTCCGAACCGTCCGCGCGCCGGGCCACGATCGTGCCGGTGGGCCGCTTGATACCGGTCTGCACGGAGGAGATCCACTTGGCGACCTTCGCGGTGTCCGGGGTGATCGGACGGGTCAGCCGGATGTTGGAGAAGGTCACGCGGGTCGGCAGCTGCCAGACGAAGCCGTTGTTGCCGCCCTCCTGGCGCTGCTCGACCTCGACCTGGGACGACAGGCCGTCGCACCCGTTCCAGTAGCCCAGGCTCTGGCCGTCGATCGAGAGGGAGAACCAGATGGTGGAACCCGGGTCCTGGCGGGGCATCGGGGGTCGGCCTTTCTGTCGGAAGCGTCGGGGCGGCGGGGGCGGGCGGGGCGGTCGGACGGTTTCGGCGGG
>NZ_JAGGOO010000205.1 GCF_018614415.1 Streptomyces sp. ISL-12
GGTGGTTCGGTCCCCGGTCCCGGGTGCCGGTCCCCGTCGCGTTGTTCCTCTGACACAGGCGCACCTGAGCAGCCGAGTCGGTAAGAGGGCGGGCGGTTGTCCCGGGCTCAGGACAAGAGCTGGCCTGGTGGTCCTCCGCCTCGGCAGTACGGTCATCGGTGCTCGCTGCGGTTCTCTCATGACGATCCCCGGTCCCCGTGGTGCGGTCCCCTCGGTCCCCGGTCCACGTGTAACTGCCAGCGGTCCCGGGGACCGTTCCGGCTCCGACACCTTCAGCGGGGACCAGGACGGGGCCTTTGCTCTGGTACGCAGACCAGGGGGATGCCAGGGGCACGGTGGCGAGGGTGAGAGCGTGCCGACGCGCGGCGAGCTGGGCGAGCAGCTCGGCGCGCTGGACGGGATCGGTACCGACCGAGGCCCTGCCGATCGCCTTGGACAGCCGGCGTGTCAGGCGCCGACCGCGTTGGCTCTGCCGCTGCTGCGGTGTGTACTCGGCGAGGCGTGCCGCGAGGGTGACCGCGCGGGCGGTGGCGCGGTCGCGGGTGATCTGCGCGGCGTCCCGGTCGCGTGCGGCGATGCCCAGGCGGGACAGCAGCCGCTCACGGGTCTCCCGGCCGAGGGTGGCCAGCAGGCCGTGGGAGGCGGCCCCCGGGGTGTGTAGCCGCAGTTCGATGCCCATGGCCAGGTGCCAGAGCATCGCGGCCATGACGGGACCGACGAAGGCGCGGACGGTGCCGCCGACGGGGCCGCTCTCGGCGTAGGCGGGGACGACCTGCACTGCGGTGATCACCCACACCAGGGTCCCTGGCAGGCCCGGCACGCCCTGGGTGGCCAGGTTCTGGCGGGCCATCAGTGCGGTTGCGAACAGTCCCATCTCGGCAGCGGCGAACATGCCGATCTGTTCGGCGGTGCCAGCCATGTCGAGGTAGTCGGCGGCGAACCGCCAGCTGGTGTCCGCGCTGTAGGCGGTACTGCCCAGCGCCGCGACCGCGGCAGCCGTGACCGCCAGGTTGCCGAGACGCTTCTGCCGGCGTGGCCTGCGGCGCCGGACTGCCACGCCCGCCCAGACCAGGGCCAGGACGGTGACACCGATGGAGCCGGTGGTGAGGAGGACGGACAGGTCGGGGGCGGCACCGAGGGACAGGGCGAGGTGGGTCATGCTGCCTTTCCGAGAGTGGCTCGCTCACTGGTCGTCTCCGCTGACCGCGGCTTCGCCGGCCGCTGCTGTTCCTGCGGCTCCGTGCCGGGCCTGTCGGCCGCCTGCTTCCGCTTCTTCTTGTTCTGCTTCCCCTTCTTCTTGTAGGGGTTGGGCGGTACACCGAGGGTCAGGTCGCGGTCGAAGACCTTGTTGGCGACCTGCCGCAGCAGGTCTCGGGCGTGCTTGTGGCTGATCTGCAGGGCGGCGGCGAGCCGATCGGCACGCCAGCCCCGTACGTAGGCGTGGTCGATGACCACTTGGCGCTCGGCATCGGTGAGGTGTACGTCGCGGCCGTTGAAGAAGGCGACCACGCGGCTGTAGTCCATGCGTTGGGGCAGCCCCTTGTGCCAGGGGCGGCGTTCGGCCTCGGTCAGCCCGCCCCAAATGCCGTCCTGGAGGTCGTGTTCCAGGGCGTAGTTGAGGCAGTCGCGGCGTACCGGGCACCAGCCGCACAGTTCTTTGGCCTCGGCGATGGCGGCGTGATCGCGGGGTCCGGGGAAGAACACGGCGTCGGCGTCCCAGGGGTCCATGCCGTGGCAGGCTCCGTGCGGCTGCCAGCTGGTGTCGCCGAGTCCGCGCAGGCCGGTGGCCGGCGTGTAGTGGGTGGTGATGTGGCGCAAGGGAAGTCTCCGGAGGTGCTGCCGCGTCGGCCGGCCGCTGGCGGCGGCGCGGACGCGGTGTGGGGGCAGGCTGCGGCACTGCGGGCGAGCGAGCGCCGCAGCCTGGACGGAACAGTGGGTGGTGGCCCACCCGGTCAGACCGTCGTGGTCTGCTGAGCCTTCTGAGTGGCGAGGTCACGGCGGCACTCGTGCGGCTGCGCGATCGGCTTGTTGCCGCGCGGGAAGCCGCCGGGGTCGATGCGCCGGATGCGGCAGGGCCGGCCGACGGAGGCACCGCACTTCTCGCAGTCGACGGCGAGCACATCGATCTCGCCCCGGGCGACGGCGGCCTCGTGCGCCGCGCGGGCGGTCCGCCACGGTGCGAGAGCTGCCCGGACCTCCGTCGGGATGCAGGAGCCGAGCCGCTCCGGCATCGCGCGCACCTTCGCTTCGGTCCGGTGGCTGCTGCTGAGCTGCCGGTACTCGGTGGGCTGCGTCTGGCCGGTGGCGACGGCACGGCGGTGGCGGACCAGTTCGTTTGTCCAGGCTGCCTGGTCGTCCGGGTCGGCCGACGGAGTGGGGTCGGTGTGGCGGTTGAGGCGGTCTCGCTTGTAGTTCGCCCAGGGCCGGCCGATGTCCGCGGGCAGGATCTGGTACGGCGAGACGCTGATGTGCCGGCGGGCCACGACGCGGGCATCCCAGCCGTGCGGCGTGGCCAACGGCACGTCGGCGAGCAGCTCGTGCCACTGGGCGAGCTGGTCGCCGGCCTCGCGTTCGGTGGTGCGGATCAAGCGGGGGTCGAGGCGGCCGATGTAGGCCAGCAGCGCGGCGGTTTCGCGGCGGTCCATGGGCTATGCCTCCGTTCCGGTCGGCGTCGGCCCGCCGAGGGCAGCGAGCAGGGCGGCGGTGTGGGCCTCGGCACGGGTCATCCCGCTTGCCGCAGCGGACTCTCCGCCGGGCAGGGCGCGAAGCCGTGGGCGGTCCGGGGAGTGCTCCCGGGCCACCCAGGAGCGCCAGTCCGCAGCCCAAGCAGCCGCCGAGCGGGGCCTGTGACCGGAGCGGTGGGCACGCCACTTGGCATCCGCCGCCTCCAGGCCCTCCTCGCCGAGGCGGTCGAGGTGTCCCTGCTGGTGTGCCCAGGCTCGGCTGGCTGGGTCGACCTCCCACGCGTCAGCCGTGGTGACGCCGGTACCACTACTGCTGTACCTACGGTTCACCTTCGGTTCACTACGGTTCTGGGGGCCGGAATCCGTACCGTGCAGGGGCCGGATTCCGGCACGTCGAGGGGTCGGATTCCGTCGCGAGGGGCCGGATTCCGCACCGGCCGGATTGCGCTGCGAGGGGCCGGTTTCCGCACCCTTCCTGGGCCAGATCCCGTGCCGCTGAAGCCGCTTCTCGTCGACCTCCGGCACCGGGTCGGCCTCGGTGGGCGGCTCGACGTACGCCTCCGGTTCCTCCTCCGCCGCCTCCGCGACCTTCGCCAGCCACGCGGCGGCGCGGGGCAGTCGGTAGACCGCGCTGCGCTGGGGACCCTGCAGCTTCTTCAGGACCTCCAGCTCCCCGCTGTCGGCGAGGGCGACGAGTGCGTCACGTACAGCGGTCCGGCTTGCATTCGTACGCTTGACTAGACTGGCGACCGAAGCCCAGGCGACGCACTGCTCATCCGGTACGCGGTCGGCGATCGACAGCAGGACCAGGCGGGCGGTGCCGCGACTGGAGCTGTACTCCCAGACCCACTCGCGGGCTTCGGCGCTCATCGGCCGTTCCCGGATACGAGGCGGAGGACAGGCATCGGGTGCGCTGCCACGCAGGTCAGACCGCCGACCCTTCCGCGTGAGGCAGAGTGCATGTAACAATCTCCTCTGGTATGGCCACGCTGAAGCGCCCCCTGCCAGGGATCAGCGTGGTGATGAAGCCATATCCGCTCTTGCCGGGGCGGAGGTGGCGTAAGGCGGCCGGTGTCCGGGAGTTACCGCTCTCGGGCACCGCCGCTGCATGGATCTACCGATGTCAAGTGGTGGGCACGTTGATGCTCCTCGTGATCGCCTGGGCCGGACCGGGCTGGCGCGGCGACGACGAACATACGCACGAACCCATGCCAAGATCCAGACTTAGTTCTTAAACCCTGTAGAAGTCGTACGCCCTGGCGGGGCGTTGCCGTTGCGTTTGCTGAGGTGGGTCGGCCGGCCAAACGTTCCTGTCCGGCAGGTCATGTCCTTCGAACCGCACGCGATCAGAGCTGCATGTACGCGCTCGCATTCATCCGAGGTAGCGCGCACCGCCAGCCTCCGCCTTCGTAGGATGAACCCAGAGCGGCTCGTGTTTACGTCGCGCGACCTCACCTGTCCGCCGAAAAAGAGGTTGCGAAGAGCGAGCTTCAGGGATGGGGCAGCGGCTGCTCCTGCGCTCCAGCTGAGACTGGCTCCTGAAAAGGCGTCACTGCCTTCGGCCCGAAGCGCGGCGTGTTTCAATGCGGAAGCGAAGCACTTTCCGGCACAAGCTCCGTCTATCGGGCAGGTAGGCAGAGGCTCAGTTTGTTCGGGCTTCGGTACAGGGTCAGTCACGTCTCGCGGGCGTCTCGCCATGACGTCCCGAGTGCGCTCTACCGATGTTTCCACTGTCCCGCCCCCGTGTTTCTACTGAGCCCCTCTCACTCTTACCTCCCGTGAGAGGGGCCGGTCATTCTCTCATGATGGCGCCGGCGGGCGGTTCGGCATCGATGGCCCGCTTACGTCGATTAGGTCCAGGTGCTGTCGTTGGCGGAAGCCGTGTGGGAATCGCTTTCAACCACAGCTGTTGTGTTGGCCGACCCCCAGGTGGTGTCAGCGGGAACACTTGGAGGCGCAGTGGTCGACGACTGAATGCCGCCCAGGCCAAGCACGACTGCTGTGGCGATGCCTGCGATGCTGATCCAGTAGCGACGTGTCCGGTTCATGCCCGTCAACCTCTCTGCCGATGCCAGCTGTAACTGACGGTGAGTTAAGTGGTCCCCGTGGCGTCCACTCGTGGCCCTGGCGCATTGCTTATCTCCCACCTGCGACGCTGCTCGTGCTCGCAGGTGGATGCCCTCCGGTTCCGACAGGTGTACGGTCCTGGTCGTAGCGGGGGGCGATGGAACCTTGCGCTCTGTTACTAAATTCGGCCATGCGATGGTTGCATCAGGCAAGCGGGTAGCCGGTGTACATGTGTCTAGTGATCAAAAGTGAAGGTGCATAGGTGGCTGGAACGGACATATCTCACCCGTACGTACCTCTCACTCTGTCTGAAGAGGCCCGCGCTCTCGTGCTTCGAGGGCTCGGCGGAGGGAGGTGGGAGCAGGAGGAGCCGGGGCATGAGGAACTGTTTGGCCTTGGGTTGGCCGTCCTGGAGCCCTTCACGAATCAGTATGTGCTCGCCAATCTGCACGAAGTGCAACGCGACCTTATACAGGCGGAGCATCATAGTGTGGCGCAGCATCAAGAGCGCATTTCCTCCATCACGACGCTTTTCGCCAGCCTGCATCACTTCGTAGCGGGCACGACTGACGGTGTCCGCTATTTCGAAGCACCTGCTGAGGCGAATGGTGTCATCGCTCGCCACATGGACACGATGAGTAGTCATATCTACACGGCGCACCCCGACCAGCGGCGGCCGGTGGACTTGGTGGCAGCTGCGGCCCGTGAGATAAAAAAGCTTCAGCAGGGTATTCGCATGCGGACGATCTATCCCGAGAGCGCGCGCACTCGGGCTCCGGAACGCGAATGGGTGCGCAAGGTGTCGGATCATGGAGCGGAAGTGCGAACCATGGCCCCGAATTTCGTTCGAATGATCCTAATTGACAATAAATGCGCCATCATATCTGATCAAATATTGGGGCAGCCTAAAAGGTCATCGGGATACATTATTACCCACCCCGGACTGGTTGGTATTTGTACGACCTTTTACCGGTTTCTCTGGGATCGAGCAGACCCGTGGTTCGGTGAACGGGAGAGGCATCATTCTAATACAGTGACCACGAGTAGAGGGCGTGAAATCCTCCGCAAGATGGAAGGCGGGCAGACGATTGATCAGATAGCCAGGCTAATGGGTTTGTCGCGGGGAACGATCAACAAAGAAATTAAGACGTTGTACGAAGTTACCAACACGAGCAGTCATTTTGCCCTCGGTGCATGGTGGGGGACTAGTGACGAGCGTAAGCTTCCGTGACTTTGAGTGCTGCTACGTCAAGCTCCGATGCGGCCTCTCGGGCGGCTCGTGAGCTGCTATTGATCAGAAACTCATTGG
>NZ_JAGGOO010000206.1 GCF_018614415.1 Streptomyces sp. ISL-12
GCTGCTCCCGTTCCCGCTCCAGAAGACGCACCGTCTCGGCCAGGTACTGCCGCTCTTCCTCTTCGTCTTGTGTCTGCAGGTCCGTCAAGGCCATCTCCGGTCTGAGGTCGTTCCCGCCTAGTCTACTTTCACGTCAGAGTAGGTTAGGCGCACGAGCGGGTAGATATCGACCACCATCCACGCAGCCGCAGTCCGCAAGACTGACGCCGAGAGCCGACCGGTATCCGATATGAACGCCTACACCGCCCTATGCCGCACGCCGTCGACTCGAACGACCCGGATTGACACCCTTCCCTCACGTTAGGGTAGTGTGTTGTACGTGCTCGTCTCCGCTGTACAGCGGCGTGCGGCAGAGACGGCCTTGCCGTTGCGGGACCTGCGATCGGGCTCGGACGGCACCTGAAGACTTCCGGGCACCGAAGCCCGCCCCGGCGGCCGTCGCGGTCCGCCAACTCCTTCGGAAGGGCCCCCGACGCGGCCGGGCCACCGGAGGGATTCCGCCCTCTGCCGGCGCGGGATCGCGCACGAACGCGTAGGCGTCCATCCAGGCGCATACGCCTGAACGGAAACGGTTGCATGTCCTCACCGCTGTCCCTGTCCTGGTCCCGCCCTGCTTGGCTGGCCTCACCGAAGGTGTTCCGCACCGAGGTGCTTGCCGGCCTGGTCGTCGCCCTCGCGCTCATCCCCGAGGCGATCTCCTTCTCGATCATCGCCGACGTGGATCCCAGCGTCGGCCTCTTCGCCTCCTTCACCATGGCCGTCGTGATGTCCTTCGTCGGCGGTCGCGCCGCGATGATCACCGCGGCCACCGGGGCCATGGCCCTGGTCGTCGCCCCGCTCAGCCGGGAACACGGTCTCGGTTACCTGATCGCCGCCGTCATTCTCGGCGGCCTCATCCAGGTGATCCTCGGCGCGCTCGGGGTCGCCAAACTCATGCGGTTCGTACCCCGCAGCGTCATGGTGGGCTTCGTCAACGCCCTGGCCATCCTGATCTTCATGGCCCAGGTACCGGAGATGTACGACGTGCCGTGGGCCGTCTATCCGCTCATCGTCGGCGGCCTCGCCCTGATGGTGTTCTTCCCCAAGATCACCAAGGCGGTACCGGCCCCGCTGGTTTCGATCGTCATCCTTACCGTGATCACCGTTGCCGCGGGCATCGCCGTGCCGACCGTGGGCGACAAGGGCGAGCTGCCGTCCTCCCTGCCGGTGCCGGGCCTGCCCGACGTGCCCTTCACGATGGACACCCTGACCCTGATCGCGCCGTATGCGTTCGCCTTCGCGCTGGTGGGCCTGATGGAGTCGCTGATGACGGCCAAGCTGGTCGACGACATCACCGACACCCACTCGGGCAAGACCCGTGAGTCGATCGGCCAGGGCATCGCCAACATCGTCACCGGCTTCTTCGGCGGCATGGGCGGCTGCGCCATGATCGGCCAGACCATGATCAACGTGAAGACCGCCGGCGCCCGCACCCGGCTCTCCACCTTCCTCGCCGGCACCCTTTTGATCGTCATGGTCGTCGCCTTCGGCCCCGTCGTCTCGGACATCCCGATGGCCGCCCTGGTCGCCGTCATGATCCTTGTCGCCGTCGGCACGTTCGACTGGCACTCGATCCAGCCCAAGACCCTCAAGCGGATGCCGCTCGGCGAGTTGATCGTGATGGCCGTCACCGTCATCTGCGTGGTTGCCACGCACAACCTCGCGATCGGCGTCGTGGTCGGGTGCATCACCGCCATGGTGATCTTCGCCAAGCGGGTCGCCCACCTGGCGAACGTCTCCGGCGTCGTCGACCCCGACGGCAAGCAGGTCGTCTACGCGGTGACCGGGGAGCTGTTCTTCGCCTCCTCCAACGACCTCGTCTACCAGTTCGACTACAAGGACGACCCCGACGACGTGGTCGTCGACCTCTCGGACGCCCACATCTGGGACGCGTCCTCCGTCGCGGCCCTGGACGCGATCGAGACCAAGTACGCAGAGCGCGGCAAGAAGGTCACCATCATCGGCCTCAACAAGCCCAGCGCCGACATCCACGAGAAGCTCGCCGGCCAGCTCACCGGCAGCCACTGACGACCGGCCGTTCCTCCCTGGACCACGGATCCGCAGGGGGGAACGGCCCTGCTCGCGGGCCGGGCCCGGCACCACGCCCTGACCAGTCGGGCCCTGCCCGTGTGCGATGCGGCTCCTCTCGGACCGGAGCCGCACTCCGGGGCGATGCTGTTCCGGCGTCCTGGCCAGGGAGTGCCTCCAGCCCGAGCACTCTCCACGTATCTCTACGGGCGTTGCGAACAGCCAGCGATTCTCCATCGTGACTCACGCTGGTACCACGGCGAGCTGAAGCAGGCGATGCGCTCCAACGTTGCCGGCACCGTCTCCGCAAGCGAGCCTCGTGACCTCGTGCCGGCCTACGTCACCATCACCACCTCGCACGGAAAGTGGCATCCATGACACGGACGGACGGTGCCCTTTGGCAGCCCATGACCGCCCCAGCATGCCGGAACTTGGACTGTTGACCGCTCGGGAGTTCACATCAGACGGCGCTGCCATCCGCAAGGGCTGGTGGCGGCTCCTCACCCGCGCCGGGCGACTGCGGATCCGGGGACTTCGCTTGACGCTGCTGACCAGTTCCGAGGCGGTGATCGACAGCGAGTTGCTGCCGCGCGTGCGGTCGACCGCACCTTGGTATGCCCCGAAGGGGAACATCCGGCTGTCGATGAACGGCACGGTGTACTGGGTGCGGCTCCAGCCGGAGCAGGTGGACGACGCCATGGAAGCCGCCACGGCGTGGCGACGCAGACCGTAGTCGGGCCTGCGGTCGGGCCACGACAGCGACCGGCTAGTGCTCGCTCTTGCTGTGCGGCGTGCGTGCTGCGGCAGCTGCGAGGGCCGCTACCGCAGGCAATACGGCGAGCACCAGCAGGGCGGTGCCGTAGTGGCCGGTGAGGTCGTGGCCGATCGAGACGGCCAGGGGACCGAATGCGCTGGCGGCGATGGTGACAGTGTGTGCGCTTCCGCGGATGGCACCGAGGTGAGCTGTGCCGAAGTAGCGGGGCAGGGTTGCCGACTCGACGGCACGGAGCAGGCCGTTCGAGGCGCCGAGCAGGATGCCGTAGGCGATGGCGGTCCAGCCGGGATGAATGAAGCGAGCGGCCAGGGTGGCGCACGCCAGGACAGTCATGGCAGCGATCAGTACCGCTTTGGGAGGCAGGCGATCGATGAGGGCGCCGGCGGCGAGGGTGGCGAGCAGGGCGGCTGCCGTCTGAGGCAGGAAGTTCGCTGCGGCTTCGGCGGGAGTGAGTCCGCGTTCGCCGAGGAGACCGATCTGGTGGAAGTTGAGACCGGTGGTGAGCATGCTGCTGGCGGACAGGCAGGCGGCCACGGCCCAGAAGGCGCTGGTCCGCAGTGCCTGGCGCAGCGTCCAGCCGGTGAGCGGGGCGTCTGCTGCGCTGTCGTCCTGCGGGGTGATGCCGTCGACGTGCTGACCGAGGTCGGCGGGCCGGTTGCGGATGCCGAAGAGAGCGAGGGGAATGACGATCGCCCAGACGGCGATCCCTTCGATCGCCCATGCCTGACGCCAGCCGTGGTCGGCGACCAGTCGTTCGAAGAGAACGGGGGCAAGGGAGATTCCGGCGGTGCCGACCGCGCTGGTGATGCCGAGTGCCAGTCCGCGGCGGCGGTCGAACCAGTAGGCGACCGTGGTCGTGGCGACCAGCGAAAGGGCACCCTGACCCGCCATGCGTATGCCGATGAAACCGGCGGTCAGCCCGACGAGCCCGGTAACGAAGGACAGGGCGAGCAGGATGGCACCGAAGGCGGCGCCGACTGCGCCGATGACCCTGCGCGGCCCGTAGCGGTCGATGGCGCGGCCGACCAGAGGCATGGCGCACGCGCCGACGAGAGTGCCGGTGAGATAGGCGGTGGAAACCTGGGTGCGGCTGACGCCGAGATCGGCGATGAGCGGGTCGATGAAGACCGAGACGCCGGTGGTCTGGCCGGGTGCGGTCATCGCCATGGCGAGCGCGCTGTAGGCGACGATCCGCCAGCCGTGGAAACGCGGCCCGGACGTGGAGGCGGCAGGAGCGGAAGAGCGAGTGGAGGCGTCGGTCGGAGGGGGCTCGGCGGGGCGGCTCAGTGTTCCTCCTTCGCTCGGCTCCGTAACTCCTCGGAGAGTCGTGGATGCGCGGCGGGGCCTTGGGGCGTCAGGGGATTGTCCCGGCCCGGCCCTCGTGTGAGAAGGCCGCCTGCCCCGCGTTCCGTGGTGGGACGCGGGGCAGGCGGCCGGTCAGTCAGTGTCCGCCGGTGAGCTGGCCGGCGAGGCGCTGGTGCATGTCCGCGCTGGGCTCGTTCAAGCCCACGATGGTGACCTTCTTGCCGCGCTGGGCGTACTTGGTCTCGATCGCGTCCAGGGCGGCGACCGACGATGCGTCCCAGATGTGGGTGCCGGACAGGTCGATGACCACGTCGTCGGGGTCGTCCTTGTAGTTGAACTGGTAGACGAGGTCGTTGGAGGAGGCGAAGAACAGTTCCCCGGTGACCGAGTAGACGACCTGCTTGCCCTCGGGGTCGACGACGCCGGAGACGTTGGCCAGGTGGGCGACCCGCTTGGCGAAGATGATCATCGCGGCAATGGTGCCGACGACCACGCCGATGGCCAGGTTGTGGGTGGTGACCACACACGCGACGGTGACGACCATGACGATGGTCTCGCCCACCGGCATCCGCTTGAGGGTCTTGGGCTGGATGGAGTGCCAGTCGAAGGTGCCGACCGAAACCATGATCATGACGGCGACCAGGGCGGCCATCGGGATGTCGGAGACGATGGGGCCGAAGACGACGACCAGGATGATCAGGAAGGTACCGGCCAAGAAGGTGGAGAGCCGGGTGCGGGCGCCCGAGACCTTCACGTTGATCATGGTCTGGCCGATCATGGCGCAGCCGCCCATGCCGCCGAAGAAGCCGGTGACGATGTTGGCGATGCCCTGGCCGATCGACTCACGGGTCTTGCCCGAGTGGGTGTCGGTGATGTCGTCGACCAGCTTCGCGGTCATCAGCGACTCCATCAGACCGACCAGCGCCATGGCGAGCGCGTACGGGGCGATGGTGGTCAGCGTGTCAAGGGTGAACGGCACGTCGGGCAGGCCCGGCACCGGCAGGGAGGAGGGCAGCTCGCCCTTGTCGCCCACGTTCGGAACGGCGATGCCCGCGCCCACCGTGATCACGGTAAGGATGACGATGGAGACCAGCGGGGCCGGGATCACCTTGGTGACCTTGGGGAAGAACACCATGAGGGCCAGGCCGGCGGCGATGAGCGGGTAGACGGCCCACGGCACGTCGTGCATCTCCGGCACCTGGGCCATGAAGATCAGGATGGCCAGGGCGTTGACGAAGCCCACCATGACGCTGCGCGGCACGAAGCGCATCAGCTTGGCGACCCCGAGAGCGCCGAGCACCACCTGGAAGACGCCGGCGAGGATGACCGCCGCGATCATGTAACCGAGGCCGTACTCGTGGTTGAGCGGCGCGATGACCAGGGCGATGGCGCCCGTGGCGGCGGAGATCATCGCCTTGCGGCCGCCCACTACGGAGATGACCACGGCCATCGTGAAGGAGGCGAACAGACCGATCGCCGGATCGACTCCGGCGATGATCGAGAAGGAGATGGCCTCCGGGATGAGTGCCAGGGCGACGACCAGCCCGGCCAGCACCTCGGTGCGCACGACCTTGGGGGACGCGAGCCACTCGGGCTTGGACAGACGCAGCTTGGGAGCGTGGGACAGCGGTGAGGACATGCAACCGTTTC
>NZ_JAGGOO010000207.1 GCF_018614415.1 Streptomyces sp. ISL-12
AGCCAGGACAGTAAAAGGTCCACTTCCTTGTAAAGTTTCTACCAATCCAGCGGCTTTCACTGCAGCTACTAATGTTTTATGATCTTTAGAGTTTACAGCATTTTCAATGATATTTTTTGAGGGATACATAGCAGCCCCACCTACCATTACTGTTTTTTCTTTCATTGTTTGTGCTGTTACCTTCCCACTTAATACGAATGATAAAGTGACCATTCCGAATACGGCGATTTTTGATCTTGTGTTCATTTTTTGATTTTTTAATTAAATAATATTTGATTCTTATCTTATTCTTATCATCATTTACGACATTAATGTCATTTCAGATTTAAAAAGATTTTGTTTTTAAATTTTTAAGCTCTGTTTAAATATGTAATGGATACACCAGGGTACTATGGGTTTAATTTTTTAGTTTTTGGTTGAATAACATATTTTCTGCAAGTCAGTATTAAAAAGAATAAAGAAATTGTCTTTAAAAAGGTATTTTCCATATTCTTACTTTTTTTACTTAAAATCATATACGAAATAAAAGAACTTTTGGTTTTTACTTGTTATATGTTTTATTTTGTTACATTTGGAATGAAAAATATTCGCTATTAAAACAATCTATTCGGAGGACGAACTTGTCGTTTTATTGAAAGAAAAAAACGAAGCTGGTTTTCATTACTTGTATGACCACTATTCTGGTGCGCTCTATGGTGTAGTACTCCGAATTGTACAATCAAAAGAATATACTGAAGAAATTATTCAGGACGTTTTCGTAAAAATCTGGAATTCCATTCATCAATATGATATCAGTAAAGGGAGATTCTATACCTGGATGATTAATATTGCCAGAAACACAGCGATCGATTATTTAAAATCAAAAAGTTTTCAAAACGAACTAAAAAACCAATCAATTCCGGATTTCGTATATAACAGTGCAGAACTTTCTACCACGAATGACGCATCTGATTTCATTGGTTTTAATAATGTACTTGAAAGTTTGGAATCTGATAAGCAGGAACTTATAGATCTGGCTTATTATCAGGGATATACACAGAATGAAATATCTGATAAATTGAAAATACCTTTGGGTACGGTAAAAACGAAAATGCGAAATGCATTAATAAAATTAAAGGATTTGTTAAAAGATTATCAATAAATTGAACACTAAGGAATACATATCATCCGGAATCATAGAATCTTATATTCTAGGTCTTGCTTCTCCAGAGGAGGCAGGTATTTTGGAGTGTGTGATGAAAAATAATGCTGAAGTAAAGGCGGCTTTTGAGGAAGCACAAAAAACATTGGAAGATCTTGCGACAGCACAGGCTGTAGCTCCACCTGTAGAATTAAAGTCTAAGATTTGGGCTAAGATTCAAAAGGAGCAAACTATTGACGAAATAAAACCGGTAGTTTTACAAAATGAATCCAATGTACATTCTGAAAAGGAGACAAAAGAAATTGTGGTTCAGAAAAATAATACTTGGAAGACATATGCTATTGCGGCTTCGGTGTTATTTTTAGTAAGTATAGCAGGGAATCTATTTTGGATGAATAATCAATCCAAAAACAAGGCAGATATAGCGAAATTAGAAACTGAAAAACAGTCTAAAGATCTGGCTTTGCAAAAGATGAATGAAAAATGGAATATGATGTCCAGCCCCGATATGCAAATGGTCAAGTTAAAAGGAGTGGAGAAACATGCAGATTCCAAAGCTATGGTTTTTTGGAACAAGAATACCAAAGAGGTCTATCTAAATGCTGAAGACTTGCCGAAAGCTCCGGCAGGAATGCAGTATCAGCTTTGGGCCATAGCGGATGGAAAGCCGGTAAATGCAGGAATGTATACAAAAGAAAAAGACAGTAAAATTGCTCTTGCCAACATATCTAAAGCCCAGGCTTTTGCCATAACTCTTGAAAAAGAAGGCGGAAGTGAGGTGCCTACAATGGAAAATATGTATGTAATGGGAGGTGTATAAAAATATGATTTACCATCTAAATAAAAAAACGCTCGGAAGAGCGTTTTTTTATTTATTTAATCATTGAAATATTCCCAGATAACTTTAGCCTTACTTTTACCCAGTATTTCTTCTAAAGTTTCCAAATTAGATTCTTTAATTCTTTTAACGGATTTTAATTTTGATAATAATAATTCTATTGTTTTTTCACCAACGCCTGGAATCTCTTCTAACTCAGATTTTATCGTAGAGTTTTTTCTTCTTGTCCTGTGATGCTTTACACCAAAACGGTGGGCTTCATCACGAACCCGTTGTAAGATCTTAAGTGTTTCAGATTTTTTATCAAGATACAATGGAATGGAATCTTCAGGAAAGAAAATTTCTTCCAACCTTTTAGCAATTCCAACAATAGTAATTTTTCCATACAGTCCTAATAATTTTAAACTTTTTATAGCTGAAGATAGTTGCCCTTTTCCTCCATCGATAAGAATAAGTTGAGGAAGTGGTTCGGCCTCATCCAACATTCTTTTATAACGGCGGTAAATAACTTCTTCCATAGTTGCAAAATCGTTAGCTCCTTCTACGGTCTTTGGATGAAAAATCCTATAATCTGCTTTACTTGGCTTTCCATCTTTAAAAACAACACAAGCAGAAACGGGATTGGTTCCTTGAATATTGGAATTGTCAAAACCTTCAATATGTCTTGGCTCCACAGGCATTCTTAGCAGTTTCTGCATCTCAGCCATAATTCTGTTGGTATGTCTTTCAGGATCTACGATCTGCACCTGTTTTAATTTCTCTAAGCGATACTCTTTTGCATTCTTTTCAGAAAGTTCTACGATACGTTTTTTATCACCCACTTTGGGAACGATCAACTTTACATTAGGAATTTCTACAGATAAATGGAAAGGGAGCAGTACTTCTTTGGAATCGGAGCCGAATTTCTGACGAATCTCGATCAAAGCCTCTTCCATAATATCCTCATCAGTTTCTTCAAGGATCTTTTTAATTTCCGTAGTGAAACTCTGAATGATATTTCCATTTCTGATTTTGAAGAAATTGACATATGCTGCGGTTTCATCACTGGTCATTCCAAAAACATCTACATCATCAATATTTGGATTTACCACTGTATTTTTAGCCTGATAATCTTCCAGGATATCCAGTCTTTCTTTAATAATTTGAGCATCTTCAAATTGTAAATTAGAAGCATGTTTCATCATCTGGTTAATCAGATAATCTTTGGCTTTTCGGAAATCTCCTTTTACTATTCCCCGGATGGAATCGATCTTTTCATCATATTCCGCTCTACTTTCCAGCCCTTCACAAGGCCCTTCACAGTTTTTAATATGGTATTCAAGACAAACTTTATATTTGCCATCTTCAATTTTATTCTGTGCCAGATTTAAATTACAAGTTCTCAGCTTATAAATAT
The DNA here is from genome assembly GCF_018614415.1 of Streptomyces sp. ISL-12. Taxonomy (GTDB): domain Bacteria; phylum Actinomycetota; class Actinomycetes; order Streptomycetales; family Streptomycetaceae; genus Streptomyces. The sequence goes on from NZ_JAGGOO010000207.1 coordinate 3,376, forward strand.
GCTTTATCGTATCCAGTAATATTTTTGCCGGACGAACCTTTGCGTACGGCCCATAATATTCTGAACCATCTTTAATAATATTTCTTGTCAGAAAAATTCTAGGAAAAGCTTCATTTTTAATACAAATCCAAGGATATGTTTTATCATCCTTGAGCATTACATTGTAAAAAGGTCTGTGTTCTTTAATCAGGTTATTTTCTAATAAAAGAGCATCATATTCACTATTTACAATAGTAGTTTCTAATCGTTGGATCTTTCCAACCATTATTTTAATCCTATAACCCGGTAGGTTTTTATTGAAGTAGGATAGAACCCTTTTCTTTAAGTTTTTTGCCTTCCCAACATACAATAGATGATCGTTTTTATCGTAGTAACGATAAACACCAGGTTCAGATGGTAAAGTTTTGAGCTGTAATTCTAAAGAAGGATTCATATAACAAAATTACGGAATCCATCCGGTATTTAAAAGAACAAAAAAACTGCAGAATTTTCTGCAGTTTTATCATATATGTTAAAATTAAATTTTATCCGTTGCTCATTTCAGTGTATGCATTCACTAAAAAGCTGAAATAATCCCATTCAGTAGTTTTTTTTGGATATTTTTTCATGAATTCAGGATTGTCCCCAAATAAGAAGTCATAATTATCTTCGAAATCATCTTTATGAAGCCACATGATTTTATCTCCCTTTTTTACATAGTAAGATTTGATAACGCCACCACCAAGTTGAGGAGAGCCTCCGATTGAAAATCCACCTGTTTCTTTAGCTCTTGGATCATGATAAACGGAAATTATTTCACTGAAATCAGGATTGATCAATTGCATTAAGAATTCTTTTTCGTCTTTTTTGTTTTTTAATGAAACAGTTTGATTAACAAAATGTATACGCTCACCTGTTGTATTTTTGGTCAGTTTTTTAGTTCCAAAGTTTCTGATGTTTCCCATGTACTTTGCAACCTTAGCTATTTTTTCTGCATTACTTGGATACAAATACATTTCACTAATCTGATCAGCATTAAAAGTTTCATTTTTTTTAGAAATACTGTCTTTGATTGAAACTTCGTAGATCTGTCCTTTTTTTGCTTCAATTTTTCCACAAAAACCTTTGTGAGAGCTTCCGTCTTTTAAAACAATGGTAGATGTTTTTTTAGGGGATGGAAGGTTGAATCCTTCATTGAAGAGATAAGTTTCCATTTTCTTGATCTCTTCTTTTGAGTATTTTACCTTGTCTTGTGCAAAAGAAGCTGTACTTACAAAGCACAATGCAAGCAGTAGAGTTTTAAATTTCATAGATTATTGTTTTTTATCGGCGTAAAAATAACAATTTAAACCACTTATTGTTAAAATAAATTATGGTCATATTTAGTTTTTACAATTATTGCTAAATGTGTAATTTTAAAGAAATTTTTAGAAATGATATACGGAGTAGATATTTTCAGTTTCCATGATGTATTGGAAATCTGTAAAAAACCAAATAAAGCTAAACTTAATAAAGCAGCAAAAGAGCAGATTTTAAAATCTCAAAAGAATGTTCAGGAAATTGTGGCATCGGATCGATGTGTTTATGGTATAAATACCGGTTTTGGTCCTCTTTGTGATACTAAAATTTCTGCCGATGAAACAGCGCAGTTACAATACAATTTAATTATCTCTCATGCCGTAGGAGTTGGAAAGCCAATTCACAAAGATTTTTCTAAGATCATGATGATCGCTAAAGTTCATGCATTGTCAAAGGGATATTCAGGAGTTTCTATGGAGGTTATTGAGAGACTTATTCTAATGCTTGAAAAAGATATCATTCCTGTAGTTCCTGAGCAAGGGTCTGTAGGGGCTTCAGGAGATTTAGCTCCATTAGCTCATTTAGTACTTCCTTTATTAGGTTTAGGACAGGTTTGGGAAGGCGAAAATATTTATGAAACGGCTGAAATTTTAGAAAAACATAATCTGGAACCTTTGACATTAGGACCAAAAGAAGGATTAGGATTAATTAATGGAACTCAATTTATCCTGGCTCACGCTATTAAAGGATTAGAGAAATTTGAATATTTATTAGATCTGGCAGATATGACTGCTGCAATGAGTCTCGAAGCTTACAGAGGTTCTGAGAGTCCATTTAAAAAGGAACTTCATGATATCAGGCCATTTGAAGGAAGTAAAAAAGTGGCAGCAAGAATGCTGAAATTCCTTAAGAATTCTGAGAATATGAAAGCACATGAAGACTGCGAAAGAGTACAGGATCCTTATTCAATGCGATGTGTTCCTCAGGTACACGGAGCTAGCAGAAATGCTTATGAGCATCTGAAACAGATGGCTGAAACAGAATTGAATTCCGTAACAGATAATCCAATTATATTAAGTGCTGAAGAATCTATTTCAGGAGGGAATTTCCACGGACAGCTAATGGCTATGCCATTAGATTATGCAACATTGGCAGCAGCTGAATTAGGAAATATTTCTGACAGAAGAAGTTATTTACTCCTGGAAGGAAAATATGGACTTCCAAGACTATTAACGGAAAGCTCAGGTTTGAATTCTGGATTCATGATTCCTCAATATACTTCAGCAGCATTGGTTACAGAAAATAAAACCTTATGTTTCCCGGCTTCTGCAGATTCTATTCCTACAAGTTTAGGACAGGAAGATCACGTTTCTATGGGAAGTATCTCAGGAAGAAAATTCAACCAGGTTTTAGGGAATTTGGTGAATATTTTATCTGTGGAATTGATGTTTGCAGCCCAGGGACTGGAATTCAGAAGACCTGCTAAGTGCTCAAAGATTATCGAAGAGAATTTTGCTATTCTTCGTACTAAAGTAGCAAAGCTTGAGGATGACAGATTAATAGGAAAGGATATGCTGGCTATCGCAGAATTAATTAATGATAGAAAGTTTATTGTGAATTAATAACGAGAATGAAGAAGATAGTTGTTGTAAGTGCTTTATTTTTGGGAATAAGTACTTTTGCTCAAACAAAACAAGATAAAATAAAAGAGCTAATTTCTTTAAATGGAACTTTTACCATCTCAAAAGAAGTAAAAAAGGATTTTATTTCAGAATATAAGAAAAGGTATAGCCATGTTCCAGATTTAGCTTGGAAACCTATCGAAGAGAAGATTAATAT
>NZ_JAGGOO010000208.1 GCF_018614415.1 Streptomyces sp. ISL-12
CTCCCCAGCTCCCCCATCTCCACCCCCAACTCCCCACTCCTCCACGAAAGGTGAACACCATGCCCCTCGGGCTGCTCCGACGCCGGTGGAACAGGAACGCCACGGCCAGTCCGAGTCTCACCCTGCCGCTGCCGGCCGGCGCGGGCGGCGTCAGCCGTACCGTTCTGGACCCGGTCGACCAGCCGCTGGCCGGTGCCGACGTCACGGTCACCGCGCTCGACACCCACCGGCTCCTCGCCCGCGGCACCACCGACCCCTACGGCTTCTTCGTGGCCGCGCTGCCCGCCGGCCGCTACAGCATGCTGATCGTCGCCGAGGGCCTGGAGCCGCACCGCGAGACCATCGAGATCACCGGCGACTCCCACCCGGACACGGGGCTGGTGCGGCTCCACTCGGCCCAGCAGCTCGCCCTGCCGCCGGCGGGCAGCTGGGTTTTCGACCCGCCCCACACCGCGATCCGGTTCATCGCCAAGCACGTCGGCATGGCCCATGTGCACGGCCGTTTCGAACGCTTCGACGGCGTCCTCCACATGGCACCGGACATGTCCGACTCCCGGGTCCAGGTCCGCATCGACGCCGCCAGCATCACCACGGGCAACACCACCCGGGACAACCACCTCCGGTCGGCCGACTTCCTCGATGTGGAGAACTACCCGCACATCGACTTCGTCAGCACCCGCTTCGCCTACCGCGGCGGCAGCAGGTGGGTCCTCAACGGCACCCTCAGCATGCACGGGGTGAGCCGCTCGGTCGGGCTGGAGACCACCTACCTGGGCACGGTCAACGGCGGCTACGGCGAGGAGTTGCGCTGCGCGGCGCTGGCCAGGGCGGAACTGCACCGTGAGGACTACACCCTCAACTGGCGGTCCATGCTGGCGCGCGGCATCGCGGTGGTGGGTCCGACCGTGCAACTGGAACTGGACGTCCAGGCGATGTACCGCACGCACGACACCCCCATGCCTCCCGAGTAGCCCGCACGGTGTGCCATTGACAGCGGCGAAGCGGGGATCACACAATCACTCCATGCTCATTTACTGGTTCGAGTCAGCTGCGGGGCCTCTGCGCGTCCCGGAGCGAACCGGGTGTGAGCGCTCCGGCCGCTAGCCGGAGACCTCCCGCGCGCGAGCCGGCAGGCTCACCGCGCCTCCCCGCATTCACCGGCGTCCCGTCGTACCGGACGCCCATCCGCCGTTGCCAGGGCCGGCCGTGACGGCGGTGCGCCGCGGACGGCCCTTTCCCGCGTTCCCCGCGTTCCGGGTCTTCCGTCCGCTCCGCGTGTCCGCCGTCCCGGCCGGGCCCGGCCCGAAGGAGAGGACCCCCATGACCGCCACGGCCGCCGTGCCGCCCGTCACGCTCCGCACCGCACACATCCCCGGAGACGGGCTCTACGAGGGGCCGCGCGTCCTGCGCCGGCTGCCCGACGGGTGGGAGGAGCGCCCGTACGAACTCTTCGACGTCGTCCCACAGGCCCGCACGATCGGTGCCGAGATCCGTGGTGTGGATCTGTCGCGTCCGCTGACGCCCGCCCTGCGCGAGGAGTTGGACCGCGCCCTGGCGGAGTGGAAGGTGCTCTTCTTCCGCTCCCAGCACCTCACCTCCGACCAGCAGCGCGCGTTCGCCCGCAACTGGGGCGACCTGGAGACCAACCCGCTGCTGGCCAGGGGCGCCGGCGAGGACGTCGTCCGCTTCGACAAGAGCCGCGGTGCCGTCCCGACCTTCGAGAACGTCTGGCACACCGACGTCACCTTCCGCGAGCGGCCCGCGCTGGGCGCCGTCCTGCAACTGCGCGAGGTGCCCCCGTTCGGCGGTGACACCATGTGGGCGGACATGGCCGCCGCCTACGACAACCTGCCGCAGGAGGTGAAGGACCGCGTCGACGGCGCCCGTGCCGTGCACGACTTCATCCCCGGCTTCGCCCGCTTCTACGGCCCCGAGCGACTCGCCCCGTTCCAGGACGTTTTCCCGCCCGTCGAGCACCCCGTGGTGTGCACCCATCCCGTGACCGGACGGCGGATGCTGTTCGTCAACGCCTCCTTCACCACCCACATCACCGGCATGGACCGCGACGAGAGCGACCGGCTGCTGCGGTTCCTGTTCCAGCAGGCGCACGTGCCGGAGTACCAGGTGCGGTTCCGCTGGCAGCCGGGCGACATCGCGTTCTGGGACAACCGCGCCACCCAGCACTACGCCGTGTACGACTACGGCTCCGACCGCCGCGTCGCGGAGCGCGTCGCCATCACCGGCGACCGCCCGTACTGACCCGCCGTGCGCGGTCCCGGCCCGGGACGGCGGCACCGTCCCGGGCCGGGTTCCGGGGTCAGGAGGCGGGCTGGTTCCACAGGTCGCACTTGTGCTGTTCGGGGAACGTGGTCTGCGCGGTGATCGCCTCGGGGTCGAGGACCTGGACCTTCGGGAAGAGGGGCCAGTGCGGGGCACCGGCGGCGTACGGGACGCCGGTCTTCGCGAAGTTGGTCCAGTAGCCGAGCATCGCGTCGGCCAGGGCGTTCTGGGCGGGGGTGCCGGTGACGCCGCCGAAGACGTACCGGATCTCGGAGCCGTGCGGGGCGCCGATCGGGAAGCTGACCGGCAGGCCGAGGTGGTCCATGGCGTGCCGGTCGGCGAACTCGTACTGGTAGGAGCGTACGTACCGTGCCATCAGGCCCGCCGTCCGGGACTGCGGGCAGGCGAACGGGGAGTCCGTGAGTATCGCGCCGAGCGCCTCGGCGGGCGTGCCGTGGTCCGACAGCGGGTAGCGGGCGAGGATCGCGTCGGCCCGGTCGCCGTACAGGGCGCGGACCGCGGGCGGGTATCCGGCGGCGGTGAGCTGCCGGCCGGCCAGGTCGTAGGTGCTCGCCACGGTGAGGCGGCCCTCGTCGGCGGTGGTGCCCTGGAGGACGGGGACCCGGTGGAACCGTCCGCTCTCCAGCGCGTCCGTCACCTGCCGGGGCAGCACGGCACCGTCGACATTGGGCGTCCAGCGGGCGGTGGGGCTCTGCGCGGCGGTGAGCACGCGGTCGGCGGGCAGCGCGCGCAGGCACGCGGCGTCCGCGCAGCCCAGCGAGGCGGCCCAGGCGGTGCCGCGGCTCTGCTGCGACTCCTGGGTGGGCAGGGTGAACCCGCAGCCCGACTGGGCGATGGCCCGGTCGAACAGGCCGGCGGTGCGCGGCGAGACCAGCTGGTGGCAGACGCTGCCGCCGCCCGCCGACTCCCCGAAGACCGTGACGTTGTCGGGGTCGCCGCCGAAGGCCGCCACGTTGTCGCGCACCCAGCGCAGCGCCGCCTGCTGGTCGAGCACCCCGTAGTTCCCGGAGCTGCCCTCCGCGGACTCGCCGGCCAGGTCCGGGTGGGCGAGGTAACCGAAGGCGCCGAGGCGGTAGTTGAGGGTGACGACCACCACGTCGCCGTCGGCCGCGAGGGTGCTGCCGTCGTAGAAGGTACCGGAGCCGACGGTGAAGCCGCCGCCGTGGATCCACACCATCACCGGACGCTCGAGCGGTGACGGCCGGGCCGGGGTGTGGACGTTGAGGTAGAGGCAGTCCTCGCTGGGCGTGCCGGGTCCGGCCAGGTCGCCCCAGGGGCTGCCCGAGGCGGTCTGCATGCAGGGGTCGCCCGGGGCGGTCGCGTCCCGGACGCCGGTCCAGCGCGCGGGCGCGGCCGGCGGACGCCACCGGAGCGTGCCGACCGGTGGTGCGGCGTAGGGGATGCCGAGGTAGGAGTGCGCTCTCTCGCCCGCCTCGCCCCGCACCTGGCCGTACCGGGTGGTGACGGTGGGCCCGTCGTCGGCGGCGACGGCGGGGGCGGGGGCGTACCACAGGCCGGCGGCCAGCAGCAGGAGCGCGCCCACCCGTACTCCGATATGTCGTGCCCATGACATCATGGATGCCTCCATCGGGAGAGGGTTCCGAACGACTCCGGAGTCTGGCCGCAGCGGCGGGCGGCCGGCATCGCGTGAATCACCGGTCCCGTCCGCCCGCGCCCGCCGGGCCGGCCGCCGCGTCAGCCGCCGAGGAGCGTGCCGAACCGCGCGGCGTCGACGTTGCCGCCGGAGGCGATGACGCCGATCCGCCGCGGCGGGTTCTCCACACGTCCGGCCAGCAGGGCGGCCAGGGCGGTGGCGCCGCTGGGTTCGAGGACGATCTTCAGGCGTTCGAAGGCGAAGCGCATGGCGTGGACGATCTCGTCGTCGGTGACGAGCGCGATCGCGTCCACCAGGCGCCGGTTGACGGCGAAGGTGATCTCGCCGGGGGTGGGCAGGGCCTGGCCGTCGGCGATGGTGCGCGGGACGGGGACGGTGACGCGTTCACCGGCGGCCAGCGAGCGCTTGGTGTCGTCGCCCGCCTCGGGTTCCACCCCGATGACCCGGACCGCCGGGTACAGGGCCGTGGCCGTGACGGCGCTGCCGGCGATGAGCCCGCCGCCGCCGACGGGCACCACGAGGGCGTCCAGCGGGCCGGTGTCCTCCAGCAGTTCGAGGGCTGCGGTGCCCTGGCCCGCGATGACGTGCGGATGGTCGTAGGGCGGGACGAGGGCCAGGCCGCGGTCGTGGGCCAGGGCACCGCCGAGCGCGGCGCGGTCCTCGGTGTAGCGGTCGTAGGTGACGATCTCCGCGCCGTATCCGGCGGTGGCCTCCCGTTTGGCGCGCGGGGCGTCCTCGGGCATGAGGATCACGGCGGTGGTGCCCAGTTCGCGGGCGGCCAGGGCGACGGCCTGGGCGTGGTTGCCGGAGGAGTAGGCGGCGATGCCCTTGGCCCGCTGCTCGGGGGAGAGCCGGGAGGCGGCGTTGTAGGCGCCGCGGAACTTGAAGGCGCCGACCCGCTGGAAGTTCTCGCACTTGACGAACACCTCGGCGCCGACCCGGGCGTCGAGGGTACGGGAGGTCAGCACCGGGGTGCGGTGGGAGACGCCCGCGAGGCGCGCGGCGGCGTCCCGGACGTCGTCGAAGGTGACGGGCTCAGCGGCGGCCATGATGCGTCCTTCGGGTCGGGAGACGGCGGCCGGGCCGTACGGGGTGCGGTGCGGGCCGGCCCGTACAGGGTAGGGCGGGGGCCCTTGGTGCCGAGGGGTCAGCCGGAGGCGTCCAGTTGCCAGCACGGCGGGCCGCCGGCCAGGCGGCAGGTGAGGACGTAGAGGGGTATCGGCGGGGTGTACGGGGAGCCGGTGCGGGGCGCGTGGATGAGTCCGGGCCGGTCGGCGCCCGGTCTCGGCCGGTGGGTGGAGGTCCAGGAGGGGTCGGCCACCCGGGCGCCGACGGCGTACGTGGTACCGGGCGGCCAGACCACGCCGATCTGCGAGCCGGAGGGGACGATCCACCACCAGCGCCGGTCGTCCCCGAAGACACAGCCCACGCGGGGCAGCCGGTCCATGATGTGCTCGCCGTGTTCCCGGGGCAGCCCCACGGCGTCGTAACCGAGGTCCGCGGAGAGCCGCGCCGGTATCCGCAGGCGCTCGGCGTGCTCGGGCGGGCGCTGCCGCGGGCGGGGCGATGAGAGGTCGGGGAGGGACGGTCGGTCCATGAGGCAGGGGTCCTTCGGCCGAGTGGGGGGTGGGCCGGGCAGGGCGGCACGGGACCGCCGGTGGTGCGGTCGGCCTCCGCTCTCAGGCGGGTGCCGCCGCACTGTCTCGGGCGGGTGCCACCGCGCTGGTGTCCGGTGTCGGGCGGACGCCGCCGTGCTCGTGTCTGTTCTCAGCGGGTGCCATCGTGATCAGGTCGGTCCTCGGGCGGGCGCCGCCGTGCTCGTGCTCTGTTCTCAGGCGGACACCACCCGTGCTCGTAGCCGCTGCCAAGCGGGGGCCGCCCGTGCTCGTGTCCGGTGTCGGGCGGACGCCGCCGTGCTCGTGTCTGTTCTCAGCGGGTGCCATCGTGATCAGGTCGGTCCTCGGGCGGGCGCCGCCGTGCTCGTGCTCTGTTCTCAGGCGGACACCACCCGTGCTCGTAGCCGCTGCCAAGCGGGGGCCGCCCGTGCTCGTGTCCGGTCTCAAGCGGGGGCCGCCCGTGCTCGTGTCCGGTCTCAGGCGGACGCCGCCGTGCTCGTGTCTGTTTTCCGCGAGGTCGGTGAGGGTGCCGTGCCCGCGCCGTACGGCGGCCCCGCGCGCCGTACGGTGGGACGGGGTCAGGGAGGTCCCGGAGGCGGGCCGGTCGGGGCCGTCGGCCCGGGGAGTCGACCGGTGTGCCCGCCTCCGGGTGTGCGCGGGGACCGGGTGCGCTCCGGTGGTCGACCGGCCGCCCGGTCCCGCGCTGCCGCCCCGCGGCTCCGGCTCGGGCGGGCCGGCCGCGGGTGGCACGGGTGGGGTGGCGTTCCGGCCCGGTCGTGTCCGGGCGGTCCGCCCGGCGTCCGAGAGGAAAGGGCCACACATCGCCATCGCCTTCCGTCCGCCTTCGCACCGGCCATACCCGGACCGCCGGCAGCCGGTGCGGCATCACCGGTGTACGTGACAACCGGAACGGTGACTCCACTGTGGCACCTTCCGACCACGCCTCGCAACCGGCAAGTTGAAAATTGCAAGTGACCACGTGCATGCTGCTCCTCGCGGCGACGAGGCCGCGATGGCCCGTGCCACCTGAGCGCATGAGACGGTGACCCGGGGGACTTGGCGAGCGAGTGAGGGAGCGGGCGTGCGGGCGGAGACCGACTGGGGCGGCGCTCCCTCCGTCCTTCGCATGATCCTCGGCAAGCAGCTGGAGGCACTGCGCTCCCGGGCCGGCCTGACGTACGAGGAGGCGGGGGACGCCATCGGGGTCAGCCACTCCACGATCCGCCGGATGGAGGCCGCCAAGGTGGCCCGGCTGCGGCTGACCGACGCCGAGAAGCTCCTCCAGGTCTACGGGGTGACCGACCAGCAGGAGATCGACACCTTCCTGAAGTCGGTCCGTGAGGCCAACAAGCGCGGCTGGTGGCACACCTACCGCGATGTCATGCCGGACTGGTACGCCGCCTATCTGAGCCTGGAGCAGGCGGCGTTGCAGATCCGGGCCTACGAGAGCGCGTTCGTCCACGGGCTGCTGCAGACCGAGGCGTACGCGCGAGCCCTGCTGGGCGCCGGCAATCCGCACGCCCCGGCCGAGGCCACCGAGCGCCGGGTGGCGCTGCGCATGCGCCGCCAGGATCTGCTCACCCGCCAGGCGCCGCCCAGGGTCTGGGTGGTGATGGACGAGACGGTGCTGCGCTGGCCGGTCGGCGGGGCGGACGTGATGCGCGCGCAGATCGGGCATCTCATCGAGGTCAACCGGCTGCCGCACGTGACGGTGCAGATCATGCCGTTCGCCGGCGGGCCGCATCCCGCCATGCGGGCGGGCGCGTTCCAGCTCTTCCGGTTCCGGGCCCGGGAACTCCCCGACGTCGTCTACCTCGACGGACTGGTCGGCGCCGTCTACCTCGACAAGGGCGACGACGTCGTGGTGTACCGGGAGGCCCTGGACCGGCTGGGCGCCCAGGCGACACCCGCCGCCCGGACCGAGGCCGTTCTCGAAGCGATGCGCAAGGAACTGTGACGGCACGCCCTCCGACGCGCGAGGGCCAGACGGTGCGGCCGATGCCGGGCGTGAAAGCCGGTGCCGCCGACGTTCTGCCGTGAAGTGTGCTTTCTTTGTTGAGCGTTGGCCCGAACCTCACGACCTGCATGGGAGACATGACGGTGCCCGACAACGGATGGCCCGCTGACCGCATCGACACCGAGCACGCGCACTCCGCGCGGATCTACGACTACATCCTGGGCGGCAAGGACTACTATCCGGCGGACCAGGAGGCGGGCGACGCCATGTCCCGGGAGTGGCCCGCCCTGCCGGTCCACATGCGCGCCAACCGGGACTGGATGAACCGCGCCGTGCGCTGGCTCGCCGAGACGGCGGGGATGCGCCAGTTCCTGGACGTCGGCACCGGCATCCCCACCTCTCCCAACCTCCACGAGATCGCCCAGGCGGTGGCTCCCGACGCGCGGGTGGTCTACGTCGACAACGATCCCATCGTGCTCACCCTCTCCCAGGGGCTGCTGGCCAGCACGCCGGAGGGCAGGACGGCGTACCTGGAGGCCGACTTCCGTGACCCGGCGGCCATCCTCGACGCGCCGGAACTGCGCGAGACCCTCGACCTGACGCGGCCGGTGGCGCTGACCGTCATCGCCATCGTGCACTTCATGCTGGACGAGGACGACGCGGTGGGCGTGGTGCGCCGGCTCCTCGAACCGCTGCCGTCGGGCAGCTACTTGGCGATGTCGATCGGCACCGCGGAGTTCGCCCCCGAGGAGGTGGCGCGGGTCGCCCGTGAGTACGCGGCCCGGGACATGCCGATGCGGCTGCGCACCCTGGACGAGGCCCATGAGTTCTTCGAGGGTCTGGAGCTGGTCGAGCCGGGCATCGTGCAGGTGCACAAGTGGCACCCGGACGGCACGGGCGAACAGGGCATCCGCGACGAGGACATCGCCATGTACGGAGCGGTCGCCCGCAAACCGTGACGCCCCCGCGGGGGTGCGCACACCGACGGCCCGTGCGGCCACGGGACCGCGCCCCCGCCACGGCGGGACACACCCGTCTCTGGCAAGCTGGCGGGTGTGACAGCACCCGAGACAGTGCACGCCCCCGCGTTCGGTCAGATAACCCGGCCCGAGGACCTGCCGCCGGACCTGCGCCGGGAACTGCTCGCCTGCTGGGCGGCGGTGGCCAACGCCGGCGGGGCGGTGATCCCGGCGGACTGCCCCCTGCCGCCGGTGTCCCCGTCGCACCTCGCGCCGGCCCTGGACCGGCTCGTGGAGCAACTCGCTCCCCGGCGGAGCCGGCTGCTCGTGGCCACCGTGGACGGCGCCCTCGCGGGCTGGCTGCTCGTCCGCCGCGAGTCGCACCCGCTGGAGACACACTGCGGCGTCGTCAACCACGTCCAGACCCAGGTGCCGTTGCGCGGCCTGGGTATCGGGGCGGCGCTGATGCGTCATGTGCGGGACGTGGCCCGCGACGAGATGGGCCTGGAGCGGCTGAAGCTGACCGCGCGGGCCGGCCTGGGACTCGAGGTCTTCTACCGCAAGGCCGGCTGGACGGAGGTCGGCCGGTGGCCGGGGGCCCTGCGGGTGGCGCCGGGCGACGACCGCGACGAGATACTGATGTCCCTGGCCCTCCGGAACGTGCCTGCCGCGGAGAACTGAGAGCCTCTCCGGGCCATCGGCCTCGCCCCGTCACCCCTCGCCCCTCACTCCTTGACGGCCACCAGCACACAGCTGTCCCCGAACTGCCAGACCGGCGTGACGTGCCGGAAGCCCGCCCGGCGCAGCAGCTCGGTGTGCCGGTCCAGGGAGAGGTCCTCCGCACCGGCGCTCCCGCCACCGGACGGCCGGCGCCGCTCGCGCTCCGTGAACAGGTCGGCCAGTTCGGGGTCCCGGGCCACCTCGGACCACCAGGACCGCCAGTCCTCATGGGTGTCGGAACCCGTCCGCTCGGCACGGCGGCGCCCCACGACCGCGGTCAGGTCGGAGCAGGGCGTCGCCGCCGGCCGGAAGTGATCGCCGTTGACCAGGGCACCGCCGGGCCGCAGCAGGGCCGCGACGGCCCGGTAGGTGTCCAGGAGCGTGGGCTCGTCGAGATAGTGCAGGGCGGTGGTGGAGACGGCGGCGTCCAGGCCGCGACGCAACTCCAGGGCGTCGGTCCAGCCGTCCGCGCCGATCACGGTGTCGACGTACCGGGCGGCGTCGGAGTGGTGGGTACGACCCAGCTCCAGCAGCAGCGGGTCCATGTCCACGGCGACGATCTCCGCGTCCGGCATCCGGTGGGCGAGCCGGGCGGACAGCGAGCCGGGGCCGCAGCCCAGGTCGAGCAGGAGCGGCCGGGGACCGGCCGTCATCGTGACGTGTTCGACGACATCCGCGATCACCGTGAACCGCTCCTCGCGGTCCACCGCGTAGCGCCGCTGCTGCCGTTCCCAGCGCTCGACCCACATCGCGGCCGTTCCCATGCTCACGCCCATCTGGTCGCGCCACCTCTTCCGTCTCTCACCTGTTCACTGCCGGGACAGAAATCTACAGGTGGAAACGGTTATCACTTACCACTGGAGGCGGCGGCGGACGTTCGGGCCGTTCACTCCCGTACCAGTGGGGCGCCCGCGTCCCGCCAGGCGACGATCCCGCCCGCCAGGCTCCGCACGTCCGGATGCCCCATCCGCGCCAGCGCCGCCGCGTACCGCAGCGACTTCTCACCGACCGGACAGGCCAGCAGGACCGGTGTGCTCTTGCTGAACGGCAGCCCGCCCCGCAGGAGTTCCTCGAACACCTCGTCCACGATGTTCAGCGAACCCTCGATGTGCAGGGCCGCGTAGGCGTGCGGGCCGCGCAGATCGACCACGAGGGGGCGGGGGTCGCCCTGCGCGATCCACCGCTGGGCGTCGGCGGTGGCGATGACGCGGGCCTCGGCGTCGGTCACCGCCGCCGTGGCGTGGTGCCGGTCCGGCCGTCGGCCCAGCAGCTCGGGGCGG
>NZ_JAGGOO010000020.1 GCF_018614415.1 Streptomyces sp. ISL-12
CCCGTACCGGCGCCCCTGCCGCCCCGACCCGACCCCCGCCCCCGATCCCCGATCCCCGGCACCGCCCCGCCGAGCCGGACTCGTTCGCGAGCATCCGGACTCATCCGCGAGTATGACGCCGGCCCCGGAAGGCCGGACGGCGATCCCGCCCCGGGACCGATGCGGCCGGCGGGGACGCCCGGCGAGACTCGGCGTGTGATTGACGTCCAGAACCTGACCAAGCGGTACGGGCAGCGCACCGTCGTGGAGGACCTCACCTTCACGGTGCGGTCCGGGGCCGTCACCGGATTCCTCGGCCCCAACGGGGCGGGGAAGTCCACGACGATGCGGATGATGTTCGGCCTCACCCGGCCGGACACGGGCTCCGTCCGCATCGGCGGCCACGCCTACCCCGAACTGCGCTATCCCGCCCGGCACGTCGGCGCCCTGCTGGAGACGTCGGCCCCGCACCGCGGCCTGACCGCCGCCGCCCACCTGCGCTGGCTGGCGCAGAGCAACCGGATCGCCCGGCAGCGGGTCGGCGAGGTCCTGGAGACGGTCGGGCTGACCGGGGCCGCCCACCGGCGGATCGGCACGTTCTCCCTCGGCATGGCCCAGCGGCTCGGCCTGGCCGCGGCCCTGCTCGGCGACCCGCCCGTCCTGGTGCTCGACGAGCCGGTCAACGGCCTCGACACCGAGGGCATCCGGTGGTTGCGCGAACTGCTGCGCCACATGGCGGCCGAAGGCCGGACCGTCCTCGTCTCCAGCCACCTGATGACCGAGATGTCCATGGTCGCGGACGACCTGGTCATCATCAACCGCGGCCGGCTCCTCGCCCAGACCGGCATGGCGGACTTCCTCCAGCGCCACGGACGGACGTACGTGCGCGTGCGGACACCGGAACCCCTGCGGCTCAACACGGAACTGGAACGCAAGGGAGCCACGCTGCGGCGCGCCCGCGACGGCAGCGTGGAGGTCGAGGGCCTGCCGGCGGCCGAGATCAGCCGGCTGGCCGCGGCGAGCGGGCTCCCGCTCGACGAACTCAGCACCCACACGGGATCCCTGGAGGACACGTTCCTCGAACTCATCGGCGACGCGGGAGGCACCACCCATGTCTGAGACCACCGCCGCCCTCCGGGCCGAGTTCACCAAGCTGCGGGGCGTCCGCGGCACGTTCACCGCGCTGCTGCTGTTCGCCCCATTCAGCGTCCTCATCGCCGCGCTGGGCGGCTGGTCCGCGAAGGGCGCGATCGAGTCCGACAGCCCGGGGCTCCGCTCCGACTTCACCCCCGAACAGGCCGGCCTGGACGGCATCCAGTACGGCCAGCTCGCCCTGATCGTGTTCGGAGTGCTCATCGTCGCCGGCGAGTACACCTCCGGCATGATGCGGGTCTCGCTGCTCGCCGTGCCCCGCCGCGGCCGGCTCTACGCCGCGAAGATGACGGCCACCGCCGTCGCCGCCGTGGCCGTGGCCATCCCCGTCACCGTCGTCAGCTACCTGGTCACGCAGGCCGCCCTCGGCTCCCACGGCGCCTCGATCGACGCCGGCGGCGTGCCCCGCGCCCTGGCCGGAGCGGTGGTCTACCTGACGCTGATGAGCCTGTTCGCGGCGGGCGTCGCGGCGACCGCCCGCAGTGCCGTCATCCCGCTGGCCGTCCTGCTCCCGATGGTGCTCGCCGGCTCCCAGATCCTGTCCGTCATCGGAGCGACGAAGGAGGTGGCGCGGTACTTCCCCGACCGCGCCGGCGCCCAGCTGCTCACCGTCGACTCGTCCGAGGCGTACACCGGAGCACTGGTGCTGCTCGCGTGGACCGTGGCGGCGCTCGTCCTCGGCTACCTCCGGCACCGGCGGTGGGACGCATGACGGGACGTCACTGAGGCGCCTGCCCCACGACCGTGGGACATGGCGGTCCGTAGGTTCCCAGGCAGATCACGGGCCGAACAGGTCGGCCCGAGCGATCCGACCCACTGGGAGGAACCATGTCCGCCATCTACGAGCCCCCCACCCTGATGGAGATCGGCGACTTCGACGAGCTCACCAAGTGCCTCGGCGTCGGGAGCTGCCAGGACTTCGCCGGCTGCGGTTACGCCATCGTCTGCTTCTGGTGATCGCACCGGTGCCGGTGCGCTCACGCGCACCGGCACCGCCCGGGGAACGAGGCGACATGGAATTCGTAGTTCTTCCGGACTGCCCGGCCGGTGCCCGCCTCGCCGCGGACCTGCGGCCGGCCCACCGGATCGACCACGCGTCGGGGCGGCCCTGGATCGTGGGTGACTGGTCCCCGGACGAGGTCACGGTGGTCGAAGCCGGACCGCGGCGGCTGGTGCTGCTGGGCCACACCCGGCTGGACGAGGCGGCCACGACGGCCGCGCTCGGCAGGATGCGCTCGCTGCACGACGTCGACACGGTCGCGTCCCGGCTGCCGGGCCTCTTCCACCTGACGGCGTCGATGGACGGCAGGACCCGGGTCCAGGGCTCGGTCGCCGGCGTCCGACAGATCTTCACCGCCGAGGTGGGCGGGGTGACGGTCGCGGCGAGCGGCATGGCACCGCTGATCCGCCTCACCGGCGCCGACCTCGACGAAACGGTGCTGGCCGCCCGCCTGCTGGCGCCCGGCGGAGCGCCCTGGCCGCTCTCCCTGCGCCCCGTCACCCGGGGCGTGGACCCGCTCGGCACCGGACACTGGCTGGAGCTCGACGCCGACGGCCGCTCGCGGCAGATACGTTGGTGGGAACTCCCCGAGGCGTCCCGCACGCTCGAACAGGGCGCGGAGGCCGTGCGCTCGGCGCTGTCCGAGGCGCTCGCCGCCCGGGTGCGTCCGGGCAGGACGATCAGCGCCGACCTGTCCGGCGGTCTCGACTCGACCTCCCTGTGCTTCCTCGCCGACGCGGCCGGCGCCGACCTGGTCACCTACCACGTCATGCCCCTCGACGGGGCCAACGAGGACAGCCTGTGGGCACAGAAGGCCGCCGCGCTGCTGCCGGGGGCCCGCCACCACACGCTCTCCTCGCACCGCGCCGAGAACCTGCTCGACGTCGGCTACACCGCCGAGTACGCCCGCACCGCCCCGGAAGGGCCCTCGACCTGGGCGTCCGGGCTCGCGCACGTCAAGGACCTGGCCGCACGGGCCACGGCGGAGGGCGCGTCGCTGCACCTGACCGGCTTCGGCGGGGACGAACTGTTCGGCCGGATGCCGGCCTGCGCCTGGTCCCTGGCCCGCGCCCACCCGGTCAGCGGCCTGAAGCTGGTCAACCGCTACCGCCTGGCCAACCGCTGGTCCTGGGGCGCGACCGTACGCGCCCTCACCGACCGGTCGACGTTCGCCCAGAACCTCACCGCCGTCGCCGCCCGGATCAGCGCCCCGCCCCCGCCCATCGACGAACCCGACTTCGGCTGGGTGTTCGCGCCCCGCATGCCCGCCTGGGCGACGCCCGACGCCGTGGCGGCCGTCCGCGAGCTGCTCACCACGGCCGCCGCCGAGACACCCGGCCCCCTGGACGCCGACCGGGCCCGGCACCAGGCGCTCGCCTCGATCGTCTTCGAGGGCAAGACGGTCCGCCAGGTCAACACGGTCGTGGCGGGCACCGGCATCGTCTGGGACGCGCCCTTCCTCGACGACCGCGTGCTGGAGGCGGCCCTGTCCACCCAGGTCGACCAGCGCCTGGCGAGCGGACGGTTCAAGCCGCTGCTGACCACCGCCGTACGGGGCGTCGTGCCCGCCGACATCCTGGGCCGCCGCGACAAGGGCGAGTTCAGCGCCGAGGCGTTCCGCGGCATCGAACGCAACCGCGCCCGGCTCCTGGAGCTGTGCGAGGACTCGCACCTCGCCCGGCTCGGCCTCATCGACCCGGCCGCCTTCCGGTCCGCGGTCCTCAACCCCGGCCCGATGTCCCACCACCTCCAGCCGATCGAGACCACCGTCGCGTGCGAGAGCTGGCTCCGGACCCACCCCCACCCCCTGGACAAGGGAGAACGCCGATGAAACTCAGCCTTGCCCGCGACGTCACCCTCACCTCCGTCGACTCCGGGGCCGTCCTGCTCGACGGCCGCCGGGGCCGCTACTTCCAGCTGAACGAGTCCGGCTCGACCATCCTGCGCCGGCTGCTCGACGGGCAGACCCCCGACGCGGCCGCCGCGAGCCTGTCCGCCTCCGCCCCGGTCAGCGAGGACCAGGCACGGCAGGACGTACGGGCCCTCGTCGACGCGCTCAGCGCGGCCCACCTCGTGGAGGTCGCGCAGTGACCACCCCCGCCGTCGCCGAACAGGCCCCCCGGCTCCCGCTGCGCCGGCAGCTCGCGCCCAGATGCGCGGCCGGGGCGGCACGCCTGCTGGTCCGCCTGCCCCCCGCCCGGCTGCAACGGGTGCTGCGCGTCGTCAGCAGGGGCACCCGGCCCGCCACGTACAGCGAGGCGGCCCGGGCGCGGCGGGCCGTCGTCTCGGTCAGCACGCGCTGCGCCGGTCTGGGCTGCCTCCAGCGTTCCGTGGCCACCCTCCTGCTGTGCCGGTCCCGGGGCAAGTGGGCCGACTGGTGCACCGGGTTCCGCACCCAGCCGTTCGGCGCGCACGCCTGGGTCGAGGTCGACGGCCGGCCGGTGGACGAGCCGGGCGAGCTGAGCGTGTTCCGGACCGTACTGGCGGTGCGCTGCCCGGACGGAAGGAGCCGCTCATGACGGCGATCCTGGCCGAGGGCCTCTACGCCTACTACGGCACCACACCGGCCGTGAACGGCCTGGACCTGACGGTCGCCGACGGCGCGACGTACGGCTTCCTGGGACCGAACGGCGCCGGCAAGACGACCACCATCAGCATGCTGACCACCCTGCTCAAGCCCACCGCGGGCCGTGCGGAGGTGGCCGGCTTCGACGTGGCGGCCCGGCCCGCGGAGGTCCGCCGCCGGATCGGCATCGTCTTCCAGGAGTCGACGCTCGACATGGACCTCACCGCGGTCGAGAACCTCCGCTTCCAGGCCGACCTGTGCGGGCTCACCCGCCGTGCGGCACGGGCCGCGATCTCCGGGATGCTCGACATGATGGAGCTGACCGAGCGCGGCGACACCCCCGTACGGCAGTTCTCCACCGGCCTGCGCCGCCGCCTGGAGATCGCCCGCGGACTGCTCGGCAACCCCCGCGTCCTCTTCCTCGACGAGCCGACGACCGGCCTCGACGCGCAGACCCGCGCGGCCGTCTGGGAGCACCTGAACCGGCTGCGGCGGGAAGAGGGCATCACGGTCTTCTTCACGACGCACCAACTGGAAGAGGCCGAGCACTGCGACCGGATCGCGATCTTCGACCGGGGCAAGGTGATCACCGAGGGGTCGCCCGCGGAGCTGAAGTCCATCATCGGGGCCGACCGCGTCGTCCTGCGCACCGAGGACGACGCACGCGCCGCGGGCGCGCTGTCCGAGCGCTTCGGCCTGGTCGCCGAACCCACCCCCGACGGTCTGCGCCTGCGGGTCTCGGACGGCGCCACCCTGGTGCCGCGGCTCTGCACCGACCTGGGCCTGGCCGTGCGCTCGGTGACCGTCACCTCGCCGACGCTGGACGACGTCTTCCTGCACCACACCGGTACCACGATCAGAGAGAGCGGATCGGGCGCCGGCACGCTCAGCAACATCGGGGAGGGACTGCGATGAGCCGGCTCGACACCGCCCTGGAGGCTCCCCCCGGCAAGGCGGCCCCGCCCGGCCCGCCGCCCGCCGGGCCGCCCAGGAACACCCTCAGGCCGTACACGCTGCTGTGGCGGCGGGAGATGACCCGGCTGCGGCACAACCCGGTACGCCTCGCCATGGGCCTGGTGACCCCGCTGCTGTTCCTCGTCGTCCTGGGCACCGGCCTCGACGCGGCCTCCTCCAGCCTCGGCAAGGCGCAGCTGAACGACTACCGGGCCTACCTGTTCCCCGGCACGCTCGTCATGTCCGTGCAGGCTCCGGCGATCGCGGTCGGCATCTCGCTCGTGTGGGACCGCCGGCTCGGCGTGCTCCGCCAGATGCTCGTCTCGCCGTTCCCGCGCTCCAGCATCGTGCTCGGTCTCGCCCTCGGCGGAGCCACCACGGGCGCGGTCTACGGCCTCATGCTCCTGTCGGTCGGCGGCATCGCGAGCATCCGGTACACGCCGATGCTGCTGGTCGTCCTGCTGGAGGTCCTGCTCATCTCCCTGATGTTCACCGCGCTCGGCCTGCTCGCGGCGGTCACGATCCGGCAGGTCGACACGTTCCAGATCGTGGTGAACCTGAGCATGATGCCGCTGATGTTCTTCTCCGGCGCGATGTTCCCGCCCAACGGGCTGCCGGGCTGGCTCGACACCGTGGTCAAGCTGAATCCCCTCACCTACGGCGTCGACGCGGTCCGCCGGACCCTGCCGGGGCCCGACGTCCTCACCTCCGAGCAGACCCGGCTGCTGCTCGGGGACTGGCACCCGCCGGTCGTCGCCGAACTGGGGCTGCTGGCCGCCATCACCGCCGCGGCACTCGGCCTCGCGACCTACCGGTTCTCCCGTACGCAGTGAGCCGAGGAGGAGTTCACACCGTGCACGTCACGAAGGCATGGGCGGGCACCGCGGCCCGGCTGCTGCTGGCGGCCGTGCTGGGCTACGCGGGCTGGGTGAAGATCCGGGACCTCACGGAGGCCGGCCGCACGGTCGCCCTCTACCGGATCGTGCCCGAGGACTCCGCCCAACTCGTCGGAGGCGTCCTGCCGTTCATCGAGGTGGCGCTCGCACTGCTGCTGATCGCCGGGCTGGCCACCCGCGCCGTGGCCGCCGCCACCGCCGTACTGATGGTGACGTACATCGCCGCCATCGCCTCCGTGTGGGCACGCGGGCTGTCCATCGACTGCGGCTGCTTCAGCAGCGGAGGGACCGTGACGAGCGGGGCCGAGCGCGGCTATGTCATCGACATCGCGCGTGACGTGGTCTTCCTCGCCGCGGCCGTCCTCCTCGTCCGCCATCCGCGGACCCGGTACGCGCTGGACCGCTGGGTCCTGGACACGAAGGAGCGATAGGCATGCACGCAACGGACGACATGGTGCGCGAGATGGTCCACAAGCGGCAACGCCGGCGGCGCGCCCTGGTGGTCTCGCTCGTGGCCGTGGTCGTGGTGGTCGGCGCCGCGCTGGTCGGCGCCGGCCTCGTCCGGGCCACCAACACCGCCCCCGACAAGGCGCCGAGCCGGGTCCCCGCCGACGTCACCGACGACAAGGCGGGACTGGCCGCCTCCACCGGCGACGTACGGATCGACCTCTACCTCGACTACCTCTGCCCGGAGTGCCGCAACACGGAACGGACCCTCGCCCCCGAACTGGAGACCCTCGAGAAGAGCGGCGACGTCAGCGTCGTCTACCACCCGGTCACCTTCCTCGACGACCGCAGCAGCCCCGAGGGCTACTCGACCCGCGCCGCCTCCGCCGCGGCCTGCGCGGCGGACCAGGGCAGGTTCGAGCAGTACTCCGCGGTGCTGTTCGACCAGCAGCCCCCGGAGGGAGGCCCCGGCCTCAGCGCGGCCCAGCTGATCGCCGCGGGCCGCGACGCGGGCATCACCGGAGACTCCTTCGAGTCCTTCGAGACCTGCGTCCAGGACAGGACGTACGCCCCCTGGGCGACGTACGTCTCCGACGTCGCCGCCTCCCGCAAGGTCGCGCTGACCCCGACCGTGACGGTGGACGGCGAACGCGTCGAGGTCACCGGACCGGACGCGGCCGACTCGCTCCGGCGCGCCGTCTCGGAGGCCCGCGGATGACCCGGCTGACCGTGGCCCTCTCCGGCGACTGCATGGCGACCCGGGGAGCGCTGATCACGTCCGACCCCGCCGCGCTCGAACTCCACGAGGTGCTGCGCGCCGCGGACTTCAGCCTCACCAACCTGGAGGTCGTCCCCGACGCCGGACGGGGTCACCCGGTACACAACGCGGCGAGCGGCGGCTGCCTCATCGCGGACCCCGGAGTGCTCGACGAGATCACGGCGGCGGGCTTCACGGTCCTCGGCTGCGCCAACAACCACGCGCTGGACCTCGGCGTCGAGGGCGTACTGGGCACCGTCGACCTGCTGAACACCCGGCGCGTCCCGTTCGCCGGCATCGGCGCCGACCTCACCGCCGCCCGGCGACCGGTCTACGTCGACCGGCCCGGCGGCAGCCTGGCCCTGATCTCGTGCAGCGCGACGTTCCTGCCCGGACAGGAGGCGGCCGCCCCGTCACCGGACCTGCCGGGCAGGCCCGGACTCAACCCCCTGAGGCACAGCGCGACCCTGCGGGTGACGCCCGCGCAGCTGGACGCGCTCCGGGAGATCGACGGCGAGACGGGACTGCGGGCCCGCCGGGCCGAGGCGCGCACACTGCTCGGCTTCGACCCCGCCATGCCCGCGCCGGACCGGCTCACCCTGTTCGGTACGCGCTTCCAGGCCGCGGACACCCCGGGCTTCACCACCACGTGCGACCCGAAGGACCTCGACGGGATCGCCCGCTGGGTGACCGAGGCCCGGCGCCGCGCCGACCTCGTCGTGGTCAGCGTCCACTCCCACGAACCCGGGCCGACCCCGGACACCCCCGGCGAGTTCCTCCGCGACTTCGCCCACCGGATGATCGACGAGGGCGCCGACGTCGTCGTAGGCCACGGCCCCCACCTCCTGCGCGGCGTCGAGCTGTACCGCGGCAAACCCGTCTTCTACAGCCTGGGCAACATCGTCAGCCAGATCGAACTAGCCGACCGCGTCCCCGCCGAGGACTACGCGAAACTCGCCCCGGGCGACCAGCGCACCCCCGGCCGCTACTTCGACGAACTCAGCGCCCACGGCCGCCGGTTCTTCGCCCCGCACCGCCAGTACTGGCAGTCACTCGTCCCGGTGCTCACCTTCGACGACGGCATCCTCGTCCACGCCCGCCTCCACCCCGTCGACCTGGGCTTCGGCGAGCCGGTCCACCGCCGAGGCCGCCCGCGGGCGGCGGACCCGGCCGAGGCCAAGGACATCCTCACCGGCTTCGCCCGCCTGGCCGAGCCGTACGGCGTCACGGTCACGACCGACGACACGGGAACGGGAGAACTGCTGCTCGCCCCCGCCGACCCCACTGACCCCCGCTAAACTCACCGCACTTGACGACCCGATGAGCAGCGTGCGAGGCGAGGAACACGGAATGGCTGAGGCGGTCCGGGTACTGATCGCGGACGACCAGGCACTGCTGCGCGGCAGCTTCCGCGTCCTCATCGACTCGACACCGGGCATGGAGGCGATCGGCGAGGCGGGCGACGGCGCGAGGGCGGTGGAACTCGCCCGCGAACTCAGGCCGGACGTCGTCCTGATGGACCTGCGCATGCCCGTCATGGACGGCATCGCCGCCACCCGGGAGATCTGCTCCGACGAGACGCTGACCGGCGTGCGGGTCCTGGCCCTCACGATGTTCGACATGGACGAGTACGTCTACCCGGCCCTGCAAGCGGGCGCGAGCGGCTTCATGCTCAAGGACGCCTCACCGTCCGACCTGGTCGCCGGCATCCGCGTCATCGCCACCGGCGAGGGCGTCCTGGCCCCCACGGTCACCCGCCGCGTCATCGCCGCCTTCTCCCACGACGAACCGCCCCGCCCGGCTCCCCGCCTCGTCGGCCTCACCAAGCGGGAACAGGAAGTGCTCGTACTGATCGCCAACGGCCTGTCCAACGCCGAGATCGCCCAGCACCTGGTGATCAGCCTCCCCACTGTGAAGACCCACGTGAGCAGCCTCCTCACCAAACTGTCCGCCCGCGACCGCGCCCAACTGGTCATCATCGCCTACGAGAGCGGCTTGGCGGAGCGGGGGATGCCGGGCTGACCGGGCGGTGACGACGGCGAAGAAGTCACCGGCTCCGACCGGCCGCCGACGCGCCGGAACTCAACCCGACCGCCGGGCAAGGGCCGCGAGCACGACCACCCGTGCCTCATCGACCGTGGCCACGAAGGCGTCCGGGTCCCGCCCGATCCGCTCGGCGCTCGCCCGCATGACGCCCGACAGCAGCTCCACCGTGAGCCGCACGTCGCCGACGTCGCGGAACTCCCCGCGCGCGATGCCGTCGCGCACGACGTCCTCCACCGCGGCCACGATGGCCTCGAACGGGTTGCCCGGCCCCTTCGGCACCTCGGCGACCAGCGGCCCCGAACCCGGCCGGAACATCAGCCGCAGGGCTTGGCCGGCGGAGGCTTCCAGCACGGCCTCGATGATCTCCCGCATCCGCTCCGCGGCCGGTTCCGCGGACCGCGCGGCGATCGCGGTCACGCGCTCGACCACGGGCCGGGCCCACCGGTGGGTCAGCGCGAGGACCAGCGCGCTCTTGTCGCGCGCGTAGTTGTAGAGCGTGTTGCGAGCGAGCCCGGCCCGAGCCGCGATATGGCCCATGGTGATCGCGTCGTAGTCACGCTCCAGCAGCAACTGCCGCAACGCCTCGCCGAGGTCGGCCCACACCATCTCGTGGTGCTCCTCGATGCTGGCTCCCCGGATCCGTGGCACCCGCTCTCCTTCCGTCCCGAAGCTTCGACGCCGCCATGCCGCTTGATTTTAACGACAGTGTGTCGTAAATTTCGCGACAGAGTGTCGTAATAAAACGCTGACGGAGTCGGCCCGAAAGTCCAAAAGCCCGAAGGCCCGAAGAAAAGAGCGCCGCATGAACCCGCCCACTGACCGCGACGAGCTAGTGGAACTGCTCAGCCGATACGCCGACATAGCCGACATGAAGGAGTACGACAAGCTCCCCGGCCTCGTCTTCACCGACCCGCTGACGCTCGACTTCTCCTCGGTCGCCGACATCCCGCCCATGACGACACCGCTGGCGCGGTACGTCGAGATCCTGCGCGGCTCCTTCGCGCCGTTCGCGGCGACCCACCACGCCATCACCGGCCACGTGATCACCGTCGACGGCGACACCGCGACGATCCACGCCCACGTCCGCGCCGAACACTGGGTCCCACGGGAACTCGCCGGCACCGGTCCCGACCGCTGGCTGGTGGTCGGCTTCTACGACAACGAGGCGGTCCGCACACCGGACGGCTGGCGCCTCAACCGGGTGAAACTCACCGCGACGCACCAGGAGAACACCCACCTGTCGAGCGCGGCCCTGGCCGCCCAGCAGGCCCACTGAGGACGAACGGCGGGGGCGGGCCCGAATCCCGCCCAGCGCCTCGCTTCGCTCTCAAGAGAGCGAGATGCTCATCCCCCCGTCGGCCATGACGACGGAGCCGACCAGGTGACTGGCGCGGTCGGAGGCAAGGAACGCGATCACTTCCGCGATCTCCTCCGGCTGCGCGGCCCGCCCGATGGGGGTGCCGCGTCCGTGTTCGGCGAGGTACTGCTGCCCGTCCGGCCGCGTGTCGTTGAGGATGTCGGTGACCACGTCACCGGAACCGACCGCGTTGACGCGCACCCCATGCTCAATGGCCTCCACGGCCGAGGCGCGGGTGAGCTGGGCCAACGCCCCCTTCGACGCGGCATAGGCGGCGATCGTCGGGAACACCTGGAAGGACGCGTACGAGGCGACGTTGACGATCGCGCCCGAGCCCTGTTCGGACATGACCCGTAAGGCGTCCCGAATGTGCAGGAAGGCGCCGACGGTGTTCACCGACAGGACGGACTCGAAATCCTCCCGGCTCATCTCGGCCACGGGCTTGTTGAGGATGATCCCGGCGTTGTTCACCAGCACGTCCAGCGACCCGAACTCGTCGCGGGCCAGCGCCACGGCACGCGCCGCACTGCCCTCCTCCGAGACATCGGCCACCAGCGGCACGATCCCTGGCCGCGCCAACTGCTCGACCTCGGGGTCACGGTCCTCGGCGACCACCTTGACACCCCGACCGTGCAGGAGAAGCGCGGTCGCCCGGCCCATCCCGCTCGCCGCTGCGGTGACGATCGCCGTCTTGCCGGCGAGATCGTTGTCGCCCATACAGGCTCCTTGATGGAACGAATGGCGTCTCCTTCCGGTGTTACCGATCGCAAGGAGGCCATTCCTCCGGTACGGACCGGCAGCTCTTCCCCTCCCGGCGAGGGCCGCGGACCACGTCCCAAAGCTCACCGCCCACGCACACCGGGACGGGCACCGACGCCTCGCCGCAGGCCCGCGTCCGGCTGCTGGCGGACCACCGCCACCTCCGGAACCGTCGGTCACGACCACGGGCAGGTCTATGGCCCCTTGCCGTGAACCGGGAGACGTCGGCGCGCGACTGGGACGGCACGGGCGTACGACAGGACCGTACTGGGCGCGGCGCGCGGCAGCTCCTACAGCAGGTGGTCGGCTTTGCCGGCCTTGATGTCGGTGATGAGAGTGCGCAGCGCTTCGAGGGAGTCGGTGAGGTAGTGCTCCTCTTGACCGTTGACGGCTATGTAGGCGTTGCCTTCGGTGTCGGTTCCGAGGCGGAAGCAGGAGCTTCCTTCGGCGCAGAAGGGCTCTTCCCAGGCGATGTCGGACACTGACGCTCCTCAGAGTTGGCGAACGAGTTCACGAATGAAGTCTCGGGACTGCTCTGGCGGCAGTGCCAGATTTTCCAACAGATCGAGTTGAGCCCGGTATTTCGCCAACTGCCCCTCGGCGTGGAGGAAGGTGGGACCGTGGGAGCTGTCTACCTGCACGGTATCGAGTGTCGGTACGCGGCCCTCCAGGTAGACGACGGTCTGCCCGGATCCCGGGAAGGAGCCGTGGCTGAAGGGAAGGACGAGCACGGTGACGTTGTCCCGCTCGGAGACCTCCAGCAAGTATTCCAACTGGGCACGGGCCACGTCGGTGCCACCGAACTGCATCCGCAGCGCCGCCTCGTGGATGACAGCTACGTAGGGGATCGCCGTGTCGCCGGTGATCACCTGCTGGCGCTCGGAACGCAGCGCGAGTCGTAGGGCAACCTCGTGCTCGGGCAGGGCAGGCACAGCGGCATGGAAGATGGCCAGAGCCTGTTCGGATGTCTGGAGCATGCCCGGCACGTGCACGGTGTTGGCGCCGCGGATGCGCACAGCGTTGCCTTCCAATTCTGCGATGTCGAGCAAGCCTTGGGGCAGGATGCCTCGATAGCGCTCCCACCAGCCTGTACTCGCCTGGGTCATCTCGACGAGCGCCTCGACGTACGCCTCGTCGGTCACATCGCAGTTACAGGCCAGGGTGCACAGGCGGTCAGCGCTGATTCCCCGGACACCCGACTCCATGTTGGAGATCTTGCCTCGGTCCACACCCAGCAGGCCCGCCGCGAACTCCGCAGACATGCCTGCCACGGTACGGATGCGCCGCAGCTCACTTCCCAGTCGCTTCTGGCGTTCCGTGGGAGTCGTTCTTGGGGGCATGAAGTTCCTCTCATCCGGCGGGCCGCTCGTCTGCATGCGGAGACCGCGTACCTCTCCGTGGTGAATCTTCCTGAGAGCGTGGAAAATTTACCACTCCCCGTTCTACTGTCAGTATCGCGCAAGTTACACACCGCGATGCCGGAAGCGCACCGCGCGAGCATGCCCATCCGCCCTGGGAGGGCTGTGCCCGCGTCCAGGGCGGCAGGCCACCGGCGACCACACAACCCCGCCACAGAGCCGAGGAGTTCGCCATGCCCGAGGTCCCTCCCGTTCCCGCCCACTGGCGCTTCCCCGCCCACCCCGCCTCCGTACGGCGAGCCCGGCACGCCGTCGCCGAAGCGCTCCCGCAGGTCCTCCGCCCCCATCTCGGCGACGACCTCAGCCTGTTGACCTCAGAGCTGGTCACCAACGCCATCCGGCACGGCGCGGTGAGCCGGGAGGACGAGGGCCTCGTCGAACTCGTCCTGTGGCCCGCCGACGGACACTACTGGCTAGCCGTCTCCGACCCGGGCAACGGCGAGCCGGCGGTGACCCACCCCGACACATACTCCGAAAGCGGCCGGGGCCTGTTCCTCGTCGACAACCTCGCAGCAGCCTGGACCATCCGCCCCCGCCCGGCACGCGGCACATCCGTGATCGCCGGCCTCTCCCTTCACCGCCGGGGCGGTTGACGAGACAAGGGGCTCGACCGGGCGTGCCGGGAACGGCAGGGAGCGGCAGGACCGGCAGGTCAAACGGTCCGATGCCCGGCACAGTGGTCGCGACTGGCGGCTCTGACACCGACGCGCGGGACGTGTGCCGCGGCGAAAGGCGGGCTACGGGCTTTCCAGTGCCGCCAGCACGAACGTCAACGGCAGCGTCGCGACAGCGAGGGCGATCCCCGCACCGGCCATCCCCGTACGTGTCGAACGCCCTGGCCGCCTCGGCCCACATCCCCATGAGCCGGACGGCCTGCGCCGCGGCCA
Source organism: Streptomyces sp. ISL-12 (assembly GCF_018614415.1). GTDB lineage: Bacteria > Actinomycetota > Actinomycetes > Streptomycetales > Streptomycetaceae > Streptomyces. Next base: position 14,219 of record NZ_JAGGOO010000020.1, read on the forward strand.
GCGCAAACATGGCCACCGAGGCAGCCTGTCCGCCGACGGGGATCGCGTTGACGGCCTGGGCCGCGAGCAGATTGACCAGCCAGATGACGAGCAGGTCGCAGAACATCACCCGGAACGACTTGAGGAACTCGGCGAACTGGAATGCCAGCTGCGCCGCCCGCGCGTAGCAGGTCTGCAGGGACGTGAAGGACTCCTGGTTCTCGTCGAGCTTCTTGCCGAACTCGTCGAAGCAGACGAGGGCGGCGTTCGCCGCGTTGCCCTCCCATCTGGGCCCGAGGTTCTGACTGCCCTTGCACACTTGTTCCAGTCCCCGAACACCCAGTTGGTCACCTCGGCGAAGGGGGCGAAGCCGAAGAGCGGCTTGGACGCCTCCACCGCCATCGCCGACGGACTGCCCAGGTCCAGGGCGCTGCCCAGCGTCTTCTGCACCGGGTTCATGTTGTACTCGTCCACATGGCCCGAGCCGTACTTGACGAGCGGGTTGTCACTGTCGCCGCCCGGCGCTTTCAAGGCGTCCGTCACGTCGCCCGCGTCGGAGAAGTCCTGCGGGTCGCCCCCGGAGCCGCCGTCCGACACCTTCGAACCCGGATAGGTCGCGTCGAGTTCGGCAGTCTCGTTCCGGTCGGTCTCCCGGTAGTACCTGGCCGTGCCCGTCAGTTCCTTCCCGGAGGACTCCAGGACACTCTTGACCCTTTCCAGCACCTTCTTGGCCTCGCTCACATAGCTGTCGTGGTCACCCGCGACCAGGTCCCAGGCCTCTCCGTGCTCGGCGCGGAAGGGACAGAAAGCCTGGCAGGCACCCGTACGCATTTCCCGCTGGGGCACGCCGAAGGGGATCGGTACCGCGTGCGAGCGTCGATGCTCAGACCTTGATGACGGTGATGCGAGGGCCGCACAAGGCGGTCAGATCCTCGGGGTCTGAGGTGAGCACCGTCGTCGGACCGGGGGCGGCGAGGGCGGTGGCGCCGAGCATGGCGTCGATGGCGTACTTGTGGCCGTGCAGGCCGGCGCCGGCGAGGAGGGTGGCGGCGTGGCGGGCGATGGGCTCGGTGACCGGTTCGATGACGAGGCGGGAGAGGGTCCACTCTAGGGCCGGGCGGTTGATCCGGGGGTGGACCACTTCCACCAGGGTGGCCGCGGAAGTGATCACCCGCAGGTCGTCGGCGCGAGCGAGGGCGAGCCAGCCGGTGACGGCGCGGTCGCGAAGGACGGCCTTGGCCAGCCCTTCGCTGTCCAGGACCAGGGTGCCGCCGGGGGTAGCCGCGGAAGGGCGGGTCACGCGGCGTTCGCCCCGCCTTGCGTCTGCTGCTGTCGGGCCTGGTGGAGCTGGTCGCGCAGGGCCTGGATCTCTTCGTCGGTGATGGGCCCGTGCTCGGCCTCGGCGACGGCGATGAGCTCGTTGAGATTGTCCCGCTCGATCTGGCGCGCGACGGCGGCGGCGACGTAGGCAGACAGCCCCGAAGGGCCGCTGCGGGCCTTGGCGGCTTCGGCGATGTCGCGGGGCATGGTGATTGAGTACTTGCCGGTAGGGTCACTCATGCTATCCATCCTACCTTCAATCCTACCTGTGACGAGCGGGAGTGACACAGCGAACCAGTGCACCTTGTGATCTCCGGAAGACGCCATGGGCTTGCTCGCACTCCTCGACGAAGCGGTGACCGCTCTCAAGGCTCCTCTGGGCGAGGAGGACCGGGCACAGGGCCGGACCGATGATCTCCGAAGAGAAGTGCAGGAAGAGATCTCGATCAATCGCTCGATGCTCCGTCGCCACGGGACGGGCATGGTGCGGCACCTGCGTCCTCGCTTCGACGAGTGGATGGAACGCGAGGGCGTGCAGCCCGGAGGCGTCAGGGACCTGGTGGGCGACGTGCAGCGGTTGCTCGTGGAGGCTCGGGGCCATGGCGTGAGAACGCTGGCCGCCCCGGGTGTTCGTCGCCCACCGTCAGTCCACGACCAGCCCACGGCCCCCGACGTGCGGCTGCTCCGGGTGGCACACGCCTGCACATACGCGAAGACCCCGACCTCAGCGTTACCGCTGATGGCGGGGTCTTTGGGCACCTACTGAAAGGTGCCCCCGGCAGGATTCGAACCTGCGCACACGGCTCCGGAGGCCAGATGGGTTGACGGCACCCTCAGCCTCTGAGCTGCACCGGAGCCTCATCCCCTACCGTCGGCGCCAAGATCATTACGCCCCCATTACGCAGGTGCCCTGTCAGCCCCGGGTGGCGCCCCGTAAGGTCGGACCCATGATCTCGGGCAGCGACGGCGTACCGGAAGACGGCGACGAGACGGCCTTCACGGCGGAGGCTACGACCGCCATCCTCCAGGATGCCTGCCACGCCGCCGGCCTCGACCCGACAGGCGCCGAACTTCTCCGCCTCGGCTCGAACGCCGTGTACCGACTGTCCTCGGACCCGATCATCGTCCGCATTGCCCAGGACCGTACCGCCCTCCCCGAGATGCAACGCGCGGTCGGCGTTGCCCGCTGGCTGGAGACGTCGGACTTTCCGGCCAACCGAGTGCCGCGAGACGTCACCCAACCCACGACTGTCAGAGGGCGGATCGTCACCTTCTGGGAGAGCGTCCAGGAGCAGGTGGAGTACGCCACGCTGGGCGAAGTCGCCGACCTGCTGAGACGGCTGCACTGGCTGGAAGAGCCCGAACACCTCGGCCTGCCGTACTTCGACCCACACGCCAAGCTGGCCGCGTCCCTGACGGCCCTGGACGGCATCGCTGACCGGGACCGGGAGTTCCTGGAGGAGCGTGCGACCGAGGTGGGCAAGGCGTACGACCGCCTGGACTTCGTCCTCCCCTTCGGCCTGATCCACGGTGACGCGAACATCGGCAACGTCCTCCGCCACCGCGACGGACACGCCGTACTGATCGACCTGGACGGCTTCGCCCTGGCCCCGCGAGAGTGGGACCTCATCCTCACCGCGATGTACTACGACCGCTACGGCTGGCACTCAGAGGAGGAGTACCGAACCTTCGTCCACCACTACGGCTTCGACCTCATGAACTGGCCCGGCTACGAAACCCTCGCCGACTTCCGGGAACTGATGATGGTGGCGTGGGTCGGTCACCAGGCCGCGACGAGCGAGCGCTTCGCCGCCGAGTTCGAGAAGCGCATGCGGTCCCTGAGAACGGGCGAAGGACGCGACACATGGGGCGCCTTCTGAGCGCGCGGGCTGCGCGCCCGATGAACGACTCAGCGAGCGGCCGACCGACCGGCCTCCGCAGCCACCCATAGCCGATGCTCGCGAGCCTGCTCCGCGAAGACCCGAGAGGCCGCGTTGTCCCCGACGGCGAAGAGGTTCGAGCGGAACTCAGCCAGGTAGCTCACGCACCGCGCGGATTTCAGGTGCTCGCCGAGATCCAACGCGTCCAGGGCAACCCTGCACGCCTCCTCGATGTCGCCGGCACGGAGATGCGCGTCGGCCAGCACCATCGTGGCGAAGAAGTCACTCCGTACGTGGCTGCCGCTCATCGCGTTCTCCGCGTGGGCAACGGCCCGTCGGGCGCTGTTGACATCACGGAAGCAGTGCGCCGCCTCGGCCGCCAACTCCGCCTCATCGAAGTAGGTGATCCACTCTGGCTCCTCCTCGTCGTTCCGGCTTGCCAATGCACGCATGGCGGCCGTCAACGCAGCTTCACAGGCACGTACGTCTCCGGTACGAGCGAGCGCGCGGGCCTCCATCGCGTGGAACTGCGCCCGAAGGGTCGGGGTCGCCACCTGGGCGATGCCCATCAAGGCGGCGCGGGCGAGCGTGGCCGCTTCGGTGTACCGACCGAGGAACGTCGCCTGGTGGCTCATGGCAGAGAGGATGCTTCCGGCAAGCCGCCGGTCGTTGGCGTCCTGGGCGAGCCGGAGGGCCTGGAGGAAGTAGCGCTGCGCGAGACCGTGATGGCAGGCGTCGTACGACATCCAACCGGCCAGGAGAGTGGCCTCGGCGACGGTCGAGTACAGGGCCCGTCCGACGGCGTCGCTGTAGCTGCCGCGCAGGAGCGGAACGACATCGTTGCTGAGGTACTGGATCACGGACCGCCGAGCATGGTCCCCGCCGAACCGGTCATCGAGCTGGGCGAACATGTCGGCAGTGGTCTTCACCGCGGCCACGTCCCCCAGCCCCACGCGCAACGCCCCCGGGCGCCCGGACCGGGGAGCCGGCTCCGGGGCCACCAGCCACCGCAGGGAAGCCTCGTTCCACGCTGGTTCGGCGGCTTCCGACTGAATCAGGGGCTCATAACGGTTGAGGTCCGCGCTCCACAGCCGCTCCACCGTGCTGATAGCCGTGTCCGGACTGTCCGGGTAACCAGCGTCCAGGAGCGCAGCGTCTTCGGTGCCGCCACTGGTCAACCCGATCTCCTGGGCGGAGACGCCGTACACGTCGCCGATCAACGCCCCGTAGAACCCGTCCGGCGTGCTGTGCCCGTTCTCCCAGCTGGCGATACGCCGCTTGACGCTCTCGTCCGACGGCAACTGATGCCCGCGCTTTGTCGCTGCCTGACGTAGCTCACGCACGAGACGCGGCTGACTCCAGCCGCGTTCCGCTCGGAACTGTCGTAACCGCTCGTGGACGGGCTCGATGGGAGACGTGGCCCTTCCCTCCTCGTACCGTGCAAGGGGAGTGGTGCGAAGTCCTGTCTCATCCGAACTTACGCGTTCTGCGGCTCCCGTTGGCAGTGGTGAACACAAATCACCAGCGCCATCGGAGCTGACAGGGGATGACGCGACACGCGAATGACCGTCATCCCCCGTCACCTCTCGTCATCTGCCCAGGTGAGGGCCGTGCCCGGGAGTCTGTTGGCACTGCGGCAGAGGGGCCGTGGGCTAGCTGACCCGAGGTGAGATGACGTGCAGACGATGACCAGGAGAGGCATCGAATGGCTGTCGGCAGCAGCCAGTGACCCGGTGATGTGCCGAGCGCGGTGGGCGGATGACCCGCGTCAACCGGTCATGCTTCCCACCGGCCGCCTCTTCGACGTGGTGTCGGTCGAACAACGCCTCGGGATGGAGACCTTCGACCAACTCACCCGCCACGATCTGCCCCACGGACCGGTCATGATCGACCACAAGGCACGGAGGGTGGGTTTCTTCCTGACCTCCAACAGTTGGTACTGGTTCGCGTACTTCATCAGGCGCGAAGCCAAGAGGCCGGTCGACTACAGGTACCTGAGCGGCGACTCAGTGGTCGTGGTGCCCGGCCCGATGCCCCTGAGCGGCGACCGGTACGAGTGGCTCCGCGCCCCGATCAGGCGCCCGGAAGCGAACCCATGCCGCCCGATCGCCCTCGCGACCGTGCTGGGGGCCTCGGCCGAGCTGCTGGCCCGTGTCGACCGCTACGGGGAGAAGTTCGGTTCCCCGGCCGACGCGGTGGCCTCCTACCCGGAGGAGCCGGTTCCCGGTGCCTGACCCTTCCCACCACCTCGACGCCGCGCACTGGTCACCGCTGGACACGGACGATTGGTACGCGGCACGGAACGCGACCACGGCTCTGCGAGACGCTCTCGTTCGGGCAGGCTTGGAACGCGATTTCCCTTACTTGCGTGCCGACCTGAACGCCTTCGGCCACGGCCTGGTCGAGCTGGGCCGCGTCTCGCCGGCCACGGCGGAGCACCTGGCCGAGTTGCTGAGACTGGCCCTGGCAAGCGCGGCCGTGTCGCACCCGTCCACTGAAGCCGACCACGAACCGGGGGAGTGACCTGATGACGGACCGGCACGGAGTCATCGCCCCTCGCGCCGAGAACCTGACAGTCGGCGTGAACTATGTCCGGGGCTGGGCAGAGGCCCGACGCGGCGCCGAAAGCCTTGCCGAGCAGCTTGCAGCGTTCGGCCTGGAAACCGATTTTCCGGGCCTCGCCGCAGACGTGAACGTGTGGGGCGACGGCCTGGTACGACTGGGCGCGGTTCGCCCTGATGCGGCGCTACTGCTGGCACGGCTCATTGAGGCCGGCACGGCGGTACAGGAGCGTGAGACGCGCCCGCATCTCAGCGTCCGGAACTGATCGGCTCGAAGCCTTCTTCTCTGTGACTGAGCGGTCTGTGGTCTGCTGCCCGGCCGGGACCGGCGCCCCAGCGCCGCAGCCCGGATGGGCAGCAGACCACAACGCTGTTGCAGCCATCAGCTTGGGAAGCTGCGAGCGTTTGCGGCCAGTTGGGGTGCTGACCTGGGCGAACGTTCGGCCCGTGCGCCTTCTGGGTTGGACCCCTTTCACCGTGGTTCCCCGCTGTTCCCCGCTCGTTCTGGTGCGGTAGTGGTGCAGAGCTGCGCTGACCGTGGGGTGATCAGCTGGACACGTGCCATTCATCGAGGCGGATCTTCACCTGACGATTGTGGTCGGCGTGCCAGATCACCTCATCGGCGACGGTGGCGCCGAGGGCGGGCAGTTTCATGTGGTGAGGCATGGCAGTGATCTCGGCAAGGCCGATTGCATGCGGCGTGCCGTTGAGGAGGAGGAAGACGCCGAACGGCTGTCGGCCGATGACCCACCCGCTGACGTGAGATCCAAGGGGGAGTGCGGAGACGGTTACTGGCCAGCTCCGGTCGATGCCATCCGAGGCCGGCACCTGCGAGCGGTCCGGCCAACTGAACTCGGGCAATGGTCAATGATGGTCAGATCGTCCGAAGTTGTCGACAGGTGGCCGCTGTGCCGCACTGCGCAGGCCGCGAGATCAACACGCTTTCCAACTGTGGTGGTGGTCCCGGGAGCATCGGACGGGTCCGTTCACCTGCGTTCATGAGAGGTCGACTGGTGGGGCAAGCACCGTGAGCGGTCCCCGCTGAACGGCCGTGAACGTGACTGAATGAGACGGAAACTGAGACGGCTCGGCTGGCCACTGATACGGCTCCGTACCTCGTTCTGGTGCTGCCGCTGCATGGGAGTATGTGGGCGTGGATACCGTGGCGGACCTGCGAGTGATGCTTGAGTCGTTGGCCAAGGAGGACGGTGTCTTCGGCCGGGTCGAGAGCGAGGATGCGGGCTCCGTTGAAGAGCACGTGTACGGCTTGGTCCTTGTCGCCCAGAGAGCTTGGGCGCCTTATGCGATCGAGGGTTCTCGGGGGCCGACCCGCCCCGCTGACATCTCCGATGCCCTGACGGCCATCGACAGGGAAGAGGCGACAACCGTCATGACCTACCTGTCTGCGGGTGACCTGGTCTTTCCGGGTCGGCTGCGTCGTGATCGTGAGCACGCACATCGAGCGGCACAGCGAGTGGTGAAGCTGCTGGGACGGGACTCCACGTGGTGGACGAACATCGAACTATCGGGTGCGGGCCACGGGTGGAATCCGGTATCTCGGTTCTCCTTCGATGGAATGGTCGCAGGCACGGGCAACGGGTTTGTCGTGGCCCTGCTCCAAGTCGGAGAAGACTGACGCGTGGCGCTTCGCGGTTCTGAACACCGCTTTAGGAGAGAGGCGGGGTGATCTGAGGGCTGAGCTGCGACTTCGCCGGCCGAGGAAGCGGGCAACTACTCGACTGCGGGGCACCGGTTTTGACCCTGGCTGACCCCTGCATCTGGCACGGTTGTGGCACGAACCTCAGCCGACGGCAGCCAGCCACGACGGTGGGTGCGCCGGCGGACCAGGCGCGCGTGTGCCTCGCTGCACCCCCACCGGCCTCAGCCACGCTACCGCCTTATGTCGACGACTAGAGCCAGACGCGAAGCTTGGCCCGCAACGTAAATTGAGGGTGCGCTGGACCCTCTTGGGGTGCGAGTCAGCTCCGCTGACCTGGGATACGGCACTGGTGCAAGCTCAGTACATGCCCCACAGCAAGAGGTACGTAGATGCAAGGGTGCCATACCGGCCGATAGCGACTATTTTCAGCCATGCTTGGAAACTTCGCCTCCCACGTTAACAACCCTTGCCACGATGACAAAGATCGTAGTTGGTGAAGCAGAGGAGTGGGAGATGCAAGATCCCATGGAACGGGTCGAACTTACCGCTGCCGTCCAGGGGTTGAGAGACCAACTAATAGCGTCTGTCGACGCATCAGATGGGCAGCGCATCAAATTTGAGGTCGAGGAAGTAAACCTAGAATTCACGGTCGAACTACGTCGAGATGTCAATTCCAAAGCTGGCTTCAGGGCCTGGGTTGTTTCGGGTGATGTGCAGGCCGGAGCAACTAGGTCTTCCGTTCATAGAGTGTCAGTTAAACTGAAGCCTAAGGACTCCATTGATGGGAGGCCGGTAGAGGTGGGGAGCACGCGTGAAGTTGATATTAGTGACTTCGGAACTCCTCCCGCCGGAGGAAATAGCAGGTGAGTGTGCGAACTGCCGAGAGAATCGCGATTGTGCAAGCTGGGCGACAGGGTAGCGGTTTTCTGCTACATCCTCGCCTTATACTGACATCCGCTCACCTGTTTGACGGAATCAATACTGCCTGTGTCGCGGTACCCGGTGGCACAGGCACTCAAGTCTGCCGTATTGTCTGGTACCGGTATGACGAAATGTGTGACGCGGCATTACTGGAGGCAGATAAGGACCTAGTCGCGGATGTGTCGAAGTGTCAGGAGTCTGACCTCAAGTGGGGTCATATAACCGATTTGGCCGCCTGGGAGAGGTGTGAAGCAATCGGCTACCCGCTCATCTCGCTGCGAGAGGGAATGAGGCCAGATACTGAACAGCTAGTAGGAACCTTGAAGCCCGGGGCTTCGATCTTACGCCATCGCTATGTATTGGATAGTTCCCATTCAGCGCCCCCCAAGGGGGTTGGCGCATCTAAATCGCCTTGGCAGGGGATGTCGGGCGCCGCTGCCTTCATCGGAGAATATTTAATTGGTGTGGTCTCTGGTGACCCGACGCAATGGGGGCACGCGCGCGTAGAAGTTGTTCCCGCACACGTTCTAGTCGAGGATAAGTCGTTCAGGCTCGCGGTTCAATCAGTTACGGGGGCGCAGATTGATTTAGTGGACGTCGCAAGAAGCATTCCGTCTCCCATTTCCGGTCCTGTCAATACCTCCGAAATTCGATGGAACCCTGTTTCCGAGGCTGACGCGATTGGGTTTGGTGTTCATCGGGTTCCCGATTCTCCTGGGCACCCACCGGTTGTGGACTATATTTCACGCAGTGTTGATTCCGACTTGGATAGCCATCTCGAGTTGCTCGCAAGGGAAGGCGGTATGCTCCTTCTATCAGGAGACTCCGCAGCCGGTAAGTCTAGAGCTCTTTTCGAGGCTATGCGTCGGAATTTAGGCGATTGGTTAGTATGTAAACCAGACCCCGACGTAGATATCTCTTCCCTGCTGCACGTGCCGAGCGGTGGCAGGCGAGTGGTATGGCTTGACGATTTGCATGACTATCTGCGCTCCGGCGGGTTGACGCCTTCGTTGCTTGACGGGCTAACTAGTCGCCGGCTTGTCGTACTTGCTACGATTCGAACAGAATTTTACGAGCAATACACGGATGACAGAAGCCGCAAGTTCGCCACCCGAGGAAGCGGCACCCAATTGCCATCTTCCCCAGGTCGGGTTCTCCGTGCGGCACGCCACATCACTGTTGAGCGCATTTGGGACCCTATCGAGCGGCAAAGGGCTTCCCTCAGCGAGGACCCACGAATTGCTAACGCTTTGGAAGCAGATAGAGCTTACGGAGTCGCGGAATATTTGGCGGCAGGCCCTCAAGTGCTCAAGATGTGGCGATCCGCTTTTAGAGTGAGAGGAAATCCGCGTGGGGCGGCGCTTGTTGCAGCCGCAGTAGATCTCACACGTACCGGGGTTGGGTCTTCCTTGCCTCGTGCAGCGCTCGAGCGACTGCACGAGCACTACTTGGAGCAGGCGGGCGGTCCGGCTCTAAGGCCCGAAGGGTTGGATGATGCGTGGAACTGGGCAACTGATGTTGTGTTGGGGGTTACCGGTCCTCTAGTGCCAAGTAAGGGAGAAACATACAAGCCATTTGATTACTTGGTATCTGACATTGCACGCCGCTCTGGCCCCGACGAGCTTCCTGATCTAGTCTGGGATGAGGCATTGCGTGTTGTAGATAACTCTCGCCGTAGCCTGGTAGCAATGGTGGCTCGGAGCGCCGGCCAACTGGATGTAGCAAAAAATGCGCTTGTTCCTCTCGTGCAAGCAGATGACCAGGAAGCCTTGAATATCCTTGGGGCTCTTGAGGTATCGGAAAAGAATTGGGAAGACGCTAGGCGATACTTCGCGCGCGCTTCGAAGCTTGGTGACTCGACAGGCACTCATAATCTGGGGGTATTGTGCGCACTCAAGGATGACCTCCACGGTGCGCGTGAGTGGTACACGCTTGCTATTGAACGCGGCGAACTGCAATCAGTCGGCGCTCTCGGCGTGGTATACGAGAGACTTGGCAACCGAGATAAAGCGGTGGAACTCTGGAAGCGCGGGACCGAGGCTGGTGATCCAGGAAGCGCGTTTCACTATGCTGAGTGGTTGAGGGCAAAGTGGCAGTCGGACGAGTCAATAGAGGCGCTTAAAGTTGCGGCAGATGGAGAGATACCGTTTGCGACACTTTCTTACGCAGGTGTGTTGCTAAGGAAGAAAGACCACGAAACGGCTAATGCTTATGTAGCTAAAGCCTATAGTGAAGCAGTAAAGCAGGGAACCCTAGGGGATCCACTCGGCTCTTTGATGGCTGGCGTGACAGCCTATTCCTTTGGAAACGTTGACCTCGGGCGGAAGTGGTGGGAGCGGGCACGGAACAATGGATGTGAAATAGACTGGGCTCTATTTGAAGCTCCAGTTGATTTTCCAGGGCTGAGACACCTAGCGGTGAGTTGGGAGACTCTCGACAAGGTCGGGGAAGAGCAAGTTCGCCTACTGATGCAGACACTCTGGGCGGGTGATTGTCTCGACTGTGGATATCCGCTAGGCGGGGGAGTTCCTGCCCTTTATGTCGACGACATGCGCACTCATGCTGATGCGAAGATTTTCCACTTCGGTTTGTGTAGATTTCCGCATTGGAATGACTCCGCCTCAATCTCTATTGCTAAAGATGTGGGTATCAGTTGGAAATCTGCAAGTGCTCCGGTGGTAATAGGTAAGGATGCTTCCCATGTCATCCCTGCACTGTTTGTGAATCCCTCCTTTGAGGAAGCTCAGTTCGTCATGAATGACGATCAAACCTGGCAGGCAACCAGTCAGTACGGACCTCATTCGGTCTTGAGTTCAGCTCTCGACCTGCGGCCTCTATGGTCTGGCTTCCCATCCAAAAACGTCGACTCCAGTGCATTGGCTTTTGTGGGCGAGGAGGAGGTGGCGGTGGCGGCGCTACACCAGGTTTGGTCAGCTCCTGCGACAAGAGAGTTCCTTACGCTGGTAGGCCAGAGCGGTGGTGTTCTTCTTGTATTGAGCAGTGCGCTTGGGCCGGAAGATGTGTATACGATGGAAGCGTTAGCGGACGTGCTGCAATCTTGGGATGCGATGGTTCGGTGGGTTCCTCTTAGGCGCGAAATTGCGAATAACGCAACCTGACAACGGGTTGACTCTTTTTGCCTCGTGTTTCGTAGGTGGGTTGAGTGCCCTTACCAGAACGGCAGAACGGGTTTGAGACGTGTCATTGTGGTCCACATAGGCTCCGGCCACGTCTAGAGTTGCACGACACACCTCCCCGGTTTCAAACGGCTGCTTGCTTTGCGCGGCACGGGCGCCGGCCGGGCTGGAGCGGGGCGGAGACAGGAGCGCAGGCCCGGCCGGGGGCCGGGCCGCGCGTGGCGAGCGGAGCGAGCCGCCTTGATGAAGTAGAGAAAGTCTGAACCGCAACGCTGCTCCTGGAACTGCCGTTACAGCCGGAACGCAAGCTCCAAGTCATGCCCCGGAAGGTGGAACTCCTCCAGGGCAAGCGGCTTGTCAGCGGCCGTGAGCGTCACCCGCAAGACATGCAGCAGGGGCACCCCGTCGGCAAGCCGGAGCGCCTGGGCCTGGTCCGGCAGGGGCATGCGTGTGCGGACATACTCCGTGAAGTGCAGCTCGTGGCCCAACTCGGCCAGGGCGTTGTAGAGCTGCGGAGCCGGCGGCGGGGGCGTTTCCTCGTACTTGGTGCCGAGGAGCACCGAGAACGGCACGTAGGTGCGGTGCAGTTGGCGTAGGCGGCCCTGGTCCGCGGTCTGCAACGCGTCGTACGTGAACAGTGGCTCCCCCGGCGGGATGCGCAGCAGGTCGGCGAGTGCGAGGGGGGCGTCCGTGCGGGTGGCCGTGGGCTTCTCGGCGTCGGCCCAGCGGATGCCGTCAGCCTCTGTGTACTGACCGTCGGGCGAGAGGCGAACGCCCCGGGGGTAGGTGAAGCTGGGGCGGTTGTGGGGGGAGCGGGCGAACGTGCCCCGGCCCATGATGGCCTCGACCAGGCCGGATGCCCGTAGCTCGGTGAGTCCCTGACGGACTGTGGGGCGTGTCACGCCGAACTGCTTGGCCAACGCTTCCTCCGACGGGAGCGGCTGGCCGGCGGGGAAGGTGCCGTCAAGGATGCCTTCGCGCAGGTAGTCGGCAATCTGCCGGTACTTCGGCTGCGTGTTCTTCGGCGGCATGCCCTGTCCTCCGTGGCCTTGGCCTCTGCGGCCTGCTCGTCGTCGTGAACGCTCCATCCACGAACGTGGACAGCTTCTCCCATCCCCAACCCGGTTGACAACCCGTACTACGGGTCGCCAATCTGGACCCACGCCACCCGTACTACGGGTGGTCTAGCAATCCGTAGGGCTGTCCTGCGGTTGCTCGTCATTCAGATGTGAGGAGTCCAGAACTGTGGCAACCCTTCCGATCGACACCGCGAAGTACACGGGGATCATCTGCGCCGTGCCCCCGGCTCCGCGGCTCGTGAACCGTGAGTCCGGGCAGGTGCGGGTCGACCGTGACACCGGCAAGACGCTGTACCAGGTGGGTCTGTGCCTGATGGCCGGCACCTCGGCGGACGTGGTGAACGTGAGCGTCCCCGGTGAGCCGTCCGGCGTGCAGGTCGGCACCCCCGTCACCGTGCGGGACCTGGTCGCCGTTCCCTGGGAGAACGAGGGACGGCACGGCATCGCCTACCGCGCCGCCGAGATCCGTCCCCTCCACGCGGCTTCCGCCGCCAAGGGGGCCGGACAGTGATGATCCTGGCGTCCTCCGACCCGTCGGTCGGGGTCACCTGGCCGGGGTGGTTTCTCGTGGTCGCCGCCGTCGTGGTGTCGGGCCTGCTGATCGTGGGCCCGGCGCTGCGCCGGAGGTCCCCGGCGGCCTGGTGGTTGTTACTCGGTTACCCGGCGTCCGCCTTCCGCGTCGCCCGTACCTGGCGGGCGCTGATGGCCGGGTGCGGGCTTGCCGTGAGCCGTCGCCCGGCGCTGACCGTGGTGTCCGGGCTCGTCGGGAACGGCGCTCCTCCGCCCCAACCGCGCGTCCCCCGGCATGGGTTCATCCGACCGACGGCGGCAGGCTTCGAACTCGTGGCGCGGCTGCTGCCGGGGCAGTTGCCCGACGACTTCGTGAAGGCGGCCCCCGCTATGGCGGAGGACTGGCAGGTTCACGCGGTCCGCGTCACCTCCCTACGGCCCGGCGTCGTACGGATCGCCGCCCAGTACGCCGATCCACTCGCCGCACCTCGGGCACCCCGCACCCGGGGGCCGGGGCGACTGCTGCGGGTCGTCGTCGGGACGCTGGAAACCGGGGCGTCCTGGGTCATCGACCTCGGCCGCATCCCGCACTGGCTGATCGTCGGCGCCACGCGCTCCGGCAAGTCCACGCTGATCCACGCCCTCGTCGCCGGACTCGCCCCGCAACCGGTCGCCCTCGTCGGCATCGACTGCAAGGGCGGGATGGAACTGTCCCTCTACGGCCCCCGCCTCTCCGCCCTCGCGACTGACCGGGCACAGGCGGTACGGCTGCTGTCCGCGCTGGTGGACCTCACCCTTGCCCGCATGACGGTCTGCCGCACCGCCGGGGTCCGCAACATATGGGGCCTCCCGGAGAAGGAACGACCGGTCCCGGTCGTCGTCATCGTGGACGAGATCGCGGAACTCTTCCTCGTCGCCGGACGCCACGAGAAGGACGAAGCCCATGCGGCCGGCACCGCCCTGATCCGGCTCGCCCAGCTTGGCGCGGCCCTCGGCGTTTTCCTGGTCGTCGCCGGGCAGCGCGTCGGCTCCGACCTGGGGCCAGGCGTCACCGCGCTCCGAGCCCAACTCGGCGGCCGGGTCTGCCACCGCGTCGCCGACCCCGGCACGGCGGAAATGACCCTCGGTGACCTCAATCCGGACGCCCTCAAGGCCGCTCAAGCCATCACCCCCGAACAGGCCGGCACCGCCGTGCTCGCCTCCGGCGACGGCTGGGAACGAGGCCGGTCCCACCTGGTCACCGAGGCGGACGCCGAAGCCGTCGCCACCGCCCACGCGTACCTGACCCCCGCACTGCCCAAACTGTCCGCCGCCCTGGCCTGACAAGGAGCGTCACCGTGCTGGTCACCACCTCGGCCGTGCTGCTGCTCGGCCTCGCGATCTGGTTCCTCCTGCGCATCCGCTACCTGCGCTGGCTGGACGTGCTGCTCTGCGGCGCCTTCGGCTTCCTGCTCTCCCGCACCGTCGCCGCGCCGCTGGTCTCGCTCCTGCTCTCCGGGGTGAACGGCCTGCTCGGACAGATGCGCTTCTGAGCCCTCCACACCGCGCCGCGACGTGTCCCGACGAACGACCCGAACGAAAGGTATCCGTCCGTGTCCGACTACACGATCCGCTCCGGTGACCGTGCCGCCTTCCTGGCCGGCCTGCGGGAGCTGACCGACTTCCTGACCGCCAACCCGACCGTCCTCGTGCCGCGCCGCCCGTCCTTCGCCGTCCTGGTCGACGCGGACGACTCCGACGCCCGCCGGGCCGGGGTGGAGTCCGCTGCCTCCGCGCTCGGCGTCCCGGTCGCCGACATCGGCATGGGCTACTTCGACGCCCGCCGTGAGTTCGGCCCTATCTCGTACCTGGTCATCGGCGTTCCGCCCCAGGACCGGCAGTGACCACCCGTTCCGCGGGCTCCCGACGGGGCGCGAAGTCGCCAAACCCGACCCCGCCAGGAGCCCACTCCCTCCGCCACATGAGCAGTGAAAGGAGCACTCACACTGTGTCCACCGCCCACCGTCCGCGCAAATCCCACGCGCCGGACTGCGACCTCCGGGCTCCCGACGACCACCCGGCCATCTGCGCCGGCCACGAACCGGTCGTCCTGGTAGCCCTCGACAACACCGAACGCCGCCTCTGCCCCGGCCACGCCGCAGCGGTCTGGCTGACGGACCCGACGTACCGGTTCAGTGCCAAGACCCGACCGGAGACCATCGCCGCCGTCATGGGGTACGCCTTCGGCCCCGGGAACGGAGGGCGCCGATGAACGTGCCGCCGCCGCTCCCGCCCACCGTGGCCGCGCTGCTGGACCGTGCGGCCCGGCCCGACTTCCCCGACTGGCGCCGTTCCGTCATCCGCCTCGGCGGCTGCACCAACCCGGTCCACCTCGTCGGCTCCGCCTTCCTGGTCGATACGGCGACGGGGGAAGTCCTGACCGACGTCGACGGCTCCGACCCGAACGGCAGGCGTCTGCTGACCGCCTGCGGCAACCGCCGTGCCTCGGTCTGCCCCGCCTGCTCCCGCGTGTACCAGGCGGACACCTACCAACTCGTACGCGCCGGCCTCGTCGGCGGCAAGGCGGTACCGGATTCGGTGAGCGAGCACCCCCGGGTGTTCGCCACCCTCACCGCTCCCGGCTTCGGGCCGGTCCACACCCGCCGGGAGCAGTCGGGCCGCGTACGCCCGTGCCGTCCCCGCCGGGATGCGAAGAACTGCCCGCACGGCGTGCCCCTCGGCTGCTCCGAGCGGCACGCGCCGGATGACCCCCGCCTCGGCGAACCCCTCTGCCCCCGCTGCTACGACTACGCCGGGGCCGTGCTCTGGCAGTCCTGCGCCGGCTTGCTCTGGCACCGCTTCGGCATCGAGCTGCGGCGGGAGATCGCCCGCAGGGCCGGGCTGTCCCGTGCCGAGCTGGCGGACGTTGCCCGGCTCTCGTACGCGAAGGTCGCCGAGTACCAGCGGCGCGGCCTGGTCCACTTCCATGCCGTGGTCCGCCTCGACGGCCCGGACGGGCCGGACTCGCCACCGCCCTCCTGGGCGAGCGCCGCTCTGCTCGCCGATGCCGTCCCTGCGGCCGTCGCCCGGGTCCACTCCCAGGCGCCTGGCTCGGCGGTCGTCGGGATGCGTGTGCTGCGCTTCGGCACTCAGGTCGACGTACGCCCGGTCGCTGCCTCACCTGCGGGGGAGCGGCCTGCGTCGGGCGCGGTGGCCGGGTACATCGCCAAGTACGCCACCAAGGGCGCCGAGACGGCCGGCGCGGTCGACGGACGTATCCGGTCGGCCCGAGAAATGGTCCTTCTGCCGGTGCGGGCGCACGTGCTGCGCATGATCGGTACGTGCTGGTGGCTCGGCGGCCTCCCCGCCTTCGCGGGCCTCGGCCTGCGCCGCTGGGCGCACATGCTCGGCTACGGCGGCCACTTCTCCACCAAGTCCCGCCGCTACTCGACCACCCTCGGCGAACTCCGCCGGGCCCGCGCCGAGCACCGCGCCCAGGAGCAGCGCGCCGCCTTGGGCCTGGAGGGCCATCCCGTGGCCTATGTCGGTCAGTGGCGGTACGCCGGACGCGGCTACTCCCCGGAAGCCGCCCTCCTCGCGGCCTCGGTACGGGAGGACGGTGTTCCCCGTGGCGCGTGACCGGACCGGCATCGAGCTGCTCACCGTGCGCCAAGTGCTGGAGGAACTAGGCGGCGTCTCCCGCCGCACCTTCTACCGCTGGCGTGAACTCCACCTCGCCCCCGCCTGCATCCGGCTCCCGAACGGCGAACTCCGGGTCCGGCGTGACGCGCTCGACGCGTGGGTGGAGGAGCGCGCGGAGGACACGGGCGGTGGTATCCGGTGAAGTCGTACAAGGTCGTCATCTGGAAGCTGAGCGTCAACCGGTCCGCCAAGAAGCCGACCCACCTCGTGCGCTGGTCGGTCGACGGCGTGCCCTTCCACGAGTCGCACAGGACCAAGGCTCTCGCCGACCGCTTCCGCGCCAAGCTCCTACGCGCCGCCGACAAGGGCGAAGCCTTCGACACCGTGACCGGGCTGCCCGACTCCCTCCGGGGCGGCAAGATCGCGCTCAGCTTCGTAGAGCTGGCGGTGAAGTACCTGGATGCCCGGTGGGCGGAGGCGTCGGCGAAGCAACGCGACAGCATGACCGATGCGCTCTCCACCGTCCTGGCGGTGCCCGTCAAGGCTGTGCGCGGACGGCCGACGCCCGCGGTCCTGCGCCGCGCGGCACGGTCCTACCTGCTGCCTCCTCCTCGCCGGGAGAGGGAGCGCCCCAAGGAGATCGCCGCCGCACTGACGTGGCTGTCCAAGGCGTCCCTCCCGGTGGCGGAACTGTCGGAAGGGAGCCGCGCACAGGACTTGGTGGACGCCCTGACCCGTCGCCTCGACGGCAAGCCGGCCGCGACACAGACCTACCGGCGTCGCCGGGCGGTGGTCTTCAACGTGTTGCAGTACGCGGTCGAACTGGGTGCCCTGAACGCCAACCCGCTCTCCCAGGTGCGCAGGAAGCGAGGCAAACGGGCCGTGCAGGAAGTCGACCGGCGGGTGGTGGTCAACCCCCGGCAGGCACGGGAGCTGCTGACCGCCCTCACCTACGTCGGTGGCTACGACCGGGCGAGCGGTCGACGGCTGCGGGCGTTCTTCGGTTGCCTGTACTACGCGGCCATGCGGCCCGGTGAAGCGCTGGGCCTGCGCCGGTCGGACTGCACGCTCCCGGAGAAGGGATGGGGCCGTATCGAACTGGCGGAGACACGGCCCACAGCCGGTAAGGCGTGGACGGACTCCGGGGAAGCGCACGACCGCCGGGGCCTCAAGCAACGGGAAGCGGGCGAAGTACGGACGGTCCCCATCCCGCCCCCACTCGTCCGCCTGCTCCTCGACCACGTCAAGGAGTTCGGCACGGCGGAAGACGGTCGGCTGTTCTCCAGCGAGCGGGGCAACGTCATCGCCGCGTCCTCGTACTCCCGCGTGTGGAAGCAAGCGCGGGAACTGGCTCTCCTGCCACATCAGGTCGGGTCCGTGATGGCGGCCCGCCCCTACGACCTCCGGCACGCCGGAGTGTCCCAGTGGCTCAACTCCGGCGTCCCCGCACCGGAGGTGGCAGCTCGGGCCGGGCACTCGGTGGACGTGCTCCTCAAGATCTACGCCAAGTGCATCGACGGCCAGGAGGCGGAGATGAACGACCGGATCATGCAAGGTCTGGGGGAGGACGACGGCATGCCGTGAGAGGCGTACGCGCCTGACTCGGAGGCCCTGGGGCGGTGTCGTGCTCCAGGGCCTCCGCCGCGTCCGCGCGGGCAGTCCGGAAACGGCGCCCCACCTGCGCGAACGACGCCCAAGATCATTACGTCGTCATTACGTGATCACTGGCAAACGACTGCTTTCGGCGGCATCCGCCTGCACATACGCGAAGACCCCGACTCCAGCGAACTCGCTGATGGCGGGGTCTTTAGGCACTTCCTGCGAAGTGCCCCCGGCAGGATTCGAACCTGCGCACACGGCTCCGGAGGCCGTTGCTCTATCCCCTGAGCTACGGGGGCGTGTCGGCTGCGGTGGTGTTGCTCGCGGCGACGGGTAGAACACTACCAGCTCGTCCGGGGTGTTCATGAACGGGTTTCCTGGGGTGGGGGAGGAGCCGGACGGCGGATGGTTCCCCGCACGGGGTGGAAGTGGGGAAAACCCGGACGCGATGGCCGGTCCCGACCTACTCTCGAGGTGTGCCAGGCGCGTCGGGCCGGGTCCTTGTCGTCGACGACAACAAGGTCATCCGGCAGTTGATCAGGGTCAACCTCGAGCTGGAGGGCTTCGAGGTCGTGACCGCGGCCGATGGTGCCGAGTGTCTGGAAGTCGTTCATCAGGTGCGGCCCGACGTCATCACCCTCGACGTCGTCATGCCGCGTCTCGACGGGCTCCGCACCGCCGGGCGGCTGCGTGCCGATCCGCGGACCCGGGATCTTCCCCTCGCCATCATCAGCGCGTGCAGTCAGCACGAGGTCGATGCCGGGCTCGGTGCCGGCGTCGACGCCTTCCTGTCCAAGCCGTTCGAGCCCGCCGCGCTCGTCGGGCTCGTGCGGAGGCTGGCCGAGCGGGGGGCTGGGGGCGGTGACGGCCGGGGGAGTGCGGTCGGTTGCCGTGAGGCGGAGGGCGGGTCCGCGCCGCCACCGGCCAAGCGCGCCGGGTAGCGGCAGCGACCACAGCGCCGGGGCACCGCATCACCAATACCAACACCAAGGGGCAGAGCCCCCCCGTCCACATCCCGGAACACCCCCCAAACCAGTTCGCCTACCCTCCCCCCTCCTCCCCTACGCTGGTCCCGTGACCCCCGTCGAGCTCTCCCGCACCCTGCTGTACGCGGTGCGTCGCGCTGTCGATGACGGGAAGCTCACCGTGACCGTTCCGGAGCGGGTCGTGGTCGGGCCGCCGGGGCCGGGGGGATGCGGGGACTACGCCAGCAACCTCGCGTTGCAGCTGGCCCGGCCGGCCGGGCAGCCCCCTCGCCTGGTCGCCGAAACGCTGCGGTCCTACCTCGCCGGCGTCGACGGGATCACCGACATCGTCGTCACCGGGCCCGGGTTCCTCAACCTCTCCCTCAGTGACGCCGCCCCCGGCGCCCTCGTCGCCGACATACTGCGCCGCGGCCCCCGCTACGGGTACGCCGACGGGCCAGGCACCGGCATGGTGTCGCTGCACTGCCCCCGCGAGCTCCGCGCCCTCGTCGTCATGGACAGCGTCGCCCGGCTGCTGCGCGCCCAGGGGGTGACCGTGCGTACCAGCTGTGAGGCCCTCCCGCCGTCGGAGTGGGCGGTGCTGCTGGGTGATGCCCCCATCGACGTCACGCCCGAGCACCTCGACGCCACCATCCGCCCCGTCCCCGCGACCGACCCCCCCGCCGTACTGGCCCTGGGCCCCGACGCCGGACGCTGGGCCCTGCTCCACCCCGCCCCCCACGACCGGCCCCGCCCCAGTGCCGGAGAGCACCTCGCCCAGCGCGAGACGAACCCCCTCTTCCGCGTCCGGTACGCCCACGCCCGTACCCGCGCCCTCCTCCGCAACGCCGCCGACCTCGGCTTCGCCCCCGAGCCCGGTACCAGCGCGGGTACGGAAAGGCTGACCGGCGCCCTCGCCGACCACCCCCGCGTCCTCGCCGCCGCGGCCCGCGACCACGCTCCCGACCGGCTCGCCCGGCACCTCGTCGCCGTCGCCGATGCCGTACTGCCGCTGCTCCCCGCCGTACTGCCCGTCGGGGACGAGAAACCCTCGGCCGCCCACCGTGCCCGGCTCGCGCTCGCCGAAGCCGCCGGGGTGGTGCTGGCCGGCGGCCTGTCCCTGCTCGGCATCGACGCGCCCGACCATCTCTGATCCGAGAGACCACAGAGACCCGAGAAACCCGAGAGAGTCACCAGAGCCATGAGCCGTTCCGCACACCCCGCCGGACCCCGCCACGCGGACGTCCTCCCCGAGGGCCACTACTCCGCACCGCCCGCCGACCTCAACGACCTCGACGCCAAGGTCTGGGCCCGCACGGTCGCCCGGAACGCCGACGGTGTCGTCACCGTCGGCGGCGTCGACGTGAAGACGCTCGCCGAGGAGCACGGCACCCCCGCCTACATCCTCGACGAGGCCGACTTCCGGGACCGGGCGAGGGCCTGGCGCGGCGCCTTCGGGGACGACGCCGACGTCTTCTACGCCGGAAAGGCGTTCCTGTCGCGGGCCGTCGTGCGCTGGCTGGCGGAGGAAGGGCTGAACCTCGACGTCTGCTCCGGGGGCGAACTCGCCACCGCGCTCTCCGCCGGCATGCCCGCCGACCGCATCGCCTTCCACGGCAACAACAAGTCGCACCAGGAGATCGAGAGAGCCGTGCGCGCCGGCGTCGGGCGGATCGTGCTCGACTCCTTCCAGGAGATCGTCCGCGTCGCCCACATCGCGCAATCCCTGAACAAGCGCCAGAAGGTGCAGATCCGTATCACCGTCGGCGTCGAGGCGCACACCCACGAGTTCATCGCCACCGCGCACGAGGACCAGAAGTTCGGCATCCCGCTGGCCGGCGGGCAGGCCGCCGAGGCCGTGCGGCGGGTGCTCCAGCTGGACGGGCTGGAGCTGGTCGGCATCCACTCGCACATCGGGTCGCAGATCTTCGACATGTCCGGGTTCGAGGTCGCCGCGCACCGGGTCGTCGGGCTGCTCAAGGACATCCGCGACGAGCACGGGGTCGAGCTGCCCGAGATCGACCTCGGCGGCGGGCTCGGGATCGCGTACACCAGTGACGACGATCCCCGCGAGCCGCACGAGATCGCCAAGGCGCTCACCGAGATCGTCGACCGCGAGTGCCACGCCGCCAAGCTGCGCACCCCCCGGATCTCCGTCGAGCCCGGCCGGGCCATCGTCGGGCCCACCGCCTTCACGCTCTACGAGGTCGGCACCGTCAAGCCGCTCGACGGGCTGCGTACGTACGTCTCCGTCGACGGCGGCATGTCGGACAACATCCGCACCGCGCTCTACGACGCCGAATACAGCGTCGCCCTCGTCTCCCGCGCCTCCGACGCCGAGCCGATGCTCGCCCGCGTCGTCGGCAAGCACTGCGAGAGCGGGGACATCGTGGTCAAGGACGCGTTCCTGCCGGGCGACCTGGCCCCCGGTGACCTGATCGCCGTACCCGCGACCGGGGCGTACTGCCGGTCCATGGCCAGCAACTACAACCACGTGCTCCGGCCGCCCGTCATCGCCGTCCGGGACGGTGCGTCGCGGGTCATCGTCCGGCGGGAGACCGAGGAGGACCTGCTGCGCCTCGACGTCGGATGAGCAGCGCGGCAAAACCAAAGAGGGCCGGAGATCTTCACGTCTACCGGCCCCCGCAAATGAAATAAATGTCTCACGATCCGGACGAAGGGCAGAAAGTCCCGTCCGGTGAGTGAGACTGGTTCCACCGCATACGGTATGAGGAAACGAGGTCGGATGATGCGTACGCGTCCGCTGAAAGTGGCGCTGCTGGGCTGTGGAGTGGTCGGCTCAGAGGTGGCGCGCATCATGACGACGCACGCCGACGACCTCGCCGCCCGGATCGGGGCGCCCCTGGAGCTGGCGGGTGTCGCGGTACGGCGGCCCGACCGGGTGCGGGCCGGCATCGACCCGGCCCTCGTGACCACCGACGCGACCGCCCTCGTCAAGCGCGGGGACATCGATGTGGTGGTGGAGGTGATCGGGGGTATCGAGCCCGCCCGGACGCTCATCACCACCGCCTTCGAGCACGGTGCCTCCGTCGTCTCCGCCAACAAGGCGCTCATCGCCCAGGACGGCGCCGCCCTGCACGCCGCCGCGGACGCCAACGAGAAGGACCTCTACTACGAGGCCGCCGTCGCCGGCGCCATCCCGCTGATCCGGCCGCTGCGCGAGTCCCTCGCCGGGGACAAGGTCAACCGGGTGCTCGGGATCGTCAACGGGACGACCAACTTCATCCTCGACGCCATGGACACCACCGGCGCCGGGTACCAGGAGGCGCTCGACGAGGCCACCGCGCTGGGGTACGCGGAGGCCGATCCGACGGCTGACGTGGAAGGGTTCGACGCCGCCGCCAAGGCGGCCATCCTCGCCGGGATCGCCTTCCACACCCGCGTACGCCTCGACGACGTGCACCGCGAGGGCATGACCGAGGTCACCGCCGCCGACTTCGCCTCCGCCAAGGAGATGGGGTGCACCATCAAGCTCCTCGCCATCTGCGAGCGGGCGGCCGACGGGGGGTCGGTCACGGCCCGCGTGCACCCCGCCATGATTCCGCTCAGTCACCCGCTGGCCAATGTGCGCGGGGCGTACAACGCGGTGTTCGTGGAGTCCGACGCCGCCGGGCAGCTCATGTTCTACGGGCCCGGCGCCGGCGGTGCGCCGACCGCCTCCGCCGTCCTCGGCGACCTCGTCGCCGTCTGCCGCAACCGGCTCGGCGGCGGGCGCGGGCCCGGTGAGTCCGCGTACGCCGCGCTGCCCGTCTCGCCCATGGGCGAGGTCGTCACGCGGTACCACATCAGTCTCGACGTCGCCGACAAGCCGGGCGTGCTCGCCCAGGTGGCCACGGTGTTCGCCGAGCACGGGGTGTCGATCGACACCGTCCGGCAGTCCGGGAAGGACGGCGAGGCCTCTCTCGTCGTCGTCACCCACCGCGCGTCCGACGCCGCCCTCGGCGGCACCGTCGAGGCGTTGCGCAAGCTCGACACCGTGCGGGGTGTCGCCAGCATCATGCGGGTTGAAGGAGAGTAACCAGCAATGACCCACCAGTGGCGCGGAATCATCGAGGAGTACCGGGACCGGCTGCCCGTCTCCGACAGCACGCCCGTCGTGACGCTCCGCGAGGGCGGCACGCCGCTCGTGCCCGCGCAGGTGCTCTCCGAGCGCACGGGCTGCGAGGTCCACCTCAAGGTGGAGGGCGCCAACCCCACCGGGTCCTTCAAGGACCGGGGCATGACCATGGCCATCAGCAAGGCGAAGGAGGAGGGGGCGCAGGCTGTCATCTGCGCCTCCACCGGCAATACGTCCGCCTCCGCCGCCGCGTACGGGGTGCGGGCCGGGATGGTGTCCGCCGTCCTCGTGCCGCAGGGCAAGATCGCGCTCGGCAAGATGGGCCAGGCGCTCGTGCACGGCGCCAAGATCCTCCAGGTCGACGGCAACTTCGACGACTGTCTGACGCTTGCCCGCGCGCTCAGCGACAACTACCCCGTCGCGCTGGTCAATTCGGTCAATCCGGTGCGGATCGAGGGGCAGAAGACCGCCGCCTTCGAGATCGTCGACATGCTCGGCGACGCGCCCGACATCCACGTCCTCCCGGTCGGCAACGCGGGCAACATCACCGCGTACTGGAAGGGGTACAAGGAGTACGCCGCCGACGGGATCAGCACGAGGACGCCCCGCATGTGGGGGTTCCAGGCCTCCGGCTCCGCGCCCATCGTGCGCGGCGAGGTCGTCAAGGACCCGTCCACCATCGCCACCGCCATCCGGATCGGCAACCCGGCCTCCTGGGACTTCGCGCTCGCCGCCCGGGACGAGTCCGGCGGCGCCATCGACGAGGTGACGGACCGTGAGATCCTGCGCGCCTACCGGCTGTTGGCCTCCCAGGAGGGCGTCTTCGTCGAGCCCGCCTCGGCCGCGTCGGTCGCCGGTCTGCTGAAGGCCGCCGAGCAGGGCAAGGTCGACCCGGGGCAGAAGATCGTGTGCACCGTCACCGGCAACGGTCTGAAGGACCCCGACTGGGCCGTCGCCGGCGCCCCGCAGCCCGTCACCGTCCCGGTCGACGCGGCGACGGCGGCCGAGCGGCTCGGCCTGGTCTGAGGCCGCAGCACGACAGGACACCCGTCTCCCCGGCGTGGCAGGCGTAAGCGCCGCGCGCCGGGGAAGTGTCCTGACGGGCCCCTCGCGGGGCCCCGGAAGCGGGGGGTTGCACGGGGGGCTTGCGACACGCATCGTGCGCCTCCTGTGCGCCCTATGTCGTCACAGAACCTTCCTTCGATAGGCTGTACCGAACCCGCCCGCCGCATATGCCGCGGTGCCGCGCCGTCTCCGCGGCCGGAAAGCGGACGGAAGCGGCCGGGGGTGCGGTCGCCCGTCCGGGAGGAAGCGGCGGCCCCGGGTTCCCGTACGTCATCGGATGTTCATCGACGGTCATGCGACAACGAAGGTCAAGAGACATCGAAAGTCACTGACATCGACAGCCATTCGACCATCACGCAGCTCAAGGAGAGTCAACGAGCGATGGCCGGTCCCGCCTTCCGCGCCGCCGCCGTCCGGGTGCGCGTCCCCGCCACCAGCGCCAACCTCGGTCCGGGCTTCGACGCCCTCGGCCTGGCCCTGGGGCTCTACGACGACGTGGTCGTCCGGGTGGCCGACTCCGGGCTGCACATCGACATCGCGGGGGAAGGCAGCGAGACGCTGCCGCGCGACGAGAAACACCTGCTCGTACGCTCCCTGCGCACCGCCTTCGATCTGCTGGGCGGACAGCCGCGCGGCCTGGAGATCGTCTGCGCCAACCGCATTCCGCACGGCCGCGGCCTGGGTTCCTCCTCCGCCGCCATCTGCGCCGGCATCGTCGCGGCGCGCGCGGTGACGATAGGCGGCGAGTCCCGTCTCGACGACGCCGCGCTGCTCGACCTCGCCACCGAGATCGAGGGCCACCCCGACAACGTCGCGGCCTGTCTGCTGGGCGGCTTCACCCTGTCCTGGCTGGAGAGCGGCGCCGCCCGCGCGATCAGGATGGAGCCCGCCGATTCCATCGTTCCGGTGGTTTTCGTACCGGGGAAGCCGGTACTCACGGAAACGGCGCGCGGACTGCTCCCGCGCTCCGTCCCGCACGTCGACGCCGCCGCCAACGCCGGCCGCGCCGCGCTGCTCGTCGAGGCCCTGACCAGGCGTCCCGAGCTGCTGCTGCCGGCCACCGAGGACCGCCTCCACCAGGAGTACCGCGCGCCGGCCATGCCGGAGAGCGCGGCGCTGGTGGAGCGGCTGCGGGGCGACGGCATCCCCGCGGTGATCTCCGGCGCCGGACCCACGGTCATGGCGCTGGCCGACGCCGGCACCGCCGACAAGGTCGAGGCGCTGGCGGGCGGGGACTGGGCCGCGAACCGGCTGAGCCTGGACCTCAAGGGAGCCTGCGTGCTCCCGCTCGCGCCCTCCCATGACGTTTAGACGCGCACGGTTGCCGGATTTCGAGAGGGGGAATATTTGTTGGATCCGGTAGTGTTAATCTCAAGTCTGCACCCGGCGCCACCATGGCGAGGTGCCTCGTGTCCCCGTCCGGGACAGACATTCTTCCGGGAGCCCCCCAAACCGCCTTGTGCGGTGAGCGCCGTACGCGGGCAGTACGGCGTCCATCGACACTGAGCGGTCCGGAAACGCTCCGGAACCGGCGCGACCAGGCCACCTGACACAGACACCGGGTGCCACGGCCAGGGGAAGCGCCATCACCAGATATCTCTTCCGCCGATTGGGCGGACCACCGCCCCGGCACGGTTCGCACAGCAAGGACCGAAGCCGGACAGCACAACCGGTCGCCGAGCCAGACAGGCCGACGTCCGCTCCAGGGAAGGACCCTTCGTGAGCGACACCACCGATCTGATGGGCGCACGTGTCGAGGAGACCGCTGCCGCGCCCGCCACGGACGCCTCCGCGCCTGCCAGCGGTGCCGGCTCCCGGCGGCGCCGCGGTACCGGCCTCGAGGGCATGGTGCTGGCCGAGCTGCAGCAGGTCGCCTCCGGCCTGGGCATCAGGGGCACCGCGCGGATGCGCAAGAGCCAGCTGATCGAGGTCATCAAGGAAGCGCAGGCCGCGGGCGGGGCTCCCGCCAAGGCCGCGGACGGCGCCGCCGAGAGCAAGCCGAAGCGCCGCGCCACCTCCCGGACCCGTACGGGCGACGAGGGCTCCGCCGCCGGCAAGCCGGACAAGGCCGACAAGGCCGAGAAGAAGGCGGCCAAGGCCACCGACTCCGCCGAGAAGGCCGCGTCGTCCCAGCAGCAGATCGAGATCCCGGGGCAGCCCGCCGCCGACGAGGCCCCCGCAGGCCGCGGCCGGCGCCGCGCCACCGCCGACGCCGGCAGCCCGGCCGCCGCGACCGAGACGGTCGCCGCCGAGGCCAGGACCGAGCCCAAGGACGCCACGTCCGACCGGTCGCAGCAGAACAACCAGCACCAGGGCGGTCAGCAGCACCAGGGCGACGGCCGGTCCGACGCCGACGGTGGCGAGGGCCGCCGCCGCGACCGCCGCGAGCGCGGCCGGGACCGTGACCGGGACCGCCGCAACAAGGGCGACGACCAGCAGAACCAGGGCGGCGGCCAGCAGCGCCAGCAGCAGGGCGGCGGACGCCAGGACCGCAACAACGGTCCGCAGGACGACGGCTACGACGACGACGCGGGCGGCCGGCGCGGCCGTCGCGGGCGCTACCGCGACCGCCGGGGCCGTCGCGGACGCGACGACATCGCCGCCGAGCCGCAGATCACCGAGGACGACGTCCTGATCCCGGTCGCGGGCATCCTCGACATCCTCGACAACTACGCGTTCATCCGCACCTCCGGCTACCTGCCGGGCCCCAACGACGTGTACGTCTCCCTCGCCCAGGTCCGCAAGAACGGCCTGCGCAAGGGCGACCACATCACCGGCGCGGTCCGCCAGCCGAAGGAGGGCGAGCGGCGCGAGAAGTTCAACGCGCTGGTCCGCCTCGACTCCGTCAACGGCATGGCGCCCGAACACGGCCGCGGACGACCGGAGTTCAACAAGCTCACCCCGCTGTACCCGCAGGACCGCCTCCGCCTGGAGACGGACCCGGGCGTGCTGACCACGCGGATCATCGACCTCGTGTCGCCGATCGGCAAGGGCCAGCGCGGTCTGATCGTGGCCCCGCCGAAGACCGGCAAGACCATGATCATGCAGGCGGTCGCCAACGCCATCACGCACAACAACCCCGAGTGCCACCTGATGGTCGTCCTCGTCGACGAGCGTCCGGAAGAGGTCACCGACATGCAGCGGTCGGTGAAGGGCGAGGTCATCTCCTCGACCTTCGACCGCCCGGCCGAGGACCACACCACCGTCGCCGAGCTGGCCATCGAGCGTGCCAAGCGCCTCGTCGAGCTGGGTCACGACGTGGTCGTGCTGCTCGACTCGATCACGCGTCTGGGCCGTGCGTACAACCTCGCCGCCCCGGCCTCCGGCCGCATCCTCTCCGGTGGTGTCGACTCGACCGCCCTGTACCCGCCCAAGCGCTTCTTCGGCGCCGCGCGCAACATCGAGGACGGCGGCTCGCTGACCATCCTCGCCACCGCGCTCGTCGACACCGGGTCCCGCATGGACGAGGTGATCTTCGAGGAGTTCAAGGGCACCGGCAACATGGAGCTCAAGCTCGACCGGAAGCTCGCCGACAAGCGCATCTTCCCCGCGGTGGACGTCGACGCGTCCGGCACCCGCAAGGAGGAGATCCTGCTGGGCGGCGAGGAGCTGGGCATCGTCTGGAAGCTGCGCCGGGTGCTGCACGCGCTCGACTCCCAGCAGGCGATCGAGCTGCTCCTCGACAAGATGAAGCAGACGAAGTCGAACGCCGAGTTCCTGCTCCAGATCCAGAAGACGACCCCGACGCCCGGCAACGGCGACTGAGGTCACCTGTCGCACCAGCAGCGAAGGCCGCTCCCGCACCACGGGGGGCGGCCTTCCGCATGTGCGGGTCCGGGAGACCTTTCCCACACGGAGCGTGTCCGTCCGCAGGACGAGCAGACCGCCCGACACGGGAGAAAGCCCAGGTCAGCAGTGGGTCTGCCGACGAGTCCGGCCACGCACGGTCACCGGCACGGCACAGCTCGCGCACAGTGCCCCGTGCAACCCTTGCCCGGGTTTCTCCGTCTGGCCGAACGGGGTGACGATGGTGCCGTAGAGAAGACCCGGCACCGACAGCAGGGGGTACAGCCGCCGCACGAGAGTCGAGGAGCACATGTCTGCCGAGCGCACGCCGGAACCCGGCATACCGGGGGAGGCCGGCACCAGCGGGCCGCGCCACCGGGGCAAGGGACGCCGCCGCAAGCCCCGCAGCGGACGGCGCAAGGGCCTGCTGGTCGCGGCCTGGACCACGGCGGGCATCGTCGTCCTGGGCGGCAGCGGCGCCGGCTACCTCTACTTCAAGCTGAACGGCAACCTCAAGAGCGTCGACATCGACCAGGCCCTCGGCACCGACCGGCCGGCCAAGGCCGACAACGGCTCCCAGAACATCCTCGTCCTCGGCTCCGACACCCGCGCCGACGGCAACGACAAGGTCGGCGGCGGCACCGACGACGGCACTGCCCGCTCCGACACCGCGATGGTCGTGCACGTCTACGAGGGCCACAAGAAGGCCAGCGTGGTCTCCGTCCCGCGCGACACCATCGTCGACCGCCCCGAGTGCACCGACACCTCCGGCACGGTGCACGACGCCGCGAGCGGCGTGATGTTCAACTCCGCGTACGCCACCGGCGGCGCCGCCTGCGCCGTCAAGACCGTCGAGTCGCTGAGCGGCCTGCGCATGGACCACTACCTGGAGGTCGACTTCAGCGGCTTCCAGCAGCTCATCGACGAACTGGGCGGCGTCGAGATCACCACCACGCAGGACATCTCCGACCCCGACAGCCACCTCGACCTCAAGGCCGGCACCCACACCCTCGACGGCGAGCAGGCCCTCGGCCTGGTCCGCACCCGGCACGGCGTCGGCGACGGCTCCGACCTCGGCCGCATCCAGCTCCAGCAGGCGTTCGTCAAGGCCCTGGTGGAGCGGGTCAAGGACATCGGCGTCCTCACCAACCCCAAGAAGCTCGTCGACCTCGCCGACACCGCCACCAAGACGGTGACCACCGACACTGGCCTCGGCTCGGTGAACAAGCTGATGTCCTTCGCCGCCGGCCTGAAGAACATCACCCCGGCCCACATGAACATGGTCACGATGCCCGTCCAGTACGACCCGGCCGACGGCAACCGGGTCCTGGTGGAGGAGACCAAGGCCCAGCAGGTATGGGCGGCCCTGAAGGCCGACAAGCCGATCCCCAGGACGGCCACCGAAAACACGGCAGCCGGCGGAGCCAAGGGCGTCGTAAGCGCCCCGTAGGGGCGCGGGGCTGCGACATGTGCGGCTCCGCCGCGCGGCGCGACCAGCCCCCACCGGCCCGCAGGGAATATCGAACCCCCGCCCCCGTTTTGGGGGATGGCCCCAGTCCTGGCAGACTGGTACGTCGGCTCCGGTTCACGCCCCCGCATCCCGCGGCAGCGACCCGGCGCCCTCCCGAACCTAGGAGACACCTTGAAGCGCGACATCCACCCCGAGTACGTCGAGACGCAGGTCAGCTGCACCTGTGGCGCGTCGTTCACCACCCGCAGCACCATCGAGTCCGGCACCATCCGTGCCGAGGTCTGCTCCGAGTGCCACCCGTTCTACACGGGCAAGCAGAAGATCCTCGACACCGGTGGCCGTGTGGCCCGCTTCGAGGCCCGCTTCGGCAAGGCTGCCGCCGGCTCCAAGAAGTAGCGAGCCCCGATTCGCCGGTCCACGGCCGCGCCCCCTCACCGGGCGCGCCGGGACCGGCGTTTTTGGTCGCCCGCCTTCGCCCCCCCTTCCCGCAGTAGCCGTCGCAGTAGCAGGAGCCCAAGATGTTCGAGGCCGTCGAGGAACTCGTCGCCGAGCACGCCGACCTGGAGAAGAAGCTCGCCGACCCGTCGGTCCACTCCGACCAGGCCAACGCGCGCAAGCTGAACAAGCGGTACGCCGAGCTGACCCCGATCGTCGCCACGTTCCGCTCCTGGAAGCAGACCGGCGACGACATCGAGACCGCGCGCGAGTTCATCGCCGACGACCCCGACTTCGCCGCCGAGGTCAAGGAGCTGGAGAAGCAGCGCGAGGAGCTGACCGAGAAGCTGCGGCTGCTGCTCGTCCCGCGCGACCCCAGCGACGACAAGGACGTCATCCTGGAGATCAAGGCGGGCGCCGGCGGCGACGAGTCGGCCCTCTTCGCGGGCGACCTGCTGCGCATGTACCTGCGGTACGCCGAGCGGGTCGGCTGGAAGACCGAGATCATCGACTCCACCGAGTCCGAGCTGGGCGGCTACAAGGACGTCCAGGTCGCCGTGAAGACCAAGGGCGGCCAGGGCGCCACCGAGCCCGGCCAGGGCGTCTGGGCGCGGCTGAAGTACGAGGGCGGCGTGCACCGCGTGCAGCGCGTGCCGGCCACCGAGTCGCAGGGCCGCATCCACACCTCCGCGGCCGGTGTCCTCGTGACCCCCGAGGCCGAGGAGATCGACGTCGAGATCAACCCCAACGACCTGCGCATCGACGTCTACCGCTCCTCCGGGCCCGGCGGGCAGTCCGTCAACACGACCGACTCCGCGGTGCGCATCACGCACCTGCCCACCGGCGTCGTCGCCTCCTGCCAGAACGAGAAGAGCCAGCTGCAGAACAAGGAGCAGGCGATGCGTATCCTGCGCTCCAGGCTGCTCGCCGCGGCGCAGGAGGAGGCGGAGAAGGAGGCCGCCGACGCCCGCCGCAGCCAGGTCCGCACCGTCGACCGCTCCGAGAAGATCCGTACGTACAACTTCCCGGAGAACCGCATCTCCGACCACCGCGTCGGCTTCAAGGCGTACAACCTGGACCAGGTCCTGGACGGCGACCTCGACGCGGTGATCCAGGCGTGCGTCGACGCGGACTCGGCCGCCAAGCTCGCGGCCGCCTGAACCAGCACCGGACCCAGCTCAGCTTCGGAGGACCAGCGTGAACCTGCTGCTCGCGGAGGTGGCCCAGGCCACCATGCGGCTGGCCGACGCCGGCGTGCCCTCGCCGCGCACCGACGCGGAGGAGCTCGCCGCGTATCTGCACGGCGTCAAGCGGAGCGAGCTGCACACCGTCAAGGACGCGGACTTCGACGCCCGGTACTGGGAGGTCATCGCCCGCCGCGAGGCCCGTGAGCCGCTCCAGCACATCACCGGACGCGCCTACTTCCGGTACCTGGAGCTCCAGGTCGGCCCCGGGGTGTTCGTGCCGCGTCCGGAGACCGAGTCGGTCGTCGGCTGGGCCATAGACGCCGTACGCGCCATGGACGTCGTCGAGCCCTGCATCGTCGACCTGTGCACCGGCTCCGGCGCCATCGCGCTCGCCCTCGCCCAGGAGGTGCCCCGCTCCCGCGTGCACGCCGTGGAGCTGAGCGAGGACGCCCTGGTGTGGACGCGGAAGAACATGGAGGGGTCCAGGGTCGACCTGCGCCAGGGCGACGCCCTGACGGCCTTCCCGGACCTCGACGGCCAGGTCGACCTGGTGGTCTCCAACCCGCCGTACATCCCGCTCACCGAGTGGGAGTACGTCGCCCCCGAGGCCCGCGACCACGATCCCGAGCTGGCGCTGTTCTCCGGCGAGGACGGCCTCGACCTGATCCGCGGCCTGGAGCGCACCGCGCACCGGCTGCTGCGTCCCGGCGGCGTGGTCGTCGTCGAGCACGCCGACACCCAGGGCGGCCAGGTGCCCTGGATCTTCACCGAGGAGCGGGGCTGGGCCGACGCGGCCGACCACCCCGACCTCAACAACCGGCCCCGGTTCGCGACCGCCCGCAAGGCGCTGCCGTGACCCGTCCTGACACTTCTATCTCGCAGTACGTGTACGAGGAGGACCGCTAGACATGGCACGGCGATACGACACCAATGACGCGACCGACCGCGTGACGGGTCTGCGTGAGGCCGCGTCCGCGGTCCGCCGTGGCGAGCTGGTGGTGCTGCCGACGGACACCGTGTACGGCATCGGCGCCGACGCCTTCTCCGCGGAGGCCGTCGGCGACCTGCTGGAGGCCAAGGGCCGTGGCCGCAACATGCCCAGCCCCGTCCTCATCGGCTCCCCGAACACCCTGCACGGCCTGGTCACCGACTTCTCCGAGCTGGCCTGGGAGCTGGTCGACGCCTTCTGGCCGGGCGCGCTCACCCTGGTCGCCAAGCACCAGCCGTCCCTCCAGTGGGACCTCGGTGACACCCGGGGCACCGTCGCCGTGCGCATGCCGCTGCACCCGGTCGCCATCGAGCTGCTCACCGAGTTCGGCCCGATGGCCGTCTCCTCCGCCAACCTCACCGGCCACCCGGCGCCGGAGGACTGCGACGCCGCCCAGCAGATGCTCGGCGACTCCGTCTCCGTCTACCTGGACGGCGGCCCCACCCCGGGCAACGTCCCGTCCTCCATCGTCGACGTCACCCGCGAGGTCCCGGTGCTGCTGCGGGCCGGCGCGCTGTCGGCGGAGGAACTGAGGAAGGTCGTACCCGACCTCGAGGTGGCGAATTGACGGCCCCTGAGGCGGGGCGTGGCATAGGCGGTATCAACGAGCAGACGACCACCTTCGTCGGCCTGCCGCGCGACAGCTTCCGCATCCTCCACGTCAGCACCGGCAACGTGTGCCGCTCGCCCATCACCGAGCGGCTGACCCGGCACTTCGTGACGGAGCGGCTCGGCATCCTGGGCGGCGGGCTCGTCGTGGAGAGCGCGGGCACCTGGGGGCACGAGGGCGCCCCGATGGAGGCCAACGCGGAGACCGTGCTGGCCGACTTCGGCGCGGACGCCACCGGCTTCACCGGCCGCGAGCTGCTCGACGAGCACGTCATCCGCGCCG
This sequence comes from Streptomyces sp. ISL-12, assembly GCF_018614415.1. GTDB lineage: Bacteria > Actinomycetota > Actinomycetes > Streptomycetales > Streptomycetaceae > Streptomyces. The sequence continues at coordinate 47,353 of NZ_JAGGOO010000020.1, forward strand.
ACCTGGTGCTCACCGCGACCCGCGACCACCGCGCCCAGGTCATCTCCATGGGCCACTCCGCGGGCCTGCGCACCTTCACGCTGAAGGAGTTCACGCGTCTGGTGAACGCCATCGACCCGGCCACCCTGCCCTCGCTGGAGGAGGGCCTGGTCACCCGTGCCCGCGCCCTGGTCCGGGCCGCGGCGGCGCTGCGCGGATGGCTGCTGGCCCCGACCGCCGAGGCGGACGAGGTCTACGACCCGTACGGGGCGCCCCTGCCGTTCTTCCGGTCGATCGGGGACGAGATACACCAGGCACTCGATCCCGTGGTCACCGCCCTCACCGGCGTACCCGCCCGGACCTGACGACCGCGCGCACCGGACGCGCCGGGCCTACTGTGGACTGAGCCAGACACCTCGCAGCACGTCCGGAGTGCGCCATGTCGGTCACCCACCCCCTGCACCACGAGGCCGACGCCATCGGCCGGCAGGACCCCGAGCTGGCCGAGATCCTGCTCGCCGAGCGCCGGCGGCAGGAGACCACCCTCCAGCTCATCGCCGCCGAGAACTTCACCTCGCCGGCCGTGCTGGCCGCGCTCGGCTCCCCGCTCGCCAACAAGTACGCCGAGGGCTACCCGGGCGCCCGGCACCACGGCGGCTGCGAGCTGGTCGACCTCGCCGAGCGGCTCGCCGTCGAGCGGGCCACGGCCCTGTTCGGCGCCGCGCACGCCAATGTGCAGGCCCACTCCGGCTCCTCGGCGGTACTGGCCGCCTACGCGGCGCTGCTGCGCCCCGGGGACACCGTCCTTGCCCTCGGCCTGCCGCACGGCGGCCACCTCACCCACGGGTCGCCCGCCAACTTCTCCGGCCGCTGGTTCGACTTCGTCGGCTACGGCGTGGACGCGGAGACCGGCCTCGTCGACCACGACCAGGTGCGCGCCCTGGCCCGTACCCACCGGCCCAAGGCGATCGTGTGCGGCTCGATCTCCTACCCCCGCCACCTCGACCACGCCTTCTTCCGCGAGGTCGCCGACGAGGTGGGCGCCTACCTCATCGCGGACGCCGCGCACCCGATCGGGCTGGTCGCCGGGGGAGTGGCGCCCAGTCCGGTGCCGTACGCCGACATCGTCTGCGCCACCACCCACAAGGTGCTGCGCGGACCGCGCGGCGGCATGCTGCTGTGCGGGAGCGAACTGGCCGAGCGGGTGGACCGGGCCGTCTTCCCGTTCACGCAGGGCGGCGCGCAGATGCACACCATCGCGGCCAAGGCGGTCGCCTTCGGCGAGGCGGCGACCCCGGCCTTCGCGGCGTACGCCCGTCAGGTCGTCGCCAACGCCCGGGTGCTCGCCGACCGGCTGGCCGCCGAGGGCCTGGCGGTGATCACCGGCGGCACGGACACCCACATGGTGACCGCCGACCCGGCCCCGCTCGGCGTCGACGGGCGCACCGCCCGGTCCCGGCTGGCGGCGGCCGGGATGGTCCTGGACTGCTGCGCGCTCCCGCACGGTTCGGCGGCGCCCGTCCTGGCCGCCGACGCGCGTGGCCTGCGGCTGGGTACCGCGGCGCTCACCACGCAGGGCATGCGGGAGGGCGAGATGCGGACCGTCGCCGGGCTGCTGGCCGGAGTGCTCACGGGCGGGACACGGGCCGTCCGGGCCCGCGACGAGGTCCGCGAGCTGGCCGCCGCGTTTCCGCCGTATCCGTGAAGAAGAGGGGTAGGCGCCCACAGGTGCACAGCCACCCGTGCAACCATCGTCGCTACCCGGAAGTCCTCACCCGTATGCGCGCATCGCTAGGGTGTGGGCCTGGAATGGCCAGCGAGACCTGTGGGGAAGCCCGTGCGTGAATACCTCCTGACGCTCTGCATCACGGCCGCGGTGACGTATCTGCTCACAGGGCCGGTACGGAAGTTCGCGATCGTGGCGGGGGCGATGCCGGAGATCCGGGCCCGGGACGTGCACCGGGAACCCACTCCGCGGCTCGGCGGTATCGCCATGTTCTTCGGCCTGTGCGCGGGCATGCTGGTCGCCGACCACCTCACCAACCTCAACGAGGTCTTCGAGACCTCCAACGAGCCGCGGGCGCTGCTGTCGGGCGCGGCCGTGATCTGGCTGATCGGCGTCCTGGACGACAAGTTCGAGATCGACGCCCTGATCAAGCTGGGCGCCCAGATGATCGCGGCGGGCGTGATGGTGGTGCAGGGTCTGACGATCCTGTGGCTGCCCATCCCGGGCGTGGGCAACGTGGCGCTGACCCAGTGGCAGGGCACCCTGCTGACCGTCGCCCTGGTCGTCATCACCATCAACGCGGTGAACTTCGTGGACGGCCTCGACGGACTGGCCGCCGGCATGGTGTGCATCGCGGCGGCGGCGTTCTTCATGTACGCCTACCGGATCTGGTACTCGTACGGCATCGAGGCCGCCGCCCCCGCCTCGCTGTTCGCGGCGATCCTGATGGGCATGTGCGTGGGCTTCCTGCCGCACAACATGCACCCCGCGCGGATCTTCATGGGCGACTCCGGCTCGATGCTGATCGGCCTGGTGCTGGCGGCCGGCGCGATCTCGGTGACGGGACAGGTCGACCCGGACGCGCTGAAGCTGTTCTCCGGCTCCGAGCGCAACACCGTGCACCAGATGGTGCCGGTCTACATCCCGCTGCTGATGCCGCTGACCATCATCGCCATCCCGGCCGCCGACCTGATCCTGGCCATCGTGCGGCGCACCTGGCGCGGCCAGTCGCCGTTCGCCGCGGACCGGGGGCACCTGCACCACCGGCTCCTGGAGGTCGGGCACTCGCACAGCCGGGCCGTCCTCATCATGTACTTCTGGTCGGCGCTCATCGCCTTCGGCGCCCTGGCCTACTCGGTCAACTCGGCGTCGATGTGGATCGTGCTGGGCGTGGTCTTCCTCAGCGCGGTGGGCCTCGGGCTGCTCCTGCTGCCGCGGTTCACGCCGCGCGCCCCGCTGTGGGCGCAGCGCATCGTGCCGCCGCGCTACCGGAGGCGGGCGGTGGGCGCTCCGGCGGCCGGGGCGGCGCCCGGGCAGGACGTGCCCGACGCGGAGGGCGCCGACCGCGCCGACCGCGACGCCCCCGACGACCGGGTGCCGGCGGGTGTCTCCGGAGTCCCTGGCGTCAATGGCGCAACGGCCGTCGGCCCTCGTTCGCGGCTGCCAAGGTAAGAATCTGACTAGAGCATTGCCAACTCGTGGGGGAGCAAAGTTCCCCATTACCAGACAAGTCGGCGCTGTGCTTGCACAAACGCGCACTGTCACCCTCATGTGTGACAGCGAGCACACGCTCAGGTAAAGACCTCATCAAATAGTTTGTGATACGGTTCACGAGAACTCCCGGATAGAGCCGAAGGGCCGCAGTGCGACGGTTCCTCGGCCGTGAGGACCCCACTCAGCCCGGGACTACGCTCGTCCATGACGACACCCTGCCCCCTGTGAAAAAGCGGAGTTGCCGCCATGCCGTCCAATGACGTCCGGATCCTGCTCCAGGCCGCTGTGCCCACAGCTGCCGTCGGCGCCATCGCCGCCGTCGTCAGTGGTGTGGTCGCCGGTGGCAAGGGAGCGGTCGGGGCGATCGTCGCGACGCTGGTGGTCATCCTCTTCATGGGGATCGGTCTGTATGTCCTGCAGCGCACTGCCAAATCGCTTCCGCACCTTTTCCAGGCGATGGGCCTGATGCTCTACGCGGCACAGATCCTGCTGTTGTTCATCTTCCTCGCCGCGTTCAAGAACACGTCGCTGTTCAACCCCCGGTCTTTCGCGATCACGTTGGTTGTCGGCACCCTCGTGTGGATCGCGACCCAGACCCGCGCGCACATGAAGGCCAAGATCCTCTACGTCGAACCGGATTCGGCGGACGACAAGCCCCAGAAGACGGGGCATACGTCGTGAGGGGTAGGGCCGGGATAAAGAGGCATGTGAAGTCCTGCTATCGTCCGGTGCCAACTGCGGCATCGCGGGCGCGGGCATCTCAGCTGACGCCTGCTCATTCGCGAGGCGAGATGCCCCACAGCCGCCCCCACATCCGTAACACCAGTCCCGTGCCGAACCGCGGCCCCGCGCCGCGCCGACACAACGAGGTTGCCGTACCCATGCGCCACGATGAAGGAGCCCGCGGTGAGTGCTGACCCGACGCAGGTGCTCGCCTTCGAGACCGACTGCCACCTCTTCGACGGGTGTGGCTTCGACACAGTCTCTCCGGGCCTGCACTCGTTCCTGTTCGAGCCGCTCATGGGCGACGCGGACGGCGGCGGCTTCTACTTCAACAAGCCGATGCTGCTGGCGTTGCTCGGTTCGGTCATCATCGTCGGGTTCTTCTGGGCCGCCTTCGCCCGCCCGAAGGTCGTCCCGGGCAAGCTCCAGATGGTCGCCGAGGCCGGCTACGACTTCATCCGCCGCGGCGTGGTCTACGAGACCATCGGCAAGCGGGAGGGCGAGAAGTACGTCCCGCTGATCGTCTCGCTGTTCTTCTTCGTCTGGATGATGAACCTCTGGTCGGTCATCCCGGTCGCCCAGTTCCCGGTCACCTCGATCATCGCCTACCCGATGGTCCTGGCCGCGATCGTCTACATCCTGTGGGTCTCGCTCACCTTCAAGAGGCACGGCTTCGTCGGCTTCTTCAAGAACGTCACCGGTTACGACAAGTCCCTCGGCGCGGTGCTCCCGCTGGCCATGACGATCGAGTTCTTCTCGAACCTGATCGTCCGCCCGTTCACCCACGCCGTGCGTCTCTTCGCGAACATGTTCGCCGGCCACACCCTGCTGGTGCTGTTCACGATCGCGACCTGGTACATGCTGAACGGCATCGGCATCGCCTACTCCGGCGTCTCGTTCGTCATGACCATCGTCATGACCGCCTTCGAGCTCTTCATCCAGGCAGTCCAGGCCTATGTCTTCGTCCTGCTGACCTGCTCCTACATCCAGGGCGCGCTCGCCGAGCACCACTGAGCGTCCCGGCTCGCCCCAGCCGTCCGGTGGCCAACCCCCACCGGTCCGTAAAGAAAAGGAAGAACTGGCATGTCCAACACCCTTGCCGCTGTCGAAGGTTCGCTCAGCTCCGTTGGTTACGGCCTGGCCGCCATCGGCCCCGGCGTCGGCGTCGGCATCATCTTCGGTAACGGCACCCAGGCCCTCGCCCGCCAGCCCGAGGCGGCCGGCCTGATCCGCGCCAACCAGATCCTGGGTTTCGCCTTCTGTGAGGCGCTCGCCCTGATCGGTCTCGTCATGCCGTTCGTCTACTAAGACGGCCTGACGACCGACTCTTTCGACGAAAGGCACTGATGTGAACCCCGCCCTGGTTTTCCTGGCGGCTGAGGGTGAGAAGGAGAACCCCCTCATCCCGCCGTGGCCGGAGCTCGTCATCGGCCTGATCGCCTTCGTCATCGTCTTCGGCTTCCTCGCCAAGAAGCTCCTCCCGAACATCAACAAGGTTCTGGACGAGCGTCGTGAGGCCATCGAGGGCGGTATCGAGAAGGCCGAGGCCGCGCAGACCGAGGCCCAGAGCGTCCTCGAGCAGTACAAGGCCCAGCTGGCCGAGGCCCGGCACGAGGCCGCGCGCCTGCGCCAGGAGGCGCAGGAGCAGGGCGCCACGCTCATCGCCGAGATGCGCGCGGAAGGCCAGCGGCAGCGTGAGGAGATCATCGCCGCCGGTCACGCCCAGATCGAGGCCGACCGCAAGGCCGCCGCGTCCGCGCTGCGGCAGGACGTCGGCAAGCTCGCCACGGAGCTGGCCGGCAAGCTGGTCGGCGAGTCCCTGGAGGACCACGCCCGCCAGAGCCGCGTCATCGACCGCTTCCTCGATGACCTCGAGGAGAAGGCAGAGGCGACCCGATGAACGGAGCGAGCCGCGAGGCCCTGGCCGCCGCACGCGAGCGTCTCGACGCGCTGACGGACTCCACGTCCGTGGACGCCGGCTCGCTCGCCGACGAGCTGGCCTCCGTCACCGCGCTGCTCCACCGCGAGGTGGGCCTGCGCCGGGTCCTCACCGACCCGGCGCAGACCGGCGAGGCCAAGGCCCAGCTCGTGCAGCGCCTCCTCGGCACCCAGGTCAGCGGCACCGCCGCCGACCTGGTGTCCGGCCTGGTGCGCTCCCGCTGGTCGCAGTCGCGCGACCTGGTGGACGCCCTGGAGGAACTGGCGGACACCGCCGACCTCACCGCCGCGGAGAAGAACGGCACCCTCGACGACGTCGAGGACGAGCTGTTCCGGTTCGGGCGGATCGTCTCCTCCAGCACGGAGCTGCGGGCCGCGCTGACCGACCGCAAGGCCACCGCCCCGGCCAAGGCCGCGCTGCTGCGCAGCCTGCTCGGGGGCCGGGCCAAGCCGGTCACGGAACGGCTGGTCACGCGCCTTGTGACCGCGGCGCGAGGACGTAGCCTGGAGACGGGCCTCGAGTCCCTGTCCAAGCTCGCCGCCGAACGCCGTAACCGCATGGTCGCCGTCGTCACCTCGGCGGTCCCGCTGAGCGACCCGCAGAAGCAGCGCCTCGGCGCCGCCCTCGCGAAGCTCTACGGCCGCCCGATGCACCTCAACCTCGACGTGGACCCCGGGGTCGTCGGCGGGATCCAGGTGCAGGTCGGTGACGAGGTCATCAACGGCTCCATCGCGGACCGCCTCGCCGAGGCCGGCCGCCGCCTGGCGGGCTGAACAGCAACTTCATAGCAGTACCAGCAGTACGAGCAGTACGTACGTGTACCTACGGCCCGGTTGGGCCGTGCAGAGGATTCACCTCTTTCGGGGGGGAGTCCCCATCCCCCCAAAGTGAAACTTCGGGCCCAACAAGGAGAGCAGGGAACCCAGATGGCGGAGCTCACGATCCGGCCGGAGGAGATCCGGGACGCACTGGAGACCTTCGTCCAGTCGTACAAGCCGGACGCGGCCTCGCGCGAGGAGGTCGGTACGGTCACCCTTGCCGGCGACGGCATCGCGAGGGTCGAGGGTCTTCCCTCGGCCATGGCCAACGAACTGCTGAAGTTCGAGGACGGCACCCTCGGCCTCGCGCTCAACCTCGAAGAGCGCGAGATCGGTGCCATCGTCCTCGGTGAGTTCAGCGGCATCGAGGAGGGCCAGCCGGTCACCCGCACCGGAGAGGTCCTCTCCGTCGCGGTCGGCGAGGGCTACCTCGGCCGCGTGGTCGACCCCCTCGGCAACCCGATCGACGGCCTCGGCGAGATCGAGACGTCCGGTCGCCGCGCCCTCGAACTGCAGGCCCCCACGGTCATGCAGCGCAAGTCGGTGCACGAGCCGATGGAGACCGGCTACAAGGCCGTCGACGCCATGACGCCGGTCGGCCGCGGCCAGCGTCAGCTGATCATCGGCGACCGCCAGACCGGCAAGACCGCCCTGGCCGTCGACACGATCATCAACCAGCGCGACAACTGGCGCTCGGGCGACCCGAAGAAGCAGGTCCGCTGCATCTACGTCGCCATCGGCCAGAAGGGCTCCACCATCGCGTCGGTCCGCCGCGCGCTGGAGGAGAACGGCGCGCTGGAGTACACGACCATCGTCGCCGCCCCGGCCTCCGACCCGGCCGGCTTCAAGTACCTCGCGCCGTACACCGGCTCGGCCATCGGCCAGCAGTGGATGTACGAGGGCAAGCACGTCCTGATCATCTTCGACGACCTGTCGAAGCAGGCCGACGCCTACCGCGCCGTCTCCCTGCTGCTGCGCCGCCCGCCGGGCCGCGAGGCCTACCCGGGTGACGTCTTCTACCTGCACTCCCGTCTGCTGGAGCGCTGCGCCAAGCTCTCCGACGACATGGGCGCGGGTTCGATGACCGGTCTGCCGATCGTCGAGACCAAGGCCAACGACGTCTCGGCGTTCATCCCGACCAACGTCATCTCCATCACCGACGGCCAGTGCTTCCTGGAGTCGGACCTCTTCAACGCCGGTCAGCGCCCCGCGCTGAACGTCGGTATCTCCGTCTCCCGAGTCGGTGGTTCCGCGCAGCACAAGGCGATGAAGCAGGTCTCCGGCCGGCTCCGCGTGGACCTCGCCCAGTTCCGTGAGCTGGAGGCGTTCGCCGCCTTCGGTTCCGACCTGGACGCCGCGTCCAAGGCGCAGCTGGAGCGCGGCCAGCGCATGGTCGAGCTGCTCAAGCAGAACCAGTACGAGCCGATGTCCACCGAGGACCAGGTCGTCTCCGTCTGGGCCGGCACCACCGGCCGCATGGACGACGTGCCGGTCGCCGACATCCGCCGCTTCGAGAAGGAGCTCCTGGAGTACCTGCACCGCAAGGAGCAGGGCCTCATGACCTCCATCCGCGAGGGCGGCAAGATGTCGGACGACACCCTGCAGGCCGTCGGCGACGCCGTCGCGGCGTTCAAGAAGCAGTTCGAGACCTCGGACGGCAAGCTGCTCGGCGAGGACGCTCCGGCCGCCTCCGCCAAGTGACGTAAGGAAGGGACCTGACTCATGGGAGCCCAGCTCCGGGTCTACAAGCGTCGCATCCGATCCGTCACCGCGACCAAGAAGATCACGAAGGCGATGGAGATGATCGCCGCCTCGCGCGTCGTCAAGGCGCAGCGCAAGGTGGCGGCCTCCACGCCGTACGCGACCGAGCTGACGCGCGCGGTCACGGCGGTCGGTACGGGTTCGAACACCAAGCACCCGCTGACCACCCAGGCCGAGACGGTCACCCGTTCCGCGGTGCTGCTGCTGACGAGCGACCGCGGGCTGGCCGGTGCCTTCAACTCCAACGCCATCAAGCAGGCGGAGCAGCTCACCGAGCGGCTGGAGCGCGAAGGCAAGGAGGTCGTCGTCTACATCGTCGGCCGCCGGGGTGTCGCCCACTACAACTTCCGTGAGCGCGCCGTCGCGGAGTCGTTCACCGGCTTCACCGACGAGCCGTCGTACGCGGACGCCAAGAAGGTCGCGGCACCGCTGATCGAGGCCATCGAGAAGGACACCGCGGACGGCGGCGTGGACGAACTCCACATCGTCTACACGGAGTTCGTCTCGATGATGACGCAGACGGCGGTCGGCAGCCAGCTGCTGCCGCTGCGCCTCGACGAGGTGGCCGAGAAGCCGAACGCGAAGGACGAGATCCTTCCGCTGTACGACTTCGAGCCGTCGGCCGAGGACGTCCTCGACGCCCTGCTGCCGCGGTACGTCGAGAGCCGTATCTACAACGCGCTGCTCCAGTCGGCCGCTTCGAAGCACGCCGCCACGCGGCGCGCGATGAAGTCGGCAACCGACAACGCGGGCGAGCTGATCAACACGCTCTCCCGACTTGCCAACGCGGCCCGCCAGGCCGAAATCACCCAGGAAATCAGCGAGATCGTCGGTGGCGCCAGCGCCCTGGCCGACGCGACCGCGGGGAGTGACAAGTAATGACGACCACTGTTGAGACGGCCGTTGCCACGGGCCGCGTCGCCCGGGTCATCGGCCCGGTCGTCGACGTGGAGTTCCCCGTCGACGCGATGCCGGAGATCTACAACGCCCTCCACGTCGAGATCGCCGACCCGGCGAACGCCGGCGAGAAGAAGACGCTGACCCTGGAGGTCGCCCAGCACCTGGGTGACGGCCTGGTCCGCACCATCTCCATGCAGCCCACCGACGGCCTGGTCCGCCAGGCCCCGGTCACCGACACGGGCACGGGCATCAGCGTCCCGGTCGGCGACTTCACCAAGGGCAAGGTGTTCAACACCCTCGGTGAGGTGCTGAACACCGACGAGAAGTACACGGGCGAGCGCTGGTCCATCCACCGCAAGGCCCCCAACTTCGACGAGCTCGAGTCGAAGACCGAGATGTTCGAGACCGGCGTCAAGGTCATCGACCTGCTGACCCCGTACGTCAAGGGCGGCAAGATCGGTCTGTTCGGCGGCGCCGGCGTCGGCAAGACGGTGCTCATCCAGGAGATGATCTACCGCGTCGCCAACAACCACGACGGTGTCTCCGTGTTCGCCGGTGTCGGTGAGCGCACCCGTGAGGGCAACGACCTCATCGACGAGATGAGCGAGTCGGGCGTCATCGACAAGACCGCGCTGGTCTTCGGTCAGATGGACGAGCCGCCGGGCACCCGTCTGCGCGTCGCGCTGGCCGGCCTGACCATGGCCGAGTACTTCCGTGACGTCCAGAAGCAGGACGTGCTGTTCTTCATCGACAACATCTTCCGCTTCACGCAGGCCGGCTCCGAGGTCTCGACCCTGCTCGGCCGCATGCCCTCCGCGGTGGGCTACCAGCCGAACCTGGCCGACGAGATGGGCCTCCTCCAGGAGCGCATCACCTCGACCCGCGGTCACTCGATCACCTCGATGCAGGCGATCTACGTCCCCGCGGACGACCTGACCGACCCGGCCCCGGCCACCACCTTCGCCCACCTCGACGCGACGACGGTGCTCTCCCGTCCGATCTCGGAGAAGGGCATCTACCCGGCCGTGGACCCGCTGGACTCCACGTCCCGCATCCTGGACCCGCGCTACATCGCGCAGGACCACTACCAGTGCGCGATGCGCGTCAAGGGGATCCTGCAGAAGTACAAGGACCTCCAGGACATCATCGCGATCCTCGGTATCGACGAGCTCGGCGAGGAGGACAAGCTGGTCGTCCAGCGTGCCCGCCGCGTGGAGCGCTTCCTGTCCCAGAACACCCACGTCGCCAAGCAGTTCACCGGCGTGGACGGCTCCGACGTGCCGCTGGACGAGTCGATCGCCGCGTTCAACGCGATCTGCGACGGTGAGTACGACCACTTCCCCGAGCAGGCGTTCTTCATGTGCGGCGGTATCGAGGACCTGAAGAAGAACGCGAAGGAGCTGGGCGTCTCCTGACCCCGGCTGCCGCGTGAGTGAACGAGTGAGGGGGCGGGCGCGTCCCGCCCCCTCACTCACGCCCCTTAGACTTGTAACCAACACCCGGCACACCCGCCGGGTGGTGACCCGAGGAGCCACCCTTGGCTGCTGAGCTGCACGTCGCGCTGGTCGCGGCCGACCGAGAGGTCTGGTCCGGCGAGGCCACCCTGGTCGTCGCGCGCACCACGTCCGGCGACATCGGCGTCATGCCCGGTCACCAGCCGCTGCTCGGTGTGCTGGAGTCGGGCCCGGTGACCATCCGTACGAGTGACGGCGGGACCGTCGTCGCGGCGGTGCACGGCGGTTTCATCTCGTTCGCCGACGACAAGCTGTCGCTGCTGGCCGAGATCGCCGAACTGTCGGACGAGATCGACGTCCAGCGCGCGGAGCGGGAACTGGAGCGCGCCAAGGCGGAGGGCGACGCCTCCGCCGAGCGCCGCGCGGACGTCCGACTGCGGGCGGCGTCGGCGCGCTGAACCTGGGCGCCGTGCTATGACGTGACTCAGCCGCGGCTGGGACCGGAGCGATCCGGACCCGGCCGCGGCTGAGGCAGATGTGGATGTTTTTACGTTCCGTTACCTAGGAGACGAGGAGGTCGGTGCCGGTGGTCCTCGCTCTGACTGTGTGCGGAATCGTCATCGCCGTCGTGGTGGTGGGACTCTTCGTCTTCGGCCTGCGCCGCCGGCTGATCCAGCGCTCGGGCGGCACCTTCGACTGCTCCCTGCGCTGGGACGCCCCCGAAGAGGGCGGCGGCGACGGCAAGGGCTGGGCCTACGGCGTCTGCCGCTACAACGGTGACCGTGTGGAGTGGTACCGCGTCTTCTCGTACTCCCCCCGTCCGCGCCGTGTCCTGGAACGCGGCTCGATCGAGGTGGCGGGCCGCCGCCTCCCCGACGGGGAGGAGGAGCTGGCCCTGCTCTCCGACGCCGTGGTCCTCGCGTGCGTGCACCGGGGGACACGGCTGGAACTGGCGATGAGCGAAGACGCGCTGACCGGGTTCCTCGCGTGGCTGGAGGCAGCCCCGCCCGGTCAGCGAGTGAATGTGGCGTAGCCACATTCACTCTCCCCCGGACGAAGTCTGGGGGAGCGTCAACGTCGCTTAGCAGGTCTTTTACTGGAGTCCGCTGTTGATCGCGCTCACCAGTTCGCCGTTGTTCGTGTCGCCGCTGAACTCCCAGAAGAACGCGCCGCCCAGCCCCTGGTTCTTGGCCCAGGTCATCTTCCCGGCGATCGTCGACGGGGTGTCGTAGGACCACCACTGGGTGCCGCAGTGCGCGTACGCCGTGCCGGCGACGGTGCCGGTGGCCGGGCAGGAGTTCTTCAGGACCTTGTAGTCCTCGATGCCGGCCTCGTAGGTGCCGGGGGCCGCGCCCGTCGCCGTGCCACCGGGGGCGGACTGGGTGACGCCGGTCCAGCCGCGGCCGTAGAAGCCGATGCCGAGCAGCAGCTTGCCCGCCGGGACGCCCTTGGCCTTGAGCTTGGCGATCGCGTCCGCGCTGTTGAAGCCGGCGGTCGGGATGCCGGAGTACGAGGTCAGCGGGGAGTGCGGGGCGGTCGGGCCGGTGGTGGCCCAGGCGCCGAAGTAGTCGTAGGTCATCACGTTGTACCAGTCGAGGTACTGCGCGGCGCCGCCGTAGTCGGCCGCGTCCAGCTTGCCGCCGGAGGAGCCGTCACCGGTGATCGCGGCGGTGATCAGGTAGTCGTCGCCGAACTCGGAGCGCAGCGCCCCGGTGAGGTTCTTGAAGGCCGCGGCGCCCGAGGTGTCGCAGGTCAGGCCGCAGGCGTTCGGGTACTCCCAGTCGATGTCGATGCCGTCGAAGACATCGGCCCAGCGCGGGTCCTCCATGACGGCCTTGCAGGACGCGGCGAACGCGGCCGGGTTCTGCGCGGCCTGCCCGAAGCCGCCGGAGTAGGTCCAGCCGCCGAAGGAGTACAGGATCTTGATGTGCGGGTACTTCGCCTTCAGCTGCCGCAGCTGGTTGAAGTTGCCGCGCAGCGGCTGGTCCCAGGTGTCGGCGGTGCCGCTGACGGACTGGTCGGCGGTGTAGGACTTCTCGTACGCGGCGAAGGTGTCGTCGACCGTGCACTGGCCGTTCTTGACGTTGCCGAACGCGTAGTTGATGTGGGTGATCTTCTCGGCGGAGCCGGAGGTCACCAGGTTCTTGACGTGGTAGTTGCGGCCGTAGACGCCCCACTCGGTGAAGTAGCCGAGGTTGATCTTGCCGGCCGGGGTGCCCGGGTCGGTGGAGCCGCCGCCGGTGGTGGTGACCTTGACCGAGCCGCTGGCCGGGCCGGTCTGTTCGGCGGTGTCGCGCGCCTGGACGCTGTACGAGTAGGCGGTGCCCTTGGTGAGGCCGGTGTCGCTGTAGGTGGTGCCCGTCACCGTGGCGACTTTAGCGCCGTCGCGCAGGACGTCGTAGTTCTTGATCCCCTTGTCGTCGGTCGCCGCCGACCAGGACAGTTTCACCGAGGTGTCGGTGATGTCCGAGGCGGTGGGGGTGCCGGGGGCGGAGGGAGCGGCGTCGCCCGGGACGGAGGTGCCGTCGCAGGAGCCGCCGTTGAGCTTGCAGCCGGTGGGCGAGCCGGTGCCGGAGCCGTTGAAGCCGAAGGAGACCGAGGCGCCGGGGGCGAGGGTGCCGTTCCAGGACTTGTTCTTGGCGGTCCAGTGGGTGCCGGAGGAGGTGACGTCGGCGTCCCAGGCGGAGGTGACGGCGGTGCCGGAGGGGAAGTCCCACTCGACGGTCCAGGAGCTGAGGGAGGTGGTGCCGGTGTTCTTCACCGTCCACTTGCCCTCGAAGCCGGTGCCCCAGTCCGAGGCCTTGGTGTAGGTGGCGGTCGCGGCGGTGGCCGCCTGGGCGGGGGCGGCGAGGGCGACGAGTCCGGTGAGGGGGAGTGCGAGGGTCGCGAGCAGGGCCGCGGCTCTGTGTCTGAAGCGCACGTGCGCCTCCCTTGTATGGGGGATGTCGTGGGCATGCCTGACCGACAGGCCCGCAGTGCCGCGAGAATAGAAAGGTCTGGACCATAGGTCAATAGGTCTGGACCACTGCTCGGCCCGGCTGCCGACGGGCGGTGCTACACCCCCAACTCCTGCGCCAGCACCGCCGCTTGCACCCTGCTGCGCAGCCCCAGCTTCGCCAGCAACCGGCTGACGTGCGTCTTCACCGTCGCCTCCGCCATGTCGAGGCGGTCCGCGATCGCCGCGTTGGACAGCCCCTCGCCGAGGCAGGACAGCACCTCGCGCTCCCGCCGGGTCAACTGGTCGAGGACCGCCGGGTCGGCCCCGCTCCCGCGGACCGGCTTCGCGGCGAACTCCGCGATCAGCCGCCGGGTGACCGCCGGGGCGACGACGCCCTCGCCGGCGGCCACCGTGCGCACGGCGGTGATCAGGTCCGCCGCCTCCGTGTTCTTCAGCAGGAACCCGGCGGCGCCCGCGCGCAGCGCCCCGAACACGTACTCGTCCAGGTCGAAGGTGGTCAGCACCAGGACGTCGGCCAGCCCCTCGGCGACCACCTGACGGGTCGCCGCCACCCCGTCGAGCCGCGGCATCTGCACGTCCATCAGGACCACGTCCGGCCGCAGTTCACGGGCGAGGGCCACCGCCCGCTCGCCGTCGGCGGCCTCGCCGGCCACCTCGATGTCGGGGGCGCTGCCCAGGATGAGCACCAGGCCGGCGCGCACGGCGGACTGGTCTTCTGCGACGAGGACCCTGATGGGACGGATCATGAGGATGCTCCCTGATCGAGGGGAAGGGCGGCGCGTACGGTCCACAGCGCGCCGTCGGGGCCGGCGTCGAAGGTGCCGCCCAGCAGCGCGGCCCGCTCCCGCATGCCGACCAGCCCGGCACCGGAGCCGGGGGCGCGCGGGGCGCCGGGGTCGCCGTAGGGGCTGGTCACCCGGACGTGCAGGGCGCCGTCGGCGCGGGTGAGGGAGACGCGTACGGGGCCCTTCGCCGCGTGCTTGAGCGCGTTGGTGAGCGACTCCTGCACGATCCGGTACGCCGCCAGCTCGACCGGCGCGGGCAGGTCCGTGCCGTGGGCCGCGTCGAGGGTGACGTCCAGGCCGTTGGCGTGGGCGCCGTCCACCAGGGCGCCGAGGCCGTCCAGGGTCGGGGCGGCGGACGGCTCGGTGTCGCCGCCGGTGTCCCGCAGGATGCCGATCAGCCGCCGCATCTCCGAGAGGCCCTCGACGCTGTTCTCCCGGATCACGCCGAGCGCCTGCCGGGTGGTGGCCGGGTCGTCCAGGGAGAGCGCGGCCGTGGAGTGGATGGCGATGGCGGACAGGTGGTTGGCGACCATGTCGTGCAACTCCCGCGCCATCCGCGCGCGTTCCGCGGACACCGCCTGGACCCGGTCCATCTCCGCCAGCAGCGCGGTCTGTTCGGCGCGCAGCCGGGCGGCGTCGGCGGCCTCCCGGTGGTTGCGCACGATCAGGCCGGTGGAGGCGGGGGCGAAGGTGACGACCCCGACCGCCACCCCGACCAGCAGCGCCTCGGGCACCCGCCACACCGCGAACGGCACGACCGTGGCCGCCACCGTCAGCAGCCCCGCGATCCACGGGACGCGGCGGGCGGTGGCCGGGCTGCCGTACAGCACGACGGCGTAGCCGAGGTCGGTGTACATCAGCAGCGTGATCAGGCTGCCCTGGGTCATCGTGTCCAGCACCAGGGCGGCCGTGCCGATCAGGACGGCGGTGCGCGGCGCGGCCCGGCGCAGCAGCTCGCAGCCCGCGGTGACGGCGAGCGGGAGCAGCAGCGGCCAACGGCCGTCGAACAGCACGATCGGGTCGTCGGCCGGTCGCACGCCCAGCCCGATGGCCCACAGCAGCACCCCGCCGAGCAGGCCGCCGGCCGCGACGTACACGTCGAAGCGGTGCGGGCGGGGGAGTCGTACGGCCATGGCACCCATCCAACACGGCGGGCGCGGCCCCCGCCTGCTCCCCGCGGACGTTCCCGGGCTGCATCTTTCGATGTACGGGAGGTTCGTCACCGGCGACGACGCCCCGGGCCGCCGGGCGCGGAAGCCTGGAGGGGTGACCGAGAGGAACCCACCATGATCGTCACTCTGATCATCATCTGCGAGATCGGCTTCTGGGTACTGCTGGCGGCCGGGCTGGCCACCCGCTACCTGCTGCGGATGGAGCGCACCGGCCTCGCCCTGCTGCTGTGCGAGCCGCTCCTGGAGGTCGTGCTGCTGGTCGTCACCGCGCTCGACCTGAAGAACGGCGCCGACCCGAACTGGACCCACGGGCTGGCCGCGCTGTACATCGGCTACACCGTCGGCCACGGCCACCGCACGGTGAAGTGGCTCGACGGCCACGCGGCCCACCGCTTCGACGGCCGCCCGCTGCCGCGGCCCCCGCGCTACGGCATGGCCCGCGCCGCGCACGAGGGCAAGGTGTGGCTCGGCACGCTGGTCGCCGCGGCCGTCGCGACCGGCCTGCTCCAGCTCGCCATGTGGTACGTCGGCGACCCGTCCCGCACCACCTCCCTGGAGAGCTGGCAGTACACGGCCTGGCGGGTGGCCGGCATCCACGGCCTGATCGCGCTGAGCTACGCGATCTGGCCGAAGAAGGCGCCCGCGGGCACGGCCCTGGAGAAGGAGCGGGCCGGCCGCTGACTACCGCTCCCCGCCCGGCACCCACAGCACGTCCCCGACCTCCTTGTTGGCGTACCGCGCCAGGATGAACAGGAGGTCGGAGAGGCGGTTGAGGTAGGTGGCGGTGAGCGGGTTCATCGTCTCGCCGTGCGCCTCCAGCGCGGCCCACGTCGAGCGCTCGGCCCGCCGGACCACCGTGCACGCCTGGTGCAGCAGGGCCGCGCCGGGCGTGCCGCCGGGCAGGATGAAGGAGCGCAGCTTCTCCAGCTCGGCGAGGAAGCGGTCGCAGTCCGCCTCCAGCCGGTCGACGTAGAACTGCTCCACCCTGAGCGGCGGGTACTCCGGCTCCTCGACCACCGGCGTCGACAGGTCCGCGCCCACGTCGAACAGGTCGTTCTGGACCCGTACGAGGACCTTGACGACCTCCTCCTCCAGCGCCCCGAGCGCGATCGCCGTGCCGAGCACCGCGTTGGCCTCGTTGGCGTCGGCGTACGCGGCGATCCTGAGGTCGGTCTTGGGCACGCGGCTCATGTCCCCGAGGGCGGTGGTGCCCCGGTCGCCGGTCCTGGTGTAGATGCGCGTCAGGTTGACCATGCGCCCAGCGTAGTTACGCGGCGTCCGCGCGGAAGACACGCGTGCCCGCCGCCACGGCCAGCGCGGCGAAGGCGACGGCGACCAGGGTGCCGTAGAGCATGGGCGCGGTGGTGTAGGAGCCGACGTAGGCGTCCCGCAGGGCGTCCACCAGATAGCGCAGCGGCATCAGGCGGGACAGGACGTCCAGCCAGACCGGGCCCAGCGCCATCGGCAGCATCAGACCGGACAGCAGCATCGACGGCATGGTCAGCGCGTTGACCACCGGCCCGAACTCCTGCGGGGTCCGCACCCTCATCGCCAGCGCGTACGACAGGGAGGCCAGCGCGACCGTGAGCAGCCCGACGAACGCGAAGCCGATCAGCACGCCGGGCAGCGGGGCCCGCAGCCCCATCAGCAGCGCGGCCAGCACCAGCAGCACCGCCTGGAAGACGAAGACGGTGGCGTCCCGCAGCACCCGGCCGAGCAGCAGCGCCAGCCGGCTCACCGGCGTGACCCGCATCCGGTCGATCACACCCGCGTTCTTCTCCAGGACCACCATGAACCCTGCGAACGAGGCGCCGAAGAGCGCGAGTTGCAGCAGCAGCCCGGGGACCAGCACCTGCCAGGAACTGCCCCGCCCGCCCAGCGGCAGGCCGGTCAGCAGCGGGCCGAAGAACAGCAGGTACAGCAGCGGCATCAGCACACCGAAGAGCAGCGCGAAACGCGAGCGCAGCGACTGGCGGGCGTAGCGGCCGTAGACGAGAGCGGTGTCGTGCACAAGCATGAGCGGTCCTTGTGAGGCTCGGGCCCTATACGGCTACGGGGGCGGGGTCGGAGGGGGCGGCGGGGCCGCGGCCGGTGACGGCGAGGAAGGTGTCCTGGAGCGAGGCGTCGAGCGACCCCCCGTACTCCAGCTTCAGCGCGCCCGGGGTGCCCTCGGCGGCGACCACGCCCCGGTCGACGATGACCAGGCGGTCGGAGAGGGCGTCGGCCTCGTCGAGGTAGTGGGTGGTCAGGAAGACGGTGGTGCCGTGCTCGTCGCGCAGCCGGCGGACCAGGTCCCACAGGCCGGCCCGGCTGCCGGGGTCGAGGCCGGTGGTGGGCTCGTCGAGGAAGAGCACCTTCGGGCGGTGGGTGAGCGCCATCGCGATGTCCAGGCGCCTGCGCTGGCCGCCGGAGAGCGCGCCGCACTTGCGGTCGAGCAGGCCGGTCAGGTCCAGGTCGCGGGCGAGTTCCCGGGCGCGCTCGGCCGCCCGCGCCTTGGGCAGGCGGTAGAAGCGGCCCTGGGTGACCAGCTCCTCGCGGACCGAGATCTGCGGGTCGACGCCGCCGGACTGGGCCACGTAGCCGCAGGCCGCGCGGACCCCGGCCGGGTCGCCGGCCAGGTCGTGCCCGGCGACGGTGGCCGCGCCGCCGGTCGGGGCCAGCAGCGTGGTCAGCATCCGCAGGGTGGTGGTCTTGCCGGCGCCGTTGGGGCCGAGGAAGCCGAGGATCTCCCCTTCGCGGACGGTCAGGTCGATGCCGCGCACGGCCTCGACGGGGCCCTGCTTGGTGCGGAAGGTACGGGCCAGTCCGGCCGTACTGATGATTGCCATGACCCACAGAAAAACAGAGAGCGCCCAATTTTGCAATGACACCAAGTTTTCATCGGCTCCAGCGAAGCTAGGATGGGGGTGTGGCCGAGGGACTCAGGGAACGGAAGAAGCGGCAGACCAGGCAGTACATCTCCGATGTCGCCACAGGTCTGTTCCTGGCGCGCGGCTTCGACGCCGTCACGGTCGCGGAGGTGGCGCGGGCCGCCGATGTCTCCGTCAACACCGTGTACAACTACTTCCCCGCCAAGGAGGACCTCTTCCTCGACCGCTCCCAGGGCGTGATCGACCGGCTCGCGCGCTGGGTGCGCGGCCGGCGCGCCGGTGAGTCGGCCGCCGCCGCCGTCCTGCGCGAGCTGCGCGAGGAGGTCGAGTCGGTCTCGCCGCGCATCGGCCTGATGGCCGGGTACGCCGAGTTCATGCGGGTCATCGAGGACTCGCCCGCGCTGCGGTCGCGGCTGTGGGCGATCGGCCAGGAGGTCCTGGGCACCCTGGAGCGGGAGTTGCGCGAGGAGACCGGCGCCCCGGACGACGACCCGCTCCCGTCCCTGATGGCCGGTCAGATCAACTGGCTGCACGGCACCCTGATGGCCGCCGTCGGACAGCGCATGCTGGCCGGCGGCACCCCAGCCGCGGTCTCCCGCGAGATGCTGCTGCTCCTCGACGAGATGGAGGAGCTGTTGAGCGAGAAGGTGCTCAACTACGCCGTACGGGGCGCCGGGTGACCCACCTCGGTGTGATGTCCGTCATGTGAGACGTGACGCGCGTTACTTACCGGTCACAGGCCCCCTCCCGCCCGCTAATGTCCGCCGGAGACACACAAAGACCCGTATCCAGGGGAGTCGCACAGTGGCACGGAAGCTCGCCGTCATCGGAGCCGGCCTCATGGGGTCCGGTATCGCCCAGGTCTCCGCCCAGGCGGGCTGGGACGTCGTCCTGCGCGACGTCACCGACGAGGCGCTGCGGCGCGGCACCGACTCCATCAAGGCGTCGTACGACAAGTTCGTCGCCAAGGGGAAGCTGGAGGCGCACGACGCCGACGCCGCCCTCGCCCGGATCACCGCGACCACCGAGCTGGAGGCGGTCGCCGACGCGGACGTCGTCGTCGAGGCCGTCTTCGAGAAGCTGGACGTCAAGCACGAGATCTTCCGCGCGCTGGACAAGCTGGCGAAGGACGAGGCGATCCTCGCCTCCAACACCTCCGCCATCCCGATCACCAAGATCGCCGCCGTGACGGACCGGCCGGAGCGCGTCGTCGGCACGCACTTCTTCTCGCCGGTGCCGATGATGCGGCTGTGCGAGCTGGTGCGCGGCTACAAGACGAGCGACGAAACCCTGGCCACCGCACGGGAGTTCACCGAGTCGACGGGCAAGACCTGCATCGTCGTCAACCGGGACGTCGCCGGGTTCGTGACCACCCGGCTCATCTCCGCCCTCGTCGTCGAGGCCGCCAAGCTCCACGAGTCCGGCGTCGCCACCGCCGAGGACATCGACCTCGCCTGCCAGCTGGGCTTCGGCCACGCCATGGGCCCCCTGGCCACCGCCGACCTGACCGGCGTGGACATCCTGCTGCACGCCACGAGCAACATCTACACCGAGTCGCAGGACGAGAAGTTCGCCCCGCCGGAGTCGATGCGCCGGATGGTGGACGCCGGTGACATCGGACGCAAGAGCGGGCAGGGCTTCTACAAGCACTGAGACCGCACCCGCTCCGGCAGACGTCACACGCCGGAGTGAATTCGGTATCGGTTGGCTCACGAGTGGCAACCGCCGGGCGTTGCACACAGTCAGAGGGTGCATCACCCTCACCGCACACCGGGCACACCGACCACCGGCACGAAACCACACCGCGGAGCACGAGACGCACGCACGGGGAGCGCATATGCACATCAGGGGCGACCACGCCGAGCTGGCCGTCGGGGGCCGCCTCGACGTCCGCAGCGCGGCGGACGCCCGTACGGCCCTGCACTCGGCCGTCGACGACGGGGCCGGCGACCTGGTGCTCGACCTGTCCGAACTGGACTCCTGGGACGCCACCGGACTCGGCGTGATCATGGGCGTCCACCGGCGGGCCGGCCGCTGCGGCCGGCGCCTGGTGCTGCGCGACGTACCGCCGCAGATGCAGCGCCTGCTGGTGGCCACCCGGCTGCACCGCATCCTGGCGATCGAGGGCGGCATCGGGGTGGAGACCCTGCCCAGGGTGTGACCCGACGGGCCGACGGGACCCGAGAGCCGGGCGAGACCGGACAGCCCCCGCCGAACCGCACGACACACCCAATCCTCACGAGACTGTGACGTCTCGGACGGCGCGGCACCCCGGACTGTCGGAGATACTGGACTACGGTTTAGGGTCTGGCTGCCCGCTGTCTCGACGACCCACTGGCGGGCCCGGACCAGAAGCGACAGCGCGGTGTGCGGCAAGGCCGGGAGGGTGGTCCCGACCGGTGACCGAAGCACACGACGCTTTTGGGGGGCTTGAACCTATGGACCCGAACACCCGGGGACCTGCGGAGTACGGCCAGGACGGCGACGGCGACGCGCCGCGCCCGCGCCCGCCCAGGGACCCCCTCACACCCGACTTCGGCCAGGCGGCGCCCGCGCTGGCCCGCACGGTGCAGCTGGTCTCCGGCGACTTCCTGCTCACCGTCAACCCCGTCGACGGCAGCGAGATCGAGGTCTGCCCGCCGGGCGAGCGCCCCGCCCGCCCGCAGAAGCTGACCGCCACCGAACGCGCCGAGGTGGAACGCGCCACCCGGCCCCCCGTCCCGCCCGGCCCGGCACTGCCCGCGCTGCCGCTGCTGGCCCGCCAGGACGAGCAGGACCGCCTGGTGCGCCTGCTGGCCCGCGGCCGCTCCGTCCGCCTCACCGGCCCCGGCGGCTCCGGCCGCACCAGCCTCCTCGACCGCGTCGCCGAGGACTGCGCCGACCTCGCCCCCGACGGCGTGGTCCGCCTCAGCGGCTTCCACCGCTCGGCCGACGACCTGCTCCACGACCTCTTCCACGCCGTCTACCGCGCCCCCCTGCACCGCCCCTCCCGTGCGGAACTGCTCGACCACGTCCGGGAGATCGGCGCGGTCGTCGTCCTGGACGACGTCGAGTTCGGCGGCGCCGCGCTCGACGACCTGCTGAACGCCACCCCCGAGTGCGCCTTCCTGCTCTCCGCCACCCCCGAGGTGGCGGCCCCCTCCGCCGACGCGGCCGTCGAGGAGGTCTTCCTCACCGGCCTCGACCGCTCCGACGGCGTCGCCCTGCTGGAGCGCGCCGCCGGCCGGCCCCTCACCGAGGAGGAGGCCAACTGGGCCGGCGACCTCTGGTTCGAGTCCGAGGGCCTGCCGCTGCGCTTCGTCCAGGCCGGCGCCCTGCTGCGCCGCCGCGACCGGCTGAGGGCCGGCGCCGGCACCGCCGACGAGTTCGGCGTCCGCGCCGACGCCGCCCCCGAGGACGCGGTGCCGCACGCCGCGGACGCCGCCGACGACGTACCGTTGCCGTCCCTCGGGGAGGCCGCCGCGCCCGCGCCGCTGCTCGCCTCCACGCTCAGCGGCTCCGCCCGCGCCGCCCTGGAGTTCGCCGTCGCCCTCGGCGGCGAGGTGCCGCACCAGGCGCACCTGCCCGCGCTGGCCGGCGACACCCACGCGGACGCCGCCCTCGGCGAGCTGGCCGCCTGCGGCCTGGTCTCGCCGGTCGGCTCCCGCTACCGGCTCGCCGCCGGGGTGCTGACCCAGCTGGAGGCCGCCGGATACGGCGACGCCGCCGACGGGCGGCTCCTGGAGGCGGCCCGGCACTACGCCTGGTGGTCCGGACACCCCTCGGTCACCCCGGAGCGGGTCTGCGCCGAGGCCGACGCCGTGCTGGCCGCCCTGGCCGTGCTCGCGCCGGCCGCGACCCCGCCCGCCGAGGACCCCGAGACCGGCGAGGCCGAGGAGGACCCGGCCGTACGGCTGGCCCGCGCGGCGGCGCCCGCGTTCGCCGCCGGACTGCACTGGAGCGCCTGGGAGCGGGCGCTGCGCTCCGGCAGCGAGGCCAGCCGGCTCGCCGGTGACGTCGTCGAACAGGCCTACTTCCACCACGAGCTGGGCGTCCTCGCGCTCTGCGAGGACCAGCTCGACCGGGCCCGCGCCGAACTGGAGGCGTCCGTCGCGCTGCGCGGCGCCGCCGCCGACCGGCGCGGCACCGTGGCCGGCCGCCGCGCCCTCGCCCTGGTCGCCGACCGCTCCGGCGACACCCCGGGCCTCGGCGCCGTCGGCCTGTCCGCCGCCGGGGCCGGGGCCGGGGGGATCGGCGCCGCCGCGACCGCGTACGGCCCGACGGCGGGCGAGGAGGTGCCCGACGCCCGGCACGAGGAGTCGGCGTCGCCGCCCGCCGGTGTCCCGGCGCCTTTCCCGCCGCTCCAGCCGACCCCGCAGTCCCCGACCGTGGTCACCCGCAGCGCCTCGGCCGCGGGCCGTTCCTCGCTGGGCCCGTCCCGCAAGGCCGGGGGCGGCATCAAGGGCTTCGCCCGGCGCAACCTGGTCGCGGCCGGCGCCAGCGCCCTGCTCGTCGCGGTGCTCGGCACGGTCGTCACCCTCGGCGCCACCTCCAACGGCGACGGCACCGACCCCTCGGACCAGGTCGGCGTCAACCCGTCCGCCAGCCAGGGCGTCGACGACGGCGGCCTGGGCGCCGACCGGCCCGAGGACGACGGCGGCAACGGCGCGGGGGAGCCCGGCGCGGCCGGCGCCGGCACCACCGACCCCGGCCCGGACGGCACCCCCGGCACCTCCGACGACCCGTCGCCCACGGGCACCGGGACCCCGTCGGACGACCCGAGCGGCTCCCGCGGGCCGAGCGACCCGGACGACTCGGACGACCCGTCGACCACCGGGCCGCCGGACACCTCCGAGCCCCCGGACACGTCGGAGCCCCCGGACACCTCCGAGCCGCCGGACACGTCGGAGCCCCCGGACACCTCCGAGCCGCCGGACACCTCCGAGCCGCCGACGGAGACCTCGGACCCGCCGACCGAGACGTCCCCGGAGACGTCCGACTCGGCCAGCGGGCCCACGACCACCACCAGCGCCTCCACGAGCGGTTCGGCGAGCGCGCCGCAGTCCAGTGCGAGCGGTACGCGGCCGGGGTCGGTGTCGCCGCGGATCATCTGAGGCGGACATGGCGGACATGGCGGAGGGCCGGGACCCACAGGGGTCCCGGCCCTCGGTCGTACCGCCTCGGTTCAGAACAGCCGCAGCTTGTCGTCCTCGATGCCGCGCAGCGCGTTGTAGTCCAGCACCTGGCAGCCGATGCCGCGGTCGGTGGCCAGCACCCGGGCCTGCGGCTTGATCTCCTGGGCGGCGAAGACACCGCGCACCGGGGCGAGGTGGGGATCGCGGTTCAGCAGATCGAGGTAACGGGTGAGCTGCTCGACGCCGTCGATCTCGCCGCGCCGCTTGATCTCCACGGCGACGGTCTGCCCGTCGGCGTCCCGGCACAGGATGTCCACCGGTCCGATGGCCGTCGGGTACTCGCGGCGGATCAGGGTGTAGCCCTCGCCGAGGGTCTCGATGCGGTCGGCGAGCAGTTCCTGGAGGTGCGCTTCCACGCCGTCCTTGATCAGGCCGGGATCGACGCCCAGTTCGTGCGAGGAGTCGTGGAGGATCTCCTCCATCGTGATGATGAGCTTCTCACCTGTCTTGTTGACGACGGTCCACACGCCCGCCTCGTCGCCGGTCCCCTCCTTCAGGACGCACGGCGGCGACATCCAGTTCAGGGGCTTGTAGGCCCGGTCGTCGGCGTGGATCGAGACGCTGCCGTCCGCCTTGACCAGGATCAGGCGGGGAGCCGAGGGCAGGTGCGCGGTGAGCCGCCCGGCGTAGTCCACGGAGCAGCGGGCAATGACGAGACGCATGGTCGGCAACGCTACTCGACCCGCCCGCCCCGGCGCGATTCGCACCCTGGGACGGCACCGCCCGGCGCGATCACGGTCCGTCCCACTTCTCCCATAAGCCCCATCTTGCGCACTGGCCGATTGTGTGCCTACGGCAATCGGCGCATCCGGCCATTCTCCTGGTGCGGCCCGGTCGGGGTGCTTACGGTATTCAACGGGAGGTCGCGAGTCGCGTACACAGCGTGTTCGTTGTCGCGGACTCCCTTTACTGTCCGGCAACCCCTGCTGGTCGGGGGTGCGAGAGGAGTACTCATGTCGCTCGACGTCTCACCGGCCCTACTCGAACAGGCCGAGCGAGGCGAGGTTGACGAAGCGGACTTCGTCGACTGCGTCCGGACCTCCCTGCCCTACGCGTGGGAGATGATCAGCTCCCTGGTGGCACAGCTGAAGGTCGACGGCGGAGAGTTCGCCGACAACCAGACGCCTCCGCCGGACGAGCAGGCACGCGGCCAGTTGCTGCGTGTGCTCGCGAGTGACGCGATACGCGGCGCCCTGCAGCGGCACTTCGGCGTCCGGCTGGCCTTCCAGAACTGCCACCGGGTGGCGGTCTTCCCGACCGATCCCTCGGTCGACGACACGCTGGCCCGCTTCACCTCGGTGCGCAACCAGTTGCTGAACCAGTCGCCCGAACTGCGCGACTGCTGACGCCGGTGATCGTCTGCTTGCCGCTCCGCACGCGGGAGGTGCGGTTGTACCGGAGCGGCAAGCTCTCCGCGGCCGGTCAGCGGAGCTGGGGGAGCACCTCCGCGCCGAGCCGCCGTACGTTCTCCTCGGTGGCCGCGAGGTCGCCGGTGCCCTCCACCAGCAGGGCGAAGCGGTCCACGCCGGTGCGCTCGCTGGTCGCCGTGAGCCGGTCGGCGCACAGCCGGGGGGTGCCGACCGGGTGCAGGCCGCAGAGCAGTTCGGTGTAGGCCAGCGGGTCGCGCATCCGCCGGGGGCGGCCGTCCACCGTGACGTGGGCGTCGAGCCCCTGCCGCAGCCAGCCCGGCATCGCCTTCGCCAGCGCCTCCGAGGCGTCGGCGCGCCGGTCGGCGATCTGGCAGACGCCGGCCGAGACGTGGGCGGCCGACCGGATCTCCTCGGCGGACCGGCCGGCCGCCCGCGCGTGCCGCCGCCACAGGGCGATCATCTCGGCCTTCTCCTCGTCGCCGACGTGCATCCCGAGCAGCATCGGCAGCGCTCGCTCGGCGGCCAGGCGGACGCTCGCCGGTGAGGTGCAGGCGACGACGACCTCGGGCCCGGCGGTCTCCGTGAGCGCCTCCGACGTCCGCGGGACGACCGGCACCGCACGGAACCGGAAACGTTCCCCTATGGCCTCGACCGTCGGTTCCCGCAGCCAGCGCAGCAGCAGGTCGAGGGATTCCGGGAACCCCTTCTCGTACGCCTCCAGGCCCGCGCCGAAGACCTCCAGGTCGACCCAGGGTCCGCCGCGGCCCACGCCCAGCGAGAACCGGCCACCGCTGGTCAGGTGGAGCAGCGCGGCCTGCTCGCCGAGGGCCACGGGGTGGGCCGTGGGCAGTACGCTGACCGCCGTGCCGACCCTGAGGCGGCGGGTGCGGCCGAGCAGCAGCGCGGCCAGGGTCACCGCCGACGGGCAGGTGCCGTACGGCACGAAGTGGTGCTCGGCGAGCCAGGCCGTGTCCAGCCCCGCCTCCTCCGCGACCTCGGCCGAGCGGACCGCCCGGTGCAGCGCCTCCCCCTGGCCCTGCCCCGGGAACTGGGCCGCCAGCACGAAACTTCCTACGCGCATTGCCTTTTCCTGCTTCCTTGGCTCCGACACGGAGCTCCCCCACAGGGCATAACCGCCTGACACGTGCCGAGGACACGGCCGGGCGAGAAGGATTTGCGGATTGTCTGCCGAATAGGCCGTCGGCGGGCCGTCAGGGGACCGCCGGCAGGCCGTTCAGCGGACCGTCCGCAGGCCTTCAGCGGACCGCCGGCAGGCCGTCGAACGGGCCGTCCGGCAGGCCGCCGGTGACCCCTGCGGCGCCCGTGACGCCCCGTGCGCGGATCTCCCGCCGCCCCGGGCGCCGTACGCGTACCCCTTGTCGCGCCCGCGTAGGCTGGTCACGGCCCGTACTTCCCTGTATAGACCCGTGAGGTGTCCTGTGTCCCCGCGTCGCAACCGACCCAAGGGAGCCGGTTCGTCCGGCCGCAGCGCCGAGGACGACCGTCCCGGCCGCTACGGCGGGTGGCAGTCCGCCGAGAGCTGGCAGGGCGAGGACTGGTACGTGCGGCACGTGGCGGGCGCGAGCGCGCAGGGCAAGTCCTACCGCTGCCCCGGCTGCGACCAGATGATCCCGGACGGAGTCCCGCACGTGGTGGCCTGGCCCGACCACGCGGGCGTCGACGACCGCCGGCACTGGCACAAGTCCTGCTGGAACGCGAAGGACCGCCGCACCACACGGGTGCGGCGGTCCCGGAGCGCGCCGCGGTTCTGACACCCTGACGCAGGCTCAGACGTCCCGCCGCTCCAGCAGCGCGAAGGCGGCGCCGTAGACCGCGGCCGTGATGCCGAGGATGATCCACAGCGGCTCCCAGCCCGACGGGCCGGAGTCCGACAGCGAGTTGGCGTAGAAGATGCTGAGCTGGTTCGGGATCGAGTACTCCAGCAGGAACCCCTGCACCTTGTTCAGCGACTCCGAGAACATGAACATCGCGATCACCAGCGGCGCCAGCAGCAGGCCGATCATGACGGTGATGGCGCCCGCCGAGTGGCGGATGATCGAGCCGACGGCGAGCGAGAGCAGGCCGAGCAGCGCCATGTAGAGGGAGACGCCGACGGTGGCCTTGAGCCAGTCCTGGCCGGTGGGCCCCTCCGCTCCGTCCAGCATGGCCACGTGCGCGAAGGCGACGAGCGTGACGGAGACCAGCGTCACCACGAACGAGATCAGGAAGAACACCAGGCCCTTGGCGGCCAGCACCCGCCCGCGGCTGGGGCAGGCGGTCATGGTGGTCCGGATCAGGCCGGTGCCGTACTCCGACGCCGTGGTCAGCACGCCGAGCGTCATCAGGCACATGCTGCCGAGCAACAGGCCGAAGAAGCCCAGCTGCAGCGGGTCGCTGCCGGCCACGTCGGCCTCGGTGCCGGCCACCACCGCGCCGACCAGCAGGCCGATGCCGACCACCAGCAGGACGAAGACGCCGAGCGTCCACAGCGTCGAGCGCACCGACCGGATCTTCGTCCACTCGGAGGCGACGGCGTGCATCAGGTTGGTGCGCACGACCGGGATGGGAGAGGTGTAACCGGCGTACGCCGGACCGGGCGCCGCCCACCGGTCGGGTGCGGCCTGCGGCATCGGGGGCTGGGGCGTGCTCATCGGGCGTCCTCGGGCTCGGTCGGGGAGGGAGTGGGAGAGGAGGCGGGGGCGGGGGCGGGAGGGGGAGAAGAGGGAGCGGGGGCGGGAGCGGGCGCCGGGGCCGCGGACTGCCCCGGGACCTGGCCGGGGGCCGCCTGCGGTGCCGTCTGCGCGTACGGGTTGGCCGGCGGCGCGGCGGGCGCCCCCGGTCCGCCGTACGGGCCCTGGGGACTCTGCGCGGGGGGTGCGAACGGCTGCCCGCCCTGCTGGGGCGGCGGCGGGGCGTACCAGCCGGGCTGGCCCTGTCCGGGCACCGGCATCGGCGGCTGCGCGCCGGGCGGCAGGGGCTGCTGGAGCCCGGCCTTCTCGTCGACGGTCGAGCGGTAGTCGACGGCGCCCTGCGTCATCCGCATGTACGCCTCCTCCAGCGACGCCTGGTGCGGCGACAGCTCCCACAGCCGTACGCCGGCCTCGTGCGCGAGGTCGCTGATCCGGGGGAGCGGCAGTCCGGTCACCCGCAGCGCGCCGTCCTGTTCCGGCAGCACGTGGCCGCCCGCCTCGGTGAGCGCCGAGGAGAGCTTCTCGCGCAGCTGGCGTTCGGTGTCGGGGGTGCGGACTCGGGCGAAGCCGGCGGAGTTGGCCGAGATGAAGTCCTTCACGCTCATGTCGGCCATCAGCTGTCCGCGCCCGATGACGATCAGGTGGTCGGCGGTCAGCGCCATCTCGCTCATCAGGTGACTCGACACGAACACCGTGCGGCCCTCGGCGGCGAGCGCCTTCATCAGGTTGCGCACCCAGAGGATGCCCTCGGGGTCGAGGCCGTTGACCGGCTCGTCGAAGAGCAGCACCTGGGGGTCGCCGAGCAGGGCCGCGGCGATGCCGAGCCGCTGGCCCATGCCGAGGGAGAAGCCCTTGGAGCGCCGCCTGGCGACGTCCTGGAGGCCGACCACGCCGAGCACCTCGTCCACCCGGCGGGCCGGGATGCCGGAGAGCTGGGCGAGGCTGAGCAGGTGGTTGCGGGCGGCCCGGCCGCCGTGCACGGCCTTGGCGTCGAGGAGGGCGCCGACCTGGCGAGGGGCGTTGGGCAGCTTGCGGTAGGGGAACCCACCGATCGTCACGTGTCCCGCGGTGGGGTTGTCCAGGCCGAGGATCATCCGCATGGTCGTCGACTTGCCCGAGCCGTTGGGCCCGAGGAAGCCGGTGACAGTGCCGGGACGTACCTGGAAGGACAGGTTGTACACAGCGGTCTTGTCGCCGTAGCGCTTGGTCAGGCCGACAGCCTCGATCATGCTCCGCACCCATCGAAAGGATCAGGACAGCGGGGCGCACGCCCCCGTAAGAGTTAGGAGCTTATCCAGGCGCTGACGGTTCCGTTCACATCCGGGCGGATCAGGTCGCCCCGCGGTCCCTGCTCAGGCGTCCCGTCGCTTCAGCACCACGTATCCGCCGATGAGGGCCGCGATCACCCAGAGCACCATGATGCCGAGGCCGCCCCACGGACCGTAGGGGGTGTCGTCGTCGAGCGGCGGGACCACCTGCATGATCTTGCTGCCGGCCTGGTCCGGCAGGAACTGCCCGACCTTCTTCGTCACGTCGACGCTGCCCAGGATGTTGGAGATGAGGAAGAAGAACGGCATCAGGATGCCCAGCGACAGCATCGGTGAGCGCAGCATCGCCGCGACGCCCATGGAGAACACCGCGATCAGCGTCATGTAGAGGCCGCCGCCGATCACCGCGCGCAGCACCCCGTCGTCGCCGATGGACGTGCTCAGGTCACCCAGCATCGCCTGGCCGAGGAAGAAGGCGGCGAAGCTGGTGGCCATGGAGACCAGCAGGGCGAGCAGGGTGGCGACCACGATCTTGCTGGCCAGGAAGGTGCCGCGCTGGGGCACGGCGGCCAGTGAGGTGCGGATCATGCCGCTGCTGTACTCGTTGGCCACCACCAGCACCCCGAAGACGATCATCGCGAGCTGGCCCAGGCTCATGCCGGCGAAGCTGATGAACGTCGGGTCGAAGGTGAGCCGGTCCTGCTCGTTCATGTTGTCGAACTGGCTCTTCGACAACGCCGAGATCAGCATGCCGAGGGCGATGGTGACGACCACGGCCAGCCCCAGCGTCCACACGGTGGACGCCACCGACCGGATCTTGGTCCACTCCGAGCGGACCACCTGCGTCGCCGCCATGCTCATCCCTTCCTCCAGTCGCTGCCCCAGGCCTGCTGCCGCGGCGGCCGCTGCGCGGGCGGCTGCCCGTCGTGCGCGTGGTACTCGACCGACTCCGCCGTCAGTTGCATGAACGCTTCCTCCAGGGAGGCCTGCTGGGGACTCAGCTCGTGCAGCACGATCTGGTGCCGCGCGGCCAGCTCGCCGATCGCCTCGGACTTGTCACCGTCCACCTCCAGCGCCTCGTCCGTGGTCCGTGCCGGAGTGATCCCGGCCTCGGACAGCACGTCCAGCAACCGCTCCCGCTGCGGGCTGCGGACCCGGACGTAGGAGCGCGAGTTCTCGGCGATGAACTGGGCCATCGAGGTGTCGGCCAGCAGCCGGCCCTGTCCGATGACGACCAGGTGGTCCGCGGTCAGCGCCATCTCGCTCATCAGGTGACTCGACACGAACACCGTCCGGCCCTGCGCCGCCAGGGTCTTCATCAGGTTCCGGATCCAGTGGATGCCCTCGGGGTCGAGCCCGTTGACCGGCTCGTCGAACATCAGGATGCGGGGGTCACCGAGCAGCGCGCCCGCGATGCCGAGCCGCTGCCCCATGCCGAGCGAGAACCCCTTGGCCTTCTTCTTCGCCACCGCCGTCAGGCCCACCGTGTCCAGCACCTCGTGCACCCGCCGCGCCGGAATGCCGTTGGCCTGCGCCAGGCAGAGCAGGTGGTGGTACGCGCTGCGCCCGCCGTGCATCGCCTTGGCGTCCAGCAGCGCGCCGATGTACGTCAGCGGGTTCTTGAGCTGGTCGTAGTGCTTGCCGTCGATCCGGACGTCCCCGGCGGTGGGCCGGTCCAGGCCCAGCACCATCCGCATGGTCGTCGACTTGCCCGCGCCGTTGGGTCCGAGGAAGCCCGTGATGATCCCCGGCCGCACGGTGAAGGACAGGTTGTCGACCGCCACCTTCTCGCCGTACCGCTTGGTCAGCCCCGAGAGCTCGATCATGCCGCCCACGCTAGAACGCGACGTAGCCCCCTGCCACCCCAGTGGCAGAGGGCTACGTCAATGGTCCGACCCGGGTGCGGACGTCAGCGGGACTGCTGGGCGGGCACTCCGCGGGAGATGGAGTCGTCGTCGGTGGACGACCCGGCGGCGGCCACCGCGGCGCCCGTGAGGGTCGCCAGCATCTCGCGCACGTTGGTGAGCTGCGCGTTGATGGAGTCGCGGCGGTTGGTGAGGGCGGCCAGCTCGCGCTCGGATTCCGAACGGATGCGGTCGGCCTTGGCGTTGGCGTCGGCCACGATGTCCTCGGCCTGGCGCTGCGCCGTCTCCACGGTCTGGCGGGCGCGGCGCTCGGCGTCCGTGCGCAGCTTCTCCGCCTCCAGGCGGAGCTGCTCCGCGCGGTGCTCGATCTCCGCGAGACGCTTCTCGGCCTTGGCCTGACGGGAGGCCAGGTCGCGCTCGGACTGCTCGCGGCGCTTGGCCAGGTTGGTCTCGAAGTCGGCGGCGGCCTGCGCGGCCTTGGCGCGGGTCTCCTCGAAGAGGGCGTCGGCCTCCTCGCGCTTGGACTGCGCGTCCTTCTGGGCCTCGGCACGCAGCTGCGAGGCGTCACTCTTGGCCTTCTCGACGATCCGGACGCCCTCGTCCTCCGCCTTGGCCTTGCGGTCGGTCGCGTACGACTCGGCGTCGTTGCGCACCTGCTGGGCCGCCGACTCGGCCAGCTCGCGGTGCTGTTCCGCCGCGCGCCGGGCCTCCTCGCGCAGTTCCTTCGCCTCTTCCTCGGCGAGCCGCAGGATCTTCTCGACCCGCGCGCCGAGCCCGGCGTACGACGGCTCGGCGTCGGAGACCTGGGCCTGGGCGTTCTGGGTCTCGAGGTGAAGCTCCTCGATGCGCTTTTCCAGAGCGGTGATGCGGGCGAGAGCGCTGTCACGGTCGGAGACGAGCTTGGAGATTCGTTCGTCCACCTGAGCGCGGTCGTACCCACGCCGCACAAGCTCGAAGCCGTAGGGGGAAGTGTCGCTCATGGGGTTCCTGTCGAATGAGACCGGTGAGGTGATAGGTGGAATCCTAGGGGCCAACGCGGTGTGTAATCGAGCGGATGCGTGTTTGATCTGGAGAATGACACCTCTTTTGAGTGGCGGACACGCCGATGCCTCGCTCAAGTTTTGGTCAAAGCTCTAGCCGAGAGTGTCGACCAAAGGCCCCAGGAGACACCGAAGCCGCCCTCAACGCTACCCGTCTGACGACTTGCCACCCGAACGAGGGGCCCCGACCGTCGCTCCGGCCTTGACCCCGGCGTCCTTGCCCCCGGCCGGTGCCTCGAAGGACTCCAGCGCCTCCAGCACGTCCTGCACCCGGGAGATCTCCGCGTTGATGTCCTCGCGGCGCCGGACCAGGATCTCCAGTTCGCGCTTGCCCTCCTCGACCGTACGACGGGCCTCGCGGACCGCCTCGGCCTTCAGCTCCTCGGCCTCCTTCACCAGCTTGGCCTTCTTCTGCTCGGCCTCCTTGAGCAGCCCCTCGGCCTTCTTGACCGCGGCGATACGGACCTTGCCCGCCTCGGAGTTGGCCTCCGAGACGATCTCCTTGGCCTTCGCCTCCGCCTTGGCGAGCTGCTCCTCGGCGGCCTTGACCAGCGCGTCGCACCGGTCGCCCGCCGACTTCATGGTCTCCGCCGCCTCCCGCCGCGCCCGCTCGTGCAGCTCCTCGATCTCGCCGGTGAGCCGGTCGCGCAGCTCCTCCGCGCGCTCCCGGATGGCGGTGGCGTCCCGGCGGGCGCCGACCAGCAGTTCGTCGGCGTCGGTACGGGCCTTCTCCACCCGGGTGTTGCCCTCGACCGTCGCCTCGGCCACGATCCGGTCGGCCTCGGCGCGGGCCACGCCGACCATCGTGTCGGCCTGCCCCTCCGCGTCCGCGGTGGTCTTCTGCGCCTGCTGCCGGGCCTCGGCGAGCAGCTTGTCGGCCTCGGCCGTGGTCTCCGTGATGAGCTTGTCGACCTGCTCGGCCGCCTCCGAGCGCCGTTTGTTGGCCTCCTTGCGGGCTTCGTCCAGGGCGCGTTCGGCCTCCTCGCGGGCGGCCGTCGTCACCCGCTCGGCCTCCGCCGCCGCCTCCGCCTCGACCCGCTGTGCCTCGGCGCGGATCCGCTCGGCGTGCTGCTGCGCGGAACCCACCGTCTCGGCGGCCTCGGCGCGCAGCCGCTCCGCCTCGCCGGCGGCGTCCGAGAGCACCTGGTCGGCCTGGGCCGCCGCCTCGCTCCGTACCCGCTCGGCCTCGGCCAGCGCCTCCGTACGGACCCGCTCCGCCTCCGCGACGGTCTCCGTGCGCAGCCGGTCGGTGTCCTCCAGGGTCTCCGTGGTCAGGCGCTCGGCCTCGGACCGGGCCTCGGTGATCAGGCGGTCCGCCTGCTCCGCCGCGTCCTGGCGCAGCCGGTTGGCGTCCTCCCGGGCCTCGGTACGGGCGCGGGTCGCGGCCTCCTCGGCATCGGCGAGGGCCTTCGACGCCTCGGCCCGCAGCCGGTCGGTCTCGGCGACCGTCTCGGCGCGCAGCCGGTCCGTCTCCGCGACCGTCTGCGTCGTCAGCCGCTCGGCCTCGGACCGGGCCTCGGTGATGAGCGTGTCCGCCTGCGTCGCCGCGTCGGACCGGATGCGGTTGGCGTCCTCGCGGGCGTCCGCCCGGGTGCGCGCCGCGCTCTGCTCGGCCTCGGCGATGGTGTCCGACGCCTCGGTACGCACCCGCTGGGCGTGCTCGGCGACGTCCGCGCGGACGCGGTCGGCCTCGGTGATCGCCTCGGACACGGTCCGCTCGGCGAGCGCCTTGGCGGCCTCCGTCTCGTCCTGCGCCTCGCGCCGCAGCCGGGTCGCGTCCTCGCTGGCCCGCTCCCGCTCGGCGTAGGCGTCGGCGCGGACCCGGTCCGCCTCCTGCTCGGCCTCGCGCCGGGTACGGTCCGCCGCGTGCTCGGCGGCGCTGCGCAGCCCGGCGATCTCCTCCTGGGCCTGCTCGTGCAGGCCCGCGACGGACTCCCGTACCTGGGTGGCGTGCTGTTCGGCCGCCGACACCATCTCGGTGGCCCGCCGGTCCGCCTCCTCGACCAGCCGGACCGCCTCGGCCTGCGCCTCCTCCACGCGGGTGCGCGCCGAGGCCAGCAGCTCCTCGCTCTGCTCCCGGGCCCGCTCCCGCTCCTGCCCGGCCTCCTGGCGGGCCGAGCCGAGCAGCTCCTCCGCCTCGCGGCGGCGCCGGGCGGCCTCCTCCTGGGCGGCGGCCAGCGTCTCGGACGCCTCGGCGGCGATCCGCTCGGCGGCGCTCTGCGCCTCCGCCCGCACCCGGTCGGCGCTCTCCTGCGCCTCCGACTTCAGCCGCTCGGCCTCGCTCGCCGCCTCGGACCGCAGGCGTACGGCGACGGCCTCGCCCTCCGCGCGGGAGGCGGAGGCGTCGGCAGCGGCCTCGTCACGCAGCCGCTCGGCCTCCTCCTCGGCCTGCTGCTGGAGCGTACGGACCCGCTCGGCGGCCTCGACGCGCTGCCGCTCGGCCTCCTCGGCGGCCTCCCGGCGGATCCGCCCGGCCTCCTCGCGGGCCTCGGCCAGCGCCTGCTCGGCCGCGGCGAGCCGCTCCTCGGCCTCCGTCTGGAGCCGGGTCAGCTCCTCGGCGGCCTCCGCCCTGCGGGCCTCGACGCCCCGCTCGGTCTCCTCGCGCAGCGCGGCGGCGGCGCGCTCGGCGTCCGCCCGCAGTTCCTCGGCCGCCTCGACGGCCTCCGCGCGGTGCCGCTCGGCCTCCGCCCGCGTACGCTCCAGGGTCTCCTCGGCCTGCCGGCGCAGCGTCGTGGCCCGCTCGATCGCCTCGGTGCGGACCTTCTCGCTGTCCGTGGTCGCGGTCTGCCGCAGCTCCTCGGCGTCCGCCTTGGCCTTGGCGAGCAGTTCCTCGGCGGACTTGGCCGCCTCCTCGATCTGCTGGACGGCCTCCTTACGGGCCTCGGCGCGGATCTTCTCGCCCTCGGCGACCGCGTCGGCGCGCAACTGCTCGGCCTCGCCGCGCAGCCGCCGCGCCTCCTCCTGGAGCTCGACCGTCTTGGCCCGGTACTCCTTGGTGTCGTCCTTCGCCGCGCCCTTGAGCTCCTCGGCGATGTCGTGCGCCTCGGCGCGCAGCCGGTCCGCCTCGGCCTCCGCCTCGGTGCGGATCCGCTCGGCCTCCTCGGTGGCGGCCTTGGTGGTCCGCTTGGCCTCCTCGGACGCCTTGTTGAGCACCTCCTCGGCGGTCCGGGCCGCCTTGGAGAGCTGGCTCGCGGTCTCCTCGGCGGTGATCGTACGGGCCTTCTCGGCGGCCTCGGCGACGATCTTCTCGGCCTCCGCGCGGGCGTCCGCGACGACCTGCTCGGCCTCCTCCTTGGTGGCCTCGGCCTCCTTGGTGGCCTCGCCGACCAGCCGGGCGACCTGCTCCTTCGCCGTCCGCGTCCGCGTCTCGTTGGCCGCCTCGGCGCTCGCCAGGGCCTTGGCGGCGGCCTCCTCGGCCTCGGTGACCACCTTCTGGGCCTCGCTCTGCGCCTTGCGCAGGGCCTCCTCGGCCTCGGCCATCCGCTGCTCGGCGGCCCGGCTCAGCTCCTGGGCGCGGCGGCGGGCCTCCTCGGACTCGGTGGCGGTGGTGCTGCGCAGCCGCTCGGCGTGGTCGGTGGCCTCCTGGGCCTGGCTCGCGGCCGTGTTCAGCAGCCGCTCGGCGTCCGCGCGGGCACGGCGCAGCAGTTGCTCGGCCTCGGCACGCGCCGACTCCGCTTCACCGCGCAGCCGCTGCCGGGCCTCGGCGGTCAGCCGCTCGGCCTCCGCGCGGGCGGCGCTCATGGCCTGCTCGGCCTCGGCCCGGGACTCGTCGAGGAGCCGGCGGGCCTGCTGCTCGGTACGGGCGCGCAGCTGCTCGGCCCACGCCACGTTCTCGTTGACGTGGCTCTCGACGGTCTGCCGGCGCTCGGCCAGCTCCTGGTCGAGCTGCTGGCGCCGGTTGACCGCCTCCTGGTGCAGCTCCGCCTGGAGCCGGGCCGCCTGCTCGGCGTGCTCCTGGAGGATGCGCTGGGTCTGCGCGCGGGCCTGGCTCAGCTCACGCTCGGCGTCCGCCCGGATCTGGTCGGCCTGCACCTGCGCGTCGCGCAGCAACTGCTCGGCGCGGTACCCGAGATCACCGCCGTCGAAGGCGGGCCGGGACATGATGGTGCGCCGCGCCTCGTGCAGCTTGGCGCGCAGCACCTCGACCTGGTAGCCGAGGTCCTCGGCGTGCTGGATCGCCTTTTCCCGCTCGGTCTTCAGCCGCTTCATCTCGGCCTCGAACCGAGAGAGGTGGTCGACGTCAGCCGCCGGCTCTCGCTCCTGGCTCTCGTAGCCCCGCACTGCGCGGTCCCATCCGTCCCCTGGTCGCAACACTCTCCGAACGAACCCCGGCCGTCCGCCGAACGGGGCCCCCGGGGAATGGTGTCAGATCAACGGCGGAGCATGTGCTGCTGCCCCGGCGCTCGTCCCCCGAAACCCGGACCCCGGCTACGGCCCCACCGTCGCCGACGGGGCCGGGTCACCCTGGATCGAGCGGCGACCGCACCCAACCCTACCGGCCCCTATGTACGAGGGTCAGTGCTCAGGTGACTCAACAGCCGCCGATGTGACCAGTTCTGTGAGTACGCCATGACAGTCCTTCGGATGCAGGAAGGTGATCCGCGACCCCATCGAACCCCGTCGCGGCTCGTCGTACAGCACACGGACGCCCTTCTCCCGGATGTCCGCCGCGTCCCCGTCGACGTCCGCCGTCCCGAAGGCGATGTGATGCACGCCCTCCCCGTTCTTGGCCAGCCACTTGCCCACGGCGGAGTCCTCGCGGGTCGGCTCCAGCAGCTGGAGGTACGAGGATCCGCCGTCCGACGTATCGTTGATCTTGAGCATGGCCTCGCGTACGCCCTGCTCCTCGTTCACCTCGGTGTGGGACACCTCGAAGCCGTAGGTGGTCCGGTAGAACTCGACGGTCGCGTCGAGATCATGACAGGCGATTCCGATGTGGTCGATTCGCGTCAGCATGGGTTCAGTGGAGCGCCGCACGGGCGGTTACGCAACGTGCGCGCGATCACACCGACGGCCCGATGACGGGTGGCATACCGCTCGGTACCTTCGAGTAAACCCTCGTTCACTCCTCGGCCGCGCAGGCCGGTAAGGGGACCGCAGCTCATGGCTTCCACCACGAACAGCTCTGTGATCGTCGCGGGTGCGCGCACCCCCATGGGACGCCTCCTCGGCTCCCTGAAGTCCTTCTCCGGGGCCGACCTCGGCGGCTTCGCGATCAAGGCCGCCCTCGACCGTGCGGGGATCGGCGGCGACCAGGTCCAGTACGTGATCATGGGCCAGGTGCTCCAGGCGGGTGCCGGACAGATCCCGGCCCGGCAGGCCGCCGTCAAGGCCGGCATCCCGATGAACGTCCCGGCGCTCACCGTCAACAAGGTCTGCCTCTCCGGCCTCGACGCCATCGCGCTGGCCGACCAGCTGATCCGGGCCGGCGAGTTCGACATCGTCGTGGCCGGCGGCCAGGAGTCCATGACCAACGCCCCGCACCTGCTGCCCAAGTCCCGCGAGGGCTTCAAGTACGGCGCGATCGAGATGATCGACGCGATGGCGTACGACGGTCTGACCGACTCCTTCGAGAACATCGCGATGGGCGAGTCCACCGAGAGGCACAACACCCGCCTCGGCCTCACCCGCGCCGAGCAGGACGAGATCGCCGCCCTCTCCCACCAGCGGGCGGCGGCGGCCCAGAAGAACGGGATCTTCGAGGCCGAGATCACGCCGGTGGAGATCCCCCAGCGCAAGGGCGACCCGGTGCTGTGCGCCACCGACGAGGGCATCCGCCCCGACACCACCGCCGAGTCGCTCGGCAAACTGCGCCCCGCGTTCACGAAGGACGGCACGATCACCGCCGGCTCCTCCTCGCAGATCTCCGACGGCGCGGCGGCCGTGGTCGTGATGAGCCGGGCCAAGGCCGAGGAACTGGGCCTGGAGTGGCTGGCCGAGATCGGCGCCCACGGCAATGTGGCCGGGCCGGACAACTCTTTGCAGTCGCAGCCGTCGAACGCGATCCGGCACGCGCTCGGCAAGGAGGGCCTGGACGTCTCCGACCTCGACCTGATCGAGATCAACGAGGCGTTCGCGGCGGTCGCCGCGCAGTCAATGAAGGACCTCGGCGTCTCCACCGAAAAGGTGAACGTGAACGGCGGCGCCATCGCCCTGGGTCACCCCATCGGCATGTCCGGCGCCCGTCTCGTACTCCACCTGGCGCTGGAGCTGAAGCGGCGCGGTGGCGGCACCGGCGCGGCGGCCCTGTGCGGCGGCGGCGGCCAGGGTGACGCGCTGATCGTCCGGGTACCCAGGGCCTGACCGCGTCCGAAGGGAGCTGTGCGCATGCAGGACGTCTCCGCGCTGGTGGCCCAGGCCAGGGAAGGCCGGCCGCGTGCCGTGGCCCGGCTCATCTCCCTGGTGGAGGGGGCGTCCGGCCAACTCCGCGAGGTCATGGCGGCCCTGGCCCCGCTGACCGGCGGGGCGTACGTCGTCGGCCTCACCGGATCACCGGGCGTCGGCAAGTCGACGTCGACCTCGGCGCTGGTGACGGCCTACCGCAAGCAGGGCAAGCGGGTCGGCGTCCTGGCCGTCGACCCCTCCTCCCCCTTCTCCGGCGGCGCCCTGCTCGGCGACCGGGTGCGGATGGGCGACCACACCTCCGACCCCGGCGTCTACATCCGCTCCATGGCGACCCGGGGCCACCTCGGCGGCCTCGCCTGGGCCGCGCCGCAGGCGATCCGCGTCCTGGACGCGGCGGGCTGCGACGTGATCCTCGTCGAGACGGTCGGCGTCGGCCAGTCGGAGGTGGAGATCGCCTCCCAGGCCGACACCTCCGTCGTCCTGCTCGCCCCCGGCATGGGCGACGGCATCCAGGCGGCCAAGGCCGGGATCCTGGAGATCGGCGACGTCTACGTCGTCAACAAGGCCGACCGCGAGGGGGCCGACGCCACCGCGCGCGAGCTGAACCACATGCTGGGCCTCGGCGAGTCCCGCGCCCCCGGCGACTGGCGCCCGCCCATCGTCAAGACGGTCGCGGCGCGCGGCGAGGGGACGGACGAGGTCGTCGAGGCGCTGGAGAAGCACCGGGCCTGGATGGAGGAGCGGGGCCTGCTCACCGAGCGGCGCCGGGCCCGGGCCGCCCGCGAGGTGGAGACCATCGCGGTGACGGCCCTGCGCGAACGCATCGGCGACCTGCACGGCGACCGTCGCCTGGGAGCGCTGGCGGAACGGATCGTGGCGGGGGAGCTGGACCCGTACCGGGCGGCGGACGAACTGGTGGCGGGGCTGACGGAGGGGACGGCGGGCTGACGGGCGGCCCGCGCCTCCGTTCCGCCTGCCGGCCGCTGCCGGCTGCCGCCGGCTGCCGCCGTCCTCAGCCGTCCTCAGTCGTCGTCGGAGTCACCGGCGTCGTCGGAGCCGTCGTGGTCGTCGTGGTCGTCGTTGTCGTCATGGTCGGAGTCGTCGTCCCGGTCCGCCGTGACCTTGCCCGAGCCCAGGTCGACCCGCCACTCCTGCTCGCCCTTGCCGGAGGTGTCCGTCTCGACCTCCCAGCCCTTGTCCCGGCCGTCGTCGTCCAGGTCGACGGAGGTCACCGTGCCCTTGCCGGCCACCGCCTGAGCGGCCTCGGCGGCGGTGACGGAGCTGCCCTTCAGCGCCGCCCGCACCTCACCGGTGTCGTCCTCGTCGTCGTCGGTGCGGGAGCCGAGGACCGACCCGTCGGCGGGGTCGATCCGGACGCTGTGCCAGGTGCCGTCGCCGGCCAGGATGTCGACGTCCCACGAGGCCGCCTCGCCCTCGTCGTCCTCGTCGTCCAG
Source organism: Streptomyces sp. ISL-12 (assembly GCF_018614415.1). GTDB lineage: Bacteria > Actinomycetota > Actinomycetes > Streptomycetales > Streptomycetaceae > Streptomyces. Next base: position 87,139 of record NZ_JAGGOO010000020.1, read on the forward strand.
CTCGGCGGAGACGGCCGTACCGGAGGTGTCCTTCAGGGCGGCGGCGATCGCCTGGGCCGCCGTCACCTTCGTCCCGGCCGCCGTCACCTCCGAACCGGCCGCCTGGCCGCCCCCCGCGGTCCGCGACACGGTCCCCTGACCGTCCCCGCTCGCCTCACTCGCCTCGCTCGCCCTGCCCGTCCCGCCGGTCCCGCTCTCCCCGCCGACCGCGAACGCCGTGACCGTGCCCCCGCCGATCAGCGCGGCGGCCGTGACGGCGGCGATGACGATGTTGCGCTTCATGAGAAGTTCCTCCCGAGTCGGTTCGTTTCTCCCTGACGTGGCTTCACTGTCACGGACCGACGCTGAGAGGAACCTGAAGCCTCCTGAAGGAATCTTCAGGAGCCCTCTGCGACCCTCCCTGTATGCGCCCACCCGTCTCCCACCACCACCCCGCCGGAGGCGCTTCGCGCCGCCCCCTCCGATTGTTGATCGTGGAGGACGAGAAGCGACTGGCCCTGTCGCTGGCCCGGGGCCTGACGGCCGAGGGCTACGCCGTGGACGTCGTCCATGACGGCCTGGAGGGCCTGCACCGGGCCGGTGAGGGCACGTACGACCTGGTGATCCTCGACATCATGCTGCCCGGCATGAACGGCTACCGCGTCTGCGCCGCCCTGCGCGCCGCCGGCCACGAGGTGCCGATCCTGATGCTGACCGCCAAGGACGGCGAGTACGACGAGGCGGAGGGCCTGGACACGGGCGCGGACGACTACCTCACCAAACCCTTCTCGTACGTCGTCCTCGTCGCCCGGATCAAGGCGCTGCTGCGCAGGCGGCAGGGGCCCGGAGCCTCCCCGGTGCACGTCCACGGGGACCTGAGGGTCGACACGGCCGCCCGCCGGGTCTTCCTCTCCGGCGAGGAGGTGACGCTGACCGCCCGGGAGTTCGCCGTACTGGAACAACTGGTGGTCCGCGCCGGCGAGGTGGTCTCCAAGGGCGAGATCCTGGAGCACGTCTGGGACTTCGCCTACGAGGGCGACCCGAACATCGTCGAGGTGTACGTCAGCGCCCTGCGGCGCAAGCTGCGCGCCGGGCTCATCGTGACCGTCCGCGGCGCCGGATACCGCCTGGAGACGGGCCGATGAGCCGCCTCCTCGGCTCCGTCCGGGCCCGCGCGACGCTCGCCGCCACCCTGGTGGTCGCCGTGGCGCTGGTCGCCGCCGGGACCGCCGTACTGCTGTCCCTGCGCTCGAACCTGCTCGGCGAGGCCGGCACCTCGGCCGAGCGCTCCGCACGGGAGGTCGCCGCCCAGCTCGCCGCCGGCACCCCCTACGACGACCTGTCCCTGGACGTGGACGACCGGCCGGTGCAGGTGGCCGACGAGGACGGCGTGCTGGTCGCGGCCGGCGAGGACCTGGAGCGGATCAGCGGCACCGGCCTGGACGACGTCCGCCCGAGCCCGTCGCCCGCCGCCACCACCGGCGACGAGGACGACGAGGACCGCGAGGACGGCGAAGGTCTGGAACCCGGCGAGATCGGGGAGGGGACGACCATCACCGACGGCTCCGCGACGATCGACGGCGACACGGAGGACTACCGCTTCGCCGCCGTCACCGTGGAGACCGACGACCGCGGCACCCTCACCGTGTACGCGGGCTCCCCGCTCTCCGCCGAACACGGCGCCGTACGCACCGCGCTGACCGTCATGCTGATCGGCTTCCCGTGCCTGGCGGCCGTCGTCGCCGCCGTCACCTGGCTGGTGACCCGGCGCGCGCTGCGCCCGGTCGAGGGTATCCGGCGCGAGATGGCCGCGATCACCGCCTCCGAGGACCTGGCCCGCCGCGTCCCGGTCCCGGACACCCACGACGAGGTCGCCCGCCTCGCCCTGACCACCAACGAGACCCTGGCCGCCCTCCAGACCTCGGTCGAACGCCAGCGCCGCTTCGTCGCGGACGCCTCCCACGAACTGCGCAGCCCCATCGCGTCCCTGCGCACCCAGCTCGAAGTGGGCGCCGCCCACCCCGAGTTGCTGGACGTCGAGGGAGCCGTCGAGGACACCGTACGGCTCCAGCGGCTCGCCGCCGACCTGCTGCTGCTCGCCCGCCTGGACGCGGGGGAGCGCCCGGCCGACGCCCGCGTGGACCTGACCGCGCTCGCCCGGGAGCAGGCCGAAGGGCGGCCCGGGGTGACCGTACGGTCGTCGGACCCGCACGTGACGGTCGAGGGCTCCCGGGGCCAACTGGGCCGGGTGCTGGCCAACCTGCTGGACAACGCCCAGCGGCACGCCCGCGCCACGGTAGAGGTCTCCGTACGGCGCGAGGGCGACACGGCCGTGCTCGCGGTCGCCGACGACGGCGAGGGCGTCCCGGCCGCCGACCGGGACCGGATCTTCGAACGTTTCGTACGCCTCGACGCGGCCCGCAGCCGCGACGACGGCGGCGCCGGCCTCGGCCTCGCGATCGCCCGGGACGTCGCCGTGCGCCACGCGGGCACCCTCACCGTCCGCGAGGCCCCCCAGGGCGGCGCCCTCTTCGAACTCCGCCTGCCCGCCGCCCCGTAGCGGTGGTCAGGGACGGCCGCGCTGCCCCCGCAGATGACCGGCGATGGGCCGCAGCGCCTTGTCCAGCTCGGTCAGCGCCTCGGGGGACAGCAGGTCGATGAAGTGCCTGCGCACGGACGCCACGTGGTGCGGCGCGACCTTCCGCATGGTCGCCATGCCGTGGTCGGTGAGCACCGCGTACAGCCCCCGGCGGTCGGACTCGCAGTTCTCCCGCCGTACCAGATCGGCGTTCTCCATGCGCGTGATCTGGTGCGAGAGGCGGCTCTTGGACTGGAGGGTGGCGGTGGCGAGGTCGCTCATCCGCATCCGCACGTCCGGCGACTCGGAGAGGTTCACCAGGATCTCGTAGTCGTTCATTGTCAGGCCGAACGGCTGCAGGTCCTTTTCGAGCTGGTAGGTCAGCAGCTTGTTGACCTCCAGGTGGGTGCGCCAGGCGGACTGCTCCGCATCGGTCAGCCAGCGGGTGGCCGTCTCGGTCTCCATGGATGAAGTCTACCTAAGAAGTTGAAAGGCGAACTAGTAAGAGTGATCGAGTGGCGGTGCGCACGCGTTCGAGGTCACCCTCCGCAGGGTACCGCTCACAGCCCGAAGCGGCGTTGGAGGTCTCCGAGCTGTCCGGGAAGACGCGGTGTCCCGGGCGCCGCCCCCTGCGGCCCGTGCGCCCCGCCGCCCGGCACCCCGGGCTCCTGCGGCACGCCACCGACCGCCTGCTCCGCCATCAGCGCCTCGCTCGACTGGAGCAGCACCGTCCCTGCCCCCACGAACTCGAACTGGTGCTCCTCCCCGGACGCCCCGCCCAGACCCGTCATCGCACGTAGACCGCCCATCAGTCCGGTCATGTACCCGTGGTCGTAGTGGTGGCACGGCGAGGGGCAGTCGGCCCACCCCACCAGTGCCTGCGGGTCCACCCGGATCGGCGGTTCCATGAACACCACCGGCCCGTTCGACGCGGCCACGAACGTGCCCGTACCGATCAGCGTCAGGAACCCGGGAACGATCGACTGCTTCAGTGCCAGACTTGGCTGAAAAGCAAGCAGGTTGCCCGAGCGAATGGTCAGGTTCCCGTCCTCCAGGTCGAACGAATTGACATCGAAGGCCCGGTCGGCGAGGAGCATCTTGCCCGACCCCTCCGCCACCACCCAGTCGCCGGCGTGCAAAGGCGAATGGAACGAAGACCGCACCAGCCGGTCCAGCCGCCCGTGCCCGATCCCGTTGAACTCGATCGCCCCGTAGTAGGCGATCATCTTCCCCTTCTGCAGGAACCACTGGCTGCCCCGCAGCTCCACACAGAAGGTGTACGGGTTGACGTTGTCGTCGACCGGCAGCGTCACCGGATCATGGTGAACCACGCTCACAACTTCTCCTCCGAGGCCTGCACGTACACCGCGCCACTCCCGCTCAGCTCCAGCTGGAACGCCTCACCGGACCCGCGCCCCACCATGTCCCGCCACCCCAGCGCCGTCGACAGCCGGTTGCGTACGTCACCGTGATGGGCGACGTAGGCCTGCGGATCGACGTGGACGGGCCGCTGCGGGGTGATCGGAACCTCGATCACACCCCCGTGCGCCATGACGGCCACGGCCCCGTGCCCCTTCAGCGAGGTGGTGAACAGTCCCTGCCCGCTGACCTGCCCCCGCACCATCCCCATGACCCCGCCCTGCGCGCCGAGGAAGACGGTGCCCTGCTCCAGGGTCCCCTCGAAGGCCAGCAGCCGGTCGGCCTCCACGTACAGCGTGTCCCCGGACAACCGGATCACCTGCACATGGTGCCCGCCGTGCCCGAACAGCACGGTCCCGCTGCCTTCCACGGTCATCAGCGGCGTGTCCTCGTTCGCGACCCGCCGCCCGATCATCGACATGACCCCGCCCTGCCCGCCCCGCACGTTGGGCGTGAACGAGACGTTCCCCCGGTACGCCAGCATGGCCCCCCGCTGACTGAACAACCGCTGCCCGGGCATCACGGTCGCCTCGACCACCTTCGCGTTGATCTCCCGGAACGCCACGTCACACCTCCCCCGCGATCGTGTTCCGCTCACTGGGCTGGACGTACACCAGCCCGTCCCCCTCGAACCGGATCTGGAAGGCCTCCCCGCCGCCTTCCCCCAGGACCGTGCGGAACGTCACACCCGACTGGAAGGACTGCCGCAGATTCCCCTGATGGGCGACGTACGCCCCCGGATCGACGGTCAGCGGATACTGCGCGCTCACCCGCAGCACCACCGCCGGCCCGTCCGACATGATCGCCGCCTGGCCGTGCCCCTCGACGGTCGTGGTGAACAGCCCGTTGCCCTGCGAGGCGCCCCGCAGTCCCGTGAACTCGGTCCCGGTCCGCAGCCCGGCCTCGGCCGCGAGGAAGTTGCTGGACTCCACGTACAGCTTGTCCCCCCGCAGCCCCACCAGATTGATCTCGGACGCCCGATCCGCGAACCAGCAGGTCCCGTGCCCCTTCACCTCCATCACGGTCATCTGCTCCCCGGTGATCCGCCGCGTCACCATCCCGCGCAGCCCCTCACCCCCGCCGCTCAGCTTCTTGAAGCTCATCTGTCCGTCGTACGCGACCATGGAGCCGTTCTTCGCCTTGACGGCGTCCCCGGTCATGTCGACGGCGAGCACCTTGCTGCTCTGAAGTCGGAACATCGCCACATCTGCGAAGGTAACCGAGTCCGCACCCGCCCGGCCGGGCCCGCCGGTGATTTGCCACAATGGCCGAGCGCTTGTGCGCACGTTCACAAGATGATCGTCGACGTCTCTCCTCCCGAAGCCTCCGAAGGTGACCACCGTGGACCTCAAGACCGCCGCAGCCCTCCGCCGCCTCCGCCTGGTGTCCGCACCCGAGGCGATCTCCTTCCTCCTCCTGCTCGTCTGCTCGGTGCTGAAGCGCACCACCGACTTCAACGCCGTGCCGGTGATGGGCATGGTCCACGGCATCCTGTTCGTCCTGTACGTGATCTTCTGGGCGGACGCGTGGAACCGCGCCAAGTGGTCCGCCGGCACCGGCATCCTCTACTTCGTCCTCTCGGTCCTGCCCACCGGCGGCTTCTTCGCCGAGCGGCGGCTGAAGCGGGAGGCCGAGGACGCGGTGATCGCGTCCCGCGCCCGCCAGGAAGGGGTCGTGAACGCATGATCGTCGCCTTCTCCGTGACGCCGCTGGGCGTCGGCGAGGACGTGGGGGAGTACGTGGCCGACGCGGTACGGGTGGTCCGCGAGTCGGGCCTGCCGAACCGCACCGACGCGATGTTCACGTCCGTCGAGGGTGAGTGGGACGAGGTCATGGACGTCGTCAAGCGCGCGGTCGCGGCGGTGGAGGCGAGGGCTCCGCGGGTCTCCCTGGTCCTGAAGGCCGACATCCGCCCCGGCGTGACGGACGGACTGACGTCCAAGGTCGCGACGGTGGAGCGGCACCTGGCGGAGTGACGCCGCCGGTGCCCGTGCCTGTGGCTGAGGCAGGGGTGGGTGGCGCGACCCGGCGCGGACAGGGTGCCGCCGCGCCCGCCCTCCCCCACTCCCGGCTTCGCTCGAGCGGGGGGACCCCCATCGCCCCTGGGGGTACCTCCCAGGCCGTTCAGGCACTGGGGGAGGCGCGATTGCCCGCGGTGACGCGGCTTGCGCGGCCTGCGCCGCCCGCGTGAGTGAACGGGCCCATCCCGACCGCGCGAGTGAGCGGGGTCCCTGATCCCGCGTGGCCGGAATGGGGACGTGCCCGCAGTCGCGTACGGCGGGAAGGGGACGGGGTGGGGGGTGTCCGCCCGCAGCGGTTGGCGCGTCGACCCGGGTAACCCCCGTAGGAGACCGATTCCGCGCCGTT